>NZ_QHKO01000001.1:0-600000 GCF_003260125.1 Lujinxingia litoralis
GCCACGGAAGCGCCCCGAAGCGGTGTTTACCTTTGAGGGAGTGCGGGCGCGGAGATCCCACCGATGTCGGGGTTAGGGGGCGCCGAAAACGATCACGAAGGGGGGGAGGGACCACCCGGTTCACTCCGCAACAGGCGACCAGAGCTTAAGGGTGAGGTGTGTCATGCAAGAGGAACCCGAGACCTTGAACGCGCAGGAGCGCAGACGACTTGTGGGCTGGGTGGTGATCGCGCTGATCTGGGTGCTGATGGCCGGCGTCAGCCACGCCCAGGCCCAGCCGCCTGCTGGTGAGGAGGCCGCCGGGGCCGCGGGCCCCGACGCGCTGCGCTGCTTCACCTGCACCGACGACTGCCAGGCCCAGGGGGTAGCCCCCGGGGAGCGGGTCTGCACCGGGGCCGAGGGCCTGGTGGAGCCCATCCCGGCGTCGACGCCCAATGGCGAGGAGGGTGCCGCCTTTGCCCGGGCCGCCGCAGCGAGCCCGGGCGCGGGAGCCGGGCAGCCCTCCACGGCGGTGGCGGTGGTCCCCTGGCGATGGCGGCCCCGGGTGGAGACGCTGGTCATGGAGCTCCCGGGCGCCCCCGAAGCCCTCGAGGTCCTCCAGTCCGGCGAGCTCGACGCGCTGTCCACCTGCCTCTCACCGCGGGGCTACCGCACGGAGCCCTCGATCACCATCACCCTGCGCGTCACCGACACTGGCGAGCCGGTGGGGGTGCGCGGCACGCCCCTGAAGATGAGCGCGGCCGACGCTCGCTGCATGCTGGCCCGGGCCTGGGATTACCGCTTTGAGCTCCCCGGCGAGCCCGACCTGAGCGAGCCCGAAACCCCGATCTACCGCTTGGTTTACCGGGTGAGCTTTGAGCTCGTCAGCCCCGAGCCCCCTGGCGAGCCCTCGCTCCTGCTGGAGGGCTTCCGCTGGGTCGGCGCCCCGAGCGGGACGTCGGCCGAGGAGCCCGCCGCGATGCCGACCGCCCTGGCCGCGCAGGCGACCAACCTGCAACGCTGCGCCGACCGGCTCCGCACCGAACTCCCCCTGGATCTGGTAGTTGCCGAGGTGCGCATGGGGTGGCAACGCCCCCTGGAAGGGGGAGACACGGGGGATACGCAGGCGCGGCGCCCCGTGCAACTCGACCTCACCCTGAGCAACGAGAGCGGCACCGCCCATCCCTCCCCTCAGGCGCTGAGCTGCGTGCAGGAGGCCCTGCTGGGCTGGGAACTCCCCGCCGACCAGGTCGCCGGCACTGGCCAGGCCACCTTCTACCTCACCTTCCGTCCCCCGGGGTGGATCGGGGCGCACTGACTCACCAGGCTCCCGCAGGTCGGCCCCGAGCACCGACCTTCCGGGCCTTTCCTGACCCGTACCTCGGGCAAGGCGCAAAACGCAGGCGATGCTTGAGCATCGTCGAGGCTTTGCAACGCCTCCCGAGGTGCTTTCAATGCAGCAGACACGGCATCAACACTGGCTCACGGCGTAATACTGGTAGGGCAAACGCGCCATGCTTTCTTCGCCCCGGGCGGGGTGCTACAACCCGACCACCATGGACGTATTCTCCCCCACCGCGCCGCCCGGCGCTCGCCAGATCCCCTTCGTGCGCTCGGCCCTCTTCGCCCTGGTCGCGCTGCTCCTGCTGACCCTGGTCACCCCGAAGGCCAATGCCCTCGACGATCCGGAGCGCGAGTACTTTACGCTGACCACCCCGCACTTTTACCTGCACTACGACGACCAGACCGAAGCCCTGGCCCACCGCGCGGCGGTCGCCTTTGAAGAGGCCCACCAGATCCTGACACCACTGCTCGACTGGGTGCCCCGGGGGCGCACCCACGTGGTGGTGAGCGACCGCATCGACACGGCCAACGGCTTTGCGCGGGTGTTCGGGCGCAATTTTATCACGATCTACGGGATGCCCCCCCAGGCCGACAGCGTGCTCGGCTACTACGACGACTGGCTCCGGGTGCTCGCCTACCACGAATACGTCCACATCCTGCACATCGACACCAACCCGGGGATTCCGCAGCTGGTGAACCGGGTGGTCGGCAAGCAGTTTCACCCCAACGCCACCCTGCCCCGCTGGTACACCGAGGGGATCGCCACCTACTTTGAGACGGCCCACGCCGGCACCGGCCGGGTGGAGAGCCCGCTCTTTGGGATGTGGCTTCGCACCGCGGCGCTGGAAGACCGCCTCTTTACCCTGGGCCAGTCCACGGGATTGCCGGTGCAGTGGCCCTCGGGCAGCGCGGCCTACCTCTACGGCGGCTTCTTTGCCGATTACATCGCCCGCCATCACGGCCAGGATTTCATCAAAGAGTTCAACCACCGCTACGGCCGCCGGGTCATCCCTTACGCGCTCAACCGCACCGCGAAGCAGATCAGCTCGCAGACCTTTGATGAGCTCTGGGCCGGGTTCACCGCCGAGGCCCAGGGCAAGGCCCGCGCGCGCCAGGTGCTCACCCACGCGCAGGGCGCCTCCCCGGTGAGCTTTGTGACCCGGGGCGGCGGACGCCATCAGTACCCGACGCTGCGCCCGGGGCCGCGCCCGGAGATCACCTACTACGCCTCGTCGCAGCGCGGACATCCCGCCTTTGAGAGTGTGGTCGCCGGGGGGCTTCAGCCTCGCCAGCTCCTGGAGGCCGAGGGCGGTGCCGGCCCGATGGCCTGGACCCCCGATGGGCGCACCCTGGTGTACGCGCGCTCCGACACCTACCGCTCGGTCTACGCCTACCAGGACCTCTTCGCCTACGACACCCAGACCGGGCTCACTCGCCGGCTCACCCGCGGCGATCGCGCCCGGGAGCCGGCCCTCTCTCCCGATGGACGCCTGGTAGCCCACGTGCGCAATCGCGGCGGTACCATGGAGCTGGTGGTGCGGGAGTTCGATGAGCCGGAGCAGGCCCGGGTGCTCGTCTCGGGCCTGCATCACGCCCCGGACGACGACGCGCACTGGCAGCAGATCTCCCGGCCGATCTTCGGCCCCGAGGGCGATACGCTGATCTTTAGCTGGTGGCGCCTGGACCGCCGCCAACGCGACCTCTGGGAGGTGAGCTTAAGCGATGGCGCGCTGCGCCAGCTCACCGATACCGCCGCCCACGAGATGGATCCGCACCTGGGCCCCGAGGGGGCGCTCTACTTTGCAGCCGACGTCGAGGGCGTCTTCAACATCTTTGCCATGGACCTGCACAGCGGTCAGGCCTGGCAGGTGAGCAACGTGATCACCGGGGCCTTTTCGCCGGCGGTCAGCCCCCGGGGCGACTTTATCTACGTGAGCCTCTATACCGCCGCCGGCTTTGAGATCGCGCGCCTCCCCCACCCCCGCACCCGTCGCCACCCCGACCGCCGGGCCACCGAACGCTCCCGGGCGCGGGTGCGTTTTCCGGAGCCCGAGCTCGATCTGGAGCCCGCCCCTTACCGGGCCGCGCGTTGGCTGGCCCCACAGTTTCTGCGACCGGATGCGGGCGTGCTGCGCTCGGGCGCGGGCTTTGGCGCCTCGATCGAGGGCGGTGACCCGCTGGATCGCCACACCTACACCCTCTCCGGCGGGGTCACCACCGCCGAGGGCTTTGACGACCCCAGCGCCGGCCTGGGCCTGATCTACCGCTACGGCGGGCTCCCCTTTAACGTGAGCGCACTCGCCCGTTTTCAGGACTACCCCCGTACCCGCCACCGGGTGGCCGAGAGCCGCTACGTGCCCTTTTTGGAGCGCCAGTACCTGGGCCAGCTCTCGCTCTCGTACCCGCTGCGCGTGCTCTCGGATCGGGTGGGGCTCTCGGCCAGCTACCGCGCCGAATACACCACCTACAAGGATCGGCCCCCGGTGGTCCATGAGCCCGGTGACATCCGCCCCCGCGAGCCCCTGCTCGGGTGGTTCAACGAGCTCTCCATGGGCCTCTCCTACAGCCGACTCTACCGCTACCCGGAGTCGATCTCGGCCGAGCGCGGCATCTCGGCCAGCATCTCCATGGGCATTCAACATCCGATGCTCGGCCACCAGAACAACGCGCTGACGCTGGGCTGGGGACTGAACGCGTACTACCCCAACCCCCTCTTTGAGCGTCATGTCCTGGCGCTGCGCCTGCGCGGCGCGCTGACCCGCAGCGCCAGCGGCCGGGAGGGCCAGTACAGCATCGGCGGGTTGAGGCCCCAGGAGATCTTCACCTCGGTGATCTTTCAGGAGCCCCGGGTCGGCTATCCCATC
The DNA here is from genome assembly GCF_003260125.1 of Lujinxingia litoralis. Classification (NCBI taxonomy): domain Bacteria; class Deltaproteobacteria; order Bradymonadales; family Lujinxingiaceae; genus Lujinxingia; species Lujinxingia litoralis. The sequence goes on from NZ_QHKO01000001.1 coordinate 4,188, forward strand.
CGCGGCTTTGAGCCCGGCGCGATGCGCGGCTCGCAATACCAGCTCGCCAAGCTGGAGTACCGCTTCCCGATCCTGGATCTCGACAAGGGCTTCTCCACCCTCCCCCTCTTCTTTCGGCAGATCAAAGGCCAGGTGTTCCTGGACACCGGCTCGGCCTACAACGGGTACCTGAGCGACGCGCAGATTCTCACGGGCATCGGGGCCGAGGTGCAGCTCGACGCGATCCTGGGCTACTACGCCAGCAACAGCCTGCGCCTGGGCTACGCCCGGGGCCTGGGGCCCGAGGGCCTCTCCGACCTCTACCTGCTCTTAGGCGCCTCCTTCTAGGCTCGTTGCGGCCCCGTTGCGCCGGGCCTCGCCAGCTTCCATCTCCGGCGCCACGTCGTCGCGCCAGATGCGCCTGCTGCCCTGGCCCACCGAGCGGGGGAGCTCCTGGCGCGGCACCACTTCATCGAAGTGCTCCCCGCGGTAGGCGTCGACCTGGCGCACGCCATCATGACCAAAGCGCACCAGGGCCACGGAGCGATCGCTTAAGCGATCGTCGCCAATCAGCGTGCGCGGCCCCGACCCCAGGCACGCGCTGTGCAGCAGCCCCAACCCGCCGCGTTTGCCGGGATAATAGGCGTGGTGATGGCCGGCCACGTAGAGATCGACCTCGTAGCGTCGCAGCAGCCCTTCCAGCGCCTCATCGCCCAGCGACTCCTCGGCCTTCTCCACCGCCACCGGATGCAAGGGGAGGTGCCCGAAGACGATCTTGACCGGGTAGTCGTCGCTCGCTTTGAGAATGCCCTCCAGCCAGTGCCGCTGGGCCTCGTCCAGGGGCCCCACGGTGGTGGCGTCGAGGGAAATAAAGAGCGCCGGGCCCATCTCAAAGGCGTAATGAAAGGGGTAGTTGCGGTCGTCGACAAAGGAGACCTGCGGCCGGCGATCCTGCCACTGGCGGGCAAACTCCACGCGCTCCTCCCAGAACGCCGGCGATCCCGAGGCGTCGTGGTTCCCCGGCGAGATGGCAAAGGGGATGTGGGCGCGGGCCAGAGGGCGGGTTAGGGCCTGATGAAAGGCCTGCCACATCGCGCCGTGATCGAGCCCCTGGCGCTGTCCGGCCACCAGATCGCCGGGGCTGATCACCAGGTCGGGGCGAGCCACCTCTGTGAGCCAGTTGACCGCGGCGTGCACTTCTTTGCCGTACTCGGTCGAGCCGTAGGACGCGTTGAGATCGGAGATCACCGCCACGGTCCATTCCTGCTCTCGGGACGCATCGGCCGCCGGGGGCGCCTGGGCGTGCGGACTGGCCGGGGCCGGCGCATCCCCGGGCGTGTCGGCATCGGCCGCTCCGGAGGTCGGAACCGGCGCGGCGCCCGGAGGTCGCACCGGGGTGCCGCCCATCACGGGCACGGCGAGCAGGAGGCCCCCCAGGGTGGCCGCGGCTAGAATGAGCTCTCTGCGCATGGTATCGCTTCTCGAAAAGGGCCTGACACGAAGGGCGATTCTTAGAGGGCCCCGCCAGCCTGTCAAAATTTCTCCCCCCGACCCCCGAGCGATTCCGATGAGCACCTTCGAACTCTCCGACCGCGTCACGCTCCACTTTGAAGCTCACGATCAGCACAGCCAGGGCCCCTGGCTGGTGCTCCTCAACGGCATGACCCAGTCCACCCAGCACTGGATGAGCCACGCCCGCGCGCTGCGTGATCGCTACCGGGTGCTCCTCTACGACGCCCGCGGTCAGGGCCAGAGCCAGGTCCCGGCACAGGCGCCCACCCTGGCCCAACACGCCGCAGACCTGGCCGAACTCTTCGATCACCTGGGCATCCAGCGCGCCCACCTGGCCGGCTTCAGCCACGGAGCGCGCGTGGCCCTGGGCTTTGCCAACGCCTTCCCCGAGCGCCTGGATAAGCTGGTGCTCTGCAGCGCGACAGCCCGGCCCACGGCCCTGGCCGACACGATCGTGCGGGCCTGGTACGAGGTCCTGCGTACCGGCGGTCTGGAGGCCATGGCCTGGGCCTCGCTTCCCACCATCCTGGGGAGTGACTTCCTGGGATCGCACCAGAAGTTTCTGAGCAACGTCGTCAAGGCCTCGGTCCAGCGCAACCAACCCGAGGGCGTGCGCCTGTTGCTCGAAGGGCTGATGGCCTTTGAGCCGGTGGCCGAGTTGGCTGCCGATCTCGATGTCGACGCGCTGGTCATCTCCGCCGATCAGGATCTCCTGGTCACCACCGAAGGGGCAAAAGCGCTGGCCGACCTCCTCGATGGCGAGCACATTCTGGTGGAGCACTGTGGCCACACCATCCCCATTGAGCGGCCGGAGGCATTTCGCGATGCCCTGACCCGATTTCTGAGCTAAGCCCGGTCCAGCGCCGCGGGCATTCCGGGGGCCACAGGGCGCTCAATCGGCCACCCGAGCCCCACGGAGCCCCCCATGCCACAATCGCCCTGCACCCATGGCATTCGTCCGCCGGAGTTTCCTGAGCTGCCCTGGCTCAACACCGAAGCTCCCCTGCCCCTGCGAGAGCTTCTGGGCAAGGTGGTGCTGGTGGGGTTCATCAGCTCCAGTTGCATCCGCTGTCAGGAGGGCGTCCCGCTGATGCGGCGCACCGTGGAGCGCTTCTCCGACGACGAGCTTCAGGTCATCGCCGTGCACTCCCCGCGCTTTGATGGGGAGCGTGATCTCGACTACCTGCGCCTGGCGATACGTCGGGTCGGAGTGTTGGCGCCGGTGATCGTCGACAATGACCACCGCGTGGCCGGCCAGTTCAATGTGCGTCGGCTCCCCTCGCTGGCGCTGATCGATACCCGGGGCTACGTCTGCCGATTCTTTTGCGAGGTCCCTGAGCCTCAGAAACTCTTCGACGCCATCGTCGCGCTCCTGGGGGAGCGCGACGAACTTGCGCCCCGGGAGGAAGCCCCGCCGGCCGACACCCCTGCCCCCCGGTCGCTCTCCTTTCCCGGCGGCGTGACCGCCGACGATCGTCGGCTGATCATCGCCGATACCGGTCACCATCGTGTGGTCATCGCCGATGTCGATGGCCAGGTGCAGCGCGTGGTCGGCGGGCCCCACCTCGGGCTGGAGGATGGCGACGCCGACCAGGCCCGCTTTTACGCACCCCACGGACTGACCCTCCGCGACGATCATCTGGTGGTCGCCGACACCCTCAACCAGGCGCTACGCCGGGTCGACCTGCTCACCGGTCGCACCTCCACCTTTTGTCGGGTGCCCTCGCCCTCCGAGAGCGCTTCGCCAGCCCCCTGGTCGGTGAGCGCCGGCGGATCGCGATGGTATGTGGCCTGCGCGGCCACCCACCGACTGATGCGCATGGACTTCGACGGCAGTCATATCGAACGCTACGCAGGCACCGGTGACGAAGATCGCATCGACGGTCATCGCTCCCGCGCGCGCTTCGCTCAACCCACCGACCTGGTTCTGGAAGACAACCAACTCTACGTGATCGACAGCTCCTCCTCGGCGCTACGACGCATCGATCTCCGAACCAACCGGGTGCAGACCCTTTTAGGCCAGAGCGTCTTTAGCTACGGCTTCGAAGACGGCCCGGGCTCCCAGGCGCTGCTTCAACACCCCCGCGGACTGGCCATCTACCAGGGCACGGTCTACATCGCCGACAGCCTCAATCGGGCCGTGCGCTACTTTGAGCCCGCCCATGGCGAACTCAGCACTCTGGAGAACCCCGAGTTAAAATTCCCCGCCGCGATCTGCGCCACCGCGGAGGGGCTTGTGGTCTGCGACGCTCACGATCACGCGCTCTGGCGACTCGATCCGCAGGGCCCCACCTGGACGCGCCTGGAGCTGACCTGGCCCGACGCCGACTAAGCTCGACTTAAGCGCCGAGCTTAGCCTCGTTTCAGGCGAGCGCGCAGCGCCAGGGTCGGGTGCAAGGCCTCCCGTTGGGCGCCATCGGCGATCTGGTGCCGGCAGGACGTCCCCGGCGCGATCATCACCTGCTCGGCGCCCATCTCGCGCACCCGCGGCAAGAGCACCAGCTCGCCGACCTTCATCGACACCTCGTAGTGCTCGGCCTCGTAACCAAACGAGCCTGCCATGCCGCAGCACCCGGTGCGCAGTGTCTCCACCTCGTAGCCCGCCAGCCCCAGCGCCACTTCGGTCGCCGTCGTCCCGCAGATGGCCTTCTGGTGGCAGTGCCCATGCAAGAGCGCCGACTGCGGGCGACTCGTCTCAAAGAGCCCCTGAGGCCAGCGCCCGGCATCGACCTCCGCGGCGATGAACTCCTCAAAGAGGAGCGCGCGACTGGCAAGGTTGTCGGCCAGCGCCCGCCAGCGCTCACTCACCAGGTCCGGCAGCTCATCGCGAAAGGTCAGGAGGGCACTGGGCTCCAGGCCCACCACCCGGCGTTCGGGATACGCCTGGAGATCGGCCTCTACGCTCTCCAGCCCCGTCTCCATCAGCTCGCGAGCGTGGCGCACCATCCCCTTGGAGAGGTAGGTGCGCCCGTCGTCACGCATCCCAAAACGCTCCACCCGATAGCCCGCCGCCTCCAGCACCTCGACGGCGGCCAGCCCCACCTCGGGCTCGCTAAAGTCGGTGAAGGGGTCCACATAGAGCCAGACCGTCTCGTTCTGGGCGCGGGCATCGGGGCCGGAAAGCCGCCCGTCCTTGCGGGCCCGCCGCAGCGCCGCATCAAAGCTGCGCGCCGCCATCATCGGCATCTGACGCTGCGGTGAGAGCTTAAAGAACGCGTTAAAGAGCGCGCGGGTCAGAGCAAAGCTGAGCATGAAGTTCGCAAGCCAGGGCACCAGCGCCCCGAGCTTGCTTAAGCGACCGTAGTGCCCAAAGAGCAGCGCCCGTGCCGGTGTGCCCTGACGATCGTAGCGCTGCTGCAGAAACTCCGCCTTCATCTTGGCCATGTCCACATTGGCCGGACACTCGCTCTTGCATCCCTTGCACGAGAGGCAAAGATCGAGGGCCTCAGCCAGCGCATCGCTCTCAAAGGCGGCCTCCGGCTCGTCGCCGGTCAGCAGCGTACGAAAGACATTGGCACGCCCGCGCGTGGTGTCTTTCTCGTCGCGAGTGGCCATGTAGCTGGGGCACATCGTCCCCCCGGCCTCGGGAGCCTTGCGGCATACCCCGGCGCCGTTACAAAGCTCAGTGGCACGCACCAACCCACGCTCGGCCTCCCACTTAAAGTAGGTGCGCAGCTCCGGGGTGGGCTTACCCGGCACAAAACGAAAATCGGCGTCAATAGGTCGCGGATCGACAATATTGCGCGGATTGAAAATCCCCTGAGGATCAAAGCCCTCTTTCACCTGACGATGCAGCGCCATGATCTCGGGTCCGTAAAAGCGCTCCAAAAGTGGCGAGCGCACCCGGCCATCGCCGTGCTCCCCGCTGATGGCGCCGCGGTAGCGGCGCACCAGGTCGGCCACATCCTCAGCGATGCCCTTAAAGCGGCGCACATCCTCCGGGTCTTTCAGGTTGAGTTCCGGGCGCAGGTGCAACTCCCCCACCGAGGCGTGCGCGTAATAGACACAGGCGGTGTTGTAAGCGTCCATAATCCCGGCGAAGTCGCGCACGTAATCAGGAAGCACATCCACCGCCACCGCGGTATCCTCCACCACGGTGACCGGCTTCACATCACCCTCAATTCCCATGAGCAGCCCGAGCCCGGCCTTTCGCAGCTCCCAGACCGCCTTGTCCTGCGGGGCCCGCAACACCGGATAGGCGTAGCCCATATCCAGCGAGCGGAACTCGGCGATCAACCGGTGGCAGGCCTCTTCCAGCGCCTGGTGGCTCTCCCGATAAAACTCCACCACCAGCACCGCGTCCGGATCCCCCTCGACCCAGAAGCGATTCTTGGACTGCTCGATGTTCTGCTTCGTCTGTTCGAGCACCCGACGGTCAATCAGCTCCACGGCGGCCGGGTCGTGCTTGACCGCCACGACGGTCGCCCGCAACGACGCCTCCAGCGAATCGAAGTGCACGCAGACCACGCACTTCTCCACGGGCCTCTCCACCAGATTGAGCCGGGCCTCGGTGACCAGCCCCAGGGTCCCCTCGGTGCCGCATAAGAAGCGCGCCAGCGAGAAGTCCTCGCCATCTTCGGTATAGGGGGCCCGCCAGAGGATGTCGTCCAGGGGGTAGCCGGTATTTCGGCGCACCACGTCGCGGCGCGGATAGCGCTCCTCAATCAACTCGCCATGCTCGCGTACCACCCGATCGAGCACCCGCAACGCCTCGCCAAGACGATCGCTCTGGTGCATCCGATCCCGCAGCCCTTCGGGCGACCAGGCCCCCACGCGCTCAAAACTCGCGTCGGCGAACACCACCCCCAGCTCCAGGACGTGAGCCATGGTGTTGCCGTACAAGATCGAGTGGCTGCCGCAGGAGTTGTTGCCGATCATCCCACCGATCATGCACCGGTTCGAGGTCGAGGTATCCGGACCAAAGAAGAGCCCATGCGGCGCCAGGTAACGGTTGAGTTCGTCGAGCACCACGCCGGGCTGAACCCGCACCCACTTCTCCTCGACGTTCAGCTCCAGGATCTGGTTCATGTGGCGACCCACATCGACCACCAACCCCTCCCCCACACATTGCCCGGCCAGGCTGGTCCCGGCGGCCCGTGGAATCAATCCCAGACCGAGGGCATCGGCCGTGCGTACGATCGCCTGCACGTCTTCGACCGTGCGCGGAAAGACCACCCCCACCGGCTCGGACTGATAGACCGAGGCGTCCTGGGCATAGAGCGAGCGGTGAAGGTCATCGAGCCGAAGCTCGCCTTCGAGCTCGCCGGCCAACTGCTCCAGCGTATCCGTCGCGCGGGTCACATCGATCGCCATCGGTTCTCCTGAGCGCCTTATCAAGGGAGGTGGCGCAACCTCACAGACCAAAAAAAAAAGAGCCCACGATGCATTCATCGCGGGCTCTATATCGCTTATGCCCGAAGGCAAAGCCACCTTACATCGCCACAACCCACAGAACAACGTGGGCGTAGACGCCGCTGGCGAGCTTGACCGGCACCTTGTAGATGCCCAGCTCGTCGATGCCGCGGCCAACTTCGATGAAGCGATGCTCCAGCTCGAAGCCTTCCTGCTTGAGCACGTCGGCGATCTCACGCGAGGTCACCGAGCCGTAGAGCGCATCGCCCTCGGCCACGCGCTTGGGAATGGTGATGCTCACGCCGTCGAGCTTGGCCTGAACACCCATGGCTTCTTCGCGCTCACGCTCTTTGCGCAGCTCGATCTGGCGCTTCTTGTGCTCCAGCGCCTTCTTTTCAGTGGCGCTGGCCGGAAGGGCCATACCTTTGGGAATGAGGAAGTTCCGGCCGTAGCCCGGAGCAACCTTTACGATCTCACCCATCTCGCCGAGATTGGGCACATCTTCGGTCAGAATGACTTCCATCTCACAGCCTCCTATTCGTCGTCGTCCTGAGCCGGGATGACCTCTTCGACCTCTTCCTCTTCGGGGCGCGCCAGGCGCTCCTCAGCGATGAGATCGTCTTCCAGCTTGACGGTCAAAAACTTCAACACGGAGTCGATGAGCTTCAGGTTGCGCTCGATTTCCGCAACCGTGTTCCCGCCGACCATGTAGCGGTAGTACTGGTAGTTGCCCCGCTCAAAGCGGCGCGACTCCGACTTGTCGTGGATCTCGTAGGCGAGCTTGCGCTGGCCCCAGTCGTCGAACTTGAGCAGGTGACCGCCCTCGTTCTCAATGATCCCTTCGACGCGCTCACGCAGACGAGCGAATTCCTCTTCGCCGGCGTCGGGGCGCACGATGTAGATCGTTTCGTACTCGCGTAGTCTCTCTACAGCCATGAAATAACCTCTCGGGTAAAGCCCCGCCTCAACAGGTACGGAGCGAGGTTCGTGCCGGCCTTTTACTAAGGCGCGACGCAATCCTGGTTAAACTCAAAAAAGCCTCAGGCCAGCTCTTCACTACCATCATCATCGGTATGGTGAGCCAGCTCATCGCTTACTTCTTCGCCCCCATCGTCATCGGTGTGATGAGCAAACGCAGCGTCGATCTCTTCGCTGCCGTCATCGTCGGTGTGGTGCGCCATCGCCGTCGAACTAAAGCCAAGCGCGGCGAAGAGCACCAGTGCGGCCGAGGTAAGGCGAAGGCTTTTGAATTGCATCCACATCATCATCACACTCCTAATCGGGGCACATCAGGCGTGCCCGTTCGGGGGGTGGAACCCATACACCCGACCGCCAGGATTTGCCAGCAGAAATTAACGAAGCCCGCCTCAACGGCCATGAAAGCGGTTCTGAGCGGCGGCAACGCCCTCCGAGAGGATCGTCTCCACGGCGTCGCAGGCATCGTCGAGCATGCGCTCCACCGCCGGAGTTTCATCGGGACGAAAACGCCCCAGCACGTGATTCGTCACGTCCCCGTGCTCTGGACGACCGATTCCCAGGCGCACGCGCAAAAACTCCCGGGTGCCGGTTTTAGCGACAATGTCTCGAAGGCCGTTGTGGCCACCGTGGCCACCGCCCTCCTTGATCTTCATCTGCCCCAGCTCCACATCGAGCTCATCGTGAAGCACGATCAGGCTAACGGGCTCCACGTTGAAGAACTTCATCGCCGGAGCCACCGACTTGCCCGAGAGGTTCATGAACGTCAGCGGCTTCAAAAGCGCGACATCCACCCCGCAGATGATCCCCGTGGTATAGACCCCGTGAAACTTCGACTGCGTCACCGTCAGGCGATAGCGCTCCGCCAGCCGGTTGACCGCGGCAAAGCCGATATTATGGCGCGTACCTTCGTATTTAGGCCCCGGGTTACCCAGACCCACGATCAGCGTACGACTCACCCTCTCCTCCTTCGGAGCGAACATGCGGCGAAATACATCCAACACTTCTGCCTCCGGGGACCAAAACCCAAAAGACCGACGGCGACAGGCGCCCTCGGTCTTTTGAATATTCGGTCATACTTACGCTGTAGCTCAGCTGGCCTTCTTGGCCTTCTTCGCCTTGGCGTCCTCTTCTTTGGTGACTTTCTTGCGCGGCATCTGGATGCGAATCAGCGCGTAGTCCATCTTGAACGCCGGCTCAACGCCTTCCGGATAGCTCAGCTCACCGGCCATGATCGCCCCTTCGGGAGCCAGCTCGGTGACGTCGATCACGATGGCCTCGGGAATATCGCCGGGGCGCGCCGCAACTTTGACGTCGGGCTGAATGATACGCAGGCGACCGCCCATACGCACGCCCTTGGCGCGGCCGGTAGGCTCGATCGGAACCTTGACTTCAACCGGAACATCCATATCGACGGCGACCAGGTCGGCGTGAATCACCACGCGACGAATCGGGTCGAACTGATAATCGCGCAGCATCACGTTTTCGATGGTGGTGCCGTTATCGAGCGCGATATTGAACACCGAGTTGATCTGGAGCTTCGTGTCCATGATCTTGTCGAACTCGGCCGGGTCCATCGCCAGCGAGACGTTATCGGTGGTCGACCCGTAGCAGATCGCCGGAATCAGACCTTGCGCGCGCAATTTGCGAGCAACGCCCTTCCCGGACTCCGCGCGAACCGTCGCGTTCAGCGTGGGGTTATTCTTCGAAGCCATGACATCCTCCAATGATCCCCTGGACGTGCTGGCATCTTGTTCACCAGCGCGAGGGCGCGATTGATGCGTAGTCGGCCAGGTATGCCGCTCGCGTTTCGAAAAAAAACCGCGCCGACCTCTCAGTTAAACTCGCCAGAGAGGCCCAGCGCGATTGTCGTCCTCATGCAGCTCAACGGGCAAACTCAGACAACGAGTAGCAGGAGCTGATGTGAAGCTGGGGTGCTAGGATTCGAACCTAGGAATGCCTGGACCAAAACCAGGTGCCTTACCACTTGGCTACACCCCAAGGAGTGGCTATTGAAACCACTGTCGGGCGGTGAAGTGTTACTCCGTCCCGATGGGCAGCTTAAGTAACACCGCCCCCCCACCCTGTCAACAGGTTCTCCAAAAAAATCTCATAATGTTTTCGGGTGCACGTACGTCGCCCACTGCGCCGCGAATTCATATCGCGAGGCGCGGGCCGCTCGCTGCTCCTGAGGGCCTCCAACGAGCCTGGGAGGCTACGTCGCACGGAGTATCCCCCACCTCGTGCTCTTCATCTTCTAGCCGCCTCCCGGGCCGTCTACTCTTCATCGCCCACAGAAGTTCAGCTCACCTGAAACGCCCGCGCGCGCATGGCTTCCTCTCCTCTCTCAGAAGCATCCCTCTCTCGGCGAATGTAGCCTGCCGCCACCATGGCCCCCGTGCGGCTCCGACGAAGCGTGAACCCCACACACTGCCCGGGTCCTCGGCGATGTTCCGACACGCTCTCCAACAAAAAAACCCGCGGGTGTTAGCCCGCGGGTTCTTTACGTACGCGATGCCATCTCCGGGCACGTGCTGCCCGGAGATGCTCAGGCCTTATCGGCAGATGCCGAAGACGCCGAAGAGAGGGCCGTCATCCGACCACGGCTCACAGACCGTACCGTCGGTGCAGCCACCACCACCGTAGAAGTCGCACATCTGCACGCAGATCCCCTGGGGCTCGACGCAGGCATTCACGGCTTCCACGATGCAGAACGAGTTCTCGTCACACATCTTGCCACCGTCGGCCACGTCGCAGGGCTGAAGTGAGCGAATCTTCTTGTCGGTGCGCTCCACACAGTGGCCCGCGGAGGTGCTGGCGCCATCGGGGGTGATCGGCGAGCAGGCATAACCTTCGGAGCAACCACTGTCGCCGCCATCGCCGACGAAGGGTTCACACACCTGGCTGCAGACACCACCGGGGGCGCCCAGCTGAGTCGCATCGGTGAAGGCACTCTGCAGGAAGCCACCCAGGGTGTTGCTGCGACGGGCGCAGACCATGCCGGCCTCGCAGTTCTGCTTGGAGGGCTGACCGCAGTCTTCACCGAAGGCTACGTCACCGGAGGGCTGGCAGTAGGTCTGACCTTCAGGGCCAAAGCAGCCCTGCTGATCGGCGGGGCAGTTCGGATCCGTGTTGTCCGCCCCGGCGTTGCACGGGATACGGCACTTGCCGAAGTTATCGATGCCTTCCTGCCCGACACAGATCTCGCCGCTCTCGCAACCCAGCGCGTCGTTGGTTTGCTCAGCAGGCTGGCAGTAGCTGCGGCACACGCCGGCACCAGTGCTGGTGGCGTCACAGTGAGCGCCGTCCACACAGTCGGAGTCCGACGAGCAGGCATCGCCCACTTCGTTGCCGTTCGAGGGGAAGCACACGCCGCTGCCGTCACCAAAATCATCGCAGCGATCGTTGGCGTTGGTGCAGCCACCCACGCCCCACTGGTCAGCGTTGGCGCAGGTTTCCAGGCAGAAGCCCGATCCGATGAACGCCGCACCCTGAATCAGGTTCAGGCAAGTTCCACCAAGCATACGCCCCACCGGAGCCGACAGGTAAGGCACCGAGCCCAGCGGCGAGGACTCCGAATCAAGCGCAAACTCGGTCGTCACGGCACCGGCTTCCGCGGTGAAGGTGAAGATGCGCAGCGCCTCGTCACCTTCAAACGCGCCGGTTGCAAAAACGTACACATCGTAATCCCCGGCATCCAACTCAATGTAGTTGCCGATGGCGCCAAAGGTTGCCGCGGTGAGCGCGTAGTGACGGTTGCTGGCCACACTCACATCGGAGTCTTGTTCCACAAAGACCACGTCCACCGAGCCGGGAAGCGCCACTGCATGGACCACGCGAACCTTCGCGGCACCGCTGACCGAAGCTTCGTCGCGGGCCACCGGCACCGTGAGCACCGAAATACCGTTGTCAGCATCGGCATTGTCGACCGCCGCAATCACAACCGCGTCGCCAGCATCGACCTCAAGCTCGCCGTCAAAGAGCACGGCACCACCGGTGGCGCGCACCACCACCTGGCGCTCACCAGCGTCCAGGGAGAGGAAGCCTTCTTCACCGGCAATGTCACCGAAGGAGACGTTCTCCAGGATCACCTCACCGTCGACCAGCACGTCGACCGCGGGCAGTTCGGCACCGAAGTGCGCGATCTGGGTGTAAGCACCGGTGGACGCCGACGGGCAGGTGGCGTCGCGCTGCGCCGCGTTACCCAGCGTCGGGTCGCACGAGGGCAGGCAGCGACGAACACCTTCGTCGATCTGGATGCAGGCCGAGCTATCGGGGCACTGCGTGTTGTCCGAGCAGTTCTCGTAGAGGTCGCGCTCACGGGTGGTCTCCCGAGCACACAGACCGTCAACACCATCGACCGGCACGCAGGCCAGGTCGTCGCCGCACTGAGCACCATTGTGACCGAAAGGCTCGCAACGATCGCCGCAGAAGCCCATGCCCATCAGCGCGCCACTGGTTTCGCCGATACACGCCTGGTCGCCGCCACACTGGCCGTCGTTGGAGCAGGGACGGGCGCAGTAGCTTTCGTGCGTATTATTGCCGGTCTGAATATCGATCAAAGAATCGACACCGGTCACGCACACAAGACCTTCTTCGCAGTCGCTGGCCGCGGTGCAGCTCTCATTCTCTTGAGCGTTGCCGGCCGGCAGACAGGTGCGCACGCCATTCTGCAGGCCGCAGTGCACGCCGTTGGCGAAGAGCGCCGGATTCTCAGCCACGATCTCAGCGCAATCCTCTTCAGCGCTGAGCACGCCACCGCATTCCGAGGGGCGGCAGACCGGCTTGAGCTGGAGCGAAACGTCGGTCACGCAGGCCTGACCGGAGCTGCAATCGTAAGCCGAGGTCGCCTGTCCTCCGTTACCGCACACGCGATACTCGGTGCAGGTTTCGTAACAACGCGGCCCATCGCCGATATCTTCACAGGCGAACCCGGAACGCGTGGCGTCACCCGGCACGCAATCCTGACCGACTTCGGTGCACTGGCGCGGGGTAGTGCGGCAGAGACCTTCGTCACAGACGTAGCTTTCCGGGCACTGAGAGCTGCGCGAGCACTGGCGCTCCACACAGGCGCCTTCATCGTCGCAGGTTTGCCCCGGCGCACAGTCCGTGGCGGTGTCGCAGCTGGTGTTATTGATGCACTGTCCCGCAGCGCACTGCTGATGACCTTCACAGTCAAAGTCATCAAGACACTCGGAGGAGCGGAGCACGCACTCCCCGTCAAAGCAGGCCGACCCGGCGCCGCATTCATCGTCACTCACGCACACGTCATCATCTGGCCCACATGCTGACACGGTCAGCGCGAGCAGAGCGACGCCGAGCAACGCCCAAAGTTGTGAAACCGACTTCCTCATAAAACCTCCATGCGATGCCCGGCGGTGGGCAAAATTCGACTCGTGGCAGGACTGCGCACCTTAATGGAGCCGCGAAACAGGTGTCAATCACCTGGATCCGGCACATTCAAAAGACATGCCACCGGCCACATCTTCACAGCCACACTACGTGCTTCGTGCAGAAATCCGGGAGCTTAGCGCGCCCGGCAAATTGACAAATCGTTATCGGATGATTCGCGACAGGGGTCAACCGATCGTTTTTGCACACCCATATTTAAGGTGTGTTCACAGCCAGATCGACCTCTATCACACTCAACGAAGCCCCAGTCCGGGATACATCTTGAGCAGTTCCACGGCCTGCGGACGCGCGACAAGCTGCTCCACCCGTCCGATCAGCGCTCGTTCCACCGACGCACCTCCATCCCCGAAGAGCTCCCGGCGACTGGCGTACCCCTCCTCGATCAACTGAAGCCAGCTCTGAAGCCGGGAGTAGAGGTAGCGCGAGGGGGCAAACACAAAGCTCGCCCCGTCGAGCAGAGTCGCCTCCACCATGGCGGGTCGTTTGCCCTGCCCCATCGCTTCCAGGTTGGCCACCATCACCTCCCAGTAGGTCCCGAGCGCTTCCCCCATCAGCGACTCCACGGCCTGGAGTGAGGCATCGGTCGCACTGCCCACCTCCACCTCGCCAAGGAGCATGGCGTCAAAACGGGCTACGTAGGCCCGGACCCGCCCAAATTCGGCGCTACGCAGCACCCGCGCACCGCTGGGATCGCTTGCGTATTGTCCCAGCGGGCCGTAGCACCCGAAATCAGCCAACGAAGGCACGTCACCAAATAGGTAGAGGCGCCCATCCCCCAGGGCGGCTTCGAGCGCCTCCAGCGTGCGCCTCGCGCTGCCACTCAACACCTCGGCGTTCGCCGGGCCTATCCCCCAGTCTTCCAGCCGAAATCGAATCGCCTGACCGGCCGCGCGTCCCAGCAGGCGCCCCGCCCCGGGGAGTCCTCCGGTGAGTTCGGCGCCGATAAGCTGCTCCACGTGGCGCACGTCCTCGGGATGGCCCCAGCGCGATTGCACCATCCAGCGCACCATCCACTCATCGGCAAAGTCTTCCAGCAACAAACTCAGCGTGTCGATCCCCGGGGGCATATAGAGTTCTCGGGCGAGCTGCGGGAGGCGCAACACATACTCGGCGATCGCCGTAGAGTCATTGATCGCCCAGTCTCCGTTGCGTAACACCGGCACCATCGTCTTCCCGGTGAGCCGACGAATCAGCCTGTAGCGACGCACCACATTTTGAATCACCAGGCGATGCTCCACGCCCAGATAACGCAAGAGCGCGGCGACCTTCATCGAATAGGGGCTGGCGCGGCTGATGAATAACTCATAGGACATAAACGCTCCTCGTTGAGGCGCTTCCGGGGATGCGAACCACCGGTCTGCCCGACCCGCAGGCGCGACCCGCTATGGTGCGACGACACTGAAGTGCCATCTCTCTTAGCGCCGGCTTCTGCGGCTGGCTACCTTCTTTGAGCCTCCTATGTCTTCGTCCAACCCCTTTGGTAGCCTTCCCGAACTTCGACGCGACGCGATGGGCACCACGGTACGGGTGCCCGAACTGCGCAACATCGCGCTAACCCCGCGCGTCGAGGCGATCCTCGACCATCCGGCGTTTCAGCGGCTGCGCCGGGTCCGCATGCTCGGCCCCACGCACCTGGTCTACCCGGGGGCTGTGCACACCCGTTTTGAGCATTCTCTGGGCGTCTACGGATGCACGCGCTGGTTTCTACAGTCACTGGGACGCATCCCCGAGCTGGCCTCTTCGCTGAGCGAGGTCGATCTTCTGAGCGTGCTCGCCGCAGGCCTGCTCCATGACATCGGGCACTACCCCTTTGCCCATAGCCTGGAGGCCCTGCACCTCAAAGGCGAAGACACCCCACGCCACGAGGAAGTCGGCGGTCGGATTATTATGGGGGAGTTCGAGGCGTTGCGCGGCGAACGATCCATCGCCGAGATCCTCAGCAGTCAGTGGGGCGTGGAGCCCGAACGTGTCATCGCGCTGTGCACCGGCAATCTGGGGGCTCGCCCCTCGCAGATCGATCAACTGCTGCACTCGATCATCAGCGGAACGATCGACGCCGATAAAATGGACTACCTGGAGCGAGACTCCCATCACATCGGGGTGCCCTACGGGCGCACCTACGACCGAGAACGTCTGCTGGCCAACCTGACCCTCAACGCCGATGAGACCCGCCTGGCGATTGCCGCCAAAGGGAAGGTGCCCGCGGAGATGTTTGTGTTCAGCCGTTACACCATGTTCAGCGAGGTGTACTGGCACCACACCGTGCGGGCGGCCAGCGCGATGGTCGAAAATGCGATCGCCGCTTTTCATAGTCGTGCGCAAATCGACCCCGACGACTTCCTGGGCTACCTGCTGCGCTTTGATGATGAGGAGCTACTGAGCTGGCTCTTTGAGCACTCCCCCGACCCGAGCGCCCCACGCTTTTTACTCGGGGGGCTTCAAACCACACGACGACGCCTCTACAAACGCGTGGCGACCTTCAGCCGGATCTACGCGGAACGCGATAAACAGCGCGCCTACGAGACAATCTATCAGATGGAGCGCGCCCAGCTCTTCGATCTGACCGCGCGCCTCAGCGCCCGCCTGGGCTCCGCCGTGGGGGTGCCTCTTCATCCGGCAGCGCTGATCATTGACATCCCCCCGCGGGACAAAGATCGCATCGACTCCATCGATGTCGTCTACCCCCGAGCCCGGGGCAAACGCTTTTATCCGCTCCACCAACTCTCGCAGGTCGTCAACGGGATCCAGGATGACTTTATCGCCGTCGTCAAAAAGATCCGAATCTTCGCCGAACCCTCGCTGGCCGCCCAACTGAGAGATCTCAAAGGCGTCGAAGATCTCCTTCTTACCGAAATTCTTAAAAGTTAAGACCACATAGTTCCGACTCCCCTTCTGAGAGCCTTCACAATTCGGCGGACATCCGAACACAAAAAGAGCCCACGAGTGAACTCGTGAGCTCCAGGGGACCGACTTCGATCCATAATGTTACTCCCACGCAACCTCCAACGCATATCCGGGTACAACATCGACGTTCCAGACTCCGCCAACGCTCAGGGGGTGTTTGAGCCCGGACGATCGCCAGCGCTGGTTTCACCATCGGCGAGCGCAAAACGCTCTCGACGCTGACGCACCATGGCGATACCGGCCCCCACCAGTAGAAGCGCCGGAACGCCAATAAAGAATGCCATCACAATCCACTCGAACATGGTCGTCCTCCTGATCGGGTTGGGATCGACACCGAACTCCCCGGGGTGCCCGGGCCCCGTGGAGCACACGCCGACACAGCGCCAGCGCTCTTACGGTACAGGCATCGCGCCTGCCCGCAGTTCCCCCTAACGTAGACACCCCCTGACCAGGCGCAAGCAATGGATTTCCAGCGTTTTTGAGAAACCCGACCTATGATTCAGCGCTCAAAGACCAACAGGCTAAAGACCTCACGGAGCGCCGCGGGAGCCTCCACTGTCTGCTCAAGATACGCGGCCAGGCGTGCAGCCGCTTCGGCACGCACCTCGCCAGGAAGATCGCGCCCCACGAGCTCCTGCCAGACCTGCTGCCCCAGCGCAGCGGTCGGCCCGGCCCCCAGGATATCGCGCTCCGAGGCTTTATCCTTCGCCCCTGACGGTGCGTTGGGCAGCTTCTGAAGACCCTGTTCCCTTTCGGAAGACTCCCCGGAAGCCTCCCCCGTCACCGGGGCCCACCACGCTCGAAGTCGCTCCAGCGGATCGCCGGCGCCCGGGGAAACGTTCTCCGGCAGGGGCAAGCGCTGTGCCTGCGCAACCCACTCACCAAACTCAAACAGCGGCGCCTGTTCCACCGCCGCACTCCCCTGCTGCACCAACTCGGCAAGCGCCTGAATCGGATCGCCGGCCGGGCCAGGCTCCAACCACAGTGTCGGCAGCTGCGCAGCCAACTCCATCGCGCGCTCCAACCTCAAAAGGGGATCTCGAGCCATGTTCACCACTCCTAAAAGTTCATACCCGTGCCAGACTCCCCCCGGCGCCGCGTCACATCCATCGCCGCGGAAGAAAGAGCCTCAGAAACACCGGTACTCTATGTCTGCTTGTCCCATTGCACCAGCCGGCGCACGAAAATCGACGCCGGTGCAACTTTTCCATTGACACCCTCTCCTCCCGGCGATACATACCCTTCCACGTTGAGCGTCGCTTCACAGACGGTCACAGCCACGCGGAAGTGGCGGAATTGGTAGACGCGCTGGCTTCAGGTGCCAGTGGTGGCAACACCGTGGAGGTTCGAGTCCTCTCTTCCGCATCTCAAAAGCCGCACCCCTAAAAGGGTGCGGCTTTTTTACATGTATGCTCTCTCAAGCTGACCCGTCGCGCTCGGCAGATCTGTACTTAAAAAAGTTCTCTCGTGACGCATAACGCCTGTTGACAGACCCGCGCCCCGGGTCTACAAGACTTCTCACGTTGACCGTCTCTTCAAAGACGGTCACAGCCACGCGGAAGTGGCGGAATTGGTAGACGCGCTGGCTTCAGGTGCCAGTGGTGGCAACACCGTGGAGGTTCGAGTCCTCTCTTCCGCATCAGATGCAATATAAAGAAGCCGCCCTCGTTTTCGAGGGCGGCTTCTTTAGTTTCTTGCGCCGGGAAAATCAGGTCAGCTCACCACCGTGTTTGAACATTGGGTCTGACGCATAAAAAACGCCCGGGCCGAATTCGACCCGGGCGTTTTTATCAAGACGACCTCCCCTCTTTGCTGCTCCGAGTTCGGAGTAGCAAAAGAGGTAGCGTGGCCTTATTCCGCAGCCGCTTCGGCTTCCACGCCGGCGATCACCGCCGGAACCGCCGAGAAGGTCAGGCCGGCGCTAAACGCGTCAGCATCGCCGTCGCCGTCGATGTCGATGTCCGCCAAGCTGCTCACGAGCGGAATCGTGCCGCAGAACCCGGCAATATCACCGCAGATCGCCTCATCATCCACACAGGAGTCAAGCTGCGCCTCGCTGAACTCCGGACAGGCCGGCTCGCCGTTGTCCAGAGCGACCAGATCGACCAGCGTCTCCGGATTGCCCAGGCAGCCACAGTTGGCGCCGACCTTGTTCACCTCGTCGATCAGCTCTTCGAAGATGATCAAACCGCCCAGACGACCGTTCTCCAGAGTCACGCCTTCTTCCAGCGAGCTCTCCTCAGCAACGACATCCGCTTCGATGGTGGCGTTACGCACCGAGAGCGCGAGTTCCAAACCGAAAAACTCGAGTACGATGACAACCGTACCCGGACCGGCTTCCACAACCGGGATGCCACCGTCATCAATGATGGTAGCGTTGGGCAACACCGCCTGCGGCGCCGTACCCTGGTCGAAGCTGGCCGGGTCAATCAGCTCACCGTTTTCCGTGCTCTGCGCACCGAGCATGAAGTTGATGTTGAAGTTCTGCCCCGCTTCCAGCGCCGTGAGCCCATCGTGCTCCAACACCAGGCTGATGGACCCATCGGCGATGCCCTCGGCGATGGCATCGTTGGCCACGTCCACACCGCCGTTCGGGATAAGATTCGCCAATCCCCCCAGGGCATTATCTATATTATTATTATCGTCGAAGTCGTAGCAGCAGGTGTCGTCTGCAATCTTCAGCTCGCTGATCTTGGACGCCGTCCCGAACTCAAAGGTCTCCGGATCGGCATCACAACGCTCCGAGGCTCCTTCTTCGCCACAGCGGGGGGGCGGAGGAGCGATGTCCACGCCGTCTCCCGGCCCGTCGCCGCCATCTTCTTCAACGTCACCGGAATCTTCACCACCGGTATCGTTATCACCGGCATCCGTTTCCACGTCGGTGTTGCTGTCGCTGTCGCCACCACAGGCAGTGAGCGTGGACGTCGCCATACCGGCGCTGACCAGGAGAACCATCAACAGTTTCAGCGTGTCGTTAACCTTCATTTCAAACCTCCAGAGGGGATCACGCGCCCGACCTCGCCATCGAGATCGCTCAGACGCTCTGCTGCCAGTCCAGCAAGGCCGGCGAGCTGTTTCACAAGACGAAACATCAAGAAGGACGCTAGCAAAGGAGCAAAACCAGGGTCAAGTTTCTCCTCTCGCTCTACGGGGTAAGCGGTCCAGAAAACACCACGCGTAGCCACGTTTTCCGGCTCAGCAGGGATCCGCGGTGCTCATCGCGGGTACGCTGGACAGGTGAGACCGCAACGCTACAATCAGCGCCCCGGCTCAGCGCTGCGCGCCGAGCCCGGCCCTCTGACCCGCTCACCCCGACCAACCGCGTGAGATCTCCGTGAAACTCTCCTTGTTCGCTCCCATCGCGCTTTGCCTTACGCTTGCCGGCGTTCCCACCTTTGCGCAATCCCCTCCGGAAAGCGACACCTCCTACGCTCCGCAGATGGTCCCGGAACACCAGCTCCTCGTCACCTCCGGGTTTAGCCGCTCCCCGCTGAGTTTCCCCTGGGACCTGCTCTCCTCCCGCGAGGTTGCTCGCGAGGGCCGCGTGGACTTTGAGCATGTCTATGACATTCCTTTTTCGCAGGTCCGCACCGAGGTCGAAAGCACATACCTCGGCCGCAAAGACTTTGCCGGCGTCACTCCCGAAGCGGTCCCTCACTCCGACGTCGGGCACCTGCGAATCATCGGCATGGAACTGGGCCAAACCCGCGCGCGCCTGCGCCTGGGGCATCCGGATATCGCTCCGCAATTTAGTGTGGAGTTGGAGGCCGATGGCCGACAGACGCGCGTGCTGATTGAAAACACCACGTCCAATCCATTCTACAGCGGCTTCACCCCGGCGCGCGCTCCCTTTGAGCCGGCCGGCGCGGCCCCGATCCCCTTTCGCTGGAACTGAACTCCCTCTGCAGCACGAGCCGCCCGTTGCCTAATCACCTCGTTCGCACCCTGGCGCGCGCCCTCGCCGCCCGGGCAGCCGATCTCCTTCCACCGGCGCTCGACCCGCGTCTGAGGAGCCAACGCATGAACTTGCCGGCCATCGATCGCGCCGCTCACAGGCTCATAGGCTCGCCCACCGTACTGGTGTGTGTGGGCAGCGGCCTCTCAGCTGAATCCGGCGTGCCCACGTTTCGTGGCCCCGGGGGGATTTACAGCGACGCGGAGATCGCGCACCTGACCCACGTCGATACCTTTGAGAGCGAGCGCGAGCGCGGGCACATGCTCCACTGGTATCAAGAGCGGCGCGAGCAGCTCCACACCATCGAGCCCAATCCGGGCCATCACGCGCTGATCGGACTTGCTCAGACCGGCGACTACACCATCGCTACTCAGAACGTCGATCACCTGCTGGAAGCCGCCAGTGATCAGGCCGGATTCCGCCCGGCCATCTATCACCTGCATGGCTCCCTGCTCTCGGTGCGTTGCCACGAGTGCGACTATCAAGTCGAAGATCTGCACCTCGACCTTCGTGAGCAGCCCCGCTGCCCGAGATGCCAGGGCCCCCTTCGCCCCGGGGTCGTCTGGTTCGGAGAGGCGCTCCCGGAAGACACGCTGGGCAAAAGCATGAAGCTCGCGCAAGAGGCCGACATCTGCCTCATTCTTGGTACCAGCGGCCTGGTCTACCCGGCGGCCGCCCTACCCGAGACCGCCAAACGCTTCGGTGCGACCCTGATTGAGGTTAACCCACACCTGAGCGCCCTCTCCGACATCAGCGACATCGTCATCCGCGGCAAAACCGGCGAGGTCCTTCCGGTGCTGCTGCGCCGGGTTGAGGAGCTTAACCGGGGTTGAGCGCCACCCACTGAGGCCCTCCCAGGGTCGCAAACCCAAACGCCAGCTCCCCGGCAACCAGCTCCCAAAAAAGCTGTCCCCCCAGCCCCGACCACCACACCCAGTCGGTAGTGCGCTCCACCTCGACGGTCAGCACGCCCAACGCTCGCCCCGCATACACGACGGGAAAGGCCAGCGTCGCGTACGCGCTCTTGCGTGCTGGCTTGTAGTACTCGCTGAGTCGCCGCCACCCCTGCTCCTGCCTCAAGCCGGCCCAGGCCGGACTGCGCGCATCGGCAATGCGTCCACTTTCCTCATGAATCCGAAGCTCATTCTTAAAGCGCAGCCCCTCGCCGCTTCCATGTCCCCCGGACAGGGTGACCGGCCGCGCCAGACGTACGGCCAGCGCAGAGATTCCGGAGTCTGCTCGGGCCTGAGGCGCCACATCGATCGGGATCTCCAACTGATCAAAACGCGTCCACCCGCAGGGGTGTGCATAGCGCAGCCACCGCTCTCCTCCCCGATCCACCACATACCCAATGGCCAGGGAGGGCACTTCCACGCGCTCGGCCACAAGCGCCGTAACGCCGGCGATGTAGGCATTGATCACCGCTTCGCCAGTCTCATTGCCTCGCAGCTGGAACTCGGCAATCCGGCGTATCTCTTGGACAATCTGGAGTTTGCTCGCGCCGAGCACATACATCGAGGAGTGGCGCAACACCCGGGCCAGTTGACTGGCGATCTCGCTGATCAGCTCCACGGCATGCGGAGTGGGCTCCTGCGCCTGCAAAAAGTGGAAGGCCACATATCCCAATAGCTCGTCCTCCCCGCGGGTGTTGCTGAGCATCGGCACCATCCAGCACGCTCGCGACACCGGACGCTCCTCAATGGCATGCCACTCGGCCAGCTCTCGGTCCGGCGCATCACTGGCCCGCCACCCGGAGCGCGTCTGGCCCGACTCCTCGTCGGTATCATCCCCCGGACGCACAAACGCATGATACGGGGCCGCGGGATCCTCCCCATAGCGCCGCATCGTCTCGCTGACGAGCGTAGGCTCACCGCCCGCCTCAATGGCCATCCCTACCAGCCGACGCGCGCCATCCCCACCACTCCCCTCGGCCTCAAAAAAGATACGCTCCGCCAACACATCAAAGCGCTCCGGCCCCTCGCCCTCTTTTGTCACCACAACCGGCGAGCTGCTCAACAGGATGGAGGCCGAATGGTCACAGCCCAGCCACTCCGCGAAGCTGCTCATCAGCTCGTAGAGCTGGGCTTTGACCGCAAGATCGCTGCGCTCATCAAAGAAGAGCCGCACCGCATTACGCCGATAGACCCGCAGGGCCTCGGCCGTCATATGTTTGAGATCTCGAAGCGCGTCCGCAGGCAGCGTCATGTCGGCGCGAACGAGCGCAAACCCCAGAATCCTACCCTCGGCGCTCGGTCCGCGATCGGGCACCTCCACCATCTGATACTGCACCGACGCGCCCCCACCGGGGGCCTCCCACACCAGGCGAGGACTGCCATAGCGCCAGTTCTGTAAGAGCTCGTGAAAATCCCATCTCAGCCCCTCGTCAAAGGTGCAGGCATCCACACTCACCGAGTAGGCGCCCAGGCGCATCAACGAATGCTCAAACCCCGGGCAGACCAGGACACGCTCCACGCCAAAGAACTGCATCCAGGGGCGCAGAAAGCTCTGCAAGTGGAAGGCGATGACCTCCTTGCCCTCCCGTGAGAGTTCGAAGCGTCTGGACGCGGAGCCTGCGTCGTTTTCGGCCATGGTCGGGTCCTTATTCGGTGTGGAATTGGCGCTGTAACGGCACATATTATAAGGATACGAGCGAAGTGCTCACACCTCGATGTTGAAAATTTGCAGGAAGTCGCCGTGATCCGATCTTGGCCCCACTTTGCAGGCATGCGCACCGCGCTTGCTGCGCGCGTGCTCCTGGCCGCGCTGGCCGCAGCCCTGACCTGGGGGAGCAGCCTCGGTGTCAGTGATGCGCAGACGCTGAGCGAAGACCTCTGGGTCTTGCCCACCGGTGGTACCCGCGTGCTGTGGAGCTACCAGATAAGGGTGAGCCCCGAAGGCGCCCAGATCACCCGGCGCGCCGACGTCCCGCTGCAGCTGGAGAGCGGGCAACTCGCCAGCTATAACGCGCTGCTCAAACTTCCTGATGGCCACCTCCTCCTGGGAGATGGTTCGGGACGAGGCGCGCTACGATTTGACGCCGAGGGCCACGAGGTCGAAGCGCTGGCCAGCCCGGGCGACTGGACCTCCTCCCCGGGACTCGCCGTAGCATCCTACCTGGCCCCCAACCGCCCGGCTGAACTCTTGATGGGCGACAACACCGTGGGGCGAATCCATCTCTACGACACCGTCGAAGGACGTTACACGTGGTCCCTCCCTCTGGGGATTGCCCAGGCTTCGGCCCGAGTCGAAGCCACCGCGGTGCTCCCCGACAACCGTTTCGCCGTGGCTCTGCGATGGCCGGCGGTCGAACTTTCGGGCGTCTTGATCTTTGAGCGCGACGATCGCCGTCAGCCCACCCACGTGTTGCTCTCGGCTCCGCATCCGGACTATCCGGAGGCCGCGGTGCTCCCCCAGCTCGATCCGATCCGCGCGTTCATGGCGCTGCCCGACAACGAGCTGATCATCGCCAGCGCACAAGCACTGCTCCGGGTAAACCTCAACGGCGAGCTGAGCTGGCAATCCGCGCTCTCCGATGCCCCGGTGGGTGGCGAGTACCTCGCTCTCAGCTGGCTCTCCGAACGTTACGTCGTCGCTTCCTCTTATCAACCCGGCCTCTGGACATCGCCGCACCCCAACCACCGGCTACTCATCTACGATACCCTCGGCGCCCGCGAACCCCTGGGGAGCAGTACCCCACTCGACGGCGCGGCCCGGGCCCTGGACCTGGCCCGAGGGCACGGGGGCACCCGCACGCTGGACTACAGGTCGCCCACCGCGGGGGGGGCCACCAGCGATCTGAGCACCCTCACCCTTGTCGACGAGCTCATAATCACCCCCGAACAGGCGATGCCCGGTGCACCGCTGGTAGCGAGCCTGACGGTCCGAAATGACGCCGACGTGCCAACCTGGGTACGTAGCTTTGAGCTGCGCAACCGCCCCGGCAGCTGCCCGACTTCCGACACGCTGAGCGCCGCGCAATGGCAGCAGGAGGTGCGAACCCTCCGTTTGATGGAGTTCACCCTGCAACCCGGACAAGAACTGCTGGTGGAAGGCGCCTCCAACACCACCGCGCTCTTTATCGGCTTCTGGTGCGCTCAAATGATCGCCGTCGATCGCCTGGGAGAACCCAGACTGATGGGCTCTCCGGCCGAGTTTGAGATAAGCGCTGGCGCTGACCATACCACGATGGAAGTCGAGTCCCTGGGGAGCTTCGATCCCTGGGAGCCGCAGGAGCCCGGACCGCCCACCGACGGCTCGGGCTCCCAGGCGACATCTGGCTGCCAACTTGCGCCCTCGGGGCCGGGAGCATGGCCGGCGCTCATCGGAGCTGCGTTATTCTGGCGGCGACGGCGCCGACGCAAAGGCCCTAGCGTCGGCGGTGAAAACGACGTTCGGCGTCACGCGCCACCTGGAGTTCCCAGCGCTGAGCCTCCTCGGCGTGCTCCTCTCGCAACTCCGAGGACCAACGCTCCTCCCCCGGACTCTCGGCGGGCTCACGACGCTGGTACTCCGCCAGCACCTTCACCCCGACGCCTCGCCCCACCGGCACCACTCGCCCCACCAGCCGGCGCCGACGCTGCTCGGAAAGCGTCTCATAGCGGCTCACGACCAACAGCTGCTCCGCGGAGCTGACATCGACTCCGGGGCTGTGCTCCTCGATGCTCTCAAAAAGCACCTCGAAGAGTACCTCGGCCGCCGATGTCCCCTTAGTGGCCCGGGCGTCACTCCCGTCAGACTGCGAGGCTCCGGCCCCTGCACACCCCGCTACCGATAATCCCAGCACCAACACCGCGGCCCAACTTGCCCACCCCTGGCCTACGCGATACCGTCGGCCCCTACGAGGTTCTTGCCGCCGCGGGTCTGCCGCGTTGGCGTGCACGATCTGACCATTTTGTTTTCTGTGGAGTCTCATCCAATGCCTCTTCCTTCTCTGCACGTCATCGCCCTTCTAGGCGCGCTCTCACTGAGCGCGTTGGCTTGCTCCTCTTCCAGCGCTGCTCGCACCGATAAAGCTCCGGTCGAAAACGAGGTCCGGGCGCCCACGATCACGATCCAGGAGCTGATCGTCCGTGGGAACCAGGCCCTTGACCAACGGCAGTGGGAGCAGGCCATCGCCGCCTACGACGAAGCCCTGGCCCTGGATCAGCAGCGCTGGGAGGTTCATATGAATCGCGCCATCGCGCTGACCTTTCTGCTGCGCTACGACGATGCCATCGCCTCCATCAGTAACGCCCTGATTGCCGGAGGCCAGGACAAACCTGAGGTCTACTTCAACCTGGGCAACATCTACCAGGAGCGAGGCGTCTATGATGCCTCGATCACCGCCTACCGCGCTTCGTTGGCCGCCGCTGGCGGCGAGCTCAATGTGGATACCCTGCTCAACATCGGCGCCGCCTACATCTACCTGCATGCCTATCCTAAGGCACGACAGGCGCTGGAGAAAGCCGCCGAAATCGCCCCCGACGATCCGCGTCCCCTGCACAGCCTGGGGCTACTGACCTATTCGGAGGAAAACCCCGAGGAGGCGCTGCGCATCTACCAACAGGTCGAAGCCCTGGACCCGAACTACGCGCCGGCCTACTTCAACCAGGGCTACATCCAGCAGCGCCTGGGGCAACATGCGGAAGCTGCCGCCGCGTTTGAGCGCTACCTGGAGCTGGCCCCCGAGGGCCCCTATGCCGTCCGCGCGCGCAACAACTTCAACCGACTGCGCTCTCGCTGAAGCCTCGCCACAGACATCTCGCGCTTTCGAAAAGCCCCGCCTGACCCGGCGGGGCTTTTTTCGATCTAAGCTCGCGCCCTCTCGGCCCTGGTGCCCGATGTTATCTTGTGGATGCGCCCCAAAAGTTTATCCACACTAAACTTTTCCACCCAATCCACCTTCACTGCAATTATAAACCCTATACACCCCCACTGAAATCATCTTTAAATTGCATCATACCTGTAATTTTAACCCCAATAAATAAAATGCAAAACACTTGACGCAAGATATCCCGTTATCATTATACTCCTCGTATCGTGATGCTGTGGGCGTGAACATCTAAGGACGGGTGGACATTACCCATCGCGGGCGGTTCGGGCCGCTCAAGTCGCACCACCAGGACGGGGGGCGAAGCGTCATAACGTACATCTTTGTTGTTTGAGGGAGGATTAGTATGGCAACGGGTTCTGTAAAATGGTTCAACAACGCCAAAGGTTTCGGATTCATCACTCAGGGAGGAGAAGACGACATCTTCGTCCACTACAGTCAGATTGAGGGCGAAGGGTTTAAGACCTTGAAGCAGGGCGAGGTCGTGGAGTTTGAACTGCGGCGTGGACCCAAGGGCTTGCATGCGGCCAAAGTGCTGCGTAGCCACGAGCACGACTACTCGATGTAAGCCTGCCTATCGGGGCTAAACTTCGCTTAGCCTCATCGCATACAAAACGACGCGTCTGACTCTGGCGGGAGTCCGACGCGTCGTTTTGTATGCCCCCTTCTCAACGCCATGCCCTTGCCCTTCTCACAACAAAGCCCTCCCGACATCTCAGGAGGGCTTCCGGCATCCGCGATCATGAGGGCAAGGCCTGAGGTGTCAGACGTTGATCTCCACACGCATCAGCTCACTCCCCAGGAACACATAATCACCGTGACTCAGCGCGACCTCCTGGGCGATTCGAACATAACTACCATTTTTCGAATCCAGGTCTTCGAGCCAGACCTTCCCATCACGCCAACTCACACGGGCATGATGCTTCGACACATGGCGATCATCGGGGAAGATCACATCGGCGCCCTCTCTCCCCAGAGTCACCGTATTTTCCCCATTGCAGTAGGCGGCTCCAGGCCGCCCACCCTTGAGCACATGCACCAGACGGAACTTAAAGGGGCGCGGAGGGCTGACATACATCAGGGTGTCTTCGCGCATCGGGTACTCGCTCTTCAGATCGAGCAGCTCCAGGCGAAAACGTTGCTGCCCGATCAGGAACTCGTCACCATCCTTCAGCTCATGCGCCTCGCGAATGCGCAAAAACGTTCCGTTGAGGCTTTTCTCATCGCGGAGATAAAGCTGATTGGCCCGGTAGAAGAAGCTGGCGTGCTTCTCCGACAGGTAAGGATCGTCGGGAAAGAGAATCACGCCCTTTCCTCGACCAGCTACATGGGAGGTGGAGTTCAGATGGTAGCTCAGCCCCTCAAGCCCCTGACCGCTGATCAGGATAATCTTAGCTCGCCCCGGGGCCTGCATCGCCCCGAAAAAGAGCGTTTCATTGGCCTCCTGCCGGCCATCTTCGTTGTAGCTTGCGCCACAGCGTCCACAGTAAAAATGTTCTTCCGGGACAACGGCTTTGCAATTGGCGCATAAGCGAGCGCTGGACATGCTCGAAACCTCCTCTAGCGCCGCAGGCAAGAGTTGCTCACGGCGTATCCACATCATCGAGACAGCGTCGGGAAGCCTAAGAGCTGCGTGGCATTCGATCAAGAGCCACGCGTGTTCGGGGTCTCCTCTTCGACACTCTTCGGACTCGCAGCCCCCAGGCTCTGACGCGCCTCTTGAAGCGCACGGCGCACCGCCGGGGGGGCTTCCGCTTCCAACTCACGGAGACGCGGGAGCGCGTCGACCGCATTTAACGCCGCCAGCGCTCCGGCCGCCGCAATCACATGAGCTGATTGTGCGGAATCGAGCTGTGAGAGCACCGCCGGCTTCAAGACGTCAGCCTGCACAACCTCGCCGGGAAGGCCGGCCAGCACGCGTAGCGTCAACAACCTCAGCTCGGCGTGCTCACTCTCCAGGCGAGCTCGCAACCAATGGGATACCCCTTGCCGGTCGAACTCCGAAGGCCACGGGGCCACGCGTAGCGCCAACAAGGTTTGTACCTCATCCAGCTGCTCCTCCTGCGCTAACCCGAACACGTCCTGGGCATTGAGGTCACCAGCCAACGCCCTCCAGAGAGACGCCGCTGCCCCTTCGACTCCTGGCGGCATCTTCGCGACCATCTGCGTTGCAAGCTCCCGTCCTCCGATCGCAGCGCCGGCACCATCGACATCGGCGTCGAGCTCTTCCTCAAGCATATGCATCGCGACTTTTTGCCACCGCGCAGCATCACGGCCCAACGTGCGCCCCAGCGCCTCCGCCACGATGCCATTATCAAGAACGCCGAGCAGCGAAGCGCCCCCTTCCAACTGCATCTTACGTGCAGCGAGGAGCGCACCGACGTTTAGTTCTCCCCGTCGCCAATCAAAGGCCCTCGACTCATCCTGCCACAGCGTTGCACGATCGCGCTCGCGATCCCCTGCGCGCATCGCCGCCCGAAGCCCCTCTTCGGCGGCATACGATGGTACGGGCAAGGTCGCCACGTAGTGCTCCCACAGCGCGCTCACCCCCGACGCCGAACGCCTCCTTCCCAACGCCCGGGCCGCCCAGACGGCATGCGGACTGGAGGCATCCTTCATCAAGTTTACCAGCGCAGCACTCTCCTCGCCCTCGCCACGACCGCTCTCGACCAACGCGCTGAACACCTGGGCCGCATCGTAGGAAGGCTCTCCCTGAGCGAGCGCCTCGATACGCTCACCAATCACGCGCTGCGCCTCTTTTCCGCCGTGGCGAGCCAGCGACCCCAGCGCCAGCCCCCCACCACCGGACTCTTCTCGGGCCATGGCTTCCAGCGTTCGAAGGAGGTCACGCTGCGCCGGCATAAAGCCCAGGGCCCAGACCGCAGCCTGTCGCACCTTCGGCTCCGCTGATGAAGCTGCATCAAGAAGCGGCCCCACCAGGCGCGCATCTGCCAATCGAGCAGCGGCAACAATCGCACCGACCCGGGTCGCCTCTTTGCGGTCTGCGATCATCCGCGCGATCATCGGCACCGCAAGATCAACCTCGAGCTCCGCGATCAAGCGCAGGGCTCTGGCCCGCTGACTGACGTCAGCGCTCTGCACCACATCTAGTAGCAACGAGGCAGAGCGCCCACCGAGATCTCGGAGCCCCGCGCTCGCCAGCTGACGTTGCTCCACATCACCGTGGTGCGCTTCCACCAGGAGCGGACCCACCATTCGGCTGTAGAGCTGTAACAAGAGCCGACCGTGGGCGTCACGCACCGGAAGACGAAACGCCAACGGGGACCAGCGCGCCTCAAGCACCGCCAACCGCCCGCTTCGCTGGGCCCGATTCAGCAGCAGCTCTCCGGCCTCAAGAATCATCTGGTCCTCAGTGGCGTCCCGCACCACTTCCCACAACACCTCCTCCCCTTCGCTCTCCCTTCCCTGCGCCAGAAGCGCTCGCCCCAACGCCAGGCGCAGGTCAAACGCCTGCGGATCGATCTCTGCCGCGGCGCGATAGTGACGCACCGCCTCCTCCCACTCGCCGGCCTGCTCATAGATACCCGCCACCCGCGCCTGAGCGCGCGCGTCGTCGGGATTGACCTCCAACGAGCGCACCGCAAAATCAACGGCCTGCGCCTCCCCGGAGGCCCTCAGCGCATACTCCGACATCCTCGCCAGAAGCTCTCCGGCCAGCTGCGGACGAAGCTCTACCAGCTGCTCCAGGACCACGATGGCGTCGTCATAACGTTCCGCCTGCACGTAGGCGCGCTCCAATAACGTCAGCGCACTGACCTTCTCGTCGTCGTTCACCCCGGAGCTGCCTACGAGCTGCTCCAACACCTCGGCCCCCCGGTCAAACTCGCGTAGCCGCAGGTGGGCCTCCGCCAGGAAGAATCCCGCTCGCACATCCCCCTGGTCCTCCAACGCTCGCGTCCAGGTGTTCATCTGCTCGCGCAGCTTCTGCTGACGGCGGTACAACTCAACGATTCGTCCCCGGGCCTCCTGACGCAGCTGCTCGCGATCAGCACGTTCGTAGACCGAGTTCCACGCCTCGGCAGCCTCGTCCCAGCGCCGCGCACGCTCCAGCGCGTTGGCCAACCCACGGCGCACGTTCATATCCTCTGGCGCCTCCGATAGCGCCTGGCGATACGCGCTCACGCCCATATCGGTCAGCCCGCGATCCACCATGACCTCCCCCATGCGAGCCAACCCCGGAACACGCCCCAGCCGAGAGTCCGGCAGTCGCCGCCAGGTGTCGACCGCCCGCTGACGCTCCCCACGACCAAAGTAGTGCTCGGCCAACGCGAGAATGACCACATCATCATCGGGATCCAGCCGATTCACCCTCTCAAACGTCGCCTCCGCCCGATCCGACATGTCCCAACGCCCGTAGTGATCGGCGATCTCCAGGAGCACGTAACTATCTTCCCCAAAGCGCCGCTCCAGCTCCCGGAGCACCGACAGCGCTTTGTCACGCTGTCCCATACGCATATGGTGGCGCGCCAACTCCAGCCCGTACCCGTGGCGCTGCGGAGCAGCTCGCATCAGGTCGCGATACGCAGCCGGTAAGTCCTGCTCGCGTCCCATCCGCTCATAGATCCGGATGATCTTCTGCCGCGGCTCCTCCGCGCGACGATTCCGGCCGGCAGCCCGTCGATAGAGCGCGAGCGCCTCATCCAGCTGCCCGGTCTCGGCGTACACATCGGCAACCAGCATCTGCTGGTCGTACCCCCCTTTTGACCACCTCCGAGCGTAGCGCTCCAGAAAGGTGCCCAACTCGCCCGATTGGCGGTAGATGTCCACCATTCGCGCGCGCATCTCCCCAACTCGCCAGTTATCCGAGCGCAACAACCCGATGGCCTGCTGAAGACTCTCCAACGCGCGATCATTCTGCCCCATCGAGGCAAAGATCTCCGCGCGCTCCGACAGAAACTCCGCGCGCCGAGCGGTGTTTCCGCCCACCATCCGCAAGAGCGCGTCGTACTGCGCCAGCGCCTCTTCCCACTGCCGGTACTGCAAAAGTAGCGACGCGAAATCGCGACGCACGTACTCATCCCCGGGCGTCAGCGCGATCCGCCGTTTGTAGAACTCAATGCCTCGCTCAAAGTCGCGCTGAGCAAATGAGAGTTCCGCCAGGTTCTGCAGAATCTCACCACGGCGCTGACGGTTCTTCTCCAGCTCCAGCGCTCGCTCAAAGTCGGTGAGGGCGCCATCGCGCTGCCCCATCATCAGACGCACCTGCCCCCGGCTCAACCAGGCATTCGACGCCTGTGGCCCGAGCTCGACCGCGCGCTCGTACATCGCCAGCGCATCTTCAAAGTCCCCCCGGGCGCGCAGCAAGTGCCCCAGCACCAGGTGCAGATTTAGCGACTCCGGCCGCGCCTCCACACGACGGCGGTAGTGGTCAATCAGGTGATTTAGCCCCTGCCCCCGTCCCACATGAAAGAGCAAACTCTGGAGATGGCGCTCCTCGGCCGGGTTCGACTCCACCAGCTCCATGTAGCGCTCGACAATGCGCTGCTGGCGCTCATCGCCGCTGGTCACCTCGAAGTCCTGAGCCTGCGCCAGCGACGGCAGGCCACCGCTCAACGCCAGCGCTCCGGCCGTCACCGCGCACATCCCGACGCGCTTCCACCACCAACCACTCTTCATGCCTGTCTTCCCCTGCTTCCAAAGCTCAACCATCACCTGCCTCCTCGGAGCCAACTTCGCCGCGACGCCCCACCATTCCTCAGGCCCGCTCAGCCCCACCGCCCGCCTGCCTCAACGCCACGACAAAGCGATGCTCTCGCAGGTAGGTTACGACCTCTTCGCCCACATCACGAAGGCGCTTCGTCAGAAAATACCCCCGTGCCAACGTCTCCCGGCGCTCGTCGGTGAGCACCACATCCAGGCGCCCCGGACGCAGGACGCCGCCGGGCACTAGCTCCACCCCTTTCACCTCCACCAGGGGCACACCGGCGCCCTGAGTCGACGCCATCAAACTCACCTCGACCCGCAACTCTCGGCCGGGCCCGTCGACCACCCAGCGCTCCCGGCGAAGCGCTCCCACCAGCCCGACCAGCCCCCCGACCAGCAGCGCCACCGCCGCCAGCGCTCCCCAGAAGAGCCCCGGCACCGGCTCCGCCTCGCGATAGCGCCCGATGTAATCGGGTAAAAGCACCACCCCCAGCGCCCCCAGCGCCAGGGGCATCGTCACCAGGGCGCGCCAGGCTCCGGCCCGCGCCCGCCCCCCGGCGCTCCGCTCGATCACCAGTGCCCCCCGGCTCTCTTTGACCGTCACAACCTCTGACATCTCGCTCCTTATCACCTCATCTTTACAGATCAGGCACATGTCCAGACTTAATCATCACCACAAATAGGTGTATGACTGGCGGGAATCTCGCCGGTCCTCTCCAGGGTTGGCCCGACGACGCAACCGATGCCCTCAACCTCTCACCTTTGCCCCGCACGCCCCACCTTATGGTCGTAAGCTTACGCCGAAAACAAGCCAACGTCTTGCCCTATCGGGTTGCCCTCTGGAGTCTGGTGGCGTTGATCGCCGCGGTCCTGGTGCTGCATCGCAACCCGATCGCCGTCGACGCCGACGAGCAACTCTCCGCCGGGGTGGAGGTCACCCGCGAAGCCCGCGCCGATGTGCTGGTGGTACTGGACTATGAGGTCATCCGTCAAAGCGGCCCCTCCTTCAGCGAGCGCGACTTCAGCGCGGCCTGGATCAATCTTGTCGAACAGGAGTTCGGCCCGGTCGCCATCGCCACCCCTCAAACCCTGGCGGCCAGCACCCTCGACGAATCCCGGGTAATCATCCTGACCTCCAGCGTCACCGCTGACCTCCCCTCGAGCACGCTGGAGGCCGTCCGCCGCCGGGCCCGCGAGGGCAGCCTGGTCATTGTGGAACGTCCCCGGGGTGAGCTCCGCGCGCAATTCTCGGCCAACGGCCGCGCCGGAGTCCGCCGCGCACAGCGCCTGACCCACGCCGACGGCCTCAGTGATCCCTTCCTTTCACAGCTGCGACAGACGCCGATGGCCACCGACTTCATCGGCTCCACCTCACCGCGGGAGGGCGCCTCAACCCTGCTCTCGATCGACGGTGCGCCGGTGATCTACGCCCTCCCGGTGGGCCAGGGGCACGTCATCACCGTCGACTTCGACCTGGGCGAACAACTCGTCTCGCTGCAACAGGGCCGCCCCGACGAGAACTACCGCCTGCGCGGAGATCACGGTCAACGCCCTCCCCGCACCTCAGATCTCGTCGCCGATGAGAAACTCCCCGGCGCCGAGGTTCCCTACGCCGACCTGCTGGAGCGCTACATCGCTCACGGCGTCATCGCCCGATACGCCCCACTGCCCGCCTTCTGGGCCTACCCCGGTGACGCGCTCGGCGCGGTCGTCTTCCTCCACGAAGACGCTCGCCTGGGCGACGGCGGCGCCTGGATGCTCGACTACGAGAACAGCCAGCGCGCCAACAGCACCCTGCTCTCCTCCATCGACTCCGGCCTGACCAAAGAGGGCGCCGAGTCGATTCACAAGCGCGGCGGTGAAGTCGGCCTGCTCTGGCGCTATCCGCACCCGCACACCGCCACCTACGCACCCGATGGCTTCGGGGCCTTCCAACCGCTGAAGCGCCCACTCACCATCGAAGAACAACTTAACCAGATGCGGGACCTCCTCCCGATCAATTACATCCGCACCACGCGCTCCATCGACGGCACCTGGGCCCCCACCTGGAGCGCGCCCCTGGCCGCCCTGGCCGAGGCCAACATCCGCATCGACGCCAGCTACGCGGTCCCCGGTCACAGCGGGTTCGCGTTTGGCACCGGACTCCCCTTTTTGGCGCTGAGCGACGAAGGCATCCCCCTGGGTCTTCGAGAACTCCCGATCATCGTGCCGCCCCATCGCCTGCAGGGCCCCGACTTCGCCACCCTCCTGGAAACCAGCGCCGGCGGTCACCATCAGACCATCACCGTCGCCATCGACCCCGGCGCCTTTGCCGACTATCCCAACGTCGATGACTTCGAAGAGTGGCTCTCGATGTTCGAGTCCATCGAGTCCCATCAGCACACCGTGATGAACGCACTGCGACTCGACGCCTTCCAACGCTCGCGACGAGCGGGCTCGATTCGCAGCCGCCTCCTCCGCAACACCGAGCTCCCGGCCCACACCCGGGAGTCGGCCGACCGCGCGCGAACCGGCACGATCATGCGCCTGACCATCGAAGCCAAAGAGCGCAACATGAGCGTCGTGATCCCGGCCACCATTGGCGATCGCTCCTTCCTCGGCGCCCGCAGTGGCACCCGCCGCGTCGGCGGCGAACTGATGTCCAGCGAGGTCGAGACCTTCGAAGCCTCCCTCATCGGCCTGCAATTGCGGCGAGTGCCGCTCTCGCAGGGCTTCAACAACTTTGAGTTCTACTACGACTGATACCTATGGTTCGACGACGCACAGTGTTGGGGGCTCTCAAATGGGACCTGGGCGCGCTACTCCTGCTCGGCCTGCTTACCCTGCTATGGAGCAGCCTCAACGAACCCACTCTGCAACCGGCGGAGTCCCCGCAGACCAATGGCTCGCGTCCCCCGGATCGCACCGAAGGCGACGTGCTCTTGCTTCTGCCGGCAACGCCCGCCGCCCAGGCTGCCGAGCTGCGCGCGCTGGATTGCAGCTACGGGTGGTTCAACGCCCTGTGGCACCACTACGGCGCCTTTGCCACAGCACAGAGCGACAACCTCTCCCCGCAAATTCTGGCCGGCCGCAGCGTGGTCATCGTCCCGGAACGCGTCGCGCTCAGCCTCCCACGTGCCGCGATGAGCGCGCTCGAAGACTTCGCTCGCCGCGGCGGGCAGCTCGTCGTTGAGCTTCCCCGCGAGGGCTGGGAACCGCTGACCGGCATCTCCACCACCGGCGCCGTCGGCCAGGCCCGACGTATCACCTCCGCCGATGGCCTCGGAGTTCATGGCCCTCTCCGCGAACATCTGGTCGACACGCCCCTCACCGGGCCCCTTCTCCCCACCGCGGCGCTCCTGCCGCGCCCGGCCGGACCGGTGATTCTCGAAGTCGAAGAGCAACCCGGCCTGCTGGTCCAGCCCCTGGGACAGGGGCGAGTCTACACCATCCTCTTTGACTACGCCTGCTCTCTCACCGCGCTGCATCAGGGCAAGCCCGCCCGTCACATGGAATTTGGCCCCCCCGGCAGCCCCCGATGGCAGCCCACCGAGAACCGCGTCGCCCACGAGCGCATGCTTACCAGCCATGTGCCCTACGCCGATCTGCTCAAGCGGGCCCTCTTTGACCGCTTCTCCGAACACCGCCCCATGCCCAGACTCTGGCCCTTCCCCGGGCGCCATATGGGCGCGGTCATGAACACGCACCCCAGCTCCGAGTCCACCCGCGCAGCCCTCGGCTACGCCGACTGGGCCCGTAAAAACGAGGGCGCCTCGACTATCTTCGTGGCCGCCGATCGTTTCACCCCGTCCCAGGCTGCCATGGCCGATCAGGTCGGCGCGCAGGTCGGTCTGCTCTGGGTCCTCGGCCAGGACCGTCCCCCCCTGACCAAGGCCCGGGGCCTGGGCGCGATGCAACCCTGGGCCGAAGAACTCAATCTGGCCGAACAACTCACCAAACTCGAAGCCAACCTGGGACAGGGGCGCCAGATCCGCCTGGTTCAAACCGAAGAGGGTCTCTGGGAGGGCGACTGGGACGCCACCTTCCGCCGTCTCTCGGCCGCCGGCCTGCGCGTCGACACCAGCTTCGGCCCCGGCGCCTCCGAACACTACGGGTACCTCTTCGGCACCGGCATGCCCTTCTACCCCATTGACAGCCGCGGGCTCCCCCTCCCGATTCTCGAGGCTCCCTATGTGCTCCGCGGTGCCAACATCAACCCGGCACGTCTCAAGCGCATGCTCGTCAACAGCCAGAACTACTTTCACCAGCCCCTGGCGATCAACGTCCCGGCCGACGCCATGGCCGAGACCCCCGCAGCCGGCATTCTTCTGGGATTTCGCGAGCTCCATGACCTGGCCCGCGCTCATGAGCACTGGGTCACATCCGTGGGCGATCTCATCGACTTTCTGGTCGCGCGTCGACAGTCCGTGCTCACCAGCCAGTGGTCCGCTGCCGAACAACGCCTGACCATCTCCGTCAATGTCCTCGGCGCCCGACTCCAATCCGCTCCCGAAGGAGCCATCGCCAGCGTCGCCTTCCCCCGAGACTTCGAAGGGCGCCCCATCCGCCGCGTGGTGCTCGATGACGAAGACGTCTCGCTAAGCCGCCTGGCCAACAGTGGTGCCGGCGATGAACGCGTCCTGGAAATGCCCCCGGGCCGCCACGTGATTGCGGTCTATTACGAGCCGCCGGCACCGGCGACCGACGAGGACCTCGATACCCTCCCCGCCGAGCGCGCCCCTTAAACCATCGGGGGCTCCGGCTCCTCGGGCGCCTCGGGAAGCACCGCCGAGGCGCCCCGCTGACGAAGGCGCGCCGCCTGGTCTCGCTGCTCAGCGGTCACATACACCGCCCCCCACCACAGCCACGCCAGGTACCCCAACGTCGTGTTGAGCACCCACCCCACCAGTAGCCCGCCTCCTACCCCGGCCGAGCCCTGAATCATTGCCGCGCTCGCCCCCAGGCCGCAGGCCATCACGCCGGCAAACAACACCGCCACGCCAAACCCGGTCAGAAGCACTCCCACATGGCGTCGAGCCATCGCCGCGGACTCGCCCCACGCGCTCAGCGGTCCGGCCTTGCCCACCGCCACCAGATAAGGCGCAAAGGCCAGAAAGTAGAGCGCCACCAGCCCCGGCAACACGCAGAGCGCCAGCCCCACGGCTACCACCGCCCCCACCATCACGTTGACCAGAAAGACCGGCCCCAGACGCCGCGTCATCTCGCGGAACACCCTCCCCAGGGAGCCCACCGCCGAGGGCCCCACCATCACCAGATCGCGCAGCACGTTCAACAGCGCGACCCTCAATGTGAGCACCACTGCCATCTCCAACCCGCTGAGCACCTGAAGCCATACCCCTCTTCCGCCTCCCGCGGCCAGCGCATCCGTGGCGCCATAGCTCCAGATCAACGCCACGCTCGCCGCGACAAACAAAAAGTCGATCGCGGCGATCGCCAGCCAGGGCACCAACACCGTTCCCCAGCCCATCCGAACCAGCCGGGAAAACACCTGCCCCAGCTCTTCGATCCCCGTGGGCGGACGTACCTCCAACTTCCCCGTCCTCTCTGCCATCGCCCTCCCCTTTGCGCCCGATGGACGCCCGCGATGCGACCTGCCTTGCGCCGCATCGACCTCAATGCTACATCCTGCTGTATTGCGACAGCGCCCGGAAGCATCCCTGACGGCCTGACGCCGGCCCCCGTAGCCCAACCGGTAGAGGCAGCGGACTTAAAATCCGTCCAGTCCGGGTTCGAATCCCGGTGGGGGCATCTACCTTCCACATCTCAAAGGTAATCGCCGCAGGCGTCTCCCCAACGCGCCTGACGGCGGCTCCTTTGTGCTGACGTCGGTCGTCCGCCGACTCGAGCCCATGGGGTGCTGCCTGACGAGCGTCGCTAAACGAGATGGGATGCCACCCTCCACCCACGGCCCCCAGCGGCACCCCGGCACGCGATCACCAGCACGCGCCTCCCCCATCCTCTCCCTTCGCTCTAACGCGCCACGTCATCCCGTCGCGCAAGATCAAATGAGCCCAGCGCCTCCCCGCTCTGCTGATCACGCACCTCGCCAGCGGGCGCCAGCGCCCCCTCCTCCATCTGCACACGCCAGAGGCGACCGGCGCCATAAAGCGTAAGCTCCCCCATGCTCAACTCGGCCCCGTAGGCCACCAGCGTCCCCTCCATCTCCACCGCTTCGTGCTCGCCATCGCGAAGCACCGCCACAACATCAAGCTCACTGGTCGCCAGGCAGGCCTGAGCCGCCGCCACCAACGTGCGCTCGCCACACAGCGCCTGACGCAAACTCCCCGACGATGCCCCCGTGGCAGACGCCGGCTCCATCGCCAACTCAAAGCTCACGGGCTCCCTCCCCTCATAGCGCACCCTCCCTTCCCAGGAGCCCACGACCACCGCGCTCATCTCCTCCGCGCCAAACTGATAACCGCTCTCGCTCCCATCCTCGCCACATCCCAGCGCCATGGGATTAAGCATCAAAAACCCTGCCAGCGCCCCGGCCGCCACAACATGGCGTAGTGGTGAATTCAACGTCATCGCCACTCCTGCGTACAACATCATCGATTCATTGAGCCTGGAATACACCCCGAAGTCTGCGCCAACGCCCCACCCCGACGCAAGCTTGCTCGCTTTGCTCCGACGCCTCGGTGCTTTTACTTGAAGATGGGCACGTCGTGACCATCCCAACGAGTCGTCTTATGCCTCGCTCTCTTCTTAAAATACTCGCACTCATCATCCCCCCCCTGGCCATCAGCCTGCCTCAGCTTGCGGCTCCCCCCGGACGCTCGGTGGGTGCGATCTCTGAGACCTTCTTCAGCAACGTGCTCATCATCCCCGCCGGCTACGCCTTCTCCATCTGGGGATTCATTTACGCGGGCATCCTCACCCTGGCGCTCCTCCAGGCCCTGCCGCGCTTTGCGGAGCGGGCGCGCTATCAGCGCGCACGCCTCCCGCTGATCGTTACGATGCTCTTCAACGCCGCCTGGCTCCTCTCCTGGCAATCGCTCCTCTTCGGGACATCGCTCCTGGTCATCGCCGCTCAACTTGCCAGCGCCATCTGGCTCTACCAGGCCTTCGCCACCCACCGGGGCCGACCCGACCCCGAGCTTCGCCAGGGCTGGTCCCTGGCGCGCCTCATCCGCTGGACCCTGGGGGCTTACGTCGCCTGGCTGACCATCGCCACTGTACTCAACGCCTCCGCTCTTCTGGTGAGCCTGGGCTGGGAGGGATGGGGCCTCGACGCCGTGACCTGGTCGGTGATCATGCTCGTGACCGCCGCCTTGATCGGCGCCGCCCTGCGACTGGGGCTTGACGAACCCCTCGTCGCGCTGGTGTTTATCTGGGCCTTTATCGCCGTGGTTCTGGCCCCGGGGCAGAACGCCAGCATTCAGATCGTCGCCGGCGCCCTGGCGGCGCTCTTCGCCCTCGTCGCGCCCTCCACGACCCGACGCTTTTTCGTCGGCCTGAGTCGCTCCGAGCGTAGACGCTCCGAAACCAGCGCCAGCCTTCCGACCATCCCCGAAACCTGAAACGAGCCGACGGATCTTGATCACCTATTACAATGACCACGTGAGGGTGCCCCTCCCCCCGCGGCACCGCTTCCCGATGGCCAAATACGGCATGCTTCATCGCCGGCTCCTCGAAGAAGGCATCCTCCGCCCTTCTCAACTCCTCCCTTCGCCAGCCCTCGAACGTGCGCAGCTGATTCAGGCGCACGCTCCAGACTACGTCGACGCCTTTCTCGAAGGGCGGCTGGACCGCCGCGCCCAACGCGCCATCGGACTGCCCTGGAGCCCGGCCCTTGTCGAACGCGTACGAACCTCCATGGGAGGCACCCTGCACGCCGCCCTTCACGCCATGGACACCTCCATCAGCGGCAACCTCGCCGGGGGCACCCATCACGCCCATCGCACTCACGGCGGCGGATTCTGCGTATTCAACGACCTGGCCATCGCGGCGTTGACGCTGCTCCACCAGGGCATCCTTCAGCGCGCCGCCATCGTCGACCTCGACGTCCATCATGGCGACGGCAGCGCCACCCTACTCGCCAGTACCCCTGAGATCTTTACGTTGAGCCTTCACGGGCAAAAGAACTACCCCTTTCATAAACCCCCCGGCGATCTGGATGTCGGCCTCCCCGACGGCTGCGATGACCTCACCTACCTCAACGCGCTCGAAGAAGCCCTGGACGCCGTCTGGAATCACGCCCCGGAGCTCATCCTCTACCAGGCCGGCGTCGATCCCCTGCAGGCCGACAGCCTCGGCCGCCTCGACCTCTCCCTGGACGGCCTTCGCCAACGCGACCTGATGGTGCTCGCCGGCGCGCACGCCCGCGGCATCCCTGTGGCGCTCACCCTGGGGGGCGGCTACGCGCATCCCATTGAATTGACCGTCGAGGCCTACGCCCAGACCTATCAGGTCGCTCGCCAGGTCTACGGCCGCTGATCCCTCAGCGCCGATAAGGGTGACCCAGCTCCCGGCCCAGGGCACTTAAAAAGTGCTCCATCACCTCGATGCGCTCTGCGGCGATCGTGCGGGCCGCCTCGGTATGCAGGAGCCCCGGCAACTTGAAGAGCTTGGCAAACACGTGATCCAGCGTGAACACACCGTCGTCGGGCTCGCGCTCCTGACAAAAAGGATCGCGCGGGTCAAAAGATAAGCGCCCCAGCGCCCCGCCCGTCTCCAGGGTCCGCATCAACCCCACCGCCCCGAGCGCATCCAGGCGGTCCGCGTCGCATACGATCTTCGCCTCCAACGACTCCGGCACATAACCCGCCGAATACGAGTGGCGCTGAATCGCCTCAAAGAGCAACGCGCGCTGCGCCGGACTCATGCGCTCTCCCACCCACGTCACCGCGGCCTCCGCCGACAGTGTCGACGCCCGCCGGCGCTCCGGATGATCCTTGGGAAGGTTCACCAGATCGTGCAGCCAGGCCCCGACCTCCACTACCTCCCGATCCCCTCCCTCCACCTCCCACAGCCTCAACGCCACGCGATGCACGCGCCGCAGATGCGCCACGTCATGGCCCGCGGTCGCGGCCATCGCCCCCTCGGCATGTGCGCAGGCAGCTTCACTCAACGACATCAGAACCGGTGCTTCTTGCTCGCTCATCCTCTTCTCCTTCTCTCCAGCGCTTCTCAGTCGCGTTCCCTCTCCCTCTTGCGGCGCAAGAGCCTACCGAATTAAGCCCCAACCGCCAGGCCTCCTCACCCTCTCCCCACAAAAAAGCGGCCCCTGTCGGGGCCGCCTTCGTCACCAAAAACCTGAGACACGCCTTCGCTCAGCTGAAGATGTCCAGGTCGTCTTCTTTGAGTTCAAAGCGACCGGCCAGAGGATGGTCCGCCAGCCCGGCGTGCCGGCGCAACGCCCGATGCACATGCTCCGGGCGCAGACGCACCCCCTCATACTCCAGCTCCAACGTAGTCGGGTTCACGTTAAAGGGACGCTGCTCCTCGTCGGTCGCCCCCAGCACCCGGTTGCCACGAATGCCCGGTCCCAGCGCCATCATCGACCCGATGGCCCAGTGATCCTTGCCCTGATCGGAGTTGTAATTCGGCGTACGCCCGAAGTCCGAGGCCATCACCACCACGATCTGGTCGCGCAGCCCCATCGTCTCGGCCTCTTCCAGAAGAAAGTCGACCGCATCGAGCACCAGCTGCAACTTCGGCAACTGAACCGTGTCGTTCTGAGCATGGCTGTCAAACCCGTTGAGCACCAGGTTCACGGCCACCGATAGCCCCGCCTTAAACGCGGCCAGCGCCACCATCGCCTGCGCCTTCATCTCGTTATCCCGCGGCAAACTCGTGGGCAGATGGTCCCGGATCCGACTCAGCTCCTTCGCGCCCATCCGCGCGGTAAAGAGCGAGCTGCGCGCCGCGCGCTCCGAGGGAAGGTGGCTATGGTCCTGGCCGGCGGCATGGCGGGCATCCACCGCTTGCTGAATCAATTCGGCCGCCCCCGGAGCATGGTAGGGCTTATGCGCAAACCCTTCTTTGTGATCCGGATCCGCCAACCCCTTAAGGTGACTGACATTGCTCACCCGCGTCAGCGGCAACAACGCCCCGGTTGCGTCATGACCGCCGTAGCTGAGGTAAGACAACGGAAGGTTCGGCGCGTGGGCCGCCGCCGCCAGCGCCGCAAAGGTGGGATACTCCGGATTCTCCAGACTCCCGGTCCATGCGTAACGCTCCCCGACCGCGTGCCCGGTCGTCGCCATGTCCACGCCGTTGATCACCAGCAGCTCGCTGGCGTACTTCTCGAAGAAGTACTGATTATTACCCACCGGCGCGTACTTAATCGGGCTGGAAGCGATGGTGCCAATCTCACCCTGGCCATACGCCGTGTTGATGCCGTTCACCCCTTTGGGATCGCAGAGATAGGTCGTATCCCACCCCCCGATGGCGTTGACCATCACGTAATACGGCCCCGGGTAATTCATCTCCTCGGCCCGGGCGATGCGCCCAAACGCCATCGGAGATACCACCGTCATGCCGGCCATGCCGGCGAGTTTGATAAAGTCACGTCGATTCATAGCAACCTCCTTAGAGGTAGAGGAACTCAAACGAGGACACCAGGTAGCTGATCACGCCGGACCACGCCCGCAGCGCGTAGGTCGGGTCGCGTTCCAGGCTATCGCCGCGACACCAGTCGCTGAGTCGCTCCGAGTAGTACGCTTCGCCAGCAGCCATCCCGGCCTGTCCGTCTTCCATCAGGTCGACGAAGAGCTGATAGGTGCGGTCAATCTCGGCGTGATCCGCCGGCAAGTCCTCACCCAGGATGCGCAAGTGCAGGTGCTGAATGTTCTCCCGGATACGCGCCTCGGCGGCACTGTTGCCGGGCAGGTCATCCAGCTCCACGTAGGGGAAGAGCAGACGCTGGCCGGCCGCGGTCTCAAACTCCCGGGGGACATTCTGGCAGGCCAGCTCGTTGGCCATCACCATCGACACCGCACCCATCACACCGCTGGGCGTGTCCAGCCGCTCGGTCAGGTTGTCGTAGTTAATGCCTCCGTACAGGTAGCGATACAGGTGGGGCGCGAAGGCCTCAAAGGGCCCCCACATCCACTCGCGGCCAAACACCGACGTAATGCGACGGGTCATCGCCTCGGGATGTAGAAGGCGTGGGCCACCAAATTCTTCCAGCTCCACGCTGCGCTCCGGTGTCAGCATCTGTGAATCGATGTCGACCGCCCGGAAGTAGGGGCTAAAGACCAACTCCCGAATGGCCACCCGGGCGCTCTCCCCATTGTCGCGCATCTGCGTGGCCACACGCTGAATAAACGCGTCCTGCACTCGGTACGCCTTGAGCCGGGCCTCGTAGTTGGGGGCGGCCGGGTCAGCAGGCTTGTCGAGCGGCGGTCGACGTAGCACCACTCGGTACATATGGCGCACCATCGTGTGGAAATAGCGGGGGTCTTCGGCCACACGCTGCCCCAGCCACCTTAACCCCTGCCAGACATCGTCATCGGCGATCTCCTCGCCGTTAAACCCGGCCGGGAACATCCCATCGAAGCGATTATCGCGGACCGGCAGGTAGTGACCGTAGTTGTTGTAGGTGCGGTATAGCTGAGCCACCGGATCCATCGGCACGTGACACACCGCGCAATCCGCGGCGTTGCGGGTCGGATTCTCAATGTCTGCCACTGCCGTCGGATCGGTCGCCTCCGTCATCAGGTTGTTGATGTCCACCCCGAGAAAGAGCAGGTAGAAATAGGACGAACGCTTGCGGTTGAGGTTCGTGTTCGTCGACGGATACCGCCCGGTCATCATGTACGAGGTCAACACCCCGGCGTGCGGGTACTCGCCACGCATCCCCGAGGAGGTGATCGCAGGCAGCCGCGCCGGCTTAAACTCCAGGTGGTCCTGGTCGTCATCAAAGTCAACCTGGTTCTCCACCCCGTAAGACTTCGCCGAGTAGGGATTCACCATCAGGTAATCCGCCGTCACAAACTCGCTGATCGGCAGATCGTTTTTGACGATGTGCGAAAAGAGCGCCAGGGGCTCTCGCCCCAGACCATGACGCCCCAGCAACGCGATCTCGTTGCGGGCCTCCACGCTCAACCCCATCTCCGCCCACCACCGCCGCCCCGGGTAGTGGTTCGAGTTGAGCACGTTGTCCGGCGGGTTGCCCTGGATGAAGTAGTCGGTCAAGAAGATGTCCGCCAGACCTTCTTCCAGGCGCTCATAAAACCCCGCCTCAGCATAGAGGCCGCTCAGCACCTCATCGATCCCCTCCGCGCCGCGCGCCTCAACCTTCGCGATCTCCTCGGCGGTCGGTACCCGACTGGCCAACGTCATCGTCATTCGGCTGAGCCAGTCGAGGTCGTTCATATACTCGACCCCGGCGAAAAAGCCCTCCTCATCGAGGTCCACGCCCCCGGGACAGGGATCCGGCGCATCCAGCCGCTCCGAAAACTCCCGCAAGGTGTCAGCCTGCCAGCTCTCTGTGCCAAACACCTCGCCGCCCCCGTGAATCACCTGGCCGGTCGCCTTGAGCACCAGCAAGGACTGGTCATCAAACTCCTCCAGACGCTCGCGCCCAAACCCCGAGAGTTCATCGTAGTTGCGGGAGAGGTGATCCTCTGCGTAGAGCCGCTCGGTCGCCAACTCGAAGTCGCTGTTGACCGCACCGAATCCGTTCTCCATGTGGCAGGACTGGCACTGACGCGAGACCACGTCGGTCCAGACCTCGCGCTCAAAGAACTGCGCGTTCGACCGACAGGGCTCCTGGCCCTCCGGCGGGTTGCCGGGATGGGGGTCGGTGGGATCGCCAGGATCTCCCGGGTTCGACGGGTCACGCGGATTCGAAGGGTCCACCGGATCAAAGGGATTGGACGGGTCCTGCGGCTGATACCCGTCCCCTCCCCCGGCATCGGGGCTCGATGGTGCCTTCGACAGGTCTGGCCCCCCTTCCACGTTCAACTGCCCTTCGCAGGCACTCAAGAGCAGCGCCCCCACAACCAGGGGCCACAGCTTCATCCCGCCTACTTTTTCGCTTCTTCGCTCCATGGTACTCCTCATCGGCTCGACGCGTTGCCTCAGGTCTCAGCGCAACGCTTCTGCTTGCCTACTCCCTGTATCTGACCAACAGCTACGTCCCAGGGATGCGGCAACCTAACACACCCAAAAAAGCCAAAAAACTAGCAAAAACAAGCACTTACAACGATTAACACCCCGTTTCATATGCCCGTTAAGGCTCTTATGACCGCCGACGACACCCCCTCCACGAGTTCTCCCTCCTCCCATCCCGCCCCCCCTCCACACGCCCGAGTCGACTGGCGGCGCCTTGTGGCGCTGGCCTCGCCACACTGGCGCCCGCTCGCGCTGGCAACGCTCTCGTTGGTGATCGGTTCGGGGATTACCCTGGCCTACCCCCAGGTGGGACGCGTGGTCGTCGACGAGGTGCTCTCCGAGGG
Organism: Lujinxingia litoralis; assembly: GCF_003260125.1. Lineage (NCBI taxonomy): Bacteria > Deltaproteobacteria > Bradymonadales > Lujinxingiaceae > Lujinxingia > Lujinxingia litoralis. The sequence continues at coordinate 49,156 of NZ_QHKO01000001.1, forward strand.
AGCCCGCTACGAACTGAGCACGGTCGGGCTGGCGCTGCTGGGGCTCTTTTTGCTCCAGGCCGTGTTTGTCAGCCTGCGCTACTACCTCTTCACCGTGGTCGGTGACCGCGTGGTCGCCGACCTGCGCAAAGACCTCTACAGCGCCATCATCGGTCGGGAGATGGCCTTCTTTGATGCGACCCGAACCGGGGAGCTGACGAGCCGCCTGGCCAGCGACACCCAGCTCTTGCAGAGTGTGGTGACGACAAACCTGTCCATGGCACTACGCTACGGGGTCCAGGCCATCGGTGGGCTGATCTTTCTCTTCGTCACCAACGTGAAGCTCTCCCTGGTGATGGTGGTCGTCTTACCGGTCGTGGCAGGCGTGGCCATGGCCTATGGCCGCCGCGTCCGTAAGCTCTCCCGCCACGTCCAAGACGCAATCGCCGACTCCACCTCGCTGGCCGAAGAGAGCATCGCGGGCGTTCGCACCGTGCGCAGCTTCGGTCGCGAGGCACGCGAGCAAGAGCGCTACTCCGAGGCAATCGAACGCAGCTTTACGCTGGCGCGCACCCGGGCGGTCCTGGGAGCGTTCTTTGGTGGGGGCGTCACCTTTTTAGCCTACGCCACCATCGCCGTGATCATCTGGGTCGGCGGCCAGCTGGTGCTCTCGGAGGCCATGAGCCCCGGAGAGCTCACCGCCTACATTCTCTACGTCCTCTTTGTCGCCGTCTCACTGGGCGTGATGAGCGGCCTGTGGACCGACTTTGCCCGGGCCCTCGGCGCCGGAGAACGGGTCTTTGGTCTGCTGGACGCCGCGGCCGAAGCACGCGTCGCGACACACGATGAGACCACCACCGAGGCACAGATCACCCGGGGCCATGTGCGTTTTGATCACGTCTCCTTCACCTACCCAACTCGCCCCACAGCCCCCGTGCTTCACGACGTGTCTTTTGACATGCAGCCCGGGCAGAAACTCGCCGTGGTCGGTGCCTCCGGAGCAGGAAAGAGCACGATCGCCAACCTGCTTTCCGGCTTCTATGAGGTGGATCAGGGGAGCGTAAGCCTGGACCAGCGAGCCATTGCCGACTGGAGCGAGGAAGCCCTCCGCGAAGGACTGGGGATGGTCGCCCAGGAACCGGTGCTCTTCTCGGGCACCGTGGCCGAGAACGTGCGCTATGGCAGACCGGAGGCCAGCGACCAGGAGGTGCGTGAGGCAATGGCGGCGGCCAATGCGTTGAGCTTTGTCGAAGCCTTCCCCGAGGGGCTCGATACGGTGGTCGGTGAGCGAGGCGTCCGCTTGAGTGGTGGCCAGAAGCAGCGGGTGGCAATCGCGCGGGCTCTGCTCAAGGATCCGCGGGTGCTGATTCTCGACGAAGCCACCAGCGCGCTGGATGTCGAGAGCGAAAAGCTGGTGCAGGAGGCGCTCGACCGCTTGATGGAGGGACGCACCACACTGATCATCGCCCACCGCCTCTCCACCGTGGCCCGTGCCGATCAGATTGTGGTGTTAGAGCGCGGTGAGCTCAAAGAGCAAGGCAGCCCCGCTGAGTTGCTACAGGCCGGTGGACTCTACGCACGCATGGTGCAGCTGCAGGCCATCGATGAGCTCAGCTGAGGCCCCTCCACAACAAAGCCCCGGCCAGTCAGCCGGGGCTTTGTCGTAGTGCACTCATGGTCATCCCGCGCGGGTCGGCTCTCAGGAAGTGCCTGACCCGGCGGAGGCGTGCGCGGTGGTCGCTCAGCGTGCGCCGAATTTCTGCGTCCAGTAGATCCCGTACGAGTTGCTAGCACTGCTATCTCTGAACACGCCCACCCCCAGCTCAGTGAAGTCGGGGTTCATGATGTTGGCGCAGTGTCCGTCGCTCTCCATCCACCCTTCCATCACCTCTACGGCGCTTTCCTGCCCGGCCGCGATGTTCTCTCCCTGGGGATAACTTCCGGTATAGCCGGCCTTTTCGATGCGATCGAAAGGCGTCTCTCCGGTCACCGGGTGAATATGATCAAAGAAATCATTCTCGGCCATGTCCTTGCTGTGAAGACGCGCGGCGCAACGAAGGATGCCTTCCCCGACGACGGGAGGCGCGGGATCGAAGACCCCTTCGGTATCACAGTTTGCCCCCTCGGCCCGGTACTCGTTCACCAGGTGAACGACCTGCTCTTCCAGAGCCGCAAGCTCGGGGTCCCAGTCTGGCAGCGAGGAGCAGTCCGCGACAGGAACTTTCTCGGGAAGACAAGTATCCAGCGCATCCTGAGAGCAGGAGATGCGAGCGGCGCACTCCACGTTGCCCTGGAAGTAATCGTCTTCGGCACAGGCCTGAACGCAGGAGGCCTGCCCCATGCGTGCGCCGTCGAGGTAGGTGAGGTTGAGATCGCAGGTTTCGTAGATGTGTGCGCAGGCTACCTCGCATTGCTCCAGCGGAGTCTGCGCGGCGTCAAAGGGGTCTTCCTGGGCGTCTTCGCCACAGCCCGCACCAAGGGCCAACGTTGTCAGTGAGACGAGTGCGGCGGACCGCCAGATCTTCGAGAACTTGTACATGAAACCACTCCGAGACGTGCCGAGGGGAAAGGGATGCCGCCTGCGCCCGGGACACAGGCGGCAAAACCCTCGCACAGGGAGGGGTTAGCCGTCCAGATCTTCGTCCATCGCCTCGATCACCGCTTCGATGCGAGCTTTAGGAACCGAACCCTGACGCACAATCACAATCTCTTCGTCGGTGACATCGACAACGGTGGAGCCGGGAGCTGAAGGAAGGTCCCCGGCATCGACAAAGAGGTCGACTCGGCCCACGAAGTTCTTTCGGACCTGCGCCGGGGAGCTCTCCCCGGATTTATTGCCCCGGTTGGCGCTGGAAACCAGGACCGGCGCGGCGAATCGCTCCACGATCTGCCGCACGAGGTGAGACTCGGGGATGCGCACGCCGATTTTGCCGTTGGCTTTGGTGAGCTGTTTAACGACCGCACGGGGGATGGAGTCGCTGGCCTCAAAGAGGATGGTGAGCCCACCGGGCCAGATGGCTTTCATCAGGGCACTGGCCGCCGGGTCCACATCTGCGGCGACCTCATGAAGACGGTTAATCTTGTCGATGAACACCAGGCAGGGGGCCTTATGCACGCGGCGCTTGGACTGGAAGACGCGCATCACGGCGTCTGCATTATTTAGGTCCGCCAGAATGCGGTAGGTGCCCTTACAGGGAAGACAGACCAGCCCTCCCTGCTCCAGGACCCGCACCGATTCATTGATGGCTTCAGCAGTATTTGCGGCGTCGGACTCCAGCTTGATGATGTTCATAGACGAGCGTCTCCTGGCAAAGAAGAAGGGCCCACCCAGGAGAGGGTGTGGCCCGGTGAACGAGTCGCAACGCTCAGGCATCGCGACCGCCTCACTCTACCACGGAGGAGCGCCCGGCTCAGGCATGTTTTTGTCAAAACACGTTCCTGCGCCCCGGACTACCACTTTTGCAAGAGCCGGCCATAGAAGCGCACCAGATCGAGGTAGGCCCCGGTGGCCAGGCGCTCATCGGTACTGTGAATACGCTCGAGGTCTCGGGCGGTGAGCGCGACGGCCTGAAAGCGATAGACGTCGGGGGTCAAGTCGGTGAAATGACGTCCATCTGCTGCGGCCACCAGGGTATTGGGAGCCACGGGGATCGCACCGAAGACCTCCTGCACGCTCTCGCGCAGCGCGATGTATCCCGCACGCTCCGTGCTGGCCATGGGCCCGGGCTCCGAGCGCATCTCACCGACCGGGGTCACGGTGATAGCAGAGTCATCGATGACCGACTCCACGTACGCGAGAACGTCGGCGATGGAGTCCCGCGGGTTGATACGGATGTTCAATGTGGCCACAGCCTGCTGCGGCAGGACGTTCTCACGAGGGCTGGCCCGGAGCATAGTAGGCGCCACAGTGGTCCGCAGCGCGGCATTTGAGGCGGGGGATGCTTCCATCTGAGAGACGACCAGGGGCTCGGTAAGCCAGAGATTGGCGAAGAGCGCCCGAAAGGGGAAAGCCATGTGCGGAGCGAGGGCGTCGAACATCATCCGGGTCGGCCCGTCGATGGCAGCCGGCATGGGGTTGTTCGCCAGGCGGTTTAGGGCGGCGGCAAGCCGGCTTACGGCGAGTTGTTCAGGAGGCATCGAGGCATGCCCGCCTTCGGCGGTGGCAGTGAGGTTGAGGGTGACGTAGCCCTTTTCTGTGATGCCGATCAGCGCCACCTGTCCGGGGATGCCCGGAACCAGTCCATCGGCGATGATCAGCCCCTCATCATAGACAGCGGCCAGCGAGGCTCCTTGCTCTTTGAGCAGAGAGGCGACGACCTTTGCCCCCTGGGTGCCACCGACCTCCTCATCGTGACCGAAGACCAGGCTCAGGGTATGACGCGGCCGCTCTCCCTGCTGCAGCTGACGCTCCAGGGCCTCCATCAGCGCCATCAGGTTATGTTTGTTATCGAGCGCCCCCCTACCCCAGACAAAGCCCTCGGCGACGGTCCCGCCAAAGGGAGGATAGGTCCAGTCGTGTTCGGTGCCGGGCTCCACGGGGACCACATCCTGGTGCGCGAGGAACACCACCTCGGGGAGCGCCGGGTCGGTTCCGGGCAGGGTAAAGAAGAGCGTGGCGTCGTTGACAACCTCCAAGGAAGCCTCGGCATGCACGCGGGGAAACCAGCTCTGGAGGTGGTCATGAAGCTCACGGAAGTGATGCAGGTTGGGCGCTTCCGCGGTGGGAGACACGGTCGGGATGGAGAGCGCCCGGGCAAAGCGCGCGATGATCGCGTCTTCATCGGAGAGCTCTATCTCAGGCTGTGACACCTGGGAGGGGGCAGGCGTCAGCATCGCGGTGCGAACGAGCACCACCGAGACGAGGACAAGGAGGGAGCCTCCAAGGCTGAGGAAGGCGCGGCGAAGGGTGATGTTCATCGGGGCACACTCGCGATAGCGATACCGAGGCGGTGTGTGCCCCGGGAGGCTCAGAGGAGGATGTCAGGATTGAGAGTCACGCTGATGGGGCAGTGATCGGAGCCCATGACCATGTCATGGATCCGGGCGTCGACCACAAACTCCATCGCAGCTGGAGAAGCGTACACGTAATCGATGCGCCAGCCTATGTTTCGAGCGCGCACGTCTCCGCGCTGACTCCACCAGGTGTAGCGTTCTTCGACGTCTCCGCGGATCGCCCGGAAGGTATCGACCCATCCCTGGTCCAGCCAGCGGTCGAGTTCTTCGCGCTCCTCGGGGCGAAATCCACTGGTCTTGGTATTGGACGTGGGGCGCGCGAGGTCGATGGGTCGGTGAGCGGTGTTGAAGTCGCCCATGACCAGGATGCGTTCGCCCCGGGCGATGCGTGTGGCGAGCATGTCACGGAGATGGCTGTAGAAATCGAGCTTGTAGGGGATGCGGCTCAGGTCGCGGTTCTTTCCGCTGCCGTTGGGGAAGTAGACATTGAGCAGGGTGAGCTTACCGAGCGTCGCGATCTGCACGCGGCCCTCACAATCGAAGGCCTCCTCGCCCAGGGAATCAATGACCTGGTCGAAGGGCTGGCGAGCGTAGAGTCCGACGCCGCTGTAACCTTTGCGCTCCGCGGGGTGGAAGTAGGTATGCCAGCCCTCGGGGTTGCGGGCCTTAGCGGAGAGCTGCTCGGGAAGTGCGCGGACCTCCTGGAGGCCAACGATGTCGCCTTCACAGGCATCGAGCCAGTCGAGGTAACCTTTGCGAACACAGGCACGCAGGCCATTGACGTTCCAGCTGTAGATCTTCATGGGGACATCCTGAAAAGAGGCAATCTCGGAGACACCACGGAGCTCGCAAACGCGACGCGCTCCGTGCGGTGGCCATGGTGTACAGGGGGCAGGTCAGAAGCGTCAAAGGGTGGGGTGCCCGGTTGCGTGTAAAGCAGGGGGCATGCTACACCGGAAGACGTTAAGGATGGCGGTTTTGCCCCTGCTAAACGGCGACAGACGAGGGGGCCAGCAGACGCAGCCGGCGAAGCAGTGAGCGCAAAGCGAGACTGCTGCGGGCTACGCCGCACTGGCCTGCTGCCAGCGGGGACGGAGGCCAGGCGCTCCGGAGAGAAGTTATGAATTCAATCGACGCCACGCTCCCCGAGGCGGGGGATTTAATCGGTGGGCGCTTTCGTATCCTGGAAGTTCTGGGGACCGGCGGGTTTGGCACGGTGTACCGGGCGGTTCAGGAGAATATCGGGCGAGATGTCGCGCTGAAGTTTCTGACGCCCGTGGTCGCCAAGGATCCGATCAACGTGGAGCGCTTTCGTCGGGAGGCCTTTCACGTCAGTCAGCTGCGCCACCCCAACACCATCACCCTCTATGACTACGGCCAGACCGAAGATGGGCTGGCGTACATGGTGATGGAGTTTCTGGAGGGCGATGCGCTGGGGGATGTGATCCAGACGCAGGGAGCGCTGGGGTGGCCGCGAGCGGCCCACGTCTACATCCAGGTTTTGAAGAGTCTCTCGGAGGCCCATCGCCGAGGGCTGGTCCACCGCGATCTCAAACCGGAGAACATCTTTCTGTGTGAGATGTTCGGGGAGCGGGACTACGTCAAGGTGCTGGACTTTGGCGTTGCGAAGATGACGCTGGCGGACTCCGACGACGACCCCGACGGGGAGGAGGCCTTAACGCGTGCCGGGCGTATTTTCGGGACGCCCTTGTATATGGCACCGGAGCAGGCCTGCGCGGAACCGATCACGCCAGCAACCGACGTCTACGCGCTGGGGCTCTTGCTCTATGAGATGGTGAGCGGGCAGCCCCCGGTGACGGGCCGCAACCGCATGGATGTGATCCACAAGCAGATCCGCGATCAGGTTCCGGAGCTCCCCCCGGAGTTGGAACAGACGCCGGTGGGTCGGTTGATACGCCGGGCGTGTGAGAAGGATCCTTTGGCCCGTTATCAGGACGCGGCCGCCTTGCTCGACGGATTTCTCGACGCGATTCAAGCGATGCAGATTCGGCCGACGCCTCAGGGCGGCGGAAGCCGTCCGGAGATTTCGGCCTCGCATATCGTGCCGATGGAGGTGCAACGCGCGTTTGGGCATACGAGTACGACCGAGGAGACGAGTCAGGCCTCAGATGCGGTGGTGCAGACGACGCCTGACGCGGTGGCAGCGACCGAGAGTGCGGAGCTGGACGCCACCCACCTGATTGAGCCTCCGAAGCCGCGAGCGGAGCCCCCTCCCCTGCCTCGGGGCGCGCCACGGGTTGAAATCAAACGCATCAGCCGCAAAGTCCCTGCGCCAGCCGAGGCCGCACGACCGAGTTTCCCCTTTCAAACGCGGGCGCATTCTCGGCCACGCTTCGACCTGCCCTTGATCGGGCGAGATCGTGAGTTTGATACGCTGGTCGGCCTGGTGAAGAGTGCTGGCCAGTTGGGGTCGGGGCAGGTGGTACTGCTGGAGGGAGAGGGAGGGGTGGGCAAGACCCATCTGGTGCACGCGGTGATGAGTGCGCTCTCCGAGACACCGGTGTCCTACTCTACGGCGGCCTTCCGCAGGCGCTCTCTTCCGCTGGAGGCGCTGCGCGAAGCGATTGGAGGACTCTGGGGAGTCTCGCACAGTGAGCGCATGCAGGTGGACAGCACGGTTCGCCAGGATTTGCGGAGTCTGGGAGGGTTCTCCGACGGGGAAATCGGGGCGATCGTCGACTTTTTAAGGCCGCGGGTGATGGAGCCCTCGGAGCTGGCGGCCTCGGAGTCCGGGGTCCTCTTTGCGCGTCTGGAGCGACTCTTGTTGCGCATGGCCGAGCGCCGGCCGCTGGTGCTGGCGCTGGAAGATATTCAGTACGCCGACAGTGCCAGCCTGGGGTTTCTGGAGTATTTCGCCGTGACGATGCGGACCCAGGCCTGCCCGGTGGTTCTGATGTTGACGATGCGTCCGGAGGAGCGGGGACTGAACCCGGATCTGGAGGACCATCTTCGTACCATTGGTGCGAACGTCGGGGTGAGTTTCTCACGGCAGCGTTTGCGTCGCCTCCGGGGCAAAGCGCTCTCGGTGTTTCTGGACTCGATTTTGCCGCTGGAGAGGCGGCTGAAAGAGCGCGTGGGCTGGTTGAGTCAGGGGGTGCCCCTGCACGCTATCCAGATCATCCGGTACCTGCAGAATGAGAACAACCTGCAGAAAGCCGGGGAGCGTTGGCGTCTGAAGAGCGGGAACCCGCGCAAAATTGAGCTCCCACCGGATTTGATGGAGTTGATGGCCTTGCGGGTGGAGCAGGCGATCCATAAGCACCGCGATCGCCCTCAGCTGCGCCGTGTGCTGGAGTGGCTGAGCGTGTTGGGGATGCGCGTTCCGGTGGACCTGTTGAAGGCCGCGCTGACCCGGCTGGAGGGACACGATGTCAGCCAGCTGGAGTTGGACCTCGGCGCCTTGAGTGAAGAGGCGATCGCCCGCCAGGGCGTGCATCAGAATCTGATCTGCGTGGAGTTTGAGAACAGTCTGCTGCGGGAGGCGATGCTCAAAGAGCTTCGGGAGCAGTGGTCCACGCGCGGGATGCACCAGGGGGCCGCCGAACTCAAGCAGGCGTTTTACGGGGAGCGTCAGCTGGAGGTGCCGCTGGTGGAGATCGCCGATCACTGGCGGCAGGCCGGCGATAGCGATCGCTATCGCGACAGCCTCAGTGGTGCCGCGAAGCGTTCGATGGCGCGTTTTGATCTGCGTGGCGCCCGGGATCGCTATCGGGAGTTGTTAGGACTGCTGGAGCGCCGCGGGGATCACGGAGAGTTATGGACCGAGTCGAACCTGGCGATGGCGGAGTTGGCGCGTCGTTTTGGGGAGTTTGGTCTTTCGGAGGAGCATTACCGGCGCGTGGTGGAGGGCGGGCATGCCCGAGGGCCGGAACGAAGTCGGGCGTTGCGCGGCTTTGGTCATCTGCTCACGATTCAATCTCGCTCCGATGAGGCGACGCACTACTATAGCCAGGCGCTGGACCACAGTCAGCAGATCGGCGATGTGGCCGGCGTCGCCAAGGCATTGATTGGCCTCTCCCGGGTGCACTTGATCCGTGGCGATGCGCTGGCTGGCCAGCAGGTTCGCGAGCAGCTGGAGACGATGACGGGAACGCTTGGCGATGCCGAGGTCACGGGCCAGGTACTCTTGCATCTGGCCGAGGCCTCTCAGCGTCGCGGGGATCATGATGAGCGCTACGCCTACCTGAAACGAGCACGCAGGGCGTTTGAATCGTCCAGGAATCGTCAGGGGTTAAGTGACGCGTTGATCGCATTGGGCGGAGCGTTGATGGCTCCGTCTCTCAATGCCCCGGATCGATTTGCGCAGGCAGAACAGACCCTGCGCGACGCTCTGGAATTAAAGCGAGCGATCGGGGATCGGCACGGACTTGCCGAGGCGTTTCGTCAGCTGGGTCAGTTGAAGCTGGAGATCGAGGACTATGACCAGGCCGAGGGGCTTCTTCGGCAGGGGCTGAACATTCACCAGGCACTGGGCACCCCGTTTAATATCGGAGCTGCGCAAAACGGGATGGGGATCCTGATGGTGATGACGCGTCGCTATGCGCAGGCCGAGCAGCACTTCGACGCGGCCATCGAGGTGTTTGAGCGCATCGGCGACCAGGTCATGATTTCGCAGCCCCTGCTCAATAAAGGCATCGTGCTGATTAACCAACGGCGGTTCAACGAGGCGCAGACCGTGTTGAGGGAGGCCCGTCGGCTCAAGGAGAACCTGGGGACGAACTGGGGGCTCTTTGACCTGCGCAACAATCTGGCGCTGGTCGACATGTGGCATGGCGAGTTGGAGAGCGCGGAGCACAATTTGAGCGAGACGCTCAAACATGTCGACGCGCAGGGAACGGCCGAGGACCGTGCCAAGGCCCGGAGTCTGATGGGGCTGCTGCAATGTTTCTTAAGTCGTCTGCAACTGGCGGCGCTGGAACTAGGCCGAGCCCGAGCCGACGCCGAAGATCTGGGCATGCCCCGGGTGACCGTGTTCTGTCAGGCGAATGCGGCCTTCTACGCACTGCTCACAGAGTCGACCTCGGCGTATGAAACGCTGATTGTCGAAGCCGAAAAACAGCCGTTGCTGGCGGAGTTGGATCGCGAGGTGTGGTTAGATCTGCTCGGGCAGCTCGCACGCCATAGCGCCGAACAAACGCCCTCTCGGCAGGCCGCTCGTCAGCTACGGGCGGTGGCCACGGTGTGGAAGCGCTTCGGGCGAGTTGAGCAGATTAGCGCATTACTGAAGCAGGCCGACCTGTTGGATGTGGAGTTTGCCCCACGTGGATAATTCAATGTCGACAAGGAGCTGAGATGGCCCCGACGCTACTCGCTGAAGCAACGATTTCGGAAGGTCTTGAAGCCCTGGATGGCTGGGAACGCGAAGGCGACAGGATCAAGCGCGAGCTAATTTTCGATGATTTTTTATCGGCCATCGCGTTTATCAATCGAGTGGCCCCGCTGGCCGAAGCCGCGGACCATCACCCGGAGCTCTTTAACGTGTATAACCGGGTGGAGTTGGTGCTGACGACGCACGACGCCGGGGGCCTGACCGCGAAGGATTTTGATCTGGCAGCCGCGATTGACCGGGTTGTCCAGCCGAGTTGATCTCCCGGGCTTGCGATCGTCGCAGCCTCAGGTATCCAGGAGCCCCCCGGGAGCGTGCCGCTCTCAGGGGGCTTTTTTTGCGGATTGGCGACGCCACACACCGCACGTCCGATGAAGTTGCCGGCGACGCGTGTGCCGGTGTTCGCCCTCCCCTCTTCTTTTCGGGTGTTCCGCCGGCATCACGTCCAGTGAAAGACCGGGCACGCGGGGCCGCGTGACGCGAATCCGCCGCCCCTCGACGGTTTCCAGGCGCTCGCTGACTCAAATCTCGTGGCCGTCCGGGTTTTTCACAGGCTCGCTGACTCAAATCTCGTGGCCGACCGGGTTTTTCACAGGCTCGTTGACTCAAATCTCGTGGCCGACTGGGTTTTTCACAGGCTCGCTGACTCAAATCTCGTGGCCGACTGGGTTTTTCACAGGCTCGCTGACTCAAATCTCGTGGCCGACTGGGTTTTTCACAGGCTCGGCCGGTCTGCGCCGATGCAGTTCAAGGCTCACGAGGAGCCTGGAGCGACAAAACAAAAAAAACGCACGGGGATGAGCTGAGAGAGACGGGGGGAGGTGACCATGGAGGGGTGCGGCTGGCGAGTGCGCGGGGGCGCAGCAAAAAGCCCCACGAATAGCTTTGCTATTCGTGGGGCTGCGACCTCTGCTCTGTTGCCTGTGTGCCGTCACGGGAGGCAGGGGGTCAATGCAGCTGTTCGTGCGGGGGGGAAAGCACCGCGGGTTCCCCGGCGTCGGGGCTCGACGCGATATCGTCCCCGGTATGCGGGTCGACGTCGGTTACGCTGCGGTGGCGCCGGTAGCTCTCCGCGGCGAAGCGATCCTGGCGATGGTACTCGCTGAGCAAGAGCTGCCGGGTATCGGCATCATCGGCGTAGGTCCCCAGCACCAGGAAGATCACGGAGGCGAAGGCTTCACGGCCCATGGCTTGAGCGGCCTGAACTTCCTCGTGAGAGAGCTTCCTGGGAGCCTCATGAGCGAGTTCCCGGGCGAACCTGGGGACGACCTCTCGCAACTGCTTGAGATGCCTTTCCAGGCCGAGCTCCGAGATGTGAGGGGCGAGGTCGGAGTCAAAACGATCCAGGAGCGCCTCTGCATCTGCGAGCTGGGTCTCGAAGTTCTGCCGGGTGAGCGCGGCGCGGCCGTCGGGAGCGACCTCGACGACGAACTCGGTCGCGAGCTCCGCGACGGCATCGCTGCTGAAGCTATGTCCTTCCGCGACACTGCACATGGCGCTGAGGATGGTACCGATCTCAGCGTCGAGTTGAACGGAGTTGCCCCGGGCTTTGCTGCGTTGGCTACGTTGAGATCGGTAGATCATCTCAATGCGACGGGTCTTGCGGTTGAGACGCTGAGCCTCCAGACAGCGGCTGACGAGCGCCTGGTCATTGAGGTTTTGGGCGGCCTTTGCGATCGCTTCGAGTGCGAAGAGGCGACGCCCGGTGGGGAGCAACCTACCTTTGAGGTAGGAGCGAAGAAGATCATGCATCACTGACTCCTCTCGTTGGATGTGCGAGATGAATGGACGGTACGTCACAAGAGCCCACCGCGACGGCACGAGGTGGCGACTGCTAGTAGTCCCCCAGCGATACGACGTGTGGAGAGATTCATACGCTTTGAGCTATCGTTGATATCACGTCTGCTCGATCGAGAGCGCTACCAAGCGGGGATGCGAAGTCTCGACGATACAAAAGCATCGCCTGAAGTTTCGCGCCTTGCCCGGCGTCACTCTCGATGTCGCATCCAGCGACATCACCATCTGCTCACAGCGTAATAAGGGGAGCCTAACACCACAGACATGCACAGGAAAGAGGAGTGGTGTGGAAAGCTCCCCCCGGTGGCGGTTCGAGCCAGCGCGGAGTGCTTGTGCGGACACTTGATGCATCAAACCAAGAGGCCCCCTGCTCTCACCGAGCAGGGGGCCTCATCTTTCCAGGGTACAACGTACTCCGCTGACCTTGAGTGATAAGGCTCAGGGGGTCATCACGCGCCAGTCTTCGGCAAGCGTGGAGACCCGCTCCCGAGCGCTCGGGTCGGTACACTGAGCAGCCAGGGCATCCAGGGCGCCGCTGAGTTCCTGAGCCAGGGCGGGAGCTTCGGTGGCGGGGTCACGCAACGCGGAAAACTCACTCAGGCCGAGGATGGACCACTCACGCGCGGTGAAGAGGCAGGGATCGGCGGCGTTCAGCGCGCGAGGGGCACGCGCCCCGTCGACGGGGGGCGGCAGTTTCAGGGAGCCTCCGCCCCATTGCAGTCGGACCAGCCCCTGTCCCGGGGCGAAGCTGGCGTGCGTAAAGACCTCGGTGAGGCCGCTGCTGGCGATGGCCCCAAAAATCATCATCTGCATCGGGTTAAGGCCCCCCTCTCCCTGGATGCTCTGCATGAGGGAGAAGGTGCGTTCGAGGTTAAGGTAGAGGTCAAGGCCCGGCTCAACGCTGATATCCTGTGAGGCGAAGATCGAATCGACGGGAGCCGCGGTGGAGGCCTGGAATTCAATACCCTGCGCCCGTTCCACGACATTCATTTCGAGGGGCTCTCCCAGGGGGCGCAGCGCGACCTTTGCGAAGTCTTCAAACGAGGCTTGAGGCGCATCGGCGGGCAAGTTCAGCGAGAGTGCCGTAACGAGTTCAGAGTCACGGGCGTCGAGGATCTGCATCCAGAAGCCGCGCACCAGGGCGAACTCAGCGGGGGTCGTATGCTGACCGAGGAAACGATCGAAGAGCGCGTAGCCGGTGATTGGCGAGCGGATGACTCCCAGGGGGAAGCCCCAGGCGGAGTCCCGGGTCTGGCCTTCGAGCATGCGGGCGAAGCTGGCGTCATCCATGCCCTGAACATCGTCAGCCCAGCGAGGGGTGGTGTGTTTTGCGATTGCGGCGGAGAGATCGAGACCAAAGCGCAGGTCGAGCACGGGCCGGGCGCCGGTGCGCGCGCGCATCGGCGCCGCTTGAGCGAGGGCATCCACCAGCGACTGTCCGTACTCGGTGAGGCTGGCGACCGCATCCAGTGTCAGCGACGATTGCGAGAACGAGAGGATCAGCGCGAGGTCTTCGGACTCAGCGACCTCGGGGCTGTCGAAGCTAAACTCCTGAGCGATCTGCGAGAGTTCGGACGCGTAGATCGCTTTCATCTGCGCCTGCTCGGTAGCGGTACGAGGGGCAAGCAAAGTAGAGCTGAGTTCGATGAGGGCGAGTTGGTCGAAGAGGCCTTCGATGGGGGCGTAGAGGGCGAAGGGGGCGTTGCGCGAGGCAAATGCCGACCAGGCGGCGCTGGCGGTATCCGGGAGGCCTTCGGTGATCGGCGAACTCTCATCCCAGGCGATGACGTCCGGCTCGATGATGCCAGCAGCGAAGTCGATGACCAGGAAGTCGCCCCGGGAGACAGCGCGGATGTTCGTAAGTTGGGCGTTTTGAATCTGAGTGAGCGCCGCCTCGGCATCGGAGACTGGGAGCAGAGCCCGCAGGTGGAAGGTTTCGGGAAGGCCAAGCTCCGCCGTCGCCAGAAGTTCGGGGCTACCGACGCGGAGGCTGTCGATGGCGGGTTCAAAGCCGGCGCGGGAGGTAGCCAGATAGAGGGTACCCTCGGGGTTGAGACCGGCCAGGGGCTCAGGCCCCTCATCGTGGGTGAGGATGTCCACGACCAGGGGGAGGTCGAGGACCAGGGAGCGGGCCAGGTTCTGGGGCACTGGCGAGGTTTGCCGGAACTCCCGGAAGAGTTCGATGTGATACCCGGCGACCACCATGGTGTCCGAGGGCAGGAGGTAGCCGACCTGTTCGTGCGCCGCCAACTCGGAGAGATTGACCGCGGCCGTGGTCGTTTCGGCGGGAGACTCATCGGGGAGGGTCGACTTGCAGGCCGTCACCGACAAGGTCAGCGCTGCGGTCGCGGTAAGCGTGAAGGTCCATGTCAGGGGCTGACGAAACATACAAACTCCAGTGGAGAGGTCAGTGAGATCATCAGTAGCAGACGATGACGCGGCGAGGATAAGACAGCTGGTGCGCGGTTCAAGCCGGCGAATGCCTCGCGATGTACCACACCTCTGGTGAGAACGCCCAAGGCAGCGAGGGCCCGGGCTCTGTGATCGGCGACTCATCGGCACGCGTCATCGCCACCAGGGCTGGCGAGGCTCCAGCCTTCCGGGTTCGACGGAGCCCCCGGAGCGTGCGCGGTCCAGCGCAGACCGCGTGCATCCGCCTCGTGAGCGAAGGTTTCGGTGGGGTCCGTCCAGCCGTGGAGGCCGAGATCGAAGGTGCACCAGTGGATGGGCATGATGAGCGAGGCATTCATCGGCCCGGCAGCATCGAGTGCGCCCAGGGGAGCTAAGGTGCACCTGGCCCGAGGATGGGTGATAGGCGCCGATTTCAAACGTGGCCAGGTCGACGAGGCCGTAGGTGTGGGCGAAGACCGGGGCCAGAAGAACGTGCGGCCCCTCGAGCTCGATGAGCATTGAGGAGTGGCCGCGCCCGGTCAGGAGTGCGGGCTCGGTGGCCCACCGGCTGAAGGACTAACGCGAGAGCGCCACACCAGCGCTACGCCGGTGGTGAGCATCCACGACAAAGAGATAGAGTTCTTCGTCGCTGGTGGCGAGGTCAGCGAGTCGAAGATCCACCTCGATGCGAGTGTCCGTCCAGGCGTTCACCGGCGAGATGATGACGCGGGTGGCTTCATCGAAGTTGGGGGCATTGGCCACCTCGACGCGGGCTGCGGCACCGGGCCCAACGGCGACGTAGATCTCGTCCATAAGGCGGCGAACATCGCCGGCGGTGCGGTACCAGGCGCCAAACTTGAGGCGATCCCAGACCGGAGGGATCTCGGTGAGATCTTCACGCAACACCCCTTCGTTGTAGGTGCTGCGATAGACGCCCTGCCCTGCGCTGAGGTGTTCGAAGACCCCGGTCGTCGCCCCGTAGGGGTCTTCGGGGTTGATTTTGAGGTAGGTGGAGAGGGTATTCCACTGTTGAAAGGCCCAGTAGCCGCCAATCCACCAGTTTGAGTTGGTGTTATTGCCGTCATGTTTGAAACTTCCCTGGCCCGTATGGGTTGCCAGGACGATGTCGTTTCCGTTGCAGCTGCCCCGAGAGCAAGAATAGTCGTAGTTGTCGCCGCGATCGCCGTACATCACCCAGATGTCTTTGGCGCTGGAGTCGGAAGAGAAGGAGGTGGGGCTGGAATCGTGGCCGGGGAAGTCCCCCAGGTCGCGCATCGACCAGTGCACGAAGAATTCGTTGAAGTGCTTCAGGCCGAAGTCGCCCTGGTCATCGGGAAAACCGAGCACGGCACTGACGCCGCGCCCCTCGGTCTCGATGTGATCGGCGACCAGCAGCGCGTTTATCCCGGAGAGCGCGTCGTCGTCGACGTAGGTTCCCTTAGGATCAAGCCACTGGCCCCGGGTGGCGTCGGTTTGAAGAGACGCTCCGGCCTGCCCTGCTTCGAAGTCCTCAAGAAAGAAAGTGGTGGGCCCCTGTGTACCGAAGCCGCGGCCGCAGATCACGAGGGTTTGGCCCTCTTCGCCCCCTCCGAGCAGGGCGCTAATCCCCTCAGACTCCGCGGCAGGGCAGTCGTCAGGCAGGTCGGGCGCGCTATCAGCGGTGTCGATTTCGGCGTCCGAGGGGGCTTCGGCGTCGGGTGCGGGGGGAGCTGTATCAGTGAAGGACGCGTCGACGGCATCGGCATCGCTGGATGCGCCCGCATCGAAGGGCTCTTGCGTGGGGTTTGACGGCTCGTCACAGGACGAGAAGAGCAGCACGGCCGAAGCGACCAAAAGAGCAGCAAGAGCACGAGAGTGTCGCATACGAAATCCGGTGGTTGCGACGTCGCCCCTGCAGAGAACTCGTCGGCGTTTGAGGTTAGAGCCCCTACCCTATCCTGGCGACACCGCCGCTCAAGTCTCTGGTCGTTAAGGATCGTTGATGCGCCACCATGGCGAGCGAGGCTCTGTGACTCCCGGCTCAACCGAAGCGCCGGGGGCCGGGGTCACCCATTGATGACCGCGCTCTTCGGCCAGCGAAACAAAGGTCTCAATGGGCTCGGTCCAGCTGTGCATCCCCAGATCGAAGCTTCCCCAGTGGATGGGCATGACGATGGCAGCGTCCATGCTCTCAAACGCGTCGAGCGCGCCCTCTGGCCCCAGGTGAATCTGCCCCCAGGCCGGGTGGTACGCGCCGATCTCATACATGGCGATGTCGAAAGGGCCGTAGCGCTTTGCGATGTCCTTAAACCCATCGAAGAAGCCGGTGTCGCCACTGAAGAAGACGCGGTGTTCAGGGCCGACGAAGGTCCAGGATGCCCAGAGAGTTTCAAACCGGTCGAAGAGACCGCGTCCGGTGAAGTGGCGCGAGGGGGTCGCGGCGATGGTCAGGCCCTTGATGTCATGTTCATCCCACCAATTCAGTTCCACGATGCGTTCGTCGGGCACGCCCCAGCGCTCAAGATGTGCGCCTACTCCCAGCGGGACGAGAAAGAGCGCGTCGCTCAGGTGCAAAAGGTCTTTAACCGCCTGCATATCGAGGTGATCGTAGTGATCATGGGAGATGATCACCGCATCGAGCGTGGGAAGTTCGTCCGGCTGGATGACCAGGGGATGAAAGCGTTTGGGCCCCAGGATGGTGGAAGGGGAAGCGCGCTCGGAGAAGACGGGATCCAGGAGAAGGCGCACCCCGTCGATCTCCAGCAGGGTCGAGGAGTGGCCAAGCCAGGTCAGGCGCAGGCCGCTTACAGGAGGGGACGCGAGGTCGGGTGAGTTCGTGGGGAGTTCGCGCGACGGGACGGAGTCGGCTGGTTTGGAGAACCAGCCGCGGGTCGTCTCCCAGGTGCCGCCGGGCTCCATCACCGAGGTCTCAACGGGGTTGAGAAAGATGTTCTCCTCCGCGCTCCAGTTGGGCGACGCCATCGCACGTTCGAGGCGCTCTCCCTCAAGCGAGCCTCCCAGGCTGGCGAGCCAGGCGGTGGAGTGAAGGAGCACCAGAAGCAATGCGACGAGGGTTGCGGCGGCGATCAGCAGCGCGACACGCAGGTAAGGAGAGGCGTTCATCAAGGGGTCCACCGGAATTCAGTGAGTGAAAAGGTTCGCGCCTGAACAGATGCCTGGAAGAACTCGGCGGATACAAAATAAGCCGGGAGCAAAAGCTCCCGGCTCACATCAACGATATGGCTGCGCGCCCTGCTCTATCTCAGTACTTCGCCAGCGACTCGATGGCGTCGGCCAGGTCCTCGATCTGAGGCAGAATGCGATCTTCGAGATCGGGGTGGTAGGCCACGAAGCTGTCGAGGGCCGCCACGCGTCGCACCGGACCGTCGAGGTACTCGAAGAGTTCGTCGGCGATGCGGGTGGCGATTTCGGTCCCGTAGCCCCAGCTCATGTTGTCTTCGTAGGCGACGATGACCTTGTTGGTCTTTTTGACCGAGTCGCTGATGGCGTCCCAGTCGTAGGGGCTCAACGTACGAAGGTCGAGGATCTCGACGCTGAGGTCAGGGTGGAGTTTGGCGGCGCGGCGGCTGCGTTCGACGAGCGCGCCGTAGGTGACGATCGTCAGGTCGGTGCCCTCCTGAACGATGTTGGCCTTGCCAAAGGGGATCATGTAGTCGGGGCCCGGGTTACGGCCCTTATTATAGGTCTGGCGGTAGAGGTGCTTGTGCTCCAGAAACATCACGGGATCGTCGGAGCGGATGGCCGTGCGCAGCAGGCCGTTGGCGTCTTCAGCGTTGGAGGGCATCACAACGCGCAGGCCGGGCACGTGGGTGAAGAGCGTCACGCCGGACTGGCTGTGGTAGGGAGCGCCGCCCTTGAGGTACCCGCCAATCGGGACGCGGACCACGACGGGAGCCTTGAAGTTGTTGTTGGAGCGCCAGCGGATGTTGGAGAGCTCGTTTTTGAGCTGCATGTAGGCCGGCCAGATGTAGTCGTAGAACTGAATCTCGACCACGGGCTTTAAGCCCCGGGTGGCCATCCCGATGGCCCGGCCGATGATGTTGGCTTCGGCCAGGGGGCTGTTGAAGACGCGCGCACCGCCGAACTCTTCCTGGAGGCGGTGGGTGACCTTGAAGACGCCCCCTTTACCTTTGACCTTGCCCAAAAGTTCTTCGCGAGTGACGTCGGCGACGTCTTCGCCAAAGACGACGATGGAGGGGTCTCTGCGCATTTCGGTACGCAGGGCATCGTTGATGAGGTCGACCATCGTGGTTTCTTGAGCGTCCTCGGCGTAGACCGGAGCCGTCTCGAAATCGGCAGAGGTGGGGTCGACGTCGGGGGAGTACACGTAGTCGAGGGCGGTATCGGGGTGCGGCGTGGGGAGCGCGAGGGCGTCATCGACGGCCTGTCGGATCGTGGCTTCGACTTCGGCGCGGACCTGGGCCACTTCGTCTTCGGTGGCGATCCCTTCGCTGATGAGCCAGGCCGGATAGCTGGTGACCGGGTCGCGTTTGGCTTCGACTTCGCGCTCTTCATCGGTCTTGTAGAGCTTTTCGTCGTCGGACATCGAGTGGCTGTAGGGGCGCACGACGTGGGCGTGGATAAGCGCCGGGCCCTTTCCACTGCGGATGTAGTCGGCAGCTTCCTGGAGTTTGGCGTAGCTCTCCACCGGGTCACAGCCGTCGAACTCGGTGATGAAGAGGTTCTCAAACCCGGCGCAGGCTTTGGAGATGGAGCCGCCGGCGGTCTGCACGCTCACGGGCACGCTGATGGCGTAGCCGTTGTCTTCGACCATGAACATCACCGGCAACTTCATGTTACTGGCGGTGTTGATGGCCTCCCAGAACTCCCCTTCACTGGTGGCGCCATCGCCGATGGAGACGTAGACGATCTCATCGCCGGTGTACTGGTCGGTGCGCTCTTTGAGGCCTTCGACCGCTTCCATGATGCGGGCGACCTGAGCAGCACCGGCGGCCTGGAGCATCTGAGTGCCGGTGCAGGAGGACTGGCTGACGATGTTGAGGTCTTTGTGGCCCCAGTGGGCGGGCATCTGGCGCCCGCCGGAGTTGGGGTCCTCGGAGGAGCCCACGGCTTCGGCCAGGACCTCCACCGGAGTCATGCCCAGGCCCACGCAGAGGGCCCGGTCACGGTAATAAGGGTAGAACCAATCGTAGGTGGGCTTGAGCACCCTGGCCGCCGCCACGAGGACGGCTTCGTGGCCCGCGCCCGAGATCTGGAAGTAAATCTTCTGCTGACGCTTCAGATTGATCTCGGCGTCGTCGAGTTTTCGCGAGGTGTAGATGACGCGAAACATATCCACGAGCTCTTCTTTGCTGAGCCCGTGGTACGGAGCGTTCTTACGCGGGGAGCCGGCCCCCTGGGTCGCGGTCTGTTTGGACGGGCTCAGGTTACCTTGCTGTGTAGGTTCCACCACTTCACCTCCAGTGCGGGCGTACGACGTTTGTCGAATCGGAAAGGGGCTGAGCGCATGCCGGTGAGGGCATCCGTCCGCGCGCAAGCGACGCGCGGTTCGGTCGGCTATCATTGGGGGCAGAACTAACACACGCTCGAGCGCGCGGACAAGGGAGTGCGGGAGGCAACGAGGCGCCTAAAACGTGACGCATCGCGTCAGCTCTGAGGAGCCTCCACGCCCCGAAACCCAACCCTGTGCGGAGCCCGACCAAAGCTCAGGGTTCACTCGCCCTCCCCCTCATCCAACGTGGTGAAGCCCCCCTCACCCCGGGGACTCACCGAAGTTTTGGGGGAGAAGATCGTCGTAGCGTGGATCGCCCTGCATCATGGCGCGAGCCACGCCACAGAGGGGCGTGATGCCCTTGCCCGAAGAGCGCACAAACTCCGCGAACGCGTTGAGCATCTGGCGAGCGTAGCCCTGCCCGCGGAACATCGGGTTGGTCCAGAGGTAGTCGAGGAAGACGCCGTGCTCGTCTTCGCGAAAGTCGATGCGGGCGACGACCGTTCCGGAGCCGGGAACAGCCAGGGTAGCCGCGCTCTTCGCGGCGGAAAATTCAAGGTTCATCAGAACTCCTCGGGGGTGAAGGGGCGTCATGACGACGACGCATGGCGTTGGGGGCCTGCCTCTCTATAAAAGGAGCGGGAGCCATGGGGCATTTCGGAGCTTCGCAGGCTTTCGGGCCAGGGCCCGCCCCCGGTGCCGAGCCCACCGTCCATCCGGACACGATGGCGTCCACCGAGCTCCGGCGGTGGCCCTCCGCGGGAGCGTGCTGGTGGAGGTCTGGCGAGTCGTCATCCCGACGCGTCCCCGGGTCGCCCTCCCCTGCCCCCGGCCGCGGACCTCGTCGACGAGCTTCGCCGGGGTGAATGCACCTCGACACCCCGGGGTGACATCGAAGCGAGGCGCGGGCCCGCACGCCCCTAAGACACAAAGCACGACACCATTTGACACCCCACAGACGGGTGAACTATCAGCCTGTCATTCATCCTTTGACAACGCCGTAGACGCGGGGGCTTCGTTACGGCCCTCCGGTGTGCGAGCGACGCCGTCGGGGATGGTCCAACGTGCCTGGTTTTACGCGCGGCCGGTTGGGAGCAGAGAGCGTCGAGCCTGTATCGCCCCCGCCACGACCTCCCCTGAGGCATGGCAGGTGAATTTGATTTTTATCGTGCGCCGAAGCGTAAGAGGCGCACTATTATCGAGGTTAACGTGAGAATATTCAGGTCATTGAGTGGTCCCTGTGTTCTGGTCGTGGGCAGCCTTCTCTGGGGGTGTGGTGATCCGCCACCGCAGGAACCACCGCTGGTGGTCGTCGACGATGATGGGCCCGGCTGGCGAGTGGAGGAGATCCGTGTGGAGCCCGCCACGCTGCACCTGGTTCAGGGCGAAAGGCGCCCGTTGGAGGTGCGTTTCTTCGACAGGCATGGCGCCCCCGTCAATGCGCCCGAGCTTTTGGCCGATGTGGTGTGGACGTCGCACGACCCGAGCGTGGTCGCCATCGAAGCCGGAGGAGAGCTGCGCGGCGCTGGCGAGGGGAGTGCTCAGGTGGAGGTGCGCTTCGAAGACCTGGAGCAGGTGGTCGACGTGGAGGTGCGCTACGAGCGCTGGCGCAAGGTCAGCCTTTCGTACGGCAGGACCTGCGCCCTGAACTGGGAGGGAGAGGTGTATTGCTGGGGCGCCAACACTGAAGGCCTCATCCGTTCGGAAAGCCCCACCGGCATGGTGTTCGAAGAGCCTACACGACGAACGGGGCTCTCCGACATTGTCGATATCGCCCTGACCTACAGCCACGCCTGCGCCGCCGATCGTCGCGGGAGGGTCTACTGCTGGGGAGATAACCGCGGGAACCAAGCCGGCATGGAGGGCGCCGATCTTGTGCCCAATCCGCTGCGGGTGGGAGAGTTGGAGGGGATCGCGAAGGTGGCCGTGGGACGTCAGCATAGCTGCGCTCTGAGCCATGAAGGCGAGATGCACTGCTGGGGAAACAACGTCGAAGGGGCGATCGGCGAGGGAGCCGGCGTGAGCATCGCGTGGCCCTTCAAGATCGCGATCGACGAAGCTATCGACGCGATGGCTCTCAACAGCAGCAACACGTGCGCGTTGACCGAGAGCGGGAAGGTGTACTGCTGGGGGAACAACCGGAATGGCGTGGTCAACCCCAGGCGAGAAGAGTCCAACATTCCGCGCCCGGAGCGCATTGTATTGCCGGGACGCGCGCAGAGTGTGGCCGTCTCGGTGCTCGCGGCATGCGCCGTATTGAACAACGGAGAACCGTACTGCTGGGGCCAAAATGCGACCGGCAACATCGGGTTTCTCCCCAACATTGAACTCTACGATCCCACCCGCGTGCCCGAAGTGCCCGCGCTGAGCCACGTGGAGATGAGCCCCTACGGGGTGTGCGGCCTCTCGACCACTGAGGAGTTGTGGTGCTGGGGCGTGAATGTCCACGGGCAGCTGGGACACGGGGTCAAAAGCAGACATGCCGAGCCGGCGAAGGTCATCGGGGAACACCGATGGCAGGCGGTGGAGCTGAGTGATGATACTACCTGTGGGCTCGACACCGATGGCGAGATCTGGTGTTGGGGCCGCAACGATACCGCGCAAGTCGGCGACGGCCGTCAGGTCACGGGCCATCCCCTGCGCCCGGTACGCGGGGAGGCCCGGTTCTCGAAACTGGTCACCAGCTACTTCAGCAACTGTGGACAACTACTGGATGACCATCGCTGGAAGTGCTGGGGAAGAAATGAAGAGAAGCAGATGCAGTCGACGGAATCCGGAAGTATCAGCGTCCCCAGCGACCTCCAGCCGTGGCAGCCTACGGAGCTTGCTCTGGGCGGCATGACGGGCTGCGGCCTTGTGTTCAGCGGTGAGAACCGTAGCGAGGCCATGTGCTGGGGGGCCAACTCATCCCAGGGGCTGGGACTGAACCACCCCTCTCTCGGACTCCTGGATCCGATGGTCATGGACCAGGGATATCGGAGCTTTCAGGAGATCTCTCTCAACCTCAATCACGGCTGTGGGGTGGCCGGGTCCGGAGAGATCTGGTGCTGGGGAAACAACTACTACGGAGAAGTGGGCATGAACCCGAATCTCTATGCCGGCCGTCCTCGCCGCGTCGAAGAACGCTCCGACTATGTCTCGGTGTCGGCGGGCTTCTACCACAGCTGTGGCCTCACCGCGGGCGGAGAGATTCGCTGCTGGGGCAACAACGCCTATGGCCAGCTGGGGCGCGCGGCCACTCAGGAGTGGGGTGAAGCGCAGACCATCGCCTCGGAAGCGACCTACGTGGAGGTGGAGGCCGGCAACGTCACGACCTGCGCGCGAACGAGCGAGGGAGAAGTGCATTGTTGGGGTTCCCGGGGGTTCTTCGGGGGGCCTTTTACGAGTTCCACAGCCACCGAGCCCATGATTCTGAGCGGAGCGTGGGAGGACATGGAGCTCTACGCCGATACGGTCTGCGCTCTCCGTGAGGGTCAGGTGAGCTGCGCGGGCGATAACCGGAGCGCCTTGATTACCGAGGGAGGCCAGCCCTACATCAGTGACTTTTATCAGCTCTCGCTGGATGTCGAGGTGACCCAGGTAAGCCTGGGGCAATGGCACCTCTGCGTGCTCGACCCCGAGGGGCGCGCGCATTGCAAAGGCTTCAACCTCTTTGGCGAGCTCGGCGACGGGGCCATGGTCGAGCATCTTGAGCCCTACCCTTTGCAGAGCGTGCCGCGCTAACCGGCATTGTAAGACGGCCGGCGTCCCCCACCATGACGCCGACCTGCGTGCCCCCCAGCCCCTGTGGGGGGCACCCCGCTCCCAGTCACAGGCCCCGACGCCGCCGCGCGCGCTCACGGGTCTCGCGCCTCCCCACCAAGGGTTCGCCACCTCACGTCAGACCACCGAGAAGGCTCTTATGTAGCGAGGTCTGGCGAGGTCTTCCGTCCCAGCCCCCGCCGCGCCCACGCGGCAGACTGACACGCCCGCGAGAACGACCAAACGCCAGCGGGCCGCCGGAATGAACTCCGGCGGCCCGCTGGTGTTTTGGGTTTGGTGCTACCGAGCGTTACTCCACGCCCTCCGGCTGCGGCGCCGGCGGCTCCGCGGCCCCCGGAGACGCCGGGGCGTCGGGCTCACCGCCCGCCCCTGGCGAGACGACGCCCAGCGCGCTGTGGGCCGTGGGACGCACGCGGCGGGCGAGCTCGTCGTGGCCCGCCAGGCGGTAGAGTTGTTCCATGATGGCGGCGACCGCCTGGTAGATGCGCGACCAGTCCTCGATCAACGCGTCGCGCTCGGTGAGCAGGCGCTCAGCTTTGCGCTCCTCCTCGTTGAGCGTCACCAACTCCTTGCGCAGCACGTCGATCGGGGATTGCAGGGTAGCGGCGAGCTCGCGGGTCGCGATGCTCAGGCCCATCGCCTCAAAGGTCAGGTCGGCTTCGTGGAGCATCTTTGCCACGTTCTGCCCGAAGGACTCCAGCGCTTTGGGGTGACGGGGCAGCTCGCCGTCGAGACCAAAGCGACGTACCTGCGCCGAGTCGCCAGCCTCCAAGAGCGAGCGCGTGCGCGAGAGCATCGCCAACACCCGGCCGGCGGCCTCGTCGCGGGCCGTGCGGTGCTCGACATCGTCGGCACGCTCCCCGGCCAGCTCGGCCTCTTTCTGCCAGAGGCGCTCGGTGAGTTCGCTCAGCGAGTCCCCCTGACCATCCATGAAGCGCCTCCACTCCGGGGCCTCAAAGCCCATCTGACCGCCGAGCCTGGTGGCGACCTCCTCCCCGTGAATGCGAATGGAGGAGACCACCCACCGGCCCCAGTTCACACGATTCTCCACCGTCTTTCCCACTTTGTTGCTCATCACAGACTCCTGTTTCCAAAAGCAGATGATGCGCCTCTGCTCCGCGCGCGACCACGCGCACAGAACACCTGCGAGCCGCAAAAGGGCCCCCGTACGGCTGACGTCCTCGGGTATGGGGATGAGCCTAGCAAAGAGCCTCCAAAGCTCAAGGGCGCGTGTGAAGTTTCGCCGGCGGCTCGTCACGGCGTTCAAGGCGCGAGCAGGCGTCGCTCGCGCGCTTTCGCAACGGAAGTCGCGTGCGCGCCCGCCGATCACGCGTTTTCGGAACTGAAAACCCGTGCTCGGCCGCCCGGCGCGCGTTCTCGAAAGCGAACCCATTCCCACCACGCTCGCCAGGGCCACGCCCCGACTGAAAACGCGGCGACGAGCGTCGATCACACGCGGAGACGCCACACCACGTCAGGATCGAGGGGGGATCTCGGGTTTTAGGGCTAAAGAACGTCGGGTGGCCGGATGCGCTCCCCCTCTCACGCGCGAAACCACGCCAACGAGCGCCACTCGCGCGTTTTGGGCTCGGCCGCCCTCCTGTCGACACTCGCCGGGGCGTTTTAAGGCGCGGCGGCCCCTGCGCCACGCTCGATCTGGTGGGAGCGCCCCTTGCCGCGCGCCGAAGGCGAGCCTGGCCTGGCGCGCATAAAAAAAGCCGGAGACCTTAAGGCCTCCGGCTCTTTTTGGGCGCTCTACCCTGCCGGGCTCACCGCCGGGCCTCGCCATCGCGGCGGCCCGGCAGCGTCGCCACCGCGCAGGCTCAGTTCGCCACGAAGTTCAGGATGCGACCGGGCACGAAGATGACGCGGCGAATGGTCTTGCCGGCCAGATGCTCCTCGACCTTCTCATTCTGCCTGGCGAGCGCCACCACCGCCTCCTCGTCGGCATCTTTGGGGACGGTGATCTCGCCGCGGAGCTTGCCCATCACCTGGACGGCGAGCTCGTAGGAGTCGTCTTCCAGCCACTTCTCCTCGTAGGTGGGCCAGAGGTGGTTGATGACCGAGGACTCGTGCCCTAAGCGCTCCCAGAGCTCTTCGGCGGTGTGGGGCGCGTAGGGAGCGAGCATCTGAACCAGGGGCGCGATCAGGGCGCGGGGTACAGTGTCGAGTTTGTAGAGGAAATTCACGTACTCCATCATCGCGGCGATGGCGGTGTTGTAGTGAAGCGCCTCGGTGTCCTCGGTGACCTTCTTGATGGTGCGGTGCAGGTGCCGGAGCATGTCGTCGGTCGGCTCGGCGTCGACGATGGTGTCGCTCAGGCCCTCCTCGGCCGCGGTCAGGCGCCAGACGCGGGAGAGGAAGCGGTGCACACCGCTGACCCCGCGGGGGTTCCAGGGCTTGGTCTGCTCGAGCGGGCCCATGAACATCTCGTAGAGACGCAGGCTGTCGGCGCCGTACTCGGCGATCACGTCGTCGGGGTTGACGACGTTTCCGCGCGACTTCGACATCTTCTCGACGATTTCTTCGAGTTCAACGCCGTGCTCGGGGTGGAAGGGGACCTCGTTCTTCCACTCGACCTGGTCGGCGGGGATGGTCGCTGGCGAGAGATCGGTGCGCGCGCCCACCTCTTTGTAGGAGAGGGCCTCGCCCTCGGGGGAGGTGAAGTACTGGTAGGTGACACCCAGGATCATGCCCTGGTTCACAACGCGCTGGAAAGGCTCCGGGGTGGAGACGACGCCGATGTCGTAGAGCACCTTGTGCCAGAAGCGGGCGTAAAGCAGGTGGAGCACGGCGTGCTCGGCGCCGCCGACGTAGAGGTCGACCGGCATCCAGCGCTTTTCTTTCTCGGGGTCGACGGGGGCTTCGTCGTTATGGGGGTCGATGTAGCGCAGGTAATACCAGCAGGAGCCGGCCCACTGCGGCATGGTGTTGGTTTCGCGACGCGCCGGGGTGCCGTCACGGGGATCGACGGTGTTGACCCACGCGTCGATGGTGGCCAGGGGGGATTCCCCGGTGCCGCTGGGCTGGTAGCGCTCCACATCGGGGAGCGTCAGCGGAAGCTGCTCTTCGGGAAGGGGCACGACCTGGCCGTCTTCGCGATGGAGGATGGGGAAAGGCTCGCCCCAGTAGCGCTGGCGGCTAAAGAGCCAGTCGCGCAGCTTGTAGTTGATGGTGCCCTGCCCCAGCCCGCGCTCTTCGAGCCAGGCGATGATGGTCTTCTTGGCGTCAGCCACCGCCTTGCCGTTGAGGAAGTCGGAGTTCACCAGCTCGCCGTCGCCGGTATGCGCGGCCTGGGTGACGTCACCGCCGGCGATGACCTCGACGATGGCGATGTCGTGGGCTTTCGCAAACTCCCAGTCGCGCTCATCGTGGCCGGGTACGGCCATGATGGCGCCGGTGCCGTAGCCCCAGAGCACGTAGTCGGCGATCCAGATGGGGATGCGCGCGCCGTTGACCGGGTTGATGGCGTAGGCGCCGGTGAAGACCCCGGTTTTCTCTTTTTGGAGTTCGGTACGCTGGAGTTCGCTCTTGGTGGCGGCCTCGTCGCGGTAGGCGATCACAGCGTCGCGCTGGGCGTCGCTGGCCAGGTCGTCGACCAGGGGGTGTTCGGGGGCGAGCACCATGTAGGTGGCGCCAAAGAGGGTGTCGGGGCGCGTGGTGAAGACGCGGATGTTGGCATCGAGCCCGTTGGCGGAGGCGGCGTCGACCTTGAAGTCGACCTCGGCGCCCTGGGAGCGCCCGATCCAGTTGCGCTGCATGTCTTTGAGGTGGTCGGGCCAGTCGATCAGCTCGAGGTCGTCGAGGAGGCGCTCGGCGTAGGCGGTGATCTTGAGCATCCACTGGCGCATGGGCTTGCGGATGACCGGGTGGCTGCCGCGCTCGCTGCGCCCGTCGATGACCTCTTCATTGGCGAGCACGGTGCCGAGCGCCGGGCACCAGTTCACGGGGACCTCGGCGATGTACGCCAGGCCCTGCTCGTAGAGTTTGAGGAAGATCCACTGGGTCCAGCGGTAGTAATCGGGGTCGGTGGTGTTGATCTCCCGATCCCAGTCGTAGGCAAAGCCCAGCGCCTGGAGCTGGCCCTTAAAGGTCGCGATGTTTTCGACGGTGGTGTCGCGGGGATGGGTGCCGGTGTTGATGGCGTGCTGCTCGGCCGGCAGACCGAAGGCATCCCAGCCCATGGGGTGGAGCACGTCGAAGCCGCGGGCCCGCTTAAAGCGCGCCATGATGTCGGTGGCGGTGTAGCCCTCGACGTGTCCCACGTGCAGCCCGGAGCCCGAGGGATAGGGAAACATATCGAGCACAAAGAAGGAGGGTTTGCTGAGGTCCTCTTCGACCTTAAAGGTCTTGTTCTTTTGCCAGTAGGCCTGCCACTTGGGCTCGATCTGATCGGGACGGAAATCGGACATGCTCGGGCTCGTTGGAAAATGAAGTAAAGTGGGCTCAACACAGCCATCAGAAGACGTGCGGTGCAGGTTTAGCCCAGGGATCTCAGCGGGGCAAGACGCCGGCTGCCGGGCTGGCGGTGAGCGCGCCGGTCGGGCCGTAGGTTTGGAGGAGGTAGGCGACGATGTCGTCGGACTCGAACATCGCGACGTCCTGGTTGGGATCGACGAGGTAAGGCACCATCACGCGACCGGCGAGCGCCTCGAAATCGGAGCGACGGGCCGAGCCGATGGCGACGTTCTCCATGCGGTAATCCAGGTTGAGTTCGTGGAGGGTCTCCCGCACTTTTCGGCAGAAGGGAGAGGCCTCAAAACCGTAGAGTACCGGCAGCTCGGGCGGTTGGGTGCGGGCCTCCAGGCCGGGGAGGACGCGGATGCCGCGCGGGCGCACCAGGGTGGCGATAAACCCGGTCAGCGTGCTCGGCAGGCTGGTGAGCCTGTCTACACTCGGCAGACCCTGGCCATAGTGACGGTGCACGTGGTCGAGGATCGCCGAGGATTCAAGCAGAACATCGCCGGTGTTCGGGTCGATGAGCACCGGGAACTGGAGCTTGCCGCTGAGTTCGGTGGCGCGAGCGCGCTTGGTGGTGTCGCCGCGGGCGCAGGTACGAGCGATGTAGGAGATATCGAGCTCGCTGAGCGCCTCGCGCACCTTTCGGCAGTAGGGGCAGCCCTCGAACTCGTAGAGTTCCAGGGCTTGCTCGGGGCGCGGTGGCTGCGCCTGGTTGTGCTCGCGCACCTTTCGGCCGCGGGCGGCCCGAATCAGCGATACGGCGAACAGGTGGAGGGTGTTGAACGTGCCCATAGAGACCTCGTAGGGGAAGGATTCAGGGCCGGTCGACGCGCAAGACGTAGGACCAGGCCCAGCCCGGCGAGCCACAATCCTGGTCGCCGCCGGTGATCATGAAGAAGTATTGGCCGGCAGGATAATCCTGAGTCTCCCAGACGATCGTGGTTTCGAAGCGGCCGCGGGCGTCCACCGGGACGCAGTCCTCCTGCCAGGTGGATGCGCCCTGCGCGCGGCGGTGAATGACCACGTTGGGAGAGGTGCCGCGGTAGGTGCCCTCGATCGTCTGCCCGGCGCGGCCCTCCCCGAGCGGGAGAACCGTGGGGAGTTTCTTGCGCAGGAAGACGCCCTGATGCGCGAAGGCGTCGCGCGGAAGGGTCGAGTAGTCGGTAGGATCGCAGGTCAGCGAGAGGGCGTTTTGCGAGGTGTAGCTCGCCAGGGGCAGCGGGTAGGCGTAGCCGGCATCTCGGGCTTCGGTGAAGCGCACCGGCAGGGTCCTGCCGGTGAGGTCCTGGAGCGCGAAGTGCAGGTGCGGACCGCTGGAGAAGCCGGTGTTGCCACAGAGGCCGAGGAGCTGGCCGGCGCAGACCTGATCTCCGGGTTGGACCAGCGCTCCGAAGTGCTGGAGGTGGTAATAGGCGGAGTAGGTGCCGTCGCCGTGGTCCAGGGTTACGTAGTTGGCGTCTTCCACGCACTCCGAGGCGGAGCACCCTTTGTTGGAATCGCCCCGCGCCGCCCAGACCACGCCATCGCGGGAGGCCACCACGGGGGTGCCCTCAGCGCAGGCAAAGTCGACCGCAAAGGCCATGCCCTCTTTGTGGCTGGTATACCCGTGAAAGCCCTGGGAGACCTCCACGGTGTTCCCCTCCCGAAATGGGATCCGGTGCTCCGGGGTGAGCTGATTGCGGCAGATCCCGCTCTTATCGAGCTGGGCACCGGCCAGGCACACCGGCGAAGGCGTGCGAAAAGATGCACAGCCGGCCAGCACGCCCCCAAGCGTCAGGGTGATGCTCAGCGCCCACGCGCTCTGGAAGATCGTTGTTGCTCTCACTACCAACCACCTGAGGGGCCCGAAGGGCCCCACACTGCCACGTCACAGGCCGCACGGCTCTTGACCGCACTCGCCAGCGAGCGGGGAAGAGGTTCGCGTCAACCGGCGGGGATGATGGTGCTGGCCGAAGCCGGCGTCAACCCGCGCTGCGGGCCGCCGGCGCGGGTTGCGCGGGGGAGCACCGGTTGGCAGATGCTCCTTGTCATGACGAGGTTTCAGAAAGCCCGGGGCGCACCCGCGGAGAGCCCCGAAGCGTTTTGACAGCGTTGGAGCCCGGGTGACATCATCGCGCGCCTCGTTGCCGGCGCGTGCGATTCGCGCACGCTGATACGCCGTGCTTTGGTCGAGCCCCTTTAACCCGCACAAAACGCTCCTTCACAGGCCATCATGGAACCGATCACCTGGGCGATTCTGACCACCCTGGCATTGCTCGCCGGCGGCGGGTTAACGCAGGCCGCACGCCAGCGGCGAGCGGCGCAGGAACGGGTCCAGCTGCGGGCGGCGCTGCGGGCGCCGCACCCGGTGGGCGCGACCCGGGTGTCGGTGTTTGATGTGTACTGGGATCTGGGAGCGTCGAGTTGGTCGCTGGAGCTGATGGCGCATCATGATCTCTTGCCCGAGCACGAGGAGGAGATCTTCGGCGTGTGGCATCGGCTCGAAGATCTGGTGGCGGGCCACGGTAGCTACGACGCGTTTTTGGAAGACAGCCTGGAGGCGATCGGGGAGTTCTTTGACGAGCATCGCCATGTGGGAAGCCGCCGGCAGCTTCCGGGGCTGAGCCAGCGCCGACGGCGCGTGCTGGAGTTGGAGGGGCCGGAGAGCGCCGAGGTCGCGGATAACCTCCCGGTGCGGCGGCACGAGGGGAGCGGCGTGCCGACGCACCAGGAAGCGCGCCGCAGGCGCGCGTTGCGCGGGGACACCCGAAGTGGCTATGGGGGCCCTGTTACCTTAGGTCTCTCGGAGCGCGGGGGTGGCGGCCTCTTCGACGTCGAGAAGCTCGGCAACCTCGATGCGCAGTCGGTGCTCGGCGCGTTTATCTCCGGGGACCTGGGCCGGCGCCTGGAGCAGTGGTGGATGATGCGCCGAGTCCGCCAGCTGCGCGACGCGCTCGACCAGGAGCTCATCGCCTTCTACACGTTCTACGTGGAGGCCGTGCGCCGCTCCCCGCATTTTTATGAGCCTCTATACGACGCGAGCCGTCGCTGGCGAGAGGAAGCCACTCGCCTGCGCTTTGATCGCAAGCGCCGCGACTGGCGAGGCGAAGAGTGGGGGCTGGCCGCCGATGTGCTCAGCGAAGATGCCATCAGTCTGGCGACCTCGCTCTCGGAGCGCGCCTACCAAAACACCCATGCCACCATCGAGACCCTGCACGGTCACGCTGCTGCCGGGAACACGGCGATGGCGGGGTATCTGGTCTACCTCAACGCCCACGCATTCTTCGCCGGCCGCCATCCCGACTACGGCGACCACCTGCGCCGGGTGGATTTTGCCACCCACCGGCTCCAGACGGAGCTGCGCCGGCTGCGCGACCAGGGTCTGCTCTGAGCGGATTCAGCGCACCAGGGGGTTGTTCCAGGTCCCGGAGTCGCGAAAGCTCACCGGGATGCTGCCGATCGGCGTCTCGATATGGCAGGCCCCGGAGACCTGCCAGGGGATCACCGGCTCGCGGATGATTCGGGTCGCACTTTGCTTTGCCTCGGCAAAGCGCACGGCCACCGGGAGGTCAATTCGGGCGTTTCCTCGTGCCGGGATCTGCTGATCGTGACGAAGGGTCCCGCTGGCCAGGTAGGCCGAGAAGAGGTCGACGCGCCAATCCACCTCCCGCAGCGGCAGCGCGTATTCGTTGGGGTTGGTCAGATCGATGAGCAGCGCGAAGTTGAGCGCACTTAAGTTGATGGAGCGAAACTCCACATCTCGGAGTGCAGCCCGGGGCGCCGCGCAGCTGATCAACAGGAGAGAGGCCGCGGCCAGTGCGGCGATCCCGAGGGTAGAGCGCCGCCAGCGCGTCCGGAGGATAGAAGATGCGGTGGTCTGTGTACGCATGAGCAGGGTCGTGGTTCAAAGGTGGTCTTCAGCAAAGATTCTGGGCGAAATGTTGAGGTACCGGCCCCGGTTGTCGCAAGTCCGTTGACGTGGGTGCAGCCCCCCGGTAAAAGAGCCGCGTTTAAGGGAGTTGCAAAGACTTCCATCATCGTTCGGAAGGCCGGATCATGAAAGCGATCAACAGCGAAAACTTCGAGCTCGATCTCCTTGATTTTCAAGGTGAAGCGGTCGAACTGAGCTTTAAGGCTCCGATCGACGAGCTGGGCTGGCTGGCCCAGGGGCTTGACGAGGCGGGTTACCGACCGGCGGAAGACGCGGAGTTTGAGGTCGAATTGAGCGCACAGCTCATCGACTCGACGGTGCGTCTCAGTGGGACGGTGGCCGGTGTGCTGGTGTACACCTGCGGGCGCTGCATGCGCGAGCGCCGCTTCGAGCTTGACTCTTCGGTCGAGTTCGTGTTGATGTCTCGCGCTTCGTGGGAGGAGGCCTATGGCGATCAGGAAGAGATCGTGCTAAGTGCCGACGACCTCGACGTGAGCTTCTACGAGGGAGAGGTCATTGACCTTCGCCCGCTGATTGTAGAAGCGGTGGTTCTGGAGCTGCCCAGCTTCGCACGTTGCCCGGAGGAAGATTCGCAGTCCTGCGATCAAGCCTTTGAGGCGCATGTGGGTCAGGAGACGGTGGAGACCAACGAAGCCAACTCCATGGATTTGCGCTGGTCGAAGCTGCGTGAGATCAAGCTCAAGAGCGACGCCAAAGATTAAGTGAACTCGGTCCCCTCCCCTGCCAGGGCGGCGACCTAAAGCAACGTTAATGAAGGCAAGGGCACTGAGAGCCTGCGCCAGAAAAGATGCATGAGAGGAGGCAATCATGGCTGTGCCCAAGAAACGTAAGTCCCAGGCCAAGACGCGCTCGCGTCGCGCCAACCACGACAAGCTTACCGCCATCAAACTGCAGCGTTGCCCGCAGTGCTACGCGCCCAAGCGCTCGCACCGCGCCTGCGCCGACTGTGGCTTCTACGGCGAAGAGCAGGTGGTTGAGGTGTGGGAGCAGTACTGAGCCCGTGCCGCCGACCTGGTCGGAAGAAAGATGATTTAAGCAGACGTCGCCGGTGGCCCCGCACTTTTATGGAGTGTTGAGGGTCGACCGGCGCGCTGCGTTTACTGCCCGGGGAGTTATGTCGACACAAACGCGCGTGATTGAGGTGATCTCGGAGGTCTTTGAGATCCCGCTTCTGGAGATAAGCCCAGGCGATCGCTTCGCCGAAGATCTGGGGGTGACCAGCCTGGATGTGGTCACCCTGGTCTGGCGCGTCGAGGAGGTCTTCGGGCTCGGGGAACTCTCGGAGGAGGCGCTGGAGGCGGTGGAAACCGTGGCCGATCTGATCGCGCTGATCGACTCCCTGCGCGGTGAACCGGGCCCTTCGGCCCGGGTGAGCGATGTGGCGATCGCCTCGGATCACGCCGGCACCGAGCTGAAGGCCGAGCTCAACGAATGGGTCGGCAGCCACTCCCACACGGTGCGCGACCTGGGCCCCTCGGATGGTTCCCCGGTGGACTATCCCGACTTTGCCGAACGCGTGGCTCGCGTGGTCGCACGTGGCGAGGCCCGCTTCGGGATTCTGATCTGTGGATCCGGGGTGGGGATGTCGATCGCGGCAAATAAAGTCGCCGGTATCCGGGCGGTGCTGGTGAGCAACCCGGTTCAGGCCCGGCTGGCGCGTCAGCATAATGACGCCAACGTCATCTGCCTGGGCGCCCGGTTGAGTGGATCCGACATGGCCAAAGCCTGTGTGGAAGCCTTCTTGACCACAGCCTTTGATCCGGGCGATGACGGGCGCCACCGCCGGCGAGTGGCCCGCATCACCGAGCTTGAAACGGGCGACGACTCCGACTCCTGATGTTCCTCTTTCCCTGAGCCGCTATGCGCTGTCCCTTCTGTGGCCACCTCGAAGATCGTGTCGTGGACTCTCGCCAGGCCCGCGGTGGTTCGGCCATTCGTCGCCGCCGTGAATGCCTGGAGTGCGAACGCCGCTTTACGACGTATGAGCAGATTGAGGAGTCCTTTCCGCAGATCATCAAGCGCGACGGCACCCGCGAGGAGTACGATCGTGAGAAGATCGAGCGCGGCATTCGGCTGGCCTGCAGCAAGCGACCGATCTCACTGGCTGAGATCGAAGCGGTGATCGAGCGCTTTGAGGAAAGGATGCTGGAGCTGAGCCAGCGCGAGGTGACGAGCGACTGGATAGGCTCGGCCATCACCACCGAGCTGCGTGCGCTGGACCCGGTGGCCTACATCCGCTTTGCCAGCGTTTATCGTGCGTTCAACGACATCGAAGAGTTCTTGAGCGAGCTGCGCGATCTCGATCAGTTTGAGCGCGACCGGGGCGACTCGTCCGAGCCCTCCCCGAAGGATTGAGAAGGACATGGTAGCCTCCGTAGAGAAGCCCACCGACGCGGCGTATATGGCCCAGGCCATTGAGCTGGCGCGACGGGCCGAGGGCCGCACCCGGCCCAACCCGCTGGTGGGATGTGTGATTGTGCGTGATGGCGAGATCATCGGTCGGGGCTACCACGCCCGCGCCGGAGAGGATCACGCCGAGGTCGCCGCCATCAAAGATGCCGGCGGCGACGTGGCCGGTGCCGAGCTCTACGTCAACCTGGAGCCTTGCAGTCATCATAACCGCACCCCGCCCTGCTCCGATGCGCTCATCGCGCATAAGATCCGGCGTGTGGTGGTCGGCACCATCGATCCCAACCCGCGGGTGAGTGGACGCGGCATCCGACGCCTGCGTGCCGCCGGGCTGGAGGTGGTGCACGGTGTGCTCGACCAGGAGAGCCAGGCGCTCAACGCGCCCTTTTTCAAGTACATCACCACCGGACTTCCCCGGGTGGTAGCGAAGTGGGCGATGACTCTGGACGGCAAAATCGCCGCCAGCGGCGGTGACTCGCGCTGGATCACCGGCGACATCGCTCGCCAGCGCGTGCACGAGCTGCGCAATCGCCTGGATGCCATTCTGGTGGGCACCGGCACGCTGCTGGCCGACGACCCGAAGCTGACCTGCCGGCTGGCGGGAGGGCGCGACCCGGTGCGCTTTGTGCTCGACGCCGATCTGGTGGCGTCGCCAGAGCTTGCGATCTTCAACCTGGTCGACTCCCCGGCCCCGACCTGGGTGATCTGCGCCGACGACGCCGATCCGGCACGGGCCGAAGCCCTGAGAGCTCGCCATAACGTCGACCTGATCTCGGTGGCCCGGGACGACTCCGGTCGCCTGGACGCCCGGCAGGTGCTGCAGGCGATCGCCTCCAAAGAGCTGCTCAGCGTTCTGGTCGAAGGTGGCGCCGGCCTCCATGGCACACTCTTTGACCAGGGGCTCATCGACGAGGTGTACGCCTTTGTGGCCCCCAAACTCATTGGCGGCAGTGGCCCCTCCCCCCTTGGCGGCGCCGGGCTGGAGCTTATGTCGCAGGCGGTCACGCTCGACGGGCTGAGCCTGGAGCAGCTCGGCGACGACCTGTTACTCCGCGGGGACATCCCCCAAGAGCGCCGCGCGCTACTCCCTTCGATCTTCGACGAGGTATAGACGATGTTTACCGGATTGGTTGCCGACCTGGGCGAGGTTCGCGCCCGCAAACAGGCTGGCGAGAACTGGGAGCTCACCCTTGCGACGAGCTTTGATCTGAGCACGGTGGAGCTGGGCGAATCCATTGCTGTGGACGGCGCCTGCCTCACGGTCACGCGCCTGGAAAGCGGGGCGTTTTGCGTGGACGCCAGCCCGGAGACCCTGCAGAAAACCACGCTGGGCGATCGTCGCCCCGGCGATCGCGTCCACCTGGAGCGTGCCCTGCGTGTGGGAGATCGCCTGGGCGGTCACCTGGTGCTGGGCCACGTCGACGGGGTCGGCGTGGTGCGCAGCCGCCGCAAAGATAAAAACGCCTGGCTCTTTGAGGTGGACGCCCCCCCGGAAGTTGCGCCTTACCTTATCGATAAAGGCTCGGTCTGCGTCGACGGGGTCAGCCTGACGCTAAACTCGGTGGCCGGGGCGCGCTTTAGCCTTGCGATCATTCCCTTTACGTCCGACAAGACCAAACTCACCGACTACCAGGTCGGTCAGCGCGTCAACCTGGAGGCTGACGTGCTCGGAAAATATGTGCGCAAGTTCGTCGATCCGCAGGCTACCGGAGGCCTGGATCTGGCGAAGCTGGCCCGCTTCGGATTTCAATGACCCTTTTTGGAGGTAGCGCCGATGTCTGACGCCGCAATCGCTCGCGTAGAACGAGCTCTCAAAGCCATCGCCCAGGGCGAGATGGTGATCCTGCTCGACGCCGAGGAGCGCGAGAACGAGGGGGATCTAGTGATGGCCGCCGATAAGGTCACTCCCGAAGCCATCAACTTTATGGCCACCCACGGGCGCGGGCTGATCTGCCTGACCCTGACGCCGGAGCGTATCGAGACGCTGGGCATTCCGATGATGGTCGACAGCAACACCAGCCCCTTTGGCACCGCCTTTACCGTGAGCATTGAGGCGGCCGAGGGCGTGACCACCGGGATCTCCGCGGCGGACCGCGCCCGCACGGTGCAGGCGGCGGTGGCTCCGGGAGCTACCCGCCACGACATCGTGATGCCGGGGCATATCTTCCCGCTTCGCGCCCGTGAGGGCGGCGTTCTGGTGCGCACCGGTCAGACCGAAGGCAGCGTCGATCTGGCGCGTCTGGCGGGCTGCGAGCCCTCCGGAGTCATCTGCGAGATCATGAATCCCGATGGCACCATGGCTCGCCTCGACGACCTGGAGCGCTTTGCCGAGGAGCACAACATGGTGCTGATCTCGGTCAGCGATATCATCACCTACCGCCTGCAGCGGGAATCTCTGCTGGAGGTGGTCGAGGAGAGCACCCTCAACACCGAGTACCCGGGCGATTGGAAGGTTCGCGTCTACCGCAGCCGGGTCGATGAAGCCGAACACCTCTGCTTTATCTGCGGCGAGCCCGACGCGGACACGCCGACCCCGGTGCGGGTGCAGCCGCGCATCGACGGGTTCGACCTCTTTTTGCAAGAGCGCAGCGAGAGCGCTCACCTGATCGGCGACTGCATGCAGGCCATTGGCGAGGCCGGCACCGGGGTCATCGTGTACCTGGACAAGCCCGGCAGCCGTGCCAGCGATCTGGTGCGCCGCTATGTGCACAAGGCCGCCACCGAGCTCAGCGAGGAGGAGCGCGCCAAGCAGATCAACCAGCCTCGCCAGATCCTGCGCTCGCTGGGCATCGGCGCCCAGATCCTGCGCGACGCCGGCTGCGGCAAGGTCGAAGTCATGACCAACCGTCCCAAGACCATCATCGGCAGCGACGGCTTCGGCATTGAGATCGTCAACCAGATCCCGATCCCCCAACGCTCCGCCTGAGCCCAAACACCTAAGCACTTGAAACATAAAAGGAATCTGTTATGACCAACACCTACGAAGGTGGCTTTCACGGCCAGGGCAAGCGTTTTGCGATCGTATCGGCGCGCTGGAACTCCTTTTTCTCCGACCAGCTTTTGAGCGGTGCCATCGATACCCTGGTGCGTCACGGCGTGGAGAAAGACGACATCACCGTGGTGCGCTGCCCGGGCTGCTTCGAACTGCCGATGACCGCCGCCCGCGTCAAACGCTCCCTCGACGTCGACGCGATCATCTGCCTGGGCGTGCTCATTCGCGGTGCCACCCCGCACTTTGACTACATCGCCGCCGAAGCCACCAAAGGCATCGGACAGCTGGCGATGGATGGCGAGATTCCGCTGAGCTTTGGCGTGATCACCTGTGATTCTCTGGACCAGGCCGTGGAGCGCAGCGGCTCCAAGGTCGGCAATAAAGGCGTGGAGGCGGCCATGGCCGCGCTCGAGATGGTCAACCTCTACGACGCCCTCTCAGGCTAAGAAGGCACTCTGATGATCGACAAACAACGACGCGCTCGCCGCGCCGCGCTGCGCACCCTCTACGCCATTGATGTCTCGGGCTACGAGTCGGGCCAGGCCCTGGAAAGCATTCGCGCGACCCTGGCCGAGCCCGACGACCACCCGGCGCGCTACTGGGACCTGGTGGTCCATCGGGTCACGGCGGTGATCGATAACCTCTCGAAGATCGATGAGGAGATCACGGTCTTAAGCCCCCGCTGGCGCATCGGACGTATGGCCGCGGTCGACCGAAATCTGCTTCGCCTGGGGATCAGTGAGCTCCTGGAGGGCGAGACGGCGCCGCTGGTCGTGATCAACGCCTGTGTGGAGCTCGCCAAGGAGTTTGGCGATAAAGGTACCCCGGGTTTCATCAACGGACTGCTCGACCAGTTATGTCAAAACCGCAACATCACCATCGCCGCCGAAGAGTGAGCGGCCCGCGAGTCCTCGCCATTCTGGGGCTGCTCGCGCTGAGCGGATGCATGCGCGAGCAGCCCGAGCCCCGGCGCTTTGTGCCGGGAAGCGAGCTCTACGAGCAATTCACCACGCGCGGCAAACGCCTGCACTTTGAGGGCCCCGACGGGGCCCTCATGAAGGTACGGGTGCGTCCGCATCAGGTGCGCGTCTATGAGGAGTCGATGCAGCCGGCCGGCCGAGTGCACCTGCTTGAGGCGGGAGAGGTACGCGCGCAACGCTGGGACGGTCACACGGTAGACAGCCGCCGGGTGAGCCCCGAGGTGAGCGAACTCAAAGGCCACTGGCGGGTGGAGCGCGCCGGACAGGACTGGGCGATCTTCGGTGAGACCGGGGAACTGCTGGGGTTGCTGCGCCCCCCGGCGCCGGCGGGCAGCGCGAAACACGCTGCTGAGCCAGGCCCCGAGGCCCTCGACACGCCGATGTACGCCTCGCTCAACGTCGCGGTGGCTCCGCGAAACCAGGGAGCGCTTTCGGAGGTCGACCGGAGCGCGCCGCGGGCTGTCGAGGCCGCGCTCAGTCGGAGCGCGGAGGAAGCCGCGCGCGCCAGCGCGAACGGACTCGCCGAAGGCACGGAAGCGCTTGCGAAGGAAGCACTGCTCGTAGATGCAGAAGCAGACGCACCGAGCACGCAGTCCTTGCCACAACGGGGCTGGACGCTGCACCGCGACTACCGCGATGAAGCGCCCCTCCGAGTGGTCCGAGACGGAGCGCGCCCCAGCGTCGAGACGGCCGATGGGTGGGTGCTGCGCGCCTCGCCAGCGGCCCAGACCTTAAGCGACCCGGCGCTTCTGGTGCTGACGCTCGAAGCCATCGAGCCCCTGGGCCGCCAGGCCCTGGCGAGCTGGCTCCGCGTCAACCTCTTGGAAGACGCTCCGGAGCCATGACTCCGCCCCTCTCCCCGAGCCCGGCGCCTCAGCTGCGCTTCTACGGACACGCGACCTTCGGGCTTCGAGCCGGTGAGCATAGCCTGATCATCGATCCCTACCGCCCCGGCGGGTTCGGCGGCCTGATGGCACTTCCCCCGATCGAGGAGCATTTCGATCGGGTGATCACCACCCACGACCACGACGACCACGCCGCGATCGACACCCTCGTCGGCCCCCCGCCACGCCTGGTCGAAGGAACATTTGGGCCCTTCACCCTCCACCGCATCCCGGCCTACCATGACGAATATCAGGGAAGTCGCCGCGGCGGCACAAGCGACCTCCTCCTGATCCAGGTTCACGGTTGCTCGGTGCTGCACTGTGGCGACATCGGCCATAGCCCTCGCCCCGAAGACCTCCGGGCGCTGAGGGCGCTGGGCCGGCCGGACGTGATGATCGTGCCCGTCGGCGGCTACTTCACCGTGGGCGCGGCTCAGGCCTGGGAGTGGTGCCGGGCCCTGAGCCCGCGGCTGATGGTCCCGGTTCACGGCGCCGACCCACGCGTGGGCCTGGCGCTGAGACCCCGCGCGCACTTTCTCGCCGGAAGCATCTGGCCGGTGGAGGAGGTCGGCGAGCGCGTTGAATTAAACGCCGGATTGCTTAGTTTTGAATCGAGGGTGCTGGTGATGGGATCGGCGTCTGCATGATACGCGCCCGGCTCTCTGAAAAGCGCCCGGCACACTCTATGCATCTTCGCAGCCTGGCTTGTTGGGAACAATTCGCCTCGCTACGATGGTTTTTAGAGTGAGCGCGTCGGATTCCCAACCCGATCCGTTCACTGGTGATGTGGTAACCGAGAGGGTGGCGCCCCATGGAAGTGCAGCGATTTGAACAGGCCATACTGAAGATGGCGTTCGAGACCGACGCCCGGATCACTACCGCCTCGGTCGCCTACTACCTCGGGATCCCCTCGAGGGAGGCCAACCGCCTGCTCAACCGCCTTCTAGAAGAAGGTGCGCTTGAGCTGGACAGTGATTCCGAGGGCAACCTCTTCTATCAGGTCCCCAACCAGGGAAGCCTGCACACCCCCACGCCTCGCCAGACCGGCGACGATAGCTGGCAGGACCTTCAGGCAGCGGCCGACATCGCCGCCGGACGCGCTCCTGCGCCCTCCCCGACATCCCCGACCGATGCCCGGGCGCCGGCGACGCCGCCACCGCTGGCATCGCCCTTCAGCGCCTCGCTTGATGATGCCGCCGATATCCCGGCCTTTTCCCCGGGCGCACAGGCACCCCATGATCACCACGCGCTCGTACATCAAGAGCGCCATACCCGTCATGCGGGCACTGAAGATCGAGTGCTCCCGGGCGCCTCTCCGCAATTGAACTACGGCATCATGTCCCGCAAGTACGCCGGCCCCACCCTTTCGCATCAACAGGGCTACGACGGCGGGCTCCGCCACAGCGCGCAACCTACGCGCACCGCCACCGGCTGCGAGAGCGCTTCGATGATCGTGGATGCCCAGGCCAGCTGTGAGCCCCGGCCCCTGGCCAACCAGCGTCCCACCGTCGTGTCCTGCACCGGCTATGAGACGGGCTCCTACGCGACACAACCCGACCATGCCCCCTTTGGCTTTGCCCAGCCCCGGGTCTCCACCGCCCTGGCCACCGCCGGCGGCTCAGAGCTCGCGCTCAATCACCCCGGCGCCCTCGACCAGCCCGAACATCAACCGGGCATGGCCCTGCTCCTGAGCCTGATCCTCTGCGGAACCGGCCAGATCTACAATGGCGAGGTGAGCAAGGGCATCATCATGATGGTGCTCTGCATCCTGCTCTGGCTGGTGCTCCTGGGCTGGGTGGTTCATATCTGGTCCATCGTCGACGCCGTCGTCGTGGCCGAGCGCATCAACCGTCAATCCAACCCCTGAGCTCGCCACTGCGGCTGGAGCTTTTGAAGACCATCGGCTACCTTGGCTCCGATTGACGCAAGTCTCGGGAACGAAGGGAGGAGCCATGGCATAGCCTTTGCTTGAGCCCGAGACCGTCCACGTTGTCTGTACGGTCGGAGCTCACGTTTGGTTCGTACCTCCTTACATCCCCTGCTTGTGGCAGGTCTTGTCCTTCTATGGTTGTCGGGCGGGTGCTCATTCGTCGACTTCGAGACCAGCCCCTACACCCCTCGCGGCCTGCAGGTGCGCTACTCAGACCAGGACGACCTGACCTTCTTTGTCTGGCGTCTGACCCAGAGCGCCGACCCAGCCCTGGTGGAGTTCGAACTCTGGCAAGACGGTGCCCACCGCCCCCTTGACCTCGCCACGGCGCCCTATCCCTCCGAGCCCTTCGCCTGCGATCGCCTCTATCTGTGCTTCCAGTATCAGCTTCCCGGTCGCTGGACGGCTCCTACCGATACCGTCGCACTGCGGGCCGTCCACCAACGTTTTGGCACCATCCCCGGCGCCGAGCCCCGCAGCAGTGAGGTCCCGCAGACCTACGCCTTCGATCCCGTGCCGGCCTCCAACAACCAGGTCGCAAACCCACAGCTCGTCGATCTCCTGGTGGAAGACGGCTTCCCCATTCGCCGCTCCTTTGAGTGGGTCCTTACCGGCGCCGATGAGATCGACAGCCAGATCGTCTGCGAGCCTCCGCCTGCCAACGGTTGGAGCCCCCTGAGCGCTACGGTCCCCTTACCCCAGGGTTGGACAGACGACCCTCCATGCCTGGCCGTGCGCCCCCGGCGCTCCGACCGCAACGCTACGGCCCTTGTCGCGCCGCTGAGCCCTGGCCCCGAGCTGTACCTGGGCAACCTTGACCACATCATCGAGACCATTCGCCACCCCACCCAGGTCGCCTTCCTGGTCGATCTTCAGGTGAGCAACTCCGGGCGCTGCGAACAGCTCGTCAACGCCGTACGCCACACCATCCTCGACGAGTTTGCCGAAGAGCGTAAGCCGGTCCACGAACTCGGCGTCTACTACCCCCGCGATGCCACCGGGGCGCCGACCAGTGGCTGCGATCAATCCGAAAGCCTCACCTACCCGCTCAGCACCATCGAAGCCGACGCCCTGGATGCCATGGCCGACCAGAGCGTCCGTCCGGCGCTCGCCCTGATCGTGCTCAACAACCTCCAGCTCCCGGTCAACGTTGAGAAAAACGCCCAACTCCTGGAGCTCACGGCCCGCGCCGACACCGACTCAGGCCCCGGTCTCATTCCCTGGCTCATCGGCTTTGGGACTTCCTACCCCACAATCACCTGGGCCAACACCACGCCCTGGATGCCCGTGGAAAGCCGAGACTTTGAACCCTCGCTGCGCTCCGCCGTACGCTACCTCTTCCCGCTGAGCAGCACCCCGGCCCTGGAAGACTACGCCCTCGAACTTCCCCGGCCGTCGGGCTCCCAGACCCCGCGCTACATGCGAATCTGTCAGTCCAGCCCCGCGCCCGTGCTCTACACTGGCGAGGGCCTGACGCCGCAAAGCGCACAGTCCGATCCGCACCCCTGGCCCTCAAGTGGCCTACCGGCATTGCACTACATGCTCCCCACCCAGAGTTTTATCCCCTTCGGCGAGTTTTCTGCCCCCAGGTTGGCCCTCACCTACGAGGCCTGCGACCGGTTCTGTGATAACCCCTTCCAGGCCCGTAACGGCCAGACGTATCCCTCCTGGCTCGGAGCCCGCAACCAATGCCAGTGGGTGACCCCATGATGCGCTTATCACGGGCCACCGGGCTCGCCATCCTGAGCCTCTTTCTTCTTGTGAGCGCGGCCGGAGCTGAAGAGCGTCCGAGCATCGAAGAGCGCGTCGTCCTGAAAGAGGATCGCCTCTACGGGCATCTCTCCGCGGCGATGCTCGTCCGCAACGACTTCTACGACACCCCGGGCTTCGGCCTGGACCTGGGCTACTATTTTGACGAGCGCTGGGGCGCGGAGCTGCGCGTGCTCAAACTCCAGAGCACCCTCTCCCGGGCCGGCGCAAGCGTGCTGGAGCAGACCGGACTTGCCCCGGACCTGCGCGCCCCCGACCTCTGGCTGAGCGCCGGTGTGCGGAGTTCACTGGGCTACGCCAAGATTCTGGTGTGGGAGCGCTTCGTGATGCGCTTCGATCCCCAGCTCGTCGGTCATGCCGGGGTCCTCTTTGCCGAGGAACGCATCGCCCCCGGCGCCGCCATCGGCGCCGGCGTCGTGATCCACATGAAGTGGGATCTGCAGCTAAAAATCGACCTTCTTTTCAGCGCCCAGTTTGAAAATCGGCTGCGCGGCATCGCGCCGGCCTTTGGCTTTATGCCCTCGCTGAGCCTCGGGTGGTCCCTCCCCCTGGGAGGTAACCTGTGACCCCGCGCTTCGCCCGAGCTCTGACATGCGGAGGCCTCCTGAGCCTGACCATGGTCGCCCTCTCGACCACGGCTTGCATCACCCTCACCGATCGCCCGGATGAGCTCAGCGGGCCTTTCGAGGCCATCCACGCCGGCGATCTGCCCGCGGCCGAAGCGCGACTGGCCTACCGCAACCAACGCCACGCCCCACACGAACTCGACGCGGTGGCCCACGCCCTCCTGGACATCGCCACCTGCGAGCCGCTCGACACCACAGCGGCCGTCGCATCCCCCGACACCGCGCTGCTCCTCAACCTCATCGCACTGGAGGAGACGCGCCGCCTGCGGCTGATCCGCGCCTCGATGGAGCTCCCCGCCAACCAACGTTCGGGCTGGCACCGCGGCACCCTGCACACGGTGCTGACCTCCCGCGAGACCTTTCGCCTGACCCCCGAGGAGCTCCCCTCGAACCTCGTGGTCTGGCCCGCCCACACCGAGCGCTGGCCCGGGGAGCGGCCCGCGCCAATCGAGCTGGAGTGGCACTGCGAATCGCTCGGGACACAGGCGCGCCACCATGATCCCGATGCCTGGATGGCCAGGGAGTCCGATGCGACCCGCGCCCTGCTCGCCAGCATCGACGCCCATCACCTTCCCGAGCTCACCCACCATCACGACGCGCTCACCGCCCACCTCGCCGACCTCACACTGGCGCGCTTCGACCAACCGCCGCCTGCCCCGGCTCCCAAACGCGTCCGAACCGCACTGAACCACGCCCACGCCGCCCTGGCCGCCCACGACGCGCTGCAACGCCTGATCGACCTCAACTCTCGCGAGGCCTCCGCCGGCACGCTGGCCCGTCAGGCCTCCCTGGCCCTGCTCCTCGGGCAAACCGACCGGGCCTCCGACGCGCTGCGCATGCTCGGCGAAGAGGCCGAAGGCCCGATCGCTCAGGCCGCGCGCTACCTGCGCCTGCGCATGCTCTGGCTGGAGGGACGCTTTGAGCAGGCGGCCGACCTGGCATTGCCGCTGCCGCCGACCGCCATGACCTTCCACAGCGCTCACGCCTACTTCGCGGTCACCGCCCAACGACGTGCCGGTCGCACAGACGCCTTCTTCGGTGCGGCTCGCCAGGCCCTGCGCGATCGCAAACGCGGTGATGACCCCTATCTG
Source organism: Lujinxingia litoralis (assembly GCF_003260125.1). NCBI lineage: Bacteria > Deltaproteobacteria > Bradymonadales > Lujinxingiaceae > Lujinxingia > Lujinxingia litoralis. The sequence goes on from NZ_QHKO01000001.1 coordinate 93,911, forward strand.
GGAGCCATCTATCAAGAGGTGCTGCGCGAGCTGGCTACCTATCAGGTCGATGAACGCACCTTCGAAATCCTGGAGGAATTCGGCCCCCGAACCCACCTGCTCGAACGGGTAGCCGAACTCTCCGATGTGGCCATTGACGCCGGACGTCCCTACGTCGCCCGACACCTCGCCAGGTACCTGCTCGACCAGCGCACCGACGCCCGAGAACGCCCGCGTTACCACGCCACTCTGGCGCTCGCCGCCTTTCTCCTCGACGACACCGACGCCTTTGTTCGCGAACTCCGGCAGGTCACCCCGCGCCCCGAAGCGGTGGTGGAGGTCATCCCCGCCCATCGCCGCGCCAGCTTCTTTGCCCGGGCCGATGCCCAACTCGCCCGCGTGCTTCGCGCCGCCCTGCCGCTGATGGCCGAATGGGGCGACTCCCCCGGCGACCGAACACGTCGCCAACGCTGGCTCACGCTGATGACCGAAGAACTTCAACGCTTCATCCGCAGCGCTCCCGAGTCAGCAGTCGGCGACGAACTGCAGGAGCTCTACCACCTGGCCGGCGAACTTTTGGAGGCCCACCCCCGCGGCTACGCCGAACGCGTCGGCCGCGAGGAGGCCACCGCGCTGATTTTAGGCACCGTCCATGTCCCCCCGGCCCACCTGGCTCATAACGCGCCCATCCCACGATTAAGCTGGCCCCCGGTACATTCCCTGATGATCATCCCACGCGACCATGGCGAGCTTTTGAGCTGGCCCACCCGCTTTGATCTCGAACTCGACGCCGACGAGCAACCCGCGGAGGCCCTGTGAGCCGATCGCTAAAACTCGCCAGTCTGCTCGGGATCACGGCCTTCGCCTCCCTCGTCTTTGCCTCACTGGCCCCCTCCGCCGGGGCGGTGTGCCTGAACGCGCTCCGCAAGTCCGACAACGCGGCGGCCGAGGCCGGCGCAGAGCAGACCGGTGACGCCTGCACCTTCGACAGCGAATGCCCCGAGAGCTGGGTCTGCCACCAGAACCGCTGCCACTCCCCGGCCGCCATGCAGGCTCTCAAAGAACAGGAGCAGGCCGCAGCCCCTGCCTTCGACCCACACAACCCGCCTCCCGAAGACGCCTCTGATGGCGGCGCTGATCGCGTGTGTGGGCAAAACCGCCGCTGCCGTATTCAACGCCTCAAAACCCAGAATCGCGCCCGCCGCCACCTGGACATCGCCCACCAGGAACTCGACACACGTCGCCAGGTCGAACGCATCCTGGCCCGGCGGCGTAACGACATCCATCGCCTCGACAAACCCTGGTTGGTGGCCTTGAGCGGCCGCACGCTGGGCCCGGGCATCCTGGTCGGACGCACCTTTGTCGAAGGGCGACTGCGCGCCGAGCTCAACGCGATCATGGTCGACAACTCGTTCTATCACGAGCCCGACGACCCCGACATGACCTACGTCAACGGCAACCAGGAGTTTATCCTGACCACCGCCCAGGCCACCTATTTGCCCTCACAGCGCTGGTTTTCTCCCTACCTGACGGTGGGCTTCGGCCTGGGCTCGGGCCCACTCTACAGCTACGCCTCCACCGGTAGCTCCGGAGCCCGGGTACGCTACCACCTGGTCACCGCCGCCGCCGGCTTCGAGGCGCAATTTGCCTTCGGCCTCAACGCTCGCCTGGGCATCACCCACGGACGCGTGCTCTACAACCAGGTCTTCTACGGGCCCGGCGTCTACGACCCGGAGATGCGCTCCAGCCTGCGCGACTACATGAACACCGACGGTCTTTTTAGCTTCGACTTTTCTTTGGGATGGGCTTTCTGATGATGATGTCTCCCTCCACCTCCACTGCTGTGCGTACCCTGGTCGCGCTGGTCGCCCTGCTGGTCACCACCGGCCTGGCGTCGGTGACCCGGGCACAGAGCGCCGATGAGCTGCGCATCGACGACGCCCCGGCCACCGAAAGCTCCGAATCCCCGGAGACGCCCCTGGCCGAAGACGCTGCGGAAGACGCTCCGGACCTCTCAGAGCCCCGCGTCCGCCCGGCGCCCGCCGCCGACGAGCGCCAGCGCCAGGCCGCCGAAGGCGTGGAGCGCCACCTGCGCACCGATGCCGGTGTCATCCACATCTACCAGCTCGCCGAAGAGATGGTCGACGAAGCCCTCTCCGATCTGGCCGATCTCAACCCTCGGGCGATCTCCCCGCTGGCGGTCCGAAACCTCAACCTCACCCCGAACCTGAGCCCCCACTTCGGCAGCTTCGTGGAGAGCACCCTGGTCTCGGGCATCGCCAACCTGACCGACCATCGCGTCAAGCGCTGCATCGCCTGCCGGGCCATGCGCTCGCGCGTCGAAGGCGATGACTGGGTGGTGAGCGTCGGTCTGACCGAACACGAAGATCTCCAACGCGAAGCCGAACGCCTCAACGTCAAAGCCTTCCTCGACATCAGCTTTGCCTTCTTTCCTGGCCCCAACATCGTGGCGATGCAGCTGGAGATCTTCCGGGCCGATGATGCCACCGTACTCTGGAGCGAAACCTACCGATCCGATGCCACCTCGGCGGCGATTCTGCGCACCGGCGCTCGCATCATCAGCCGCGCCGAACGGGTGCGCGAACTCGAACGCAAGATCGAGGAGCGCCCCTACTACGGCCATCAACTCTACCTGGGCATGAGCACCATCCCCTACGACGGCCCGGCCGGCGCCATCACCGGCGCGGCCATTGGCTACCGCCTCTACGAGCGCTTCGGTCAGGACCGCCGGATGCTCTTCGGCGTGGGCGCCGAGGGCTTTGCGAACTTCTCCGACGCCAACGGCCTGCTCGGTGCCTTTGTGGGCGCCACCTTCCAGTACGAACTCTTTGAGCCCAACCTCAACCGCCTGGAGCTGCGCACCGGCCCCACCGTCGGCGGCTTCTTCGCCGGCAGCGAGGGCAACTCCTTCAGCATGGAGTGGGGCCTGGACGCGATCTTGCAATACCGCCTGGGCGCGGGCATCAGCGCCATGTACTTCCTGCCCACCGAATATGCCGGCTACGATCTGGGCGGCTTCGGCTTTAAAGCTCGCGCGAGCTTCAACTGGTAATCTTTCGCGAAGGATTCGCTGTGAACACGCGACATACCCTCCTGACAGCCCTGGCCTGCGCCCTATTTTTGAGCGCCTGCGCGCGCGCCAACAAGCCCACCGAGAGCGCCATCATCGTGCCCTCGGCCGCAACCACCGCGCCTCACTACCGCGGCGATGGCTCCATCCCCGCCCAACGCTACGTCGTGCGCATGAGCGACGGCCAACGCGACTGGGAGGTGGAGTTCCCGGAAGTCGCCACCGGCTACGAGATGCGCATTCCCCTGGGCACCGAGTCCTCCTCCGAGGTCTTCCCCACGCATCACCCGCTGACTCAGGCCGACAAAGAACTCATCGACCACCTGCGCCGCACCGACCCCAACTTCGAGCGCGAAGGAGCCTTCGTCGATGGTGAACATGTCCTCGACCGCGAAACCGGCGAACCCCAGCCCCGCCAGCGGCCTGACGGCCAGGCCGAAGCCGAGCCCGCCCCGAGTCGCCCCAGCTACTACCGCGGCGTCGAAGACATCAAACGCCTGGCCCAGGCCGGCAGCCACGAAATGGCCCTGGTCCACCTCGTGGAGCTGGAGCGCCACTATCCCGGCGATGTGCAACTTCTTATGATGAAAGGCACCCTGTGGAGTTTTCTGGGCCGCCCCTCCCTGGCCCGTCAGGCCTGGGAAGAGGTCTTGCAGATCGATCCCGAAAACCGCGAAGTCATCGATGCCCTGCGCCAGCTGGAGCAGGGTGTCGATGACCTGGAAGACTAATCTCCCTTAACGACCGCGCTCACCCTCGGGCCCTTGTGCCCCCGGAGCTGCCATGCACGTTTTGATCGGTGCCCTCATCGTCGTCGCTACGTTTCTGACGGCCTTTCAATACATCAGCCACGAATTCAGCGGCTTTTTTAACCTCTACTCCGCGATCCTGCTCGGCGGCGTCCCCATCGGGCTGATGATCATGACCTACCGCTTTGGCGTCATCGCCCAGGCCTTCAAAGGACTGGGCCGCTCGCTCTGGGGGAATCCAGCCGCCGAGCGCGATCGCCTGCTGGAGCATCTGCTGGCCTTTGCCCGGGCCCTGCGCGCCGAACGCCCCGCCGAGGCCTCGGCGGTCCTGGAGCGTGAGCCCGACCCGATGTTCAAGCACCTGGGACGCCAGCTCTTGCAGCAGACCGGACCCGACGAGCTGGAGCTCGATGCGATGGTGATCGGTCGTCGTGAGTTAAACGCCCACCAGAGTGGCGAGCGCGTCTTCGGCAGCCTGGGCGACTTCGCCCCGGCCATGGGCATGATCGGCACCGTCATCGGACTGATTCAGCTTTTGGCCAACATGCGCGACTTCGAGAAGCTCGGTCCGGGCATGGCCATCGCCCTCTTGACCACCTTTTACGGCCTGATCCTGGCCCACCTTCTCTACCTGCCCCTGGCCAGACTCATCGGGCAGCGCCGCCTGCAGCGCGCCGACAACCTCAACCTGGTCGTCGACGGCATGCTCAAAATCGCGCGCCGTCGTCCCCTCCACGAACTCCAAAACCTCCTGGCGCAGGGACGCACCACCACCCTGACCCCGGTGGAACCCACCCGGAGGAGCGCGTGAGCGGCCTGATTCAAGAACGCTTCACCGAAGAGATTCCCACCGGACAGGCCGGGTGGATCGTCAGCTACGCCGATATGATGACGATCCTGCTCACGTTTATGATCCTGCTCCTCTCCATCTCGACCATCGCTCAGACCAAGTACGACCTGCTCGTCCAGGCGTTTACCGGCGAGCGCGCCGGCAACCTCTACGAAGTCCAGGAGAAGATCGATCGCATCATCGAGGAGCAGGCTCTCGGCGGTGAGGTCCAGACCCTGCTCGACGATGAGGGACTAAAAGTTCAGTTTTCCAACGCCCTGCTCTTTGACTCGGGTAGCGCCGATCTTCGCCCCCGCGCCCTCCCGGTCATTGAGCCCATCGAACGCCACCTGGTCCACGACCTGGCCCCCAACTACGGCCTGGTCATCGAGGGCTACACCGATGATGTCCCGATCGTCTCGGGACGCTACCGCTCCAACTGGGAGCTCTCGACCTCGCGGGCCATCCACGTGATGGAACGCCTTAAAAGCGCCGGCCTCGACCCACGGCGGATGTCGGTGCAGGGCTTTGCCGACACCCGCCCGGCCACCGAAGTCGATCTGCTGGACACCCGAGCCCTCGACGCGCTCGACGACCAGACCCGCGCCGAGGTCCGCGCGGCCAACCGCCGGGTGGTGATTCGCATCGACACCCTCGATCCCGATCTTGTGCAACGCCTCTATCCCACCTCCCCAGGCGACACCGCTTCGGACAGCCCCCAGGAGAACCTCTGATGCTTCGCACTCTGCGTCTTCTTATTATTACAGGGCTCAGCGCCCTGGCCCTGCTGATCGCCTCCCCGGCCCTGGCGCAGGGAAGCGCCGGCGAACGCGCCGCTATCGAGGGCACCCGCGCCCGTGCCGAATCCCTGGCCCGCGCCGAGCTCGAGAGCATGCTCGCCAGGCTCTGCCCGGGGCGCTGCGAGCTGGTGGAACTTCGCGCGGTGGTCGACGCCCCACGCGCCGTGGGCCGGGTAACCCCGGGCTTTGGCAACTCGGTCGCCGGCTCAAGCTACGAGACCCGGGTGAGCCGCATTGAGGCCACGGTGCTGCTCGACAGCAAGTTGCCGCAGAACTTCCGCGCCAACATCGCGCGCATGGCTCAGTTCCGACTCCAGGACATCGCTCCTACCATTGAGATTCGCCCGGAGTTTCTGGACTTCCCCGAGCCCCAACTCCCGCCGATGCCTCCCATGATGCGGGAGGAACCGCGCCCCCTTCCTCGCCCACAACCCATGCCGGAGCTGCCCGTTGCCGAAGAGATGCCCGAGGAGGCGCCGGTGGCTGAGCCTGCCGCCGCGCCCGAGACGCCCGCGTCTCCGGAGCGCCCCCTCTGGCAAGAGCTTCTGCCCTGGATCGCCCTGCTGGCCACGTTGCTGATCTTGAGCTTCCTGATCATCACCATCCTGCGACGCCTGGAAGCCCTGACCGAGCGCCGCGACTCCCCGGCCAGCGAGCCCTCCACCGCTGAGGGCAGCGCCACCGAGGCTCGCCAGCGCCCGATGCCCGACGTCGATGAGCTGCGCGCCGAGCTCAAACACTCGCGCCCGCTTCTCAACCGGATGTTGCGCGTATGGATCGGCGAAGCCCCCGCCGACGTTGCCCTCCTGGTGCGTCTGGTGGGCTCCAGCATTCTGGACGACGTCCGCCGTGACTCCTCGCTGCGCGGCCCCATGGAAGCCATCGCCCGCGAGGTCGCCCTGCGCGATCAGCCCCTGGACGCCGACGAGGCCCATGCCATCGCCGAGAAGGCGCGCGCCCGCCTGACCGCTCAGCAGGTCCTGGACGACGGCTCCACCGACGCCGAGTGGGAGTTCCTCGAAGGCCTGGGACTGGCCCACATCGCCACGCTTTTGCAGAGCTGCACGCGCCGCGAACGCGCCTTTGTGCTCACGCGCCTCTCGGCGGTGGTGCGCTCCCGCTACCTGGAAAGTCTGGAGACCGACGAGCGACGCGAACTGCTGCTAGAAGCCAGCGAAGCCGACGCGCTCTCCCGCTCCCAGGCCCGGGAACTCGCCGCTCGCCAGCGCGCGGTGGCCGAGGAGTTCATCGACGCCGGTCGCGAAGCTCAGGGCCAGGCCTCCATGGTCCTGGAAATGATCGACGCCCTCGCGCTCCGAGAGCAGGAAGACATTCTGCGCGATCTTCTGTCCAGAAAGCCCGCCGTCGCCGACGCCGCACTGGGCCAGCTGCTGCTCGAATCGACCGCGTTGCACGTCCCCGACGAGCCCCTCGCCAACGCCCTGCACCGCCTGCCGGTGGAAACCCTGGCGACCTTTATGCGCGGCACTCGCCGCGATATCGCCGATCATCTTCTGGCGCGCTCGCCGGCTTCCACCCGACAGGCGCTGGCCACCGAGCTCTCGCTGGACATCCCCTCCACACGCGTGGAGTTTCTGGAGGCCCGCCGCGTCTTCGCCCAGACGCTGCGCACCACGCTGGAACGCGACGGCTTTGAGGTCGCGGCCTACAACACCAACGCGCTCCGCCGTGGCGCCCACGCCCGTCAGGCTCCGCCCCCCGAACCCGAGGTCCTCTGATGCGACGCCTCTTCCCTTTCGCCTTCGCTGCTGCGCTGCTCTTGTCGCTCCCGGGTTGCACGTTGATTCGCTATGTCGACCCGCCTCCCGGTCCCGGTGAAGAGCCCGATCCGAAGGTCGTCGACATCCTGGTCCTCGTCGATCTTCCCCGGGGCGCGGCCAATCTCATGACTGGCTATTCTCGCTTTCTGGGCCACCTGGAATTGGCCATGCAGGAGTACAACATTCAGACGCGCCGGGTGGGTGTGGCCCCGCTCTACCGCCGCCAGGGCGATACCCCCCCGTTGATCTACGGCCGGGGCGCTCAGGTAAGTGCGGGAAGCTCCCTCGGCTCGGAGAGCAGCGTAGGGGGCTCCCTCGGCTCGGAAAGCGATCCCTCCGATAACCTCCCCGATGAACGACCCGTCGACGGCGAAGAACCCACCGTCGATCCTTCCACCGGCGGAGGCGGCCCCGGTCAACTCCTGGATCTGAGCCAGACCCTGCTCTACTACATCAGCGATGAAGGCCAACGGCACCTCGACCAACAAAGCGACGGGGTCGGCGAAAACCTGGCGGCGCTGGGCCTGGATCTCGACCGCGCCGCCATCTTCGATCCAACCGGCGTCGGCTCCGACAGCAGCGCCTACTTCCATGAGGCGGCCGACGGCTTTGTCGTCGTCTACCTGAGTGCCTCCGCCCGGCGCTGCGCCCACCAGAGCGCCGCCTGCCAGCTCAACGGACAGTCCCCCGCCAACTACTTCACCCACGAGAGTGGGGAGCTCGCCAGCTGGCTCAACCTCCCGGGCCCCTCCGGCCTGCCTGCCGAGCGCATCTTCCACCTCTCGGTCGCCACCCCCGAAGGCATCAGCTTTGAGCGCTTTGCCGATCAATGCCTGGCCGAACCCAACTTCCCCGCGGCCACCCTCGACGTGATGGAGCCCTCGCCAGACGCCTACTTCGCCCCCTTACTCGATGGACTCCGCACGAAGGGAGCCTCCGGCTACAACATCGATGTGTGCACCGCCCTCTCCTCGCGCTCCGAGCGCGCCGCGCTAACCGCCGCGTCCACCCTGGAGCGCGCGCTGCGCTGAACCTGGAAGTTCGGATATCGGATGCAACGCCGCACCTCCCAGATCGCCTCCCAGGTGGCCGCAATGGCCATGTGCTTTGCCGTGGGCCTGCTCCTGGGCCCGCGCCTCTGCGCTCCTCCCACCCCCGATGCCGCGGAACCCGTGGAGTGCCCCCCGCCCACCGAGCGCATCGTCGAGGTCTGCCCCGAGGCGCCCGCAGAGCGCGAGAAGCCCTCGCCACAGCCGGCCAAACCCTCCAGGCCCGCCCCCGTCAAAAAGGATCCGCCGCTGCCTCCGAGCCCGCCGCCCACGTCGGCCGAAGATCGCCAGCGCCTGCTAAGCTGGGCCCGCGATCAGTCCCTCTCGCTGCAGGGATGCCCCCGCGACACCGGGAAAACCTACCGCCTCAGCGTTCATCTGGAGCTCGCCGCCGACCGCACCATTGAGCAGGTCAACCTCAACGCCGGCCCCGAAGAACTCTCCGAAGGCCTGAGCCAGTGCCTCCAACGCCGCATCGCCGCGTGGAAACTTCCCGACGATGTCGCCCCCTCCAGCCAACGTCTGGTCTTCGGGCTGACCCTCTGAGCCCTCCTCCTCCCTAAAGCTAGCCCTCCCCCGACGGGTCTCTCACGCCGCGCCCCTGTTGCGTGGGCGCCTCGCCTCAACACCCGCCGCCTCGGGAGAATAGCGCCCCCGTGGCCCCCGGCACCTCTCCCCGAGGCGCCTCGGGGACTCACCGCGTTACGCCCTCGCTATCCCGGAAGCCGGTTGAGCCCCGAATGTACGCGTGTGTTGCTTTTATGAACCGCAAACGCAAACACATTGCATTTACATCTTCATTCTACTACACAACAACATGCGCCGAAGCCCGGTGCCGAATTCCATCCCATTTCTCCCCCCGAGGATTGTATGCTGCTCACCCGACGTCTCTCTCTTCTTCTGCTCATCTCCGCCCTGACGCTTGGCGTCGCTGCCTGTGGCGAGGAGGACTCCCCGGTTCAGGACTCTGACAACCACGGCGACCACGGCGACCACGGAGACCACGGAGACCACGGAGACCACGGAGACCACGGCGACCACTCCGACGCCTACACGGTCGTACTCATCGACCCACAGACCGAGGATGTCTGGGCGGACACCCACGGTGATCACTGGCATGGTGATTTCCCCGAACTCTTTGTCGGTCAGTCCCTGGAAGTCGGTGTGGAGCTCTTCGACGAGGCCGGTGATCCGGTCGTGCTCGACGACACCACCCTCAACCTGGTCGCCCGCATTGCCCCGGGAAGCCCCGACACCGTGGTCGCCGTCGAGGTCCACGGAGACCACCTCGACGTAGAGGGCCTCGCCATCGGCGAAAGTGCCGTGCTCTTCGAGCTTCGCGCACAAGACGACGAGCTCCTCTTTGAGAGCCCGACGCTGCCGATCACCGTGGTTGAATAAGCCCGGCGCCATCGCGGTTATGTGTCCCCGAAGTCCCAAGACTTCGGGGATTTTTTTATGCTCTGGCCTTCCCAGCGCGTACACTCGTTCCTACTCTGCCCCGTGCATTGCAGGCCCCACCTCCCTCATGAGGAGCCCATGAGCTGGAAGTTTCTCGACATCTCCACATTGCGCGACGTCGATCTCTTTGCCGGCATCAGCGATCGCGCGCTGGAGTCGCTGCTGGCCATCACCACCACCCTTCACCCCAAACCGGCCGAGCTCATCTTTCGGGAAGGCGATGCGGGCAACGCCCTCTACATCATCCTGGATGGCGAGGTGCGCATCTCCAAAGACATTCACGGCGTCGGCGAGGAAGCACTGGCGTTTTTAAAAGCCGGCTCCTATTTCGGCGAGATGGCCCTTCTGGATGAACATGCTCGCCGCAGCGCGCATGCCATCGCCGGCGGGACCTGTCACCTGGGCGTGCTGGAGCGCGACGCCCTCCTGAAGCTGATGCGCGACGACCGCGACCTGGCCAATGAAATCCTCTGGAGCTTTGTGGCCACGCTCTCCGCGCGCCTGCGCGAGAGCAACGAAAAGATCGCGTTCTTTGCCATGAGCAACATGTTTGAGTGAGCCCGGCGCGGCCCGAACTCCTTGTTGCCCTGAGTCGGCTCTCGTACACTGGAGCCCTATCTAAAAACTCAGACGCCCAGGGAGACGTGCGCATGAAAAAGTATGCCCAGTTCACCGACGAGCACGACATCTTTCGCAAGGCCGTGCGCGACTTCTGCCTCAACGAACTCGCCACGCACGCCGACGACTGGGAAGCCGCGCGCGAGTTCCCCCGCGACGTCTTTGAACGCATGGGCGAGCTGGGGTTTATCGGCTGTCGCTACCCCGAAGAACTCGGGGGCTCGGGAGGCGACATCTGGCATACCGCGGTGCTGGCCGAAGAGCTCCCACGGGCCTCGATGGCCGGCCTGACCATGGCGCTTCTGGTCCAGAGTGACATGGCCACGCCCGTCATCGCCGAGTTGGGCACACAGGAGCAAAAAGAAGAGTTTTTAATCCCCGCCCTCCGCGGCGAAAAGATCGCCGCCCTGGGCATCTCCGAGCCCGGTGCCGGCAGCGATGTTGCCGGCATCCGAACCAGCGCGCAGCGCGAGGGCGACGACTTCATCATCAACGGCCAGAAGACCTGGATCACCAACGGCACCCGGGCCGACTTTATCACCCTGGCAGTACGCACCGACCCGGATAACCGTTACGGCGGCATCAGCCTCTTTCTCTTCCCGACCGATACGCCGGGATTCAGCGTGGGCCAGAAACTCGAAAAAATCGGAAACCACTGCTCCGACACCGCCGAGCTCTTCTTCGAAGACTGCGCCTTGCCGGCGCGCTACATGCTGGGCGAAGAGGGAGCCGGATTCTACTACATCATGCAAAACTTCCAGGGAGAGCGGCTGGTCGGCGCCCTCACCGGCATCGCCAGCGCTCAGATCGTGCTCGATGAAACGATCACCTACTGCCGGGAACGTCATGCCTTCGATCGCCCCCTCTCGGGCTTTCAGGTCACTCGCCACAAGCTCGCCGAAATGGAAACTCAGCTTGAGGCATGCCGTGCACTGACCTACCACGCCGCCCAGCTCTTCGAGCGCGGGATCCCCTGCCAGCGCGAAATCTCCATGGCCAAGATGCTGGCCGGCGAACACGCAATGAAGGTCATCGACGGCTGCCTGCAACTCCACGGTGGGATGGGTTACGTTGAAGAAGGCCCCGTGGCCCGCGCCTGGCGCGACGCGCGCCTCCTCTCCATCGCTGGCGGCACCACCGAGATCATGAAGGAAATCGTCTCCAAGGTCATGGGCCTCTGAACCTTCGCCCTCCGGCATAAAAAAGCGCCCCCTTGGCGGGGGGCGCTTTTTTGGTCACTATACTCGTATCGCAGAGCGTTAACGATTCTCGCGTTGCGCCTGCGCATGACGGTAGGTAAGCACCGGCCGGCGTGCCGCAGCCGTCTCATCCAGACGAGTGCGAAACGCATTATGCGGCGCCCCCTTGAGCTTCTCGGGCGCTTCCACCGCCTCACGGTGAATGGTCCGCATCACCGCGAGAAACTCATCCAGGGTGCGCAACGACTCCGTCTCAGTGGGCTCGATCATCAGCGCGCCCGGCACGTTGAGCGGGAAGTAGGTGGTGGGTGGATGGATCCCGAAGTCGATCATGCGCTTGGCGATATCGAGCGTGGTCGCACCACCGGCTTTATACGAGCTGTCATCAAAGACAACTTCGTGCATGCAGATCCCCGGGTAGGCCACGTTGAACACGTCGTTGAGCTGGCTGCGCACGTAGTTGGCATTGAGCACGGCGCGCTCGCTGACCCGGGGCAGATTGCTGCCGTACTCGCGCAGATACGTGTAAGCCCGCACGTACACCAGGAAGTTCCCCAGGAAGGCTTTGACCTTCCCCACCGAGCTCTCGTAACCCTCGCGCACGAGCCGAAAGCGGACCTCCCCTTCTTCGTCGTGGCGTTCGATCCGGGGCACCGGCAGAAAAGGCGCCAGGTCTTCACTCACACAGATCGGACCACCGCCCGGCCCTCCGCCACCATGAGGGGTCGAAAAGGTCTTATGCACATTGTAGTGCATCACATCGATGCCAAAGTCTCCCGGGCGAGCCTTCCCGAGGATGGCGTTCATGTTGGCACCGTCCATATAGACTTTGCCGCCCCCCTCATGGACGATCTTGCAGATTTCGGCGATTTCCCCCTCAAAGATGCCCATGGTGTTGGGGTTGGTGATCATCAACCCGGCCACCGTGTCATCCATCACCGCGGCCACCGACGCCGCACTGAGCGTCCCGTCCGGGCTCGAAGGCACCTCCACCACGCTGAACCCGTTAAATGCCGCCGACGCCGGGTTGGTGCCGTGCGCGGAGTCGGGCACGATGATCTTGGTGCGTTTCACATCGCCGCGCGCCTGGTGATAGGCGCGAATGCACATCAGGCCGGTAAGTTCCCCCTGGGCGCCGGCGGCCGGCTGCAGCGAGCACTGCGGCAGGCCCGCCACCTCACAGAGGAGACGCTCCAGATTCCACAGCAGCTCCAGCGCCCCCTGACACCATTGCTCGGGCATGTAGGGATGCAGACGCGCAAACCCGGGAAGCCGCGCAACGGCCTCGTTGATTTTGGGGTTGTACTTCATCGTACACGACCCCAGCGGATAGAACCCCGTATCAATGGCGTAGTTCCACTGGCTGAGCCGGGTATAGTGACGCACCACATCGGGCTCGGTCACCTCCGGGAGCCGGGCATCTTCGGTACGCATCAACCCACCGAGTTCCCCGGCCACATCGATGCGTTCGACATCCCAGTCGCTCTCCGAGAACACAAACCCGCGACGCCCGGGCTCGCTGCGCTCAAAGATCAGCGGCTCTTCAAAGTTCAACCCTCGCGACACACGGTCGGATGGTGAAACGGGTGCGTTATCGACAAAGGCATTCAGCCCCACAGGGACTTCCACAGGATGCTTGCTCATCGCGTCATCTCCATCGCGTTAACGATGCATGATATCGTTGCTCTCCGAGGGCCTCGGCGGCCCCCCCCTACGCTCTTAGGTCGACCGAGGGTCAGGCGCAAGCAACATCCCACCGGTTCAGGCCAGGCGCGCTATCACTTCGTCGGCCAGCGCCCGGTAGTGCTGAGCTCCGCGGCTCTGTGGAGCATGCTCAAAGATCGACTCTCCACTGAGCTGCGCCCGCGCCAACTGCGTGTTAATCCCGATCGACTGCTCGAGTACCAGGTCGCCCCAGGCCGCTTCGATGCTCTGAAGGATCTCCTGATTGATCGTGACGTTGCGCCCGTCGACCCGGGTGAGCACCACCCCCAGAATCTCGACACGGTGATGCAGACGGTCCCGAATTGTCAGCACCGTATCCAGGAGTTCATCGGCCCCCTGAACACTCAGCGGCGAGAGATCGGTGGGGATAAGCACCTGATCGGCGGCCAGCAGCGCGTTGAGCGTCAGGTTGCCCTTGTTCGGCGGGCAGTCCATCAGAATTACATCGTAGTGCGTGCGCGCGTACTCCAGCGCGTCACGCAGAAGGAGTTCTTTGCCGATCTTCTGGCTGATGCGGCCCTCGGCCTCGGCCAACCCCTGATCGGCCGGCGTCAGATCCAGCCGCTCAATGGTGGTGGCGCGCCTGGCATCGAGCACATCAAGTCGCTCATCGCTGAGCAGCACTTCGCTGATCGGCGTCGGCTCCGGCCCCACCGCAGGCAAGGCCGCACTCAAACTGGTGGAGCAATGCCCCTGAGCGTCGAGATCGATAAGCAACACCTTCTTATTGTGAAAGGTTGCCAGCCCACACGCGAGGTTGACGGCGGTCGTCGTCTTGCCCACCCCTCCCTTGACGGTCGCCACGGCGATCACCACCGCGTTGCGTTGCCCCCTGGGGTACCGCGACTCATTCTTCACCAGCTTTCGTAAGCCTGTACTGATCAAATTGCGCATGATGGCCTTTGCCAGATTTTAAGTCGTCATTGTTCCGACCCGGTCGCCGAAAAGACAACATAGAAGCGTTTGACTTACAAGGCGAAACCCGTATGATGGTCAGTCCTTTCAAGGGTAAACTGAACCCCCGCGTCTCAGCCTTCCGGCTGACCGTGGAAGCTCCTTTTGAGTTCGGCCTCGTTGCCGTCTGGAGCGTTCCATGGTCGGAGAGCTGACGCACCGATACACCGGGAATGTAACATGATGAAAACGACGAAATTATCGCTGACGATGGCGCAATGTACACGCCGCTTTCTGATGTCGCTGACGCTGATTCTGAGTGTGGCTGCACTCACTGCCGGCTGCAGCAGCGACGATGTTGCGGCCAGCACCTGCGTAACAGACACCGACTGCGAGTTGGGCACTGTCTGCGGCGCCAATAGTCTCTGCGTGGTCGCCGATTGCGAATTCTGCTCGCACGACCAGATTTGCCTGGTCACCGACGAGCGCCCCAATGGCTCCTGCTCGGCCCCCCAGTGCTACTCGCCGGACGACTGCCCCAATGGCGAGGCCTGCGTCAATAACGTCTGCGGAGGCTCCTCCGTAGCTCCCGAATGCCGCAACGCCGGGGACTGCGACGATGGCGAGATCTGCAACGCCGCCGGCGAGTGCATTCCTGATGGCTCCAGCGGTGGTTGTGAGAGCATCGACGACTGCCAGGCTGACGCCGAGTTCTGCGATCCGGCCTCCGGGCAGTGTATTCCGGTGGTGGACTGCCAGACGGTCGAATGCCAGCCCGGTGAGCGTTGCATCGAGGGGTATGGTACCTGCCAGCCCGACTGCACCCTGCCCGAAGCCAGCTGCCCGAGCGGTGAGTACTGTGACGAATCCACTGGCACTTGCAAAACCAACACCTGTGCCGATATCAGCCCGGATTCCTGCACTCCGACCCATCCGCTCTTCGACGCCAACGCCTGTGAATGCGTCCAATGCCTGACCACTAACGACTGCGGTAGTGGGCGCGTCTGCAACGGTGGAGTCTGCGAGCAGCAGCAGGGCTGCGCAACCCCCTGCTCCACCGACCAGCCCGGTGTCTGTGGCGCCGCCGGTGCCGGGACCCCTTACTGCATGGGCAACTGCTGTGTGGAATGTGTCGGCGCGGCTGACTGCTCCGGTGGCGAGCTTTGCATCGACGGCTTCTGCGGCCAGGCTCCCGACTGCAACGCCGACCCGACCGCCTGCCCGGCCGGCTACGAGTGCAGTGCCAGCGGCACCTGTGTGATCCCCAACGCCGGCTCCTCCTGCGACCCTAACGATCCTACCTCTTGCCCCTTCCCCGGCTTCTGTGACCCCGCCACCAACACCTGCTCGGGTGCCGGCGGAGACATGGGCTGCGGCATGTGCAACCCTGACTGCACCTGCGACGGCGGCCTGACCTGCGATGGCTTCTTCTGCTCGGGTTGCGATGGCAGCTTTATGAATCTTCAGGGAGGGTGCCCCGACGGGTTGTTCTGCGGCAATACCTTCGGATTTGGCAACTTCTGCATTCCCAACCCCTTCTAAACAAAATGAAGGTTTCGCCGAGTTGGTCCAGACTACGACCTAAGTAAGTCACAAGCCCCGCCCCTCCCACACGGAGGACGCGGGGCTTTTTGATTCACGCGCGTGCGTCGCGTGAACCGAGAGTCGCACAGATCGACGCCTCAGCTTGCGCCGTGATGGCGAACATCCCTGGCCACGCGAGCCTGTGCCCCCTCGTCGGACCGGCGACCTGCTGCCTGGGTGTCATAAGGCCTTACCGAGATATGAGCCGCGGCTCCGAGCGCCGCCCAGGTCTAGGTCGCCCCCGGGCACAAAAAAGCTCCGGGCTCTTCCCAAGAGAGCCCGGAGCTTTTTGTTTATCGGCGAGTGTCTCTAGCCGAAGACCCGAGCGCGTTCACCACGCCCTGATCTCCGCGTCAACACACGCTCGTGGTCAAACCGGCGCAACCTCGGCACCGACACTCACCACTCGGAGATCGCGCAAGAGCAGGTCGCCGCCCAGCCCTGCTACCGCAAGTCGGGCATCCCTCACCTGCCCCTGGACCCGCCCCAGCGCCGCGGGCACCACGACTGTTTGTCCCGCCTTCAGCTCAAGTTTCCCGCCCAACCCGTCGTTCAGCGAAAGCGCTCCGGCTACACAGTAGATCACCTGCGCCGAGCTCCGAGCGATCTCCCAGCTTACATCGGCCTGACCGGCAACGTGGACGGTCTCCAGCCGATAGCCCGGGGCGTCCACGCGCAGCTCTACCCCCTGCCCCAGCGCTATCGGTGCGAGCGCCACCTCGGCAGAGGGGCATAAACGGCTCACCATCATGGCCTCATCAAGATGCAGCGCACGCAGCTCCCCGTCGAGACCGGGACGATTATAATCGTAGACCCGGTAGGTCGTATCGGAGGGTTCCTGAACTTCGAGCAGCGCCACCCCGGCACCAATCGCGTGAATTGTGCCCGGACTCACGCGTACGACCTCTCCTGCACGCACTTCCTCGTGATGCAGCACCGCTTTGAGCGTGCCCTCTCGCGCGGCCCCGGCAAATGCTTCGGGCAACACCTCCCCGTTGAGACCATGCACGATGGAAGCACCGGGTTCGGCATCCAGAATCATCCAACACTCATCCTTGGAATGAGCGCCCGGCAGCTCGGCCAGATGCTGCTGCCCCGGGTGCACCTGCACACTCAAGTCCGCGTTGGCATCCAGCAGTTTCACCAGAAGCGGAAAGCGCGCGGCGTCGGGGGCCGCCGTACCCACGAGCTCTCGCCCCCACATCCCGACAACTTCGGAGAGCGTGCAACCTGCCAGGGGACCGGCGGCCACGCTCGATTGCCCCTCGGGCAAATCAGCAACCTCCCAGCTCTCGCCATAGCGGCCCTGAGCCGGCAGCTCCTTTCCAAAGAGGTCGGCCAGCTTGCGTCCGCCCCAGATCTTCTCGATCAGCACCGGCTGCATCTGGAGCACATGAAGGGGAGCTTTTTTTACGGCATGTTCGGTCATAACAACTGCGTGGGTACGCTCTCGCCACCCTGCGGCGAGAGCAGGTTCTGAATGAGTTCATCGATCGTGGAGTCCTCAGCCAGCTCGCCCATCAGCTGGGCGCGCATGACCTCTTTTTGGAAGGTCTCCATATCGCCCTCGGCCCGCGCCGCCAAGCCCAGGAAAAGATGAGCCAGCGCACAGATATCAAATCGCGTCGACCTCAACCCCAGCGTAACCGAACGTTTAAACAAGCTCCTGGCGTCTTCGAGTTCGCCCACCCGGAAGAGAAAGTGCGCCAGCCCAAAGGCCGCATCTGCCGCCGCGCTGTAGTTGCCGCTGGAGAGACGCGCCTGCAGATTAGCCTGTAAAATCCGCGGCGCCCCGCCCAGGTAAGCCTCGGGACGCCTGGAGGTATCGATATCGCCGTAAAGCCCACTGAGGTAGTCGTAGACCTGACTGGTCGAGGTGTAATCGTTGAACGCCGTCATCGCATTGAGCGCTTCGATGCCGTGTTCAAACGCGGCCTGAGGTTCATCGCGTCCCATCTGCACAATAGCCAGGTAGAGATCGGCGCGCGCCTTTCCGTAGCTTGCCCCATTCTCTTCAAAAAGCCGCCGCGCCTCCAAAAACGCGATCATCGCCACGTCGAACTCTCGCTCGCCCATGGCGTTCCACCCCTGGAACATGCGAACGCCGGCCATGGAGTCCCTATCATTGCGACCGAGAGCGAGCATCTCGCTGACGATGCGTGAACTCAGCTCCGGGCTCTCAACCACCGACCAGTAGATTCCGGCGAGGAGTCCGATAGCGTCGCCCTGGCAGTTGTCGGGGCAGCTCTCCACGATCTCATCGATCACCTGACCGGTGCGCTCAAAGTCACCCACCGACGCGCTCATTTCGCCGTACATGGCCAGCGCCGAGAGGTAGCTGGTTTCCGGGCGTTCGGCCTGTCGGGCCTCCAGATAGGCCCCGGCAGCACTGTGCGCCGCCTGGGGCTTCTCCAAAAAGTCGAGCAGGCGCACCCGAGTGCCCAGCGCGTTGAGATACGCACGCTCGTCTCCGGCGGCCATGGCTTCATCCTGGAGCACCAACCAGAGAGCCTCATCGTAGTGCTTCATCGCCGCCCAGCGCATCGCGTACTGGTCGCGTGCGTGCCATCGCCAGGGGCCCTCGATCCGCGGATCGCGCAAGACGTCATGCAGGTGAGCCAGCGCCTCGGCATTCTGACCTCGATACACCATCAACGAGCCCAACACGGTGGCTCCCACCTGGGAGAAATCTTCGCTACTAAGAAGATCGATACGCCCCATATCCACGCCCCCCTCGGGCGGAGCGGCGACCATGCCGGTACCCAACGCCGGGCTCAACCCGGTGTAGTTGATCACCAGATGGGCGCCTTCTTCATGCTCCACCCGGGTCAGCCCCACCAGAAGCGCCGGCCGGTTGTTGCTCTCGGCCAGTCGGCTCCAGCGATGGAAGTTGGGATCGGTGGCATCCACCGCGTCGTAGAAAGGCTCCACACTGACACGCGCCCCGGGCATGCGATCGACGTAGGCCTGTAGGTAGGTCACCACCCGCTCGGTGAGTTCATCATTCCCCTCCACAGCACTGACGTAGATCACCGCCTCGGCCGGGGCATTGCCAAAGGTAGGCTCGGCAAAAAGTGCCCGATCGCCAACGGCGATCGTCCCCGCCCAGGGATAATCGCTGTGTCCAGGGCGCAGCCGGCAGGTACTGGCTTCGGCCTCTACCTCGACCACCATGCACACGCCCAAAAGACGCCGCGTAAGCAGGTCTGGCGCCTGCCCCTCGACCTGACCAGGGCGCAAGATCATGTACATATCACCACGCTGCACACCATCGACGCCCCCGAGGTCCATCCCCAGATGCGTGGGACCGCGGAAATCAACCTCCGTCAGCGTCCCCACGCCCTTGCCCATCTTCTCGCGCTCGCCATCGGCCCCGACCGGCCGCAGCGCCAGCACATCGGAATCTGGGAAGGTGTAGAGCGGATGCACCCGCCAACTTTCCTGACTCTTTTCGACGACCTTTCCGACGAAGAGTGCCGGCGGCGCGGTATTCTCCATGGGCCAGACGCCGTCGTAGCGGCCGTAGACGCGCTGCCCCACCTCTAAGTCCGCGTCACCGACCACATAGAGAAAGCCGTCTTCGCCTCGCGCAAACCGGGCGTCCTCATCCGGGCTCTGCGCCGCGGCTGGAGAGGTTTCAATGGCTGCGTCCGACCAGGCCACCGGCCCTCGCGGAGCACTGGCGCAGGCCGATCCCAGGCATACCAGCGCGCCCAGCACACACACCTTCCATCCACCGGGCACACCTTTTTGACACGTCATGCATCCTCCAATTCGTCGCGTCCGATTCGTCGTGCACATACTAAGCACAGCGCGGGATTCTCCAGCAAGCGCCCGGAGAAGCGATAATCGTCCCTTCCCGGGAAGTTTTCGACACTCTCGTTGCTTGTCTGTGCGCGGTTGATCCCCAGGCCACGCATCTTCTAGTGTGACCCGCCACCAGGCGGCCCTCACCGGGCCGACCGCCAGACCTGACGCACCCTTGAGGTACGTTCCCCCCCCTCTTCATATCTTTCCCCGAGACGCCGTACATGTCCCGCGACCAGAGCATCGACACATCGCCCATTGTTGACCGCGAACAATTGTTGGATTTTTTCCGTGCCGGTGAAAAAGATCGGCGCCACCGCGGCGTGGGCACCGAACACGAGAAATTCGTCTTCAAGGTGCCCGGCCAGCGCGTGGCCTCTTACGAAGAACCCGGGGGAATCGGCGAGTTGCTCGAAAACCTGGTACGCCACCACGGCTGGGAGGCCACTGCGTTGGACCGGGGACACCTGGTAGCGCTGGTGCGCGACGGGGCCGCCATCACCCTGGAGCCCGGCGGCCAGTTTGAGCTCAGCGGGGCGATCTTTAAGACGGTGTTTGATACCGCCGCCGAGATCGACACCCACTTCGCCGAGGTCAAAGCCGCCGGCGGCCCCGGGTTGCGCTTTGCCCCCTGGGGCCTCAACCCGACCTACGACCTCGACCAGGTCCCCTGGATGCCCAAAGCCCGCTACGGCATTATGCGCAACTACCTGCCCACCCGTGGCGACCTGGCGCACTGGATGATGAAGGGCACCTGTACCATTCAGGCCAACTTCGACTACGTGAGCGAAGACGACGCTGCCGACATCATCCGCACCGGCGTGCTGGCCAGCCCGCTGGTGGGCGCGCTCTTTGCGAACAGCCCGGTGCGCCTGGGCAAACCCACCGGTATGCAGTCTTTCCGCAACCACATCTGGACGCGCACCGATCCCGATCGCAGCGGCGTCCCGGCGTTTATGTACCGCAACGACTGGGGCTACTCCGACTACCTGGAGTACCTGCTCGATGTTCCGATGTTCTTCATCCGCCGGGAAGAAGGCTACATCGACCTGGCCGGGTACTCCTTCCGCGACTTTGTCGAGGGCAAGCACCCCGACTACTCGCCGGTGCTCGGCGACTTTGAGCTGCATGCCTCCACGCTCTTTCCGGAGGTGCGCCTCAAGCAGTACATCGAGGTGCGCAGCGCCGATGGCGGGCCCCGCGACTTCATCGTGGCCCTTCCCGCGCTCTGGAAAGGCCTGCTCTATCACGAGCCGAGCCGTCGCGCGGTCGTCGATCTTTTTCACCCCTTTGATGAAGCGAAACATCGCGAGCTCTACCTCCAGGCGATGCACGGAGGCATTCACGCCGAGAGTGCCTACGGTCCCATCGCCGAGCTGTCCGCCGAACTCGTGGCCATCGCCACTCGCGGGCTGGAGGCGCTCGCCAGCGAGTTCAACCACCCCAGCGAAGCCACCTTCCTGGATCCGCTGCGGACGATCCTGGAGCGCGGCGAATCGCTGGCGGACCGCTTCGCCCGCGACTTCAACGAGGTCGAGGGTGACCTCGAAGCGCTTCTGGGCCGCTGGGCCATCTAGAAAATTTAAATAAAAACGGAAACTTACACATTCTCTTCAACACGAACCGACCCTCTTCGCCCCGAAGACGGTCCGAACTCCCCCGTTGTTGAAGAGAACAGGTATGGTCCGACATCTCCTCTCGGGCACGCTCCTTGCCGTGCTCGCTGCGCTCGCGTTTGTGCTGGTCTCCTCGGTCGGCGCGACAGCCCCCCTCTCCAACGCCTCCCCCCAGGCGCATCCCGCGCCCACGACGCCGGCCCCGGAGGTCGCCGAGCTCTCCCTTCCCTGGGAGTGTTCGGCGGCCTACCGAGTCACCCAGACCCATGATGTCGGCAGCCATAAGGGACTGGGACGCTGGGCCTTTGACTTCGATCTTCCCGAGGGCACGCCGGTCAGCGCGCCGGCGGCCGGAGAAGTGCGCATGGTCCGCGATGACTCAACTCGCCATGGATGCGGCCCGGAGTTTGGCTGGGATGCGAACTACGTGGTGATCGATCTTCTCAACGGCTACGACGCGCTGCTCCTTCACCTGGAGGCTGACTCGGTCACGGTGAAGCCCGGCGACAAAGTCGAGGCCGGCCAGGTGGTAGGTCGCGTGGGGAACTCAGGCTGGGTGTGCGGCACGCACCTGCACTTTCAGATCCAGCGCAGCTGCTCCAGCTGGTGGTGCCAGTCGGTGCCAGCAGAGTTTGCCGACTACCCGGCCCCATCAACCGGCCAGGAGCTCACCCGAGGCGTCTGCGAAGCCCCCGGCACGGTGGTGATGGCAGACTGAAGCCCCCCAGACAGCGAGGAGGTCGAGCGCATCACGCCTGAGGGCGCTCCTGACGAAGCTGCGGGGGCTCCACGACCAGCGCATCTTCTGAGGCCTCCAGGGCTCGGCGCACCAGCGCACCGCCCAGCTCCTGAGCATCGGTGGGGGCATAAGCATCGTAGAGCGTTTTACCGCCCAGCGCTCTCACCCCTTTAAAGAGCGCGCCCGAGACCACGCCGGCCACCCGCTCCAGCGGGCGGCTCTCTTCGCGGTCGGGCCCGGTAATCAGACCGGGGCGCGCGATCAGATACGCCAGGCCGCTGGCGCGAACTGCCTCTTCGGCTTTCCACCGCGCCCGGTAATAGGCCGAACGCGAGCCCGGACGAACGCCCAGCGCCGAGAGGTACACAAAACGCGCCGCAGGCGCGCTCTCCGCACAGGCTTCGACCAGGAGCCGGGTCAGCCCGAAGTCAATGGCCTCGTAGCCGGCATCCGCCTCGCTCTGACGATCGCGGGCACGGGTCGTACCGATCAGGCAAAACACCAGGTCCGGCCCGATGTCCGCCAGAGTCTGACGCATCGCCGCCGGCTCCCAGGCCGTCGTATCCACCTGGGCGCCCTGCCCCTCAAACTGGTCGCGCCAGCGCTGCAGGCTTGCGGAATCCGGACGCACATGCGCGACAACCTCCACGCCCTGCGCCGCCAGAATACGCACCACCTGCTGCCCGGTGTAGCCGGTGGCTCCGGCCACAAATGCCTTTCTCTTTTGCGTCATCCCAGCCTCATCCCGAACCCATAACCCATTGAATATTCGACACTAATAACCCACATCATCCGGAAGATCGACCTCCCGGGTGAGCGGAAACATCCGGTCCAACCACATCCCGCGTCGCTCGGCATCGTCTTCATAGATGTAGAGGTAACGCAGCATATGTTCGGTGACCTTTCGGGCATAGTTTCGCCCCTCGTTGTACTCAAACTCTTCAATCAGCCCGGCAAAATCATCGCCGGGGTTCTTGTCGACCCAGCGCTTGATCACCTGGGGACCGGAGTTGTAGGCGCCGGCCATCAACACCAGACGCTGGTCAAACACATTGAGGAGACGGCGCATGTAGTAGGCGCTGAATCGAAAGCCGACCTCGGGGCGGTGAAAGGTGCGCACCTGATACTCGGTGCCCAGCTCATCGGCGATGCGGCGAGCGGTCGCCGGAATCATCTGCAGCGCTCCCACCGCATCGGTATGCGAGATCTGTCCGGGACGGTAACGCGACTCCTGGCGCATGATCGCCCACATCAACTCCGGGGGTAACTCAAACTCCCCCGCGGCCCTCTCCACCACCGGGCGGTAGGCCCGCGGGTAGGCCATGACTGTCTCGATGGCCGAGGTATCCGGAAGCCGGGGCATCGCTGAGATCGACCCGCCGGTGACCTCGTTCCACATGGTGTGATAGTCGCCCACGTACTGCCCCAGCGCGTGAATCCACTCCAGACGCTGCGCCTGAGGAGCGGCAGCGATCATGCGGCGTCGCATCGGCAAAAACACCCGGCGCGCCCGCTCCGGCTCCCCGAATGCAACAAGCCAACGGACGTGCTGCCAGCGTTGGCGATCGGATGCGCCCAGCCGATGTTCGGGAAACGCCTCCACATTGACCCGCGGAGTATCATCGGCCTGTCCGGCCCCCTCCGGCCACCAGACCCGGGAGGCTGTGGGGTCCTCACCCTGGATCTGTGCCCGCAGCTGCTCGCCAAGCATCCCGTAGTAGGTCACCGGATAGCGTTGCCGCAGACGGTCCAGACGAGCCAGCGCCCCCTCCGGCTCCCGCAGTTTCAGATGCGCATAGGCCTGCCAGTAGAGGGCCTTGCCCTCGACCAGCATGTTTCCGTAGCGGTAGAGGCGCTCGTAGACGTCGATGGCCTCCTGCCACTGCCCCTCGCGCAGATGCGCCCAGGCCCAGAACCCCAGCACCAACGACGAACGCGCGGTGCGGTAGCCCCGCTTGTCGATATAGCGACGAAAGCCCTCAATGGCGCGCTCATTTTCGCGATGATCGTAGGGAAGCCAGCCTCGGTAATAGTCTGCCGCCTCCGACCAGGTGCCCCGGGGATAGCGCGCCTGATAGGCCTCCAGCGTGTCGAGTGCATCGTCGTAACGCTCCTGGCGCATCTGCGCGCGGGCATACTGATAGTGGGCCGGCTCCGCAAAGCGACTGCGCCCCGCGGCCAGTTCCCCGTAGAGCGCTTCGGCGCGCTGCGGATCATCGCGCAGACGATTGAGCGCGATGTCGGCCAGGTGCCAGCGTACCCGGGGCCCCTCCTGGGGATGTTCGGCGAAGGGCTCAAGAGCCACGCGTGCCCCGGCGTAGTCCCAGGCCTCGTAGAGCGCCAGCCCCCGGCGCACCTGCTGCGCGTCGTCGAGCTCCGACACCGTCACGCTTAAGCCCGCACGGCGAGTGGCATCTTCGGCCGGGTAACGGGTCAGCAACTCGCGCGCCCGGGAGCGCGCCTCGGTGCCGCGCCCGCCGGCCAGCGCCAGATCGTGGCGCAGGCGCGCCCGGCGCGCGGCCAGATAACGTGCATCCGCCCGACGCCCGGACGGCTCCGCTTGCCCGAGCTTGCGCAATTGGGCCTCGGCATCGGCGATGCTCCCCAGCAACACCAGCGCCTCGGCCCGCTCCAGCCCCGCGGCGAAGCGCTCGGTGGCGTCATCACTCTCCTCGTACAACCAGCGCAACGCCTCCACCGCCACATCCAGGCGACCGGCGCCGAGGGCCGCATCGGCGAGCAGGCGCTGACGCAACTCTTCGACCGGACCGAAGCTCGGCGCCTCCTCCACCGCGCGCAACACCCCGACCGGGTCTTTATCCACCTCGGCTCGCCAGCGCTGATAGTCCTGCGCCAGTTCAGCGGGCGGCTCCTCGCCGGCCGATACCGGCATCGCCACGGCCACCACCCAGACCATCGCCAGCGCGGCCAGTAGCAAGGACCATCTTCCCCCACGCTTCCCCGGCGTATCCGCACCGTCGACAGGTTCGCTTTTCACTCGGATCGGATTCACGGACACTGCCCTCGTCTAAAGTCTTCGAAACACACGTCTTCGCGTGCACGCCCCCCGGTCCTCTTGAGCGCCGGTGCCCGCAAAACCACGCAACGCCCCCCACACCCACCGCCGCGGCCGAATCAACGCACGGGCGCTCGCCAGTCCACCCGGGGAGTCGCCCCCCCATTTGCGAGCGCCTTGCCAGCGGACACGCCCGGCGCTCCCCTTCTCAATGCCGCCTTAGGCCTTGGGCTTGGAGCCGCCGCGTCCGGAGTGCTTCTTACCCGACTTTTTGGCGCCGCCGGCCTTGCCCGAGGCTTTGGATTTGCCCCCCTTGGACCCGCGGGGAGCGTGCTTCGCCCCCTTCGCCCCACTCTTGCGCTCGTTGCCGGAGCCCTGGCGGTGCTCCTTCATCCGCTCCTCCGGCATGCTGACCTCGGCGTCACGGCGCGAGCGCCGGCGGTTCTCCTCCACCGCCGTGGGCGGTACCACCGAGTGGATAGTCTTCCAGGGAAGATCGTCGCCCTCGTTTTCGCTGACGCCGAGGACCTCTTCGAGGTCGAGCTCTTCTTTGCGATCATCCGAGAGGTACTCATCGAGAAAGGCGCGGCGGAAACTCTCAAAGCGCCCCTCTTCAATGGCCTGGCGCATCGCGCGCATCAGGTCCTGGTAGAAGGTGATGTTATGCAGGGTGGCCAGAACCGAGCCCAGGATCTCTTTGGAGTTGATCAGGTGGTTGATGTAGGCCCGGCTGAAGTTGCGGCAGGCGTAGCAGTTGCAGTTGGTATCCAACGGGAACTTATCGGCCTTGTAGCGCCCCTTGGTCACCCGGTAGCGCCCATGACGCGTGAAGATGATTCCGGATCGGGCCAGACGGCTGGGCAGCACGCAGTCAAACATATCAACGCCGCGGGCGACCGCTTCGACCAGGTCCTCGGGATAGCCCACGCCCATCAGATAGCGGGGCTTCTCCGCGGGCATAAAGGGCTCAGTCTGATCGATGGTGTCCATCATCAGCTGGTGGCCCTCCCCCACCGAAAGCCCGCCAATGGCGTATCCGGGCAGCTCCTGCGAGCAGATAAGCTCCACCGAAAGACGGCGCAGGTTGGGGAAGGTCGAACCCTGCACGATCCCGAAGAGCGCCTGGTCGGTACGGGTATGCGCCTTCCGACAACGCTCCAGCCAGCGCGAGGTGCGGTACACGGCCTCCTCAGCCAGGTGATAGGGCGCCGGGTGGGCGACCACGTGGTCAAAGGCCATGATGATATCTGCGCCCAGGCCTTCCTGAATCTGCATGCTGCGCTCGGGCGTCAGCTGAATGGCCTTGCCGCCCTTCTTAAACGCAAAGGTCACCCCCTCTTCCTCGATCTCGAGCTTCGGGAGCGAAAAGACCTGAAAGCCGCCGGAGTCCGTCAGGATCGGCGCATCCCAGCCCATCATCCCGTGGAGCCCCCCGAGCTTTTTAACGATCTTGGCCCCGGGCGCGATGTTCAGGTGATAGGTGTTCCCCAGGCAGATCTGGGCCCCGGTCTCCCGCAAGTCGCGCGGAGTCATACCCTTGACCGTCCCCCGGGTGCCCACCGGCATGAACGCCGGCGTCTCAAAACTTCCGTGGGTTACGGTGACCCGACCGCGGCGCGCGCGCCCGTCGGTGCATTTCAGCTCAAAGCTCAACGCCTGGGAAGGGGCGCGTTCCTGATCGATCTGTGTCATCCTGGCAACATCGGTGTGAAGTGTGGTGTTAAACGTGCATCGGGCTTGCGGGTTGCGTCGTTTTCGCAACCTCTGGTCGCGCCCAAAATGCCCCACCTGGCACATGCGACGCAACCGCAGGGCATAACTTCTTGTTCGCGAGACGCGGGAAACGCCCCCTCCCCCCTTTGGGCCCTCCCGAGAACTCGGGATTTGAGAAAGGCGCTTTCCGAAACGCGCCGCGCAGCCGAACCCGGGCCCTCGAACACAAAAAAGCCGACCGGGAGAACCCGGTCGGCTTTCAAAACCTCGAAACGCCGAAGCGCCTCCAAGATTTTGCAGCGATCACTCAGCGGCAGCTTCTTCGGCCGGAGCTTCTTCGCCACCTTCTTCAGCCGGAGCGGCTTCTTCAGCAGCGGCTTCTTCGGCCGGAGCGGCTTCTTCGGCCGGAGCAGCTTCTTCAGCCGGAGCGGCTTCTTCAGCGGCGCCTTCCTCGGTGGGAGCGGCTTCTTCGGCCGGAGTCGGCTCTTCGCAGCCGGTGAACGCCAACATAGCGATGAACATCAGGGCAACAAGACGGAACATGTGCGACCTCTTTTTTTGATTCGATACGACTTCGCGATCTCGCTTTAACAGCACCTGCTGCTAAAACGCCTACTTTTCGGGAATAAGCTGATTGACGCGGCCTGTCAAGAAAGCCTCCCGGGAGTCAAATCTGCCGCGTTCCACCTGATACGTCGTGGGCCCCACGCCTCGCCCCGACAAAACTTCGCCCCTCGACGCGCCTGCCGGGGGTCGCCTAAGCGCCCCCTGATGTGCATACTGGTCGCTCGACCCGGTATGGACGACCGTCGCATACGTCGCTCAACAAAGGATGCAGCCGTGATCGTCGGCAACTACAGAATTGGCCGCGTGCTCGCGCGCGGGGGCATGGCCACCGTGTACCGTGGCGTCTACCGCCCCACCGGCATGCCGGTGGCCATCAAGGTGCTCAGCGAGGAGAGCGCCCGCGACGAGGTACTGGTCTATCGCATGCACCAGGAAGCTCGCATTCAGAACATGCTCGGACGACAGCACCCGGGCATCGTCACCTGCTATGAGCCCCTGGTCGTCAAAGACCGCCCGGCGATGGTGCTGGAGTTCGTCCCCGGCCGGGCCATCGCCGACATCCTCGACGAGGAGGTCGAGGTGGTCGAAGCGCTGGTCGCCATCGACATCGCTATCCAGGCCCTGGATGCCCTGGCCTACGCTCATCATCACGGCGTGGTGCACCGCGATATCAAGAGCGAAAACATCATGGTCACCCCCGAGGGCCGCGTTAAAATCGCCGACTTCGGGGTCGCCCGGGCCGAAGTCGGCAGCAAAAACAGCCGCGTGACCGAATCCCGCGACCTGGTCGGCACCATGGTCTACATGGCCCCCGAACAGCTCACCAGCCCGCGCACCGTCGACCATCGCGCCGACCTCTACAGCCTGGGCGTCACCCTCTACGAAATGCTCACCGGCGAGGTCCCCTTTGATGGCGACGAGGGCTACCCGCTGATGAAACGCATTGAGCAGGAGCTCCCCGCCGACCCGCGAACCCTGCGCGAGGATCTCCCGGAATGCCTGGTCGAAACAGTGATGCGCTCGCTGCACAAAGAGCCCGACGAGCGCTATTACTCCGCCGGCGAGATGGAAGCCGCGCTGCGTCGCTGCCGGGTGGCCATTCGCCGTGAGCTTGCCCACGAGGATGACCTCCCCGATCCGGGGCGCGCCCGCGGCGGCGATCCCCGCGGCTTTGAGCCCACCGAACCCTCGCCACTGCCCGAGCCGCGAGCCTTTGGCTACCTCGAAGACCTCTCGGGCCGACTGGTGCCCGGGCGCATTTTACTGCGCCGCGCCGGCTTAAAAATCGGCCGACACCCCGGACGTTGCGACATCATCATCCCCGATGACGCGGTGGCACCGGAGCACGCGCTGATCCTGCCGCTGGAGATTGGCGAGGTGCTGCTCATCGACCTTTTAAGTCCCTCGGGCATCACCGTCGACGAGCGGCGGATCACCCGCCATGTGCTGCGCAACGATGAAGTCTTCACCCTGGCCCAACGCTGGCCCTTTCGCTTCCGGGTCACGATGCGAGGCTGATCCGGCCCGATGCCCGGTTGTCGCGCTGGCTCACCGCCACTATACTCGGTTCTCGGGCGATCGAGAGGACCGGCGCCCCTGGAGAGCTTCACGTGGATCGGCCTGCGCCGAAGGTTTAGGAGAAAGACCGTGTCCAACCAAAAATGGGCCAGCGACGACGACGCCGGCGATCTGCTCGCCGGCATTCTGGATGATACCGCCACCGAGGCCGAGCTTGAGCAGCAACGCATCGCTGCGGAGATCGCCGCGCGCGACGAAGAAGAACGACGGCTCAAAGAAGAAGAAGAAATCCGTCGTCGCGCCGAGGCCGAAGCGCGCCTTTCCGCCGAGAAAAGCCGGCTGGAAGAGGTCGAAAAACGCCGCACCCAGAAACTCGAAGCGCTGCGCATCGAAGAACTTAAAGAGAGCGGTCAGTGGCAACCTCCCGAAGAGGTCAAGCAGGAGGCTCCGCCCCGAGCCGCCGAACAGCCGCCTACCGCGCAGGCTGCTGCCGCACCGGCGGCCCAGGTGCAGAGCGCTCTGCAATCTCCGGCCCAGGCTGCCCCGGCAAAGTCTAACACCACGCAGCTTCTCGTCCTCGCCGCGCTCCTGGTAGCGGTGATCGGCGCCGCCGCCGTGGCCTTCTTCCTGATGCCGGCCGGTTACCAGGTCGACAACACCACCTACGCCAAAGCGGTCTACAGCCCCACCGAGACCCAGGTGAGCGTGGTCGAGCTGGGCTTTAATCCGATCCCCGAAGCCGAACCTGAGCCCGAGCCCGAACCTCGCCGCACCGTGCGCCGTTCTTCCACGCGCAAGTCCTCCAGCGGCTCCTCGCGTCCGGCACGCTCGACGACCAAAAAGACCGAGAAGAAAAAGAAAATCGACATCGATCTCGACTTCGATCCCTTCGGCGGCGGCTTTTAACCCGGCGGCTTGATGGCGACCTTTTACGCCAACGAAGCGTCGTACCCGGCGCCCGTCGAGCTGCGAAACCGGCATCGACGGGCGCTGACCTCTTTTCTTGAGCAACGCCCCGACGCCGATCTCTTTCAACTCTGCTGGCTGGAGAGCCACGGGGTTGAGCCCCATCAACGCGGACAATTCCGATTTCTGGGATTCTTCGATTCCGAGCAGCAGCTCGACGCGGTGGCCCTCGATCTCTCCGGCCGCCTGGTGATGGTGGAGTCCTCGCTTGAGGCGCGAAACGCAGCCTTCGGCAGCTACTTTCGCCGGCAGGGAACCCTCTTCCAACACATCGTCTCGCGCCGGCCCTGCGCCCGGGCGTTCTGGCAGACCTATGCCGCAAACGCTTCCGACGACGGACCCCAGATCCGCGCCCGCCTGATTCAGGACCAGCAGCTCTACCGCCTCAAGCCCGAGGATCTAAGCGCCGGCACCCAGCGCTCCGGGCTGCGCCGCGCGCAGGTCCAGGATCTGGAGGCGATCTTCTTGGCCAGCGCGCGCATGCACCGCGAAGAAACCCTGGAAGATCCCCTGCAACGCGATCCCGAGGGTTTTCGCCGGCACGTACGCTACCGCATTGAAAACGCACGAACCTTTGCCTGGTTCGATGAGCGACGCCTGCTCTTTAAGGCCGACCTCTCCACGCGCGGCTCCTACGGGGCTCAGATTTCGGGGGTCTACACCGACCCGCTCTTCCGCAATCAGGGCATCGCCACCCGCGCCATGCGCGACCTCTGCGCGCTGCTCTTCGCCGAGGGCGTTCCCCGCATCACACTCTACGTCAATCAATCCAACCTGCCGGCCTGCCGGGTCTACCAGCGCGTGGGATTTGCCTATCGCGAGCCCTACCAGACGATTTTTATCGCCGATTGAAGCACACGCTTAACATCGCTAGGGTGTGCGGCGACTTCATCCGTGCCGAAAGGACGCCTGGCCCCATGACCATCGACCCCCTGGACATCTCCACCGAACGTGAGCTCGCCACTGTGAGCCCCTGGCGTGAACATGGCGCCCGCCTGCTGATGTTTGGTGTGGTGGGACTCAGCGGTGTGGGCGTAAATCTGGCCGTCTTCAAGCTCTTTTATCTGGGGCTGGTTCCGGGAGGACTGGGCGAAGATGCGCGCTTTTTGCTGGCCAATCTGGCCGGCATCATCGTCAGCATTTTTACCAACTTCCTGCTCAACGACCGCTTCACCTGGGGCGACCGCCAAAAAGGTTCCCGACGCGACTGGTGGCGGCGCCTGATTCGCTACTACCTGGCGGCCTCAGGAGCCGGCGCCGTACAAATGGTCACGGCCTGGGCCAGCCTCCCGCTGTGGGTGATGCTCAATCTCAATCCCGGCGGCTACAAACTGGCCCCGACCCTGGGCGTGCTTACCGGAATCGCCTGCGGCATGGCATTGAACTTCGTCGCCAGCCACTTCTGGGCCTTCCGCGATGCCGAGACTCCGAACTGATATGCGCCCTTCTACGCACCATCCAGGTTGGCGAGCGATGCTGATCAGCCTGGCGCTGATCGCGCTGGGCGCCTGCGCCAGCACCGAGCCCACCACACCGCGCGCGCGCCGGGACGCTTCCTCCGAGACCCTCATCGGACGACCGCCCCCCGCCGCCGGCGATCCCTTCCTGCAGGCAGCGCTCCCCCCGGATGCCGAGCCTGCCGAGGCCCGCGGCCATATCGAACGCACCTCACCACGCACACCGGCCTGCTTCTCCTGCGTTAAGCTATGCAAACCCGGCGATCTCACCCCAGAATGCAGCGATTCGCCCGAAGATCTGATCTGCGGCTGGGGAGCCCATCCCGACGATATCGCGGCCCGCGAGCGTGCGCGCGCCCACTGCGAGGCCACCCTCGATCTGGCGCGTCGCGACAAGGGCTATCCCATCGAGGGACAGTGCCCCCCGGCAACCTGCTGGTAAGGTTCGCGGCCCTTCGCATCAAATCGTGTTGAATACCCCGCACCGTGCCGCGTCAGACCCGATAGCAGCCCCTTCGTTGGCCTCCTCGGACCCTCTCGACAGCGAGCCCTGTCATGAAACACTCCATCCTGCGAACTTCACTCTTTGTCTGCACGCTGGTCGCCGCCTGGTCACTGACACTGGGCGCCGCGATCTCCACGGCGGAAGCGCAGTCTCACGCGCGAAGCTCCGAGCGGCGCACAACCACCACGACAACCACCACCCGCTCCGAGCGGCGCGTGCGCAATGTCCGCCCGAACCGCGATGCCCGGCGCGGCCGCAATGACCGAAACAGGCATCGGAACCGAGATCGCGGGCGCAACGACCGCCATCACCACCGCAACGACCGCCATCATCACGCCCGTGACCACCGACGTGGGCACGCCCATCACCCGGCGCGCCACTACCGCACCCGCTACGACGTCTACGACGGACGCCGACGCTCGCGTATCCACCGCCGCTACCATCACTACCCGCGCCCGGTGCACACCGAGCACCATCACCACCACACCGAAACTCAGGTCGTCATCGTCGAGGTCGACCGCTACGCCAACTCCGATCTCAGCTGCCCGGTGCGTACCCGACTGGTGACCTCCCGCGATGAGCACTACTGCGCCACCTCCCGGGGCACGCGCCACGGACCCTACGTCCGCTATCACTCCAACGGTCAGGTTGCCGAAGAAGGTGAGTACGAAAACGGCACGCGCATCGGCCTGTGGACCCAGTGGCACGCCAACGGGGAACCCTCCAGTGAGGGCGAATACCACCGGGGCTCGCGCACCGGCGCCTGGGTTCGGTGGACGCGCAATGGCCTGGAAGCCAGCGTTGTGACCTACTGAGACACCTCGGCAAACTCGTTCATCGGTAGCCAATAAAAAAGCCCCGGGTGCTTGTGCACCCGGGGCTATTCTATTGGTTTTGCAGCTCAACCTACCTATCTGGGCTTACTTCAACTCGGCGGCCATCTGCGCGATCGTGTCGCGATACTCGCGCTCCAGTCGTTCGACCAGCTCCGCAACCGTGGGCACATCGGCGATGGCGCTGACGCCGTGGCCGGCGGACCACACCGTCTTCCAGGCCTTCGCCTCGTCGTTCACCGTGAGCTTCCGGCCAAAATCCACGGCCGACGGATTCTTCAGCTCGGCCACATCGTAGCCGTTGGCCGCCAGACTCTGCTGCATAAAACTCGCCGGCACGCCACTGACCGCCGGGGTGTGCACGATATCTTCGGCCCGCGCCTCGCAGATCATCTGCTTGTACTCAGGCTGCGCGTTGCTCTCTTTGGTCGCGATAAAACGCGTGCCCATATACGCCAGGTCAGCTCCCATCGCCCGGGCCGCCGCCACATCGCTGCCCGTCGACAGGGCACCGGCCAGCAGAATCGTGCCTTTAAAGAAGGACCGAATCTCAGCCATCAGCGCAAAGGGATTAATCGTCCCGGCGTGACCGCCGGCCCCACCGGCGACCAGAATCACACCGTCCACACCGGCCTCGGCGGCCTTCTCGGCGTGGCGACGGTTGGTGATATCGTGAAACACCACCCCACCGTAGCTGTGCACCGCGTCAACCACCTCTTCGACCGCTCCCAGCGAGGTGATCACCAGGGGCACCTTATGTTTGACACACACCTCCAGGTCGGCCTGCAGCCGGGGGTTGGAGCGATGCACGATAAGGTTCACGCCAAAGGGGCCGCAGGGGGCCTCGGGGTTGGCCTGGCGGAACGCCTCCAGCTCCCCTGTGATCTTGACGACCCACTCCTCGAACCCCTCGGTCGTCCGTTGGTTCAGCGCGGGGAAGGTCCCGGTGAGGCCAGCCTTGCAGATTGCAATCGTCAACTCATCCCCGGAAACCAGGAACATCGGCGAGGCAACGATCGGAAGGCGAGTATTTTTAAAGATCTCGGGCAGGGCCATGAGCGACTCCTTTAGGGGCTCAAAAGAGATGGGTCAAACGCAATGAGGGCGGCTCATCAGGCCGCCCTCATTAGAACTTCATTTTGATGCTCAGACCAGAAGAAGCATCGGTTGCTCTAGATTACGGCGCAGCTCGTTGAGGAATTCCGCTCCCAGCGCCCCGTCGATCACGCGGTGGTCGCAGGAGAGCGTGACCTTCATACGGGTCCCGACCTGCAGCTCGCCATCGACGACCACCGGCACCTGCTGAACCGCGCCACAGGCCAGAATCGCGGCGTCCGGCGGGTTGATGACCGCCAGGAAGTTGTCGATATCGTACATCCCCAGGTTGCTGATCGAGAAGGTATGTGCGCTGTACTCCTCGGGCTTGAGCTTTTTGTCACGAGCGCGACCGGCCAGCTCCCGAACCTCGCGGGCAATGGTACCCAGGGACTTCTGATCGGCGTTACGCACGGTGGGCGTGATCAGACCATCTTCGATGGCCACGGCCACCCCGACGTTGACCTCATCAAACGCGTAGAGCGCTTCGCCGGCAAACCCGGTGTTGACCTTGGGGAACTTCGCCAGCGCGGCGGCGGCCGCTTTGACGATAAGGTCGTTGACCGACACCTTGTAGCCCGCCTCGGCCGCTTTGAGCTGCGCGTTAATATCCTTGCGCACCACCATCGCCGCAGCCATGTCGATGTCCATCGTCAGGTAGAAGTGCGGCGTGCTCTGCCACACATCCACCAGACGCCGGGCAATCGTCTTGCGCATCTGGCTCATCGGCTGCTGCTCGCCGGGGACCTCGCTGAGGCCGGCGGCCGCGCGAAGTTCGCCGCTCGGCGCCGCACTGACTGGAGCGGCCTGGCGGGTGGGCGCGGCCTGAGCCGACTCAATATCACGCTTGATGATGCGCCCGCCGGGGCCGCTGCCGTTAATGCTGCCAAGGTCCACGCCCTTGTCTTCGGCCATCTTGCGGGCCAGGGGGCTGGCCTTGATGCGGCGTCCGTCCCCACTTTCAACGGGCGTCTCTTTTGTACCTGTGTCAGCTTCCATCGCCGGCGCAGCGGGTTCGGGCTTGGCTTCCGCCTTGGGCGCGGCCTTCGCGCCACCGCCACCGCCCAGCTCCGAAAGCAGGCCGGAGATGTCTTCTCCTTCTTCGCCGATGATGGCCATCGGGTCGCCCACGCGCACCGTCTGCCCCGGCTCCACCAGGAGCTTGAGCACGGTCCCCGAGAAAAAGGACTCCATCTCCATGGTCGCCTTATCGGTCTCGACCTCGGCCAGGACGTCGCCCTCGTTGATTGCGTCCCCCTCAGCCTTGTTCCACTCGGCGAGCGTGCCCTCTTCCATGGTGGGGCTGAGCGCCAACATCTCCATCACTTCTGCCATCGGTGCCTCGATATGCTTGAGCTGAACAATAGTCGTGTGCGGAGCCCGGGGACCACCGGCGCGATGGCGCTCGATGGTCCCCGACGCGTCAACGGTAGCAGGCCTTCTTGACGGCCTCGGCGATCTTCTCGGCCGAGGGCAAGGAGAGGGGCTCCAGGTTGTAGGCGTAGGGCATGGGAATGTCGCGCTGGTGCACCCGGCCCACCGGCGCATCAAGCCAGTCAAAGAGCTCTCGACCGATCCACTCAGCCACCGACGCTCCTACCGACGCCATCGGCCAGGCTTCTTCAACGACGATCACGCGGTTGGTCTTTTTGACCGACTCCGCGATGATCTCTTTGTCAAAGGGGCGCACCGTGCGCAGGTCGACCACCTCCACGTCGATGCCTTCCGCGGCAGCCAGCTCGGCGGCCTGCAGGCACCAGTGCACCGCACGGCTCCAGGTCACAATGGTGCAATCCGCACCCGAGCGCTTGATATCACCCTTGCCCATCGGGATGAGGTACTCCTCTTCGGGCACCTCACCGTTCATGCCGTAGAGCACTTCGGATTCGATGAAGATCACCGGATCCGGATCGCGAATCGCCGTCTTGAGCATGCCCTTCGCGTCATGAGGCGTCGCCGGCATCATCACCTTCAGCCCGGGGATATGCGCGTACTGCTGCTCCAGCGACTGCGAGTGCTGACTGGCCAGCGAGCCCCCGGCCCCACCGGCACCACGCAACACCAGCGGGCAGCTGAGCTGGCCGTCGGACATGTAGCGCAGCTTCGCGGCGTGGTTGACGATCTGATCGAGTGCCAGAATCGCGAAGTTGAAGGTCATCATCTCAATGATCGGCTTGAGCCCGCCCATCGCCGCGCCCACGCCGATGCCGGCAAACCCCAGCTCAACAATCGGGGTATCGACCACGCGCTTGGGCCCGAACTTATCGAGCAGACCTTTGCTGACCTTGTAGGCGCCGTTGTAGTTGGCGACCTCTTCACCCATCAAGAAGACCGACTCGTCACGCTCCATTTCTTCGGCGAGCGCTTCGTTGAGGGCGTCTCTATATGCAATCTCACGCATCACGTCGTCCTTATTCAATGTCCCAGGGCCACTCAACGTACACGTCTTCGGTCAGCACGGCCGGGTCCGGGAAGTCGGACTC
This sequence comes from Lujinxingia litoralis, assembly GCF_003260125.1. Taxonomy (NCBI): domain Bacteria; class Deltaproteobacteria; order Bradymonadales; family Lujinxingiaceae; genus Lujinxingia; species Lujinxingia litoralis. The sequence goes on from NZ_QHKO01000001.1 coordinate 129,985, forward strand.
CTCAGCAAAGGTCATCGCGTCTTTGCTCTGCTGCGTGACCTCGTCGTCGATCGCGCTGATCTGCTCTTCGGTCAGAATGCCCTCGCTCACCATCCAGCCGCTCATGCGGGTGATGGGGTCGCGAAGGTCCTGCTCCTCCTCCACCTCTTCCTTGGTGCGGTAAGGCGCCGGATCGGTCATGGAGTGCCCGCGGTAGCGGTAGGTGAGCACGTCGAGCCAGGTCGGGCGCCCCTCTTCAATGGCGCGCTTGCGGGCCCGGCGAATCGCATCATAGACCGCGAAGATATCCTGGCCGTCGACGGTCTCACCGACGATGTTGTACGGCGCGGACTTCTGAGCCAGTTCGGTCACCGCGGCCACGCGCTCAATGGAGGTGCCCATGGCGTAGCGGTTGTTCTCCACCACGGTGATCAGGGGCAGGTCCCACAGCGACGCCATATTCAGCGTCTCGTGCACAATGCCCTGATGGACCGCGCCATCGCCCAGGAAGGTGATGCAGGCCGCTTTTTCGCCGCGATACTTCAGCGCGAAGGCCACCCCTCCGGCGAGCGAAATTTGCCCGCCGACGATGCCCCAGCCACCCAGAAAGCCCTTGCTGGCGTCGAAGAGGTGCATGGAGCCGCCCTTGCCACCGGTGGTTCCGGTGGCCTTGCCGTAGAGCTCGGCCATCACCGCATTCGGGTCCAACCCGCGGGCCAGGGCATGGCCGTGCTCGCGGTAATGGCTCACGATCTTGTCGGCGTCCGAGAGCGCACTCATGCAGCCCACCCCGACGGCCTCCTGACCGATGTACAGGTGACAGAATCCCTTGATCTTGCGCCGTTGATAGGCCCGTCCGGCGTACTCCTCGAAGCGGCGCATCAGCAACATCTCGCGCAGCATCGCCACCAGACGTTCATCGCCGAGCTCCTCGCGCACACTTGCGGCCAGCTCCAGGTTGAGCGCCTCGGGCTGAGGCCCGGAGGCCTGCCCGATCTCTTCGTCCTTCGCTTTGGTCTTTGCCATGATTCTTCCAGGTAAAAGTCGACCCGATGCAGCGCCCGCAACACGGGCGCCAACGTCATAAAGTTCAATGGCAGTGCTTGCCGGCGCGTGCATGAAAGACCGACGCGCCGAAATTGTGGCTGGGGGGCGTTTGCCCGCCTGAATCATTAGTTCGCGTCAGACGTTGCGTCAAGAAGGGGCCGGAGGCTGATCGCCTCGTTGGGGAGCGCTGTGCTAGCGTCGTATTTGCACCCTGTTCGCTCTCACCTGGAGCTACGCCTATGTCTCGTAATCGCCGTCGACGCCGACGCGACCTCGCCACCACGCCCGCCGCCTCTGCGCCCCACGAAACCCCCGCGTCGAGGCCCCAAGACGACGCGGCGTCGGTGACCGAACATCTCTACGAAAACGATGTGGAGCGGGCCTGGGATGAGGCGCCAGTCTTTCAAGGCATCGATCCGGCCCTGATGAGCGCTCGTCAGCACCCGGCGGGCGCCGCGGAAGATGAGAGCATCGAAGCCGCAGCGCTCCACCCGGGGTTGATCCCCTTTGCCGCGTTGATGGCGGGTCCGATCGTGGCTGGCACATTGACGGTGTTCTGTGATGGCCGCGCGCCGAAGGCGCGCGGCCTGATCACTACGCTCTGCCTGAGCGCAGCCGGGTGGTTCGCCATGCAGGGCCTGGTCAGCTTTGGCCCGCAGCGCTTCGGGCCCACCGTACTCACCCTCGCCAGCCTGGGGCTCTTGCTGGCGGTGGGAGTTTCGCTGCTGCTGGTGTACCTGGGCCCCATGGCCGGGCGGCGCGCCAGCGACGAGCGCACCCTGCGCCAGTCGCTGCTGGTGTTCCTCGGGCTGAGCGCGCTCTACTGGCTGGGACGCAGCGCCAGCTGGCTGGCCTGGTTGGGGCGTTAGTCTTCGTGGCCGATCGGCACCACAAAGACCGGGCATCCGGCGCGACGCATGGTGCGCTCAGCGCTGTTGCCCAGAAAGAAGCGCGACCAGCCGCGACGCCCGCGCGTTCCCATCGCGATCAGATCGGCATTGATCGTTGCGGCGTGACTCACTACCGCCCGATCGGGCGCCTCTACCATCACGTGGACCTCGTCGACCACATCCTGGGCGCCCTCGTCGCTGACCAGCTGACGCAGCTGCGCGTGACGCTCCGCACGCAGCTCGGACAGGCGCGACGCCGGCTCATTCAACGACATCGCCAGGCCCGTGACCTCGGGCACGATCAACGCGTGCACCACGTGGATTCTCCCGTCCTGCTCGCGCGCCAGGGTGGCGGCGCGGCGCAACACCGGACCGCTGACCGGTGAAAGGTCCAGCCCCACCACGATCGTCTTAAACGTTCCCGACGCGGTCTCCGGCGGTGCGAGCACCACCGGAACCTCGCTCTGGCGGACCAGGCTGTTGGCCACGCTGCCCAAAAAGATCTCGCGCAGCCGGCTCGCCCCGCGCGTGCCGACCACGACCATGGAGGTGGCCTCTTTGGACGCCAGGTCCAAAATCGCCTCGGCCGGCGAGCCCATGCACACTTCAAAGCGCACCAGCCCGGGGCGCCGTGAGGCATCGACGCTCTCGTCAAAGAAGCTCTCCAGGCGTTGCTGCGCCTCTTCGCGCACCGACGCCTCGATCTCATCGGGAGCCTCTACCAACACCCGCCAGCCCTGATCGCCGGCGGCCAGATCGACAGCATGGGTCACCAGCAAGCTGCGGCCGGTACCGCGTGCCAGGTCAGCAGCCAGGCGCAGTGCGCCCTGGGAGTTCTCGGAGAAGTCAGTGGCACAGAGCACGGTCATGGGTCTCTCCAGCACATTCAGTTGATCATCATCGCCGCACCATGCGGCACACTACGTCACACTACACACAGCGTCGCCGGCGCAAAGGCCCGGCCTCAGATTGTTACCTTCTCGAAACACAACGAGGCCGCCAGTTCTCTGACAGCCTCGTCGTCGCGTGCCGCTACTCCACCGGCGAGCTTAGAACGCCCCGAGCTTCGACTCGGTCGCGTCTGCACCATACGCCGTGAGCACCATGCGCTGCTGGATATCCTCGGCATCTTCGCGCCACTCAGTGGCCACCAGCCCGCCGGGCACGCCCTCATCGGTGATCCACCAGATCATGGTATCATCGGTGCCCTGCTCCTTCATCTCGTAGCGCGCGGTGTTAAAGGAGCCCGCCGGCGTCTCGATGCTCTCTTGCCCCGCCTTAAAGCCTTCCAGGCTCTCTTCGGTGAGCTGCCCCTGAGAGGGGATCACCCACAGCTCGGCGTCTTCCTCCTGGACAGGCACTTCCTGGACTTCCGTCTCGCCGGGGTATTGTGCACGGACTCGTCGCACGTAACGATTGCCGTCTTCGCCGACCTCGAAGAGCGCCTCGATCACCAGCACCACCTCCTCACCATTTTCATCGGCACCGGCCCGCGATTCGATTCGCCACCACTCCCGGCCCTCTTCATCGCGTTGCAGAAAAGCCTTCACAACCTCCTGTCCGTACTCCGAACCCTCGGTGTACCAGGCGGTGTACTCACCGGGATTGTATTCGGCGAACTCCATCGCGTAGCCGCCCTGATAAAAGAGCATCTGCATCAGACCGACGGTGTACTGGCGCATCAACGCCGGCGTCAGCTCTTTGAGCAGCGCCCCGCTAACCCGATTGCCGATTTCCTCGCCGATGCGTTGCTCAGTGGTCTGCATCGCCGAGCCCACAATGCGGCTGGCGATATCATTGGTGCTGCAACCCATCAGCCCCAGCCCCATCAATCCTGCCGCAACTCCTGCCTTCCAGCGCAACTTCATACTCACCTCATTGAGGGTACTGTCCGGAGGGCCCAGGGTGCGAATCCTCGCCCCCCCGAAAGATTCATGTTCGAACCAGACTCATTTACGCAATCGTGACATCATCACAGAGGTAGACGTCCTGAACCGCGTTCAGAAGCGCGATGCCCTCGTTGCGCGGACGTTGGAAGGCTTTGCGCCCCAGAATCAACCCGGTGCCGCCGGCGCGTTTATTGATAACCGCGGTGCGCACCGCGTCGGCCAGATCATTATCTCCGGAGGCGCCGCCGCTGTTGATCAGCCCGGCACGGCCCATGTAGCAGTTGGCCACCTGATATCGGGTCAGGTCGATGGGGTGCTCGCTGCTCAGCTCGCTGTAAACCTTCTCGTGGGTACGACCGAACTTGGAGCCGTCTTCGTGCGTGACCGCCTGGAAGCCGCCGTTGGTCTCGGGCATCTTCTGCTTGATGATGTCGGCGTGCAGCGTCACGCCCAGGTGGTTGGCCTGACCGGTGAGGTCGGCGGCGGTGTGATAGTCGTTGCCGCCGGTTTTGAACGCATTGTTGCGGGTGTAGCACCACAAGATCGTGGCCATGCCCAGCTCATGAGCGCGGGCAAAGGCGCGAGCAACATCCACGATCTGACGGTTGGACTCCGGCGAACCGAAGTAGATGGTGGCCCCTACCGCGACCGCCCCCATCTCGTGGGCCTGCTCCACCGTACCGAACATAATCTGATCGTAAGTATTGGGGTACGAGAGCAGCTCGTTGTGGTTGAGTTTGACCACAAAGGGAATGCGGTGCGCGTAGCGGCGAGCCACCATGCCGAGCACGCCAAAGGTCGAGGCCACCGCGTTGCAGCCGCCTTCGATGGCCAGCTCCACAATGGCGGCCGGATCGAAATAATCGGGATTGGGCGCAAACGACGCCCCGGCGGAGTGTTCGATGCCCTGATCCACCGGGAGAATCGACAGATAGCCGGTGCCGCCCAGGCGGCCCCCGTCGTAGAGCGCCTGAAGGCTGCGCAGCACTCGCGGGGAGCGGTCGGAATTCATGAAGACGCGCTCCACAAAATCCGGCCCGGGCAGGCTGAGGCGCTCTTTCGAAATGGTCTTCGACTCATAGCCCAGAAGGTTGTCGGCGTCTGAGCCCAAGAGCTCAACGATGCGTTCGATCGACGTGGTCATCTCTCTCTCCTCCCTGATCCAGATTCAAACACATAGGCAGCGAAATCGGTGTCTCGCAGCGGGGTGAACACTTCACATACTCGACATCACAAAGACATATAAAGCGAAGAAGCGGCGCGAGACTCACCTGCTGAGTTACCGCGCCGCCTCATCGGTGGCTCTCGTACATTCCCGGGAATGACGTTTATTCGACCATCGTCAGCCAATCCATGTGGTCGGTGGCCGAGCCCTTAACCTGGTCGAAGTAGGCATCCTGCAGCACGCGGGTGATCGGGCCAGGTTTTCCGGTGCCAATCTGACGGTCGTCGAGTTCGCGCACCGGGGTCACCTCGGCGGCGGTCCCGGTCATGAAGATCTCGTCGGCCACGTAGAGGAAGTCACGGGTAACGCGCTGCTCGATGATCTCGTAACCCCGCTCCCGCGCCAGGGTCAGCACCGTATCGCGGGTGATGCCCCCCAGGATGGAGCTTCCCAGAGGGGTGGAGTAGATCACGCCATCGCGCACAATAAAGATGTTTTCACCGCTGGCCTCGGAGATGTAGCCGTTGGTGTCGAGCATGATTGCTTCCTGGTAGCCGGCCTTCATGACCTCACGCTTGGCCAGGATGCTGTTGACGTACTGCCCGTTGATCTTGCCTTTGACCATCGAGGCGTTGACGTGATGGCGGTTGAAGCTGGCGATCTTGGCGCGAATGCCCTGAGTCAATCCCTCGTCGCCCAGGTAGGCGCCCCAGGGCCAGGCGATGATCGCCACGCGCACATCGTTGCCCATCGCGCTCAAACCCATCTCGCCATGGCCCAGATACACAACCGGGCGCAGGTAGCAGTCCTTAAAGCCGTTGGCCCGAACCGTCTCGACACACGCCCGCTCGATCTCTTCCCTGGTGAAGGGAGATTCCAGGGTACAGATATGACAGGTCTCCAGCAGGCGGCGGATGTGCTCGCCAAGCCGGAAGATCGCCGAATGGCCGTCTGCTCGCTGATAGCAGCGGATGCCTTCAAAGGCCCCCAACCCGTAGTGCAGCGTGTGGGTCAGCACGTGGATCTTGGCGTCCTCGAAATCCACGAGTTCGCCGTCCATCCATACCTTGTCTGCTTGAATCGCCACATCTCCTCCTGTGTCCAGCGCCCCGCAGGTCTTGCGTTGGGCAAAGATGTTCCCTCGCTGTCAAAAGACAACAAGGGGACTTCAGAATCGCGACAGGGCTATCACACCTGAGCTGGCGAGGGAAAGCTATCCGCGTGCAAAGATCTGCGCCCAGGCCTGGCCGATCCTTTGACGCGTTGCGGCAAGTTCATCGTGAAATTGCGCGACGCTGTCGCGGCCCTGATGGCCCATCTGCCGGGCCAGCGCGGCATGGCGAGGTCCGGAGCGGGGAACGGTGCTCCCGGCGCCGGCGATGGCCTGACGAAGCTCCAGACGGCGCAACCAGAGGTAGTCTCGGGCCAGGCTCTCCACATCCAGCCCCCGTGTGGTCTGGGGATGCTCCGCCAGCGCGTGCAGCGCTCCCACGGTATCGCGCCTGTCGCGAGCGACCTGCGGCGCCTCCAGCTGCAGAAACTGGGTCAGAAACTCCACGTCAATCAGCCCGCCGCGGCTCTGTTTGACATCAAAAACGCCCGGTGCGAGCGCGGCGCTGTCAAACATCCGCTGGCGCATCCTCGCGATCTTCTCGGCGAGGTCCTCGGGCAGCGCGCGATCAAAGGCCAGGCGCTGGCGTTCGGCCTCCAGGCGCTCCCGCAGCGCGGCGGTGCCGCCGATGGCCCGGGCCTTGATCAGGGCCTGACGCTCCCAGAGCGCAGCATGCTCCAGGTGATAGGCTCTCCAGGCCTGGAAGCTCGTCACCAGGGTTCCCTGGGAACCGGAGGGACGCAGGCGCAGGTCGACCTCGTAGAAGCCACCGGCCTCGGTCGCCGCGCTGAGCGCGCGCACCAGGCGGCGAGCGCGCCGGGTGGCCTCCTGATGATCGATGGCGCCCGGGCCGCGGTCGTCGTACACGAAGATAAAGTCGAGATCCGAGCCAAACCCGAGCTCTTTGCCCCCGAACTTCCCCATCGCCACCACGCAGAGCGCGCGGGCGCCCCGGGGCTCCGGCGTGAGGGTGTCCTCGACCTGAGTCAGGACCACCTGGGCCAGGTCGCTGAGCTGGGTGAAGGTCGCGGTACTGGGCACCACCCCGGCGACCTCGTGCAGAGCGATGCGCAGGCTCTCCTCTTGGTGAAATCGTCGAATACGCCCGAGCTTATGCGCCGGGTCGACAAGCGCGCTGACGCGCGCGCGCAGCTCTCGCTCCATCGCCGCGCGATCGCGCTCCAGGCTCGCGGTGGAGCTGGCCACCATACGCGCAAAGACATCGGGCTCGGTGGCCAGCATCTGTGCCAGAGGCGCGCTGGAGCCAAAGAGGTGCATCAACAGACGCGCGGCGTGAGGGTTCTCCCGCAGCATCCGCCAGGTGCCCGGGGTGTCTCCCACCGCCGTGGTAAAGCGCACCAGATGGCCCAGCGCCTGTTCCGGGTCAGGAGCCGAGCAGATCGCGCTGAGCAGGTAGCGGGCCTGGGCCGGGGAGCCCACGGCACGATTGGCCGAGAAAGGTCCGTAGCGCTTCTGGCGCAACACCTGCAGCTGTCCGGCCGCCTGGCGCGGGCGCACAAACCCGGCCTCTCCCAGCGCCCGCACTCCGGCCTTGCTCAAGAGGTCATCGGGCTCCAGGGCCAGGAGCGCGGCGAGCTCTTCGGTACCGGCATCGCCCACGGTGGCTCTGCGGGAGGTCTTGGGCGACTGCTCAAAGAGGCGCTCAAAGATCTCGCGCACCGCCTGGCGGCACTCCTCAATCCGGCGCGTGAGCGAGTCGGGAGACTCCCCCATGCGCCAGGCCAACTCGGCGAAGGCCTCCGGCTCCTCGGGCAGGCGGTGGCTCTGACGATCGCCGGCCATCTGCACCCGATGCTCCAGCCGTCGGTAGAGGTCGTAGGCATCGGCCAGCGCACGATGCTCCTCACCGGCGAGCAACCCGGCGTAGAGCAACCGGTCGAGCGTCTCCAGCGTGGCGCGCACGCGCAAGGTGGGGCGAGTGCCGCAGTGCACGAGTTGGAGCGCCTGGACAAAAAACTCGATCTCACGGATGCCCCCTCGGCCGACTTTCACATCCCAGCCCGCCGGCCCCCGGGCGGCCTCGCCGCGGGGCCCGGCGGTGGCCGGCGCGGCAGACGAGGGCGCGGAGCGCCCGAGCTTGGCCAGCAACCGCTGCTGCAGGCCCGACACCGGCGCCTGCGGCGCCTTACCCGCGGGCGTCCCTCCGACAGCGCCGGGAAGATGCTGCCGCGCGCGTGAGAGCGCGCGGGAGGCCCGAGCCTGATCGTCGATCATCGCCTTCATGCGGCGCAACTCGTCGATGGCATCGAAATCCAGGTACCTCCGGAAGATAAAGGGCTCCAGCGCCCCGAGCACCTGCGCTCCCAGTGCTCGCCCCCCGGCAACTGGACGGGCCTTGAGCAACGCGCCACGCTCCCATCCCCGGCCCCAGCTCAAGTAGTAGTCCGTCGTCGCCGAGGCTCCCTGCACGATCGGTCCCTGCGATCCGTCGGGGCGCAGGCGCAGATCCACGCGAAACACCTGCCCCTCATCGGTGATCGTGTCCATGGCGCGGACGACCTCCCGGGCCAGGGTCTCAACCTGGCCGCGGGATACCTCACCGACCATCACCGCATCGCTGGCTACAAAGATCAGATCGATGTCGGAGCTGTAGTTAAGCTCGCGCCCCCCGAGCTTCCCCATGCCAAATACACAAAAGTGCTCGGCCAGCTCAGGTGCTCCCAGAATCTCGGCCACCGCGCGCACGGCCTCATCCAGACACACCTCCGCCACATCCGCCACCTCGGTGGTGGTGTGGCGCACGGAGGCCCCTTCGATCTCACGCAAAAAAATACGCAACAACTGGCGGTGCTTGAACCAGCGAAGCGCGTGATGCAGCGCCGAAAAACGCGCCGAACCGTCGTCGCTCTCCCCACTCAGCTCAGCCCTGAGAGCGTCATGATAGGCCGCGAGTTCATCGGCCATCGCCTCACGAGGCATCGGCTCATCGCGCCAGCGCGCCGCGGCCAGCCACCCCACCAGCTCCGGCTGGCGGGTCAGGGTGCGACGCGGATGACGCCCGGCCGCCCCCAGACTCAGCGCAACATCGACCTCCTCGCTGCTGCGGAGCAAGGTCCCCTGCTCCACCAACTCACGCACAAGGCGGAGCACCTCCTCGACCACCGACGCCGGCCACGGCACGCCGCTGAAGCGGCGCACCAAGGTCTCAACCTGGAGTGCCCCCCCGGCGATGGCCCGGGTCAGCGCATCCCGCTCCCCGTCCGCGGGCGACGCCCCCGTCGCCGCCACAACCTCCCAGAGCCTGTCGACCTGCTCAGACGCCATCGCCTCACTCCTGCTCCCCCCCTCCCCGGTGGAATGCCGAACTTAAACGCCGACCTTGGCCTTCTCCACCTCGCGGTACTCCCGCTCGTACATCACGCGCGTATCGGTGACGATATCCAGATTTTTGGAGTTGATCTCCAGCGGCTCCTTGACCTCGATGGCATGCATCTGACGCCCGATTTCGGCGAGCTGATCGCACATCAACGAGAGCTTGTTCAGATCGCGGGTGGCGCGATTCTGGCCGGCGAAATGCTCGCGATACTCGCCCATCACCTCGTTGGCCGCCGCGCCCAGACTTCCGGCAATCTGCTCGGTGCTCAGCTCGGCCTTGGCGTCTTTGATCGCGGCGAGTTCCCGGGCGTAAACCTTCAGGTTCTCGGTGACGATACCGATGTTGCGATCGTTGGCCTGGGAGCGCAGTCCGCGCTTCTTCAGACGCTGCATCGCGGCGCGGGTCCGCTTGAGCTGCTCGACCATGCGCTCCAGAAGCCCCTCACGACGGGTGTGGCGCGACTTACCGGCAAAATGATCGCGGTAGAGACCAAACTGGTTGTTGGCCAGGGTCGCCAGCAGGTCGGCCTGCTCCTGAGGGGTGCCCTGCGTCTGCGCCGATTCGATCTGGTGCGCTTCATTGCGATACATGCGCAGGTTCTCTTCGACGATCTCCAGGTTGGGCTCAATCGCCTCCCGGTGCGACTTGACCAGCCCCTTCATGCGGGCGCGCACCTCTTCGAGATCGGTGATGACCTCCATGAGGATGCCCATATCGCGGGTCCGACGATCTTTGCTGGCGAAATGACGGCGATAGTGCCCAAAGACCAGGTTGGCCTCGGCCACCACCCGGCTGACCTCCTCGGCGACCGGTCCGGCTTCTTTGGCCTCGGCGATGGCCAGGCGCTCATCGCGGTAGACCTGCTGGTTGTCCTTGGCCATCTCCAGCAGCGAGACCACCGCCGGATCACCGGACTGCGACTGAGCATCGGCGATCACCGTCTCCAACTCGCCGAGCAGCTCATCAAGCAGGCTTAGGTCACGCGTGGCACGTGCCTTACCGGCAAAGTGCGCGTTGTAACGCTGGTAGATGGAATCGGCCCGCTCCTTGAGCTCTTTGAAGGTCGTTCGACTCATGTTACTTCACCCTGGCTAATCAACCTGCTCCACGCACCGGTCGTCTCTATGCGCCCGGCGCCGGGCCCGGCGGGCCCTCCAAAGGACTTTTTCTAGTGGCAACGCCTGCGCAAGGCAAACCCATTTGAGGTATGTATGCAGCTCAACGACATGAAGGTCATCGTCACCGGCGCCGCCCAGGGCATGGGCCGCACCTTTACGCTTGAGCTGCTCAAGAGCGGCGCCGACGTCATGGCCGTCGATCTCGCCAGCGACGCGCTGGCCACGCTCCTGGCCGATGCCTCCGGGTTGAGCGGGCGCCTGGCGACCTTTGCCGCCGACGTCAGCGACGAACACGCGGTCAAAGCTGCGGTCGCCGCCACCGTCGAGGCCTTTGGCAAGGTCAACGGGGTCATCAACAACGCCGGCATCTTCCGCGATCGTCTCCTGGTCAAAAAAGATCGCAAAAGCGGCCAGGTGCAGACCATGAGCCTTCAGGACTGGCAGGCGGTTTTGGATGTGGACCTGACCGGCCCCTTCCTCTTCACCCGGGAGGTCGCCGCCTGGATGGTCGAGAACGACGAGAAAGGCGGAGTAATCGTCAACATCAGCTCGATCTCCCGCCACGGTAACCAGGGGCAGTCCAACTACTCAGCGGCCAAAGCCGGACTCATCGCCGACACCAAACTCTGGGGCGAAGAACTGGCGCGCTACGGCATCCGTGTCGGCGCGGTGGCCCCCGGCTTTGTCGAGACGCCAATCCTGGCCGGGATGCGCGAAGACATGCTCCAGGCCATGGTCAACCGGGTGCCCCTGCGACGCGTGGGCAAACCCGAGGAGATCTTCATGGCGGTGCGCTTCATCATCGAATGCGACTACTTCACCGGACGCTGCATCGATGTCGACGGCGGCGTCTCGATCTGAGCCTCCCGTACGCCTTAAGCCCCAGCGCAATGAGGGCGCTTCGTTGGAAGCGCCCTCATCTGCTCGGGACTGCGTGAGATGCCCGGTGATTACTCAATCGCCCGGGCGCCCGGGGCCGGTACGATCAGGGTGGTGCAGTTCATCTGCTGAACCCACTTGAGCATCACACTGGAGAGACGCTCCAGGCGCCCGGCGTTGGCCGGGTAGTGCCCGATGGCAACCAGATCGATGCCGGCAGCATCCACATAGTCGCGCAGACCGGCCACCGGACTGTCGGTGATCAGATGGGCATCGGCCACCACCCCGTCGAGCAAGGTCTTGTGCTTTTTGAGATACGAGGTCATCGCCTCTTCGGCCCAGTCCACAATCGCCGTCGACTGCAGCGCTTCGGGAAGCTCGCTGTCCAGAATCACCGTGGTGGTCGGGAGCGTGTGCGCGTGGACCAGATGCATGGTCGCATCCAACGCCTTGACCAGGGGCACGGTGACCTCCAGGGCCCGATCGGCCTGCTCGCTGAAGTCGGTGCCCATGGCCACCTCCATGCCCGTGGCAACCTGGTTGCGCTCCGGGTGCACGATGATCAGCGGGCACGGCGGCGTATGGGCCAACTCCAGGGCGGTGGAGCCGAACACAAACTTGTTCCACGCCCCGCGGCCCGACATCCCGATGATCAAAAAGGCCACATCCTCGGGTTTGCACGCCTCACAGGTCGAACGCAGCGGCGTGCCGATCTGCAGGTCGATGCCCGCGGGCTCCTGGCCGGTAGCCTCCACGAACCACGCGCGGATGCGTCCCTCGATCTTCTCGCGAAGCTGCGCGCCGCTGACGTCTTCAAAGGCCTTTTTCCAGCTCATCAGCTGCACATCGAGCACGTGCAGCACATGCACCTCCATGCCCAGCAGCCCACCAAAGGCCACCGCGTAACGCGCCGCCGGCTGTGCGTTCTCCGAAAGATCCGTAGCCACCACCAGTCGTTTGCCCTGCATCTGACCTCCTCAATAGGGCACGCGGCATGCGTGCCTGACTTCGCCGGCCCCTGAACCTCGCGTCCGGCCTTTCCATCGCTAGCTTCACCCGGGGGCTTATAGTAAACATCGGCCGTTGCGCTCAAAGGGTTTTCCAAAAACTTCGTCTGCCGGCCTCATGTTGATCGCCTACAAGCCCCTTCGATCCGCCCTGGCGGTGCTCTTTACGGCCAGCCTGTGTGCGAGCTGCGCGAGCGCCCCGGCGTTTTCGCCCTCGGAGCGTACCCCTCAAAGCGCGCAGCTGATCCCTTTTGAACCCACACGCCTGCGCCCCCACCCGGCCCACCTGACCAGCCCTACGCACCCCATGCGCGCCCCCGGTCAATCCCACTCCCGGGCGCACCTGGCTCAGGGGCCGCTGCAGGCCTCGGCCTACCTGTGGTGGCGCGTCTACGGCGAAACCTACGGGCGAGCCAGCGGGCCGACCTGCAACTTCTCGCCGACCTGCTCGCGCTTCGGATTGGAGGCCTCCGCTTACGGTCCCCGGGGGCTGATCTGGACCTTTGGGCGCCTGCAACGCGATCAACGCCCCGATGACTTCTACGCCACCACGCCCGATGGCCACCTGAGCGACCCCATCGCCAACTACGCCATCTGGACTCAGGCTCCGACCCTCGACCGCTCCCCCTATGTGGAGACGCCTCATCATGGCTGGTACCTCTTTGTTCGCGCGCTGCGTGCGGGTCTTGCCCGCGATATTCTGGAGCGCCGCCCTGATAGTGATGTTCGCCCCTCCGGCCAGCGCCCAGCAGACAGCGCCCCCGCCCGCTGAGCCTCCCCGAGCGCACGTTGCTCCAGAAGATGACCGGGCGCCGGTGCCCGACTTCGAGGCCTTCTTACGCTGGCAGGCCAGCGCCGAGGTCGAGATGGGGCTGCGCCTCTTTGGTGAGGGCGACGACTACCGCGCGATCACCAGCTTCAAACGCTACCGTCTGCTCTCGGCCTCGCCACGGGCCGACCATCTGGCCGCTCTGCTCATCGGCGAGGTCTACCGCAGAAACCAGTTCTCGGAGCTGGCGATGCAGCATTTTTTTGAAGCCAGCCGCGCCGCGACCTCCCCGCCCGCGCAGCTTCAAAGCTATCTGCTCGGCCTTCAAGAACTCTGCCTGAGCCTGGGAGCCATCGCCACCTGCTATGACACGCTCACCGAGCTTGAAGAACGCGCCCGGGAGGACGCTCCGGAGCTGCTGGAGTTACTCCGCTACCAGCGCCTCTTTGTGGCCTCGCTCCTGCGTTCGCCCCGCGTGCTGGAGACTCGCCCCGACACCTTTGAGGATCCGACCCTGTCCGCGGCCGCACACCAACTGGTGCAGCGTCATCGCGACTTCGATCGCCTCCGCCTCAAACAGCCCTGGCTCGCGGGCACCCTCTCGGCGCTGGTCCCCGGGGCGGGGCAACTTTACAACGGACGGCCGGTCGATGCGCTGCTGGCCCTGGGCTTTACCGGCCTCTTCGGGGGCGCCACCCTCTACGCGTACCGCGGCCTTGAGAGCATCCCCCTGACGGCGGTCGCCGGCCTGCTCACCCTGGGTTTTTACAGCGGCAACATCGCCAACGCGATCGTCGATGCCCGACGCATCAACGCCGGACGCTACCAACGCTACTACGATGAGCTTCAAGCCGACCTCTGGGCTCGGCAACGCTTCGAAGTCGTTGATAACACGGTAATCTTCAGCTTTGGCTTCGACTGGCCCGCCCTCACCGAGGAGCCCGCAGCCTCGCCACAAGCCCCTCCCATCCCCGACATGCTCTGAACATGGTGCTACCAGGGGGCTTGCCCTACCTGAAACGATGTCCAGAATCCTTTGCCCACACTCCCCCCACCGCGCCACCGGTGCACGGGGGCGAACCGCGACACGACCTGCATCCCGGGAGTTACCATGCTCTACATCGTCACCGGCGCCAATCGAGGCCTGGGCCTAGAATTCACCCGTCAACTGCTCGCCAGGGGCCACCGGGTGTTCGCCACCGCCCGCAACCTGGAGCAGGCCGAAGAGTTGCGCACACTCGCCAGTAGCGCTCCCGACGCCCTGCAACTCTTCACCCTCGACATCGCCGACCCCACGAGCATCGCGGCCTTTGCCAAGACCTGCGCCGATCACACAATCGACGTGCTGATCAATAACGCCGGGATTCTGGAGCGCGGGGGCACCCTCGGCGCGTTGGACTACGAGGCGATCGAGCGCGGCTTTCAGGTCAACACAATGGGCACCCTCCGCCTGACCGAAGCGCTGCTCCCCGCTCTGCGCCGCTCCCAGGGGGCAAAAATCGTTAACCTCAGCTCCAAAATGGGCTCGATCGCCGAGAACACCAGCGGGGGCTCTTACGCCTACCGGGCCTCCAAAGCCGCCCTCAACATGGTCACGCGTTCGCTGGCCCTGGATCTGGCCGCCGAAGGCATCATCGCCTTCGTGGTACATCCCGGCTGGGTGCTCACCGACATGGGCGGCCCCAACGCCCTGATCGACGCCCAGACCAGCATCTCCAACCTTCTGCACGTCATCGATCGGGCAGGCCCCGAAACTTCCGGCACCTTTCAAGAGTGGCAGGGGAACACCATCGCCTGGTGAGGCCTTCTATCGAAGAAGGCTCCCTCGGCGCCAGGGGCCCCCGATTGCGCGGGCAAAGCCCGCATGATAGGCCTTTGGAGGCTCTCTGCGCCGCAACTTCGTTCCCGAGGATCTCTGTGATGGCCGCACCCCACGAATACTCCGACGATGCTCTCCAGGCGATGATCCGCGAGGCCGGTCTGCGTTGCACGACTTCGCGCACTACCGTGCTCGCTCGCCTGGTCCGGGCCACCGCTCCCCTGAGTCATGCTGACCTGGCCGAGGAGCTCGTTCCCCAGGGCTTTGATCAGGCCACCATCTACCGCAACCTCACCGATCTGACGGAAGCCGGACTCCTCAACCGCCTGGATCTCGGCGATCACATCTGGCGCTTTGAGTTCCGCGGCAACCACAAGCATGACGAAGGTGAGCACCCTCACTTTCTCTGCGTGGACTGCGGCGAAGTCTCCTGTCTGGCTGAGGTTGAAATTAAGGTAAACCGGCAGGATACCAGCCCGGTTCTGGTGGCCGAAATCAGCGAAGTATTTCTAAAAGGCCTCTGCTCCAAATGCGGCTGAGTCGAGGCCTGTTGGCCGCCGGGCGCCTGAGATGACGGACTTTTTTCGCGACGAGCCCATCCGATGACTTGGATTTTTCCCTTCCCGGCTGCCCTGCTCTTCCTCATTGTGCTGACAGGCTGTGGCGATGCCGACCACGATGGTCACCAACACGATTCCGAGAGCCCGGACGCTACAGAAGAAGCCTGCCTTCACGCTCAGGATACCCCCACGTTGATCAATGCCGCGGCCAGTCCAGAAGAGGCGCTGACCCCCGACATTGAGCAAGGCCACACGCTCTACGAGATCTCGCTCCCCGAGAGCACCTCGCACTCCGGCCAGTACACCGGCTATCTTCGCTATGATCGCACAGAGCCCGCCGATGTTCTGCTCTTTACCAGCAGCGTGATCGACGTCGCAGTTCTGGACAGCACCGGCGCCGAGCAGGTGGTGAGCACCACCGCGGTGGACGCCTGCGCCGAGCTGCTCCAATCGCATCGCGTGGCCCTGGAGGCCGGAAGTTACACGCTTTCCTTCGGCCCCGGCTCGGAGCCGACGGTGAGTATCCTTATCGAGGCCGAGTCACATGACCACGCGCATGAGTAAGACCTCGTTTGCGCACGACCTGACGCCGCCCCTGAATTGAGGCGCACTCGCCATCTGGCGAGTGCGCCTTTTGCGCTTCTTGTTCCCCGGGCTCTGCCCTCTTTCAGGCTCCTATGCGCTACCTCCTCTACGCCCTGACCTTGCTGCTGAGTTCCTCGCTACTCTTTTTTGTGCAGCCCATGGTCGCCAAGATGGTCACACCGGTGCTCGGCGGCTCCCCGGCCGTCTGGAACACCTGCATGGTCTTCTTTCAGGCGCTTTTGCTGGCCGGATATGCCTATGCCCACGCTTCCACAGGCTGGCTGGGGACGCGCCGCCAATCGCTCCTGCATCTCGGCATCATGGTCATCGGAGTGCTCTTCCTGCCGATCGGGATTGAACCTCCGGCCGATCCCGCCTCCCTGGCCCACCCGGCCCTCTGGCTGCTGGGCGCGCTGATGCTGGGGGTGGGCTGGCCCTTCTTTGTGATCTCCACCAGCGCGCCCCTCTTGCAGAAGTGGTTCTCCACCACCGACCATCCCGATGCCGCCGATCCCTACCACCTCTACGCCGCCAGCAATATCGGCAGCTTCGTGGGTCTGGTGGCCTACCCCTTTGTGCTGGAGCCACGCATCGGCGTGCAGACCCAGACCATCCTGTGGATGATCGCCTACATCGTGCTCATCGCGGCGGTGGCCGCCTGCGCTCTGGCGCTGTGGCGCAGCCCTCAGCCTGACTCCTCCGAGCCCGCGACCGAACCTCCCCGGGCCCCGCAGCCGCTGAGTTGGGCGCGGCGAGGCCGCTGGATGCTCTGGGCCTTCGTGCCCTCCAGCATGATGCTGGCGGTGACCTCCTTTGTGACCACCGACATCGCGCCGGTCCCTATGCTCTGGATCCCTCCCCTGGCGATCTACCTGCTCTCCTTTGTGCTGGTTTTTGCCCGCGCCGAGTTCTTTCGCTCCATCTGGGTCTTTGCGCTCTTTCCCGTGGCCCTGCTCGGGCTGGCCACGATTCTCTTTATCCAGGTGAGCAGCCCCCTGGAATGGGTCACCGGCGCACACTTTGCCGGCTTGCTCCTCTTCTCCCTGGTCTTTCACGGACTCCTGGCCGCCGATCGCCCCTCGACGCACCACCTCACCGGGTTCTTTTTATGGATGTCGGTAGGCGGCGCACTCGGAGGGCTGTTCAACGCGCTGCTCGCTCCCATCATCTTTGAGCGCCTCATCGATTACCCGGTGATCCTCATCCTCGCCGCACTCGCGTTTCCGCCCACCCTCTACCGGCACCGGGCCACCCGGGTCACACTGGCCCTGAGCGTGCTGGTGGCCGGGTACTTTGTGGGACGCGACATCACGATCTACTTCGGACTGGAGCGCAGCCGTGAGCTGGCCACGCTGGCAGCGCTTGCCCTCTCACTGGGAGCCCCGCTGATCGTTGCCCTGACCCGCTACCGCGTCCTCACCCCGGGACTGCTGGCGGTCCCCCTGATGCTGACATCGTACTACCTCGCCATGCCCGACGCGCACGAACTCCACGCCGAACGCAGCTTCTTTGCCGCTAACCAGGTCATTGAGACCTCCGATGGCGGCTACCATAAGCTCTACAACGGCACCACGCTTCACGGCGTGCAGGCCCGCGACAAGGAGTTCAGCCAGGTCCCCCTCTCCTATTACTACCTGACCGGCCCCCTGGGGCAGCTCTTTGAAGTGTTGAGCAAGCGCCCCGAGCGCCACCCCTTCGCGGTGGTAGGGCTGGGCACCGGGGCTATCGCCTCTTACACCCGAAAAGGCCAGCAGGCAGACTTCTTTGAGATCGATCCGGCCATCGCCCGCATCGCTCAAGATCCGCGCTACTTCACCTACCTGGAGGAGTGCCGCGGAGAGTGCCGCGTCATTCTCGGCGACGGACGCCTTCAGCTCGCCCAGATGCCCGACGAACGCTACGAACTCATCGTGCTGGACGCCTACAGCTCCACAGCGATCCCGGTGCACCTGCTAACGCTGGAAGCCGTGGAACTCTACCTCAAAAAACTCCGCCCCGACGGCGTGTTGGCCTTTCATATCTCCAACCGCCACCTGGATCTGCAGCCCCCCCTGACCCGTATTGCCGGCGAACTCGGTCTGGTGGTCCGGGGGCGCGACCACTGGGTCGACGCCAATGATCCCGTCTACAACCTCTACGTCGACGGGTCGGACTGGATCCTGTTGGCCCGCAGCGAAGAGGCCCTCGCCGAACTCATCGACGACCCCGACTGGTACGACTATCAACCCGAAGCCAAACTCCGGGTGTGGACCGATGATTACGCCAATATCTTCGACGCCTACCTGATGGACGAGTAAGCCAGCGTGATAGACAAGCAAGGCCGACGCCCCTGCCGCTCTCTGAGTTCGCACGGGCCACACGTCTCATTGTGCCCCGGCCCTAGAAGAGGGGGATATCCACCTCTTCTTTCTTTTCGGTCTCCGGCACAATCTCGACCCAGTCATCGGCCGGCGCACTCTCTTTTTTCGGCTTGGAGGCATCTTCCCGCGGAGCGACTTCGCTCAGGTCGACCCAACCATCGGAGAGCGCGGGCCGCTCCTCCACCGGCTCAGGGCGCTTCCGCGGACGACTGGACTTTCTCGACCCCGTCGACGTCGTGCTCCGACCGGAGGCCGCCTCACTCC
Organism: Lujinxingia litoralis; assembly: GCF_003260125.1. Classification (NCBI taxonomy): domain Bacteria; class Deltaproteobacteria; order Bradymonadales; family Lujinxingiaceae; genus Lujinxingia; species Lujinxingia litoralis. The sequence continues at coordinate 148,764 of NZ_QHKO01000001.1, forward strand.
CTCCCGAACGGCCCCCTGAGCTTGCCCGCGGCGCCTCTTCGCTACCGGCCACAACCTCCGGCGTTTCGACAACCTCGGCAACCATCTCCAGCCCGACCTCCTCGGGACCATCGGGTTCCACAAGCACTTCCTGCTCCTGGTAGCCGGTGGCCTCCAGGCGCACCACTACCGGGGCCTCCCCCACTTCGACATCAAAGGGCGTGCGCCCCATCAACTCGCCATCCACAAAGATCATCGCGCGCACCTCGCCGGTGCTCACATGCACAAGACGCGTCTCCTCCTCGGGGGCGACCTCCTCGACTTCCAGCACCATCTCGTCAGGCTCTGGAAGCTCCCGGGCCGCCACCGCTGCTGCCGGTGCGGGATCGGCAGGCTGCGCCTGTCCCGCTTCGGGCGGCACAGGCGCACTTCCCCGCTGCTGGGAGTAGAACCAGAATCCGGCACCGCCGCCGAGCAGCAACACCACAATCAACGCCAGCGGAACGACCGGACTTCGGGAGTTTGACGACTTCACCAGCGGTGAGGACGGCCCCATGGACGCGAGCGCCCCCGACTCCCCGGAGAAGGCAAAAGGAGAGGTGGCCGGCACGCTCGCTCCGGTAATGGGCCCCGGCGTGGCGTGGTCCCTGGGAGCAGGCATGGGCGCGGGCAACGCCCCTTCCGCCGTAAATGGCGACGCCGCAACCATCGTGGCCGCATCATCCAGATCCACGGCGACCGCGACGGCCCCACCCGCTGCGCCACCTCCCGAGGCCGGCACCCAACCTTCACCACTGGGCGATGCCACAAAAAGTGGCGCCGTATCCAACGCGTCGTCCGAAAGCGCATCGAGCGCTTTGAGCATCGCATCGGCCGTCGCAAAGCGGGCCTCGTACGGCTTCTCCACGCACTGGCGTAACACCGGCCCGATCGCACTGCGCAGAATCGGCTCGGGAATCGGCACCGGATCGTCGCTGATCTGTTGATGAATCAGATTCCACTGACCGGTCCCGGCAAACACGCTCTGCCCGGAAAGCATCTCAATGGCGATCAGCCCCAACCCGTAAAGGTCAGTAGGCGGCCCGACCGTCTTCTCGGCAATCTGCTCCGGAGCCATGTACCGAAGCGTCCCCACCACAATGCCCGCCGACGTCAGCTCCTCATCGTCGTCGTTCTCCGAGAACACCTTGGCAATGCCGAAGTCGAGCACTTTGACGAAGTCGGTCTCCCCGTGCATGTCGACCAACATGATATTGGCCGGCTTCAAATCGCGGTGCACGATGCCGTAGCTATGTGCCTCGGAGAGGCTCTTGAGAATCTGGCGCAACACATGCTTGACACGCCGAGGAGAAATCGGCCCTTCCCGACGCATCAACTCTTTGAGCGTCTCCCCCTTGAGCGCCTCCATCGTGTAGTAGAGCAACCCCTCCGGGTCGTCGCGGAAGTCATAAATCCGCACAGTGTTGGGGTGCGAGAGGTTGCGAATGGCCATGACCTCACGACGAAAGCGCTTGACCATTTCGTCGAACTTCGGGCCGCTTGCTACCAGGATCTTCATGGCGACATCGCGATCCATGTTGATCTGTCGAGCCAGATACACCGCCCCCATGCCCCCTTTCCCCAGGATATCGCGAATTTCATAGGTGTCGTCGATGACGTCACCGAGCTCAGGCAAATTCATCATGCAGCTCTTTCCTTGCAGTGCGCGCACAGGCCTACGTAGGCTCTGCGATGTACCACAGGGAGCACTTCGCCTCCAAGCACGGCCGGGTGGCGATCGTTGTCAGTGACCGGCGTAAATGCTACACGCGGGAGTGTTCGGAAAACAGGCGCTGCCAGCAGATACCTCCTGCCCGGGAGGGCCGGCCAAACTTATGGATGACGATGACGGCCGGGTGAAGCTTTTTTTTGGAGGAAGAACCGTGGTTTTTAAGCACGCTAGCGCGATCGCAGCGCTGACACTGCTCCTGACGTTCAGTCATTCGGTCAGCGCACAGCAACCCGTGACCAAGCAAGAGTTGACCGAGGCCGATCTCTCCACCCTCGTCAATCTGGCCCGGGAAGCCTACGAGGCCGGCGAGTATGAAGTGGCCATTGAGCGCCTGCTGCTGGCCAACCGTAGAGAACCCGATCCTCGCCTGCTGATCAACGTGGCCCGAAGCTATGCCCAGGCCGACAACTGCGCCCTGAGCCTGGTGTATTACGCCGCGTTTGTGCGTCACCCGGCGGCTCAGGAGCCCCTCATCGCCTCGGCGCAAGCCGCTCTCGACGAAGGCAAAGCTGACTGCCCCGCTTACACCGACGAGCTCGGCGGTCGCATCATGTTTGAATCCGAGCCCATGTTCGCCCGGGTCTACATCGATGATACGTTCATCGGGACCACGCCGACAGAAAGCGCCGGACTGGCTCCAGGCACCTATCAGGTGCGTATGGAACTCGACGACCATCAGGACTTTACGCAAGAGCTCGAGGTGGTCGCCCAGCAAGACGCCACCATCGGTGCGATTATGGAAACTCCCAGCGCCGAGGTCTCCGAGTCTGACTCCCTGCCGGACGCCACCGAAGCTCCAGCCGATGAAGCCCAGGCCCCGGTTAATTATTTCGCATATGGCCTGGTGGGAGCCGGTGCGCTGGCACTGGGGAACGGCCTGGTCTTCGACCTGGTGGTGATTCCGGGGATCGATGAAGAACGTCGACAGCTCTCCCCCGATCAGACCGATGAGTACGCCGAGTTAACCAGCCGGCGCCAGAGCCGCGCCAATATCGCCATCGGCAGCTACGTGGCCGGCGCCGTCCTGATCACCGGCGGCGTGGCCTGGTTAGTGTACGATTACATGAGCGCAGGGGCCGGTTCCGACAACTCCCAGCAGGACGACATCCAACGTCGCCTGGGTAGCATTCAAGTTGCGCCGGCCCTGGGCCAGGGAGTCGCCGGCGTCGTACTTGGCGGGCGCTTCTAAGCTCAACGCATCTTCCCTCCCGAGACCCGACGCTCCTCGGGGGGAGCGCACGGGCAGCGGCGGCGTGGGGCCCCGCTGCCAGACCAGAACCAGCCCACGGGAGCTCCGATGCAGATCGGTAATACGATCGCTCAGCGCTATGACCTCCTCGAAGAAATCGGTCGCGGTGGATTTGGCGTTATTTTTCGTGCTCAGGATCGGCAGCAACGCCTTCCGGTGGCGCTTAAGATCCTGCACGCCGCCGGTGACCAGCTCACCCAGGAGCAGCTTGAGCAACGCTTTCGCCGAGAAGCGCTGATGGCCAGCAGTCTCAAGCACCCGCACTCCATCCGACAATACGACTACGGGCGCTGCTCCGACTGCGGAGCGCTCTACATCGCCATGGAGCTGCTCCATGGCGAGACACTCGCCGAACGCCTCACCCGCAGCGGCCCCTTCTCCCCGGAGCTGGTCTCGCGGGTGGCGCGCGGCGTGCTCCGTGTCCTGAGCGCAGCACACACCCTCGACATCGTCCACCGCGACTTAAAACCCGCCAACATCATGCTCTGCGCCCACCAGGGCGAAGATGACTTTGTGAAAGTCCTGGATTTTGGCATCGCCAAGACCATGCTCGGCAATCACGACCTGACCTCCGCCGGGATGGCGCTGGGCAGTCCGACCTACATGCCCCCGGAGCTCTTGCTGGGGAAAGCCCCGGTTCCCGCCAGCGATCTCTACTCGCTGGGGCTGACCCTGGCCGAGACCATCATCGGCGCGCCCCTGGCCCAGGGGGCCTCCGCGCTGGAGCGCGCCCGCGCGCAGATCGCTCCCGCGCCGCTGCCCGCGCCCGATGTCCTTATGCAGCACCCCCTATGGCCCTGGCTCTCCCGGGCGCTCGCCAAAGACATCTCCCGGCGTTTTGCGAGCGCCGAGGACATGCTCCGGGCGCTCGACACCATGATGCCTCCGCCCCAGGCTGCGGCCACGCTCAAACTCGCGGCGATCAGCGGTCCCGGCGCGCCACTTCGCAGCCAGGACGCTCGCACCATTGAGACCACATTTGAGCCGGAGCCCGAAGAGGTCGAAGGGGCCACTCTGGTCATGGAACTACCTCCCGGTGGTTTCGCGCCGCCCAACGCACAAAACAAGATCTCCGGCGTTGCCGCCAGCGCCTCCCCCTCTCGCGAGGCTCATCGCTCGCCCCACGCGTCGGCCGAGGCTGAAGCCGAGGCTGATACCCACAACGATATGCGGCCGCTTCTCGATCGTCTGGAGTCCGATCCCGACGACGCCACCGAAATGATGGAGAACCCGCTGGAGATGTTGCGCCAGGCCCAGGCCTTGCGGCAGGCCCAGCCCGCATCTCCTTCCCAGGCCCGGTCTCAGGCCCAGGCAACGCATACCGATCAGGGCCCCACTCCCGTACCGGGCGCAAACCTCACGCCCGGCGCCGGCCTCGCCCGCCGGTCCCACGCGTCTCTAACCCCCGTGGCGCCCACGCAGCCGGCCAGCCGCGGCTTCGATGCCCCCCCGGCGGCCCCGCACCCCTTCTCGTTCCCCGCAGCGCCGCCGGGGCAACAGCCCGCGCCTCCCTCGCGACGACCGGCCTGGCTCAGCCCCCTGAATATCTTCGTGGCCGTGCTCTGCGTCCTGGCGCTCGTTCTGCTGGCCATCCTCCTCACACGCTGAACCCACAAAAAAGCCCCGCTGCCTGAACTCAGGCGGCGGGGCTTTTTTTAGGCGTTTTGTACGCGGAACCTTAACGGTTCTCGCGACGACGCTCTTCCTTGCGGCGACGGCGCTCCGCCTCACGCATCTTGCGGCGCTTGGCGACGCTGGGCTTCTCGTAGAAGCGGCGACGCTTGAGCTCACGGCTCACACCTTCACGACCAATCTCACGCTTGAGGCGGTTGATGGCGCGGTTCACGTTGTTGTCACGAACTTCTACTTCGAGCGGGCCGAGCTTGTCGTCTCGTCGGGCCATAATGAGCTTCCTCCGGATAAAGTGCTAAAATCGATGCGGATACCGCGCGCCCCATTTCTGGAGCGTCGCGGTAGAGATCAGGTCAATCAGTTGAGCAGGCGCTGCACGATCGCACCGCCCACCTCCGAGCCACCCAGACCTTCCGGCGAGAAGACCAGCCAGAAGGTGCGGAAGGCGTCGAGGTCGTTGGCTTCCATCGCGGCCATCAGGTCGAACTCAAAGTAGGTGTTGAGCAGACCGGAGGAGTCACGGTGGTAGAGGCGCCAGACCTTACCATTGGTAAGAATGCCCCAGTTGGTGCCGGTGTTTCGAAGGTGGCGGTCCACATCGAAGGCCGGGCTGTAGGTGCCCTCTTCCGACTCGTACTCATCGAGCGAAGCGCCCCAGCTCAGGCAGCGAACCACGCCCAGCGCGTTGGTGAAGAACTCGCGCTCACCACGCATGCCCACCACGCGACGGAAATCGTCCGCGGAGTAGAAGAGCGTGAAGTCCGGGCGAACGTCTTCCGCGTCAACACCCTGGGGGGGAGGCTCGGCCACCGAAGCGCAGTATCCCAGCGCGCGCAGCACGTAGCTCATCCAGTAGTACTGGGTCGCCAGCTCACCGGGGGTCTCTTCGAGCTGCTGCTGGCGCTTCTCCCAGAGTTCCTCGATCTCGCGCAGCGACTGCTCGATCGCTTCGTTCTCCCACTCGGGGAAGGTCGGCATCTGCTGCAGTCGCTCGTCGACAAAGAAGTTATTGACGTTCTGAAACACTTCGGCCATGAGGCTTTTCTCCCTAATGCTCGCGCGGCGCTCCAACAATACAGAAGGTGAGCGCCGAGCGGATGCGTGTAAGAAACCACGTCTGTCGTGTGCTTTTATGTTTATTCGCGGCAAGTGGCGCGAGGCTATTGGGTCGACCCTGGTTTTACGCAGATCTGGACCGGGGGCGGAATATAAGTAGGCCCACCAACGGTGTCAAGCACTGACCACCGGGTGGGCCCTGGCGAGCGCGCCGCCGGCGCGCTCCGATCCCCGAAGACGCTCAGTTCGTCGCGGTGAACTCGAAGATCACCTGCTCTTCGCGGTTGCTGGAGTCCAACGCCAGCACCGCAAAGCGGTAGTTTCCGGCGACATCGGGCACAAACCTTACGCTGGAGCCGAAACCACGGGTCAACAGCTCGCTGCCCTCGGGACGCTCCAGAATGTACCAACGCGCGTTAGCCAGGTTGGCCACGCCACCGGCATCGTTCAGGGTCAGCAAGGTCTCCTGGCCCACCAGCGCCTCGCCGGAGAACGAGGGGGAGACGCTCAGATCCATGGTCGAGGCACCGATCGACACCGCGTTGACCGCCAGCGTCATCGCGTCAGCCTGCCCGGCATGGTTCGACTCCAGGGTGGCGACCACATTGTGCCGGAACTCGCTCTCACCGGTGTAGATCACCTTCGCGGTGTGAATGGCTCCCGGCGCCACGGTCCCCTCGAAGCCCTCAAAGCTGAAGAGATCCACATCAGTGGTGGTACCCAGGCCCTGAATATCAACGCCGGTGATCTCCAGCTCGGTATTGCCGTCGTTGTAGATGGCGACCTCCCGCTCCACCTGCGGACCGTTGGCGCGCAACGAGAAGATCGTCGGGAAGACCTCGCCCACCGCAACCTCACTGGATGCTCCGAGCAACGTGACAAAGGACTTGTTACCGGCAACCGCATCGTTATGGAGGATCTCCAGGGTGCCCACAGAGGATCCCGTCGCCGAATCGTCGTACTCCACGATCAGCTCCAGTTCCGAAGGCTCTTCGCCGGTCATCCGAGGCACGCGCGGGCGCTCGGCCCCCGAGGGGAAGTTCGCCAGGATATCCTCGCCCTGATACATCACCCGGTAGAACGCGGCGGCCTCGGTCGGAGTCACGCGCAGCTGGGAAATACTCAGCGTGGCACCACCATAATTTCGCACCACCAGCGCCCGGGAGTTCGCGTCGGCAAAATCAAGCTGCTGCGGGTCGACCTCAATCGAGGGGGCATCCCCCACGCCCTGGGTCACCTCGATGGTGATCGCCGGAGACGTGGTCACCGAGCTGCTGGAGAACTGCAGGTTGGTCGAAAACTCCAGCTCCGGCTCGCCCGCTCCCGCCGAGGGGCTGTAGGTCAGGGTGAAGCTCTCGGTGGAGTTGCCCGCAATCACCCGGTCAAAGACCGGCGGGGTGATTTCAAAAAGATGCGCGTTCTCCCCGAAGTCGCCTCGCTCGATGGTCAGCGGACTCGGCGCCTGGTTCTCAATGGTGAACTGCGCGCTCTGCGCCACTCCGGCGGTGGCCCCGGTGAACTGAATAAGGCCCGGCTGAAGCACCATCTGGCCGCTTCCGCCGGCGGTCACAAAGTAGATCGTGGCGTTACCATCTTCGACCACGCCGGCATCATTGGTGGCATTGGTCTCAATGCGCAGCTCGCCACAGTACACCTCGGCGATCAGCTCGGGCACCTCGGCGCCGGGCGCCGGGCAACTGATCGTGTCGCCGCGACGCAGCAAGAAGTTCAGGTCGTAGCGGTTCCCCACCTCAAAGGGCAGCTCTCCAAACCCGGCGTCCCGGCACACACCACTGGAGAGGCAGACGCCGCCCCCGGCGCACTCCGTATCTTCGGAGCACCTCCCATCGTCCAGACTGGTGGAGTTGGGACCGTCAAAGTAAGCCTCCAGACGATCGGGGCGAGCGACCCACTCGAGCTTGGTCACCTTCAGCTCGCCTTTGCCGGAGTTACGCATGATGATCGGCGAGGCGATCGTCGTGGTGCGATCGGCAGGACCGACCTGATCGATGGTGATCGAGGCCTCGTTGAGGTCGATCGTCAGCTCCGGCACCACATCCGAGCTAAAGTTGTCACCGCCACAGGCGCCCACCACAAGACTCATCAGAGCCACGGCAAGAGGGGTTGTGATACGTTTCATCTTCACCTTCCAGATCGTTCAATGAATGGTCAGGTTTGCGTGTCGTCACGCTCAACCGCGATAACCTAGCGGCGGGAGGCCGCCCAATGCAAGCGAGCACCACGCGGCGGCACCATCGCCTCGTTTCAGCAGCCCTGCTGCGGAGGCCCGTCCCCGGAACTCTCCAGCTGGAACGTCGCTACATCGTCCCAGAGCGCGTGGAAACGCTCCCGGGTAAAGGCCGACCCCGAGATAAACCAGTCCACGTGAGGCGGGGTGTGGTGAGCGTCGTTGAAATGCCCGCACACATCGAGATGATCGGCCACCGTGGCGTGAATCACCTGCCCATGCACCTGGGAGAGTGTGGGCACCACGCCGTCGTTATCGCGACGCCCGGGCAGATGCCCGAAGGCCTCGATCAGCACCTCTTCCTGAGCCTGACTCAGCGGGGGGTAATCGCCACTGCGCGCGCTGATGATCTGCAACGCGCGAAAGAGCGCGTGCGACGCGTGCGCGTAGGCATCCAACCCCAGCCTCCTCACCGTGCTCAACGCAAAGCCGGGCGCCCGGGTGACCACCGAGCCATAGCGCACCGAGGGACGATCGCCGGTCGATGCGTTAAACAGGTCGATGGCTCCGGGAGTTAGCTGACCGACCACCGAGCGATCCACGCGGATCTGGTTGAGAAACGCACTGATTTCGTCGCGTCGCTCGGCATCAAAATCCTTGAAGAGCTCATGATAGAACTGATCCAGGATCGTATTGTCGAGCCCGAGCACCCGGTCCACCCGCGTCACGATCCCTGCCAGTTCGATCAGCGCCCGCAGCGGCAGACGCCCGAAGCGAAGGGTGTAAATCGTTCCCAGCGAGATCGCGCGCAGGATGTTTTCGCCAAAAAAGTTATTAAAAAAGGTGGCCATCGGCGTCCCCAGATGCGGACTGGCCACCGTGGTCACCGAGCGCACGCGGCGAGCGAGCGCCTCGACATCGATCTCCGATGCTACCGGCAGCGAGACGTTCTGGGTGACCAACAACCGGGTATCAAGCCCCCCGGTGGAATGCCCCACCAGATGAATGGGCCCCGGAGTGTCAGCGTGACGCGCCAGGGCCTCGGCCAACACCGCGCTGCGCCGGCGAATCGAGCCGGTGGGCAGGGTTGGCACACTGAAAACACTTACGCGATGGCCGGCGCGCGCAAACGCGTCTTCCAGCGCTTCGCGCACGTGATGAAAGTAGGTGATCCCGCCGAGGTTCGAAAACCCGAAGAAACCCGCGACCAGAAAGACCTGATGATGCGCCATCGTAACTACCTGCCGGAGGGGCCGAGATATCTGAGGCGATATTGTGCACGCTGCCGAAGGGATTGCAAAGGCGGTGGGGGCTAGCCGGGGGGCGTTGGCGTCTTAGGTTTAGTCCGTCGGGTTTGCGGTTTTGCCAGGGGGGCGCCCGGGGTGTGAAAAGGTGAGGGGGAAACACATGAGCCACCAGGGAAGAGAAGTGCGTCAGGCGCTCAGCGCCAGGCTTCTGGAAGTGATCGCGGAGTTTTCCGCGCACCTCCCCGAGGGCACCATTGCTGCCGAACTCAGTCGTCTGGGAGGCGATCTGCGCGTGAACCTGACCCAGGGCCCACCGGCCACCCTGCCCGAGGCACAGTGGTCCGTGTCGCTCCCGGGCACCCTGGAGGTGCGCGTGGTAGAGCTGGCCGGCTTTGAGCGCATCTGGCGCGCAGTGCTCACCGAGAGCCGCTTCCGGGTACGCGCGCTGCCCACCCCCAGCGCCCCCCCCGAGCGCGTCCGCCTCTTCGCCCCCTGTGAGCGGGGCTCCCTGACCCTGCGCGTCCGCCGCAGTCGCATCGAAGCCCAGGCGCTCCTCCTGGAGGTGGAGCGCCCCGGCCTGGCCACCCGTCTGCGCGGCGAAGAGCTTCGTCGGGCGCTGGGTGCCACCACCCGCTCCGAGCGCACCTCCCTGCCCGCCCCGCCGCCCCCACCTGAGAACGACCTGGAGACCATCGCCCCGACCTACCAGGTGCAGCTGGAGCAGCGCTCCTTCTGCAACCTCCTCCGCGAGCATCTCGAAGATCCGCGGGCCGGCTACCTCCGTGTAACCCAGCCCCGACGCACCACGACCTTTTTAGTCGCCGAGCGCGCCGTCTGGGAGGTCTGGCAGGCTCCCCACCCCGAGTCGATCGCGCTCTCCACGCTCCTGCTCCGTGGCGGTCAACTCGATGCTCCCCAGCTTGCCCGGGCAACCCGGCTCGCCAGCGAACAAAACATCCCCCTGGAAGCTGCCCTCCTGGAGCTAAACCTCCTCTCGCCACGGCGCCTGGCGCTGACTCGCCGCGCGCGCATCCTCTACGCCCTCGATCCCACCGGTACCCAGTGGGAACGAGGGCTGGCGAGCTTTCACCCCCTGCCCGAGGCCCCCGCCCTGGATCCCTCCACTCGGGTGGAGTTAGGCACCCACCTCTTTGCCCGAACCTTCAAAAAGACACTGTCTCGGGCACCGGAAGACCTGAAACACAGCGCCCGGGCCCTGGGCCCCGGGCCCTTCAGCCTGCAGGAGCGCCCGGGCCTCCAACGGCGACAACTCGGCGCCACGCCCCAGGCCACTCCGGTGGTGCGCGCACTCTCCGAGAGGCCTCAGCCGCTGGCGCAGCTCCTGGAATCGGGCGACCCGCCCGAACTCATCGCCGCGACGTTGCTCACCCTGGCCGACTTCGACCTTCTCCGGTACTCAACGCCCGACACCCGCCACGCGCTCTCCGGCAACGACATCTTCGGTCATGACGCCCTTCATCGCCATGCCGTCCTGAGGATGGCCGCACGCGCCGACGCCGACGATCATTTCGCCTACCTCGACCTGCACTGGTCCGCCTACACGCAGCTTGTCCAACGTGCATACCTGCGCCTGCGCGAACAGGTACTCGCGGCCTCACTTCCTCCCGACGAAGAGCCACTCAAAGAACGCGTACTCCACAGACTGGACCACGCGCACGACGTGCTCGCGATCCCCGCTCAACGTGCGTGCTACCGCGCCGAGATCATTGATAATTGGACCTGCCAGACCACTCTGGAGGCCCTTCGCGAACGCCTTGATGAAGCTCGCGAATCCAACGATCTGGCACACGCCTTCGATCTGGCCCGACGCGTGCTGGAACTCGCCCCCGATTGCGCCTCCACCCGAGCGTTGGTCGCGAACCTGCGCGCCTCACAGGTCCAGCGTGAGGTGCCTTTCTGCCCGCCGGGAAGGCCCACCGCGTCCTGAACGTTATACCGATCATCACAGCCTTTTGCGCCTGCACCATGCCTTATCTTTGCCTCGGCCGGGATTGCAGGCACAATGGCCTCATGAATCTTTCTCCTGAGTGCGAGCCTCCCGTGAGCGACGCCCCCGACATTGCCGACGATAAGTTCATGCGCCGCCTGGCCTGGCAGAGTGTCGCAATCATGGTGGTGATGTTCGCCCTGACCGCGCTCCTGGGCTACTGGCTGCGCGACCCGATCACCGATCTGGCCACACAATTCGTCCAGTTACTCGGTGCTCCCGGCATCTTTCTGGGGGTGCTGGCCGCCGATGCCATCAGCTTTCCGATCCCGGCGTCCACCTACCTCTTTGCCGGCGTGGCCTCCGGCGCGTCGGTGATTCCGGTCCTGATCGCCACCAGCCTGGCCAGCCTGATGGGCGGCGCCCTCGCCTACCTGGTCGGACCGCAGGTCGCTCGCATCCCCTTCCTGGCGCGTCGCCTGGAGATTTTTCGTCCCCGCGGCGAAGCCCTCTTCAAACGGTGGGGCGCCTGGGCGGTAGGCATCGCCGCGGTCACGCCGATGCCCTTCTCCATCATTTGTTGGCTGGCGGGCATCTACCGCATGCCCTTCAAGCCCTTCTTCACCGCCACGCTGGTGCGTGTCCCCCGAGTCTGTCTCTACTACGGACTCTTTGCGCTGGGCTGGGCCAGCGCCGCTGGCTGAGCGCAAACCCCGCGCTCAGCCGCTTTCTCCTACACCCCGCCCCCTCGTATCTCACTTAAAAACGCGGCCGCTTCGAGGGCTTGAGCGCCTCTTCATCAAGCTCGCCACAGCGTGGAATCAACGCCACACACGCCTCGGCCAACCGCTCCAGCCCCTCGCGTCTGATCCGGAAGCTGCGTTCATCCATGTAAAGATCCCGACGGATCTCGATCTGAATAGCGTGCACCCCCTGCTGAGGCTGCCCGTAATGACGCGTGATCCACCCGCCCTTATAGGGCTCATTGGAGCGTACGCTGAAGCCCTGCTCCCGGAAGTGCTCTTCCACCAGCCACCGCAAGGTCGTGTCACAGGCCTGACCCTCCACATCGCCGGGCACGATCTCCGCCCGCTTGCGACCCGGGTCATCATGCCCTTTGCGCCCCATCGAAGGCATTGAGTGCCCGTCGAGCAAGATGCAATAACCAAACTGGCTCTTCACCCGCTCAATCTCGGCGGTCAACGCCTGATGGTAGGGATGATAATAGGTGTTGAGGCGCTTCTTAAACGCCGCCTTACTCATCGGACCGGCCATCACCGGCGTACGCGCCGTGGTGGTACGCCAGACCACGCCCCGATCCTGATAGTATCCCGGTCGCAGGATGCGTTTGCCGCCATCCACCGTCTCCGGCGAGATGTCATCCTCAGCGCGGTTCAGATCCACCACGTAGCGTGACACGTTAGAAGCGACCAGCGTCGCCCCCATATCGGTGGTCTTCGCCCAGATTTGATCCACATACAGGTCCAGATCTCGGCGCAGCACCTTCTCGCCAATCACCATCTCCTCGTGCACATCGGCAGGGATCCACTCCCCTGCGTGTGGCACGTCGACGATCACCGGGACGCGTTGCTCCTCCGGACGCTCAATTCTCATGATACCTGGTTCGCTCATGCTCCCTCTCGGGTGGACTGCCTCAACCATGCCGGTGGCACTATCACGTCCCAACCATTTCCTCCAGATCTTGTTCGCATGCCGGGACCACTCGTTTCCCGCGTGGTCCGCGGGCATTGATCCCCAATGCGCAGTTCATTCGCTATAAATAGCGTCTCAACATAAGCAGCGAACCTCTCCTCGAACATTCCCGACACGTGTGGCATCGCGTGAAATACCTGCTCATCGATCGCCGTGCGATCGCGTGCACCCCTGCATCGCGTGACTTACCGGGCGCTGAGGCTCATGAACCTCTCAACACGGCGGCGCTCTTCGCTGGCTCCGCACACGCAAATGACGACTCATCGGGGATGTGTCACGAAACGTAGGCCCTTCATGCCAACCAGGGCAAGGCCGGAGTTTATCGGCGGCCCCTTTCAACCCCGAGAAGTCATCTGCAACGCGTGCTCGATCTCTTCGAGCACCGCCGGCTCCGACTCCCGGACACGCGCCTCCCGCAGCGCCTCAATCGCCAGCTCTCCGCCCAGCCGCCCCAGCGCCCAGGCGATATGGCTTCGCACCAGCGCGGACTCCTCAGCTGCCATGTAGCTGCCAAGCTGCGCCACATGCCGGCGCTCTCCCGAGTTCCCCACCACCACCGCGGCATTGCGCTTGAGTCCGGCGAGCTTGGCACGCTTCATCGGCGAACGCCTGAAGACCTCGACGTAGCGCGCGTGATCAAAGCCCAACAACTCCATCGGGCTCAGCGTTCGATAGGCCTCCCGGGGCGAGAAACCGGGGTCCTCACTCATCGGCGCTCGTCGGTTCCAGGGGCAGACCGTCTGGCAGATATCGCAACCAAAGACATGGTCACCGATCAGCGGCCGCAGCCGACGGGGAATCGGCCCCCGCAGCTCAATGGTGAGATAAGAAATGCAGCGTCGCGCATCAATGATATGCGGCGACACGATCGCCCCGGTCGGGCATGCATCCAGGCAACGCGTGCACCTGCCACAGCGATCAGCGGCCGACCGGGCGCGCTCCCCCAGATCCATCGCCACCAAGATCTCCGAGATGATCGTAAAGCTGCCCAACCCCTGCCGGATCAGGAGCGCATTTTTCCCAACCCACCCTAACCCGGCCATCCGCGCCAGATCGCGCTCCAGAAGCGGCGCCGAGTCGACCGCTGGCCGGGTCGCCACCTCCACCCCGGTCTCCGCGTGAATGAACGCGGCGAGCTCCCGCATCCGATCCCACAAAAAGTCGTGGTAGTCGTCGCCATGCGCATAACGCGCCACGCGCAATCCCCCCTCAAAACGATCGCTGCCCTGGTGGTAATTCGTCAGCAGCACCACCACCGAGGTTGTGCCCTCCTCCAGCACCCGCGGGTCCACACGCAGCGGCTGATACTTCTCCATATAATCCATCGAGCCGTGGCGCCCCTCACGCAGCCACTCCTGATAGCTTCGTGCCGAGGGCAAGCGCTCCGCCGGAATCACCGCGCAGGCCGAAAACCCCAGCCGGCGCGCCTCCTGATCGATGGCTTCGCGCAGCTGGGCGCGCTCTTGTGCGTTGGGCGAACTCATCGTCGCTCCCGAGATTGCCGGCGCCAGCGCGCGCCGTTGTTGTGGAGTGAATCGCTGTGATATAAGCCGGGCGCGCCAACGTTCACGACGCCATCACCGCTCCCATCCAGCGGTGAGGCCCCGGAGTAGCCGATGCGGATCTGCCCTAAATGCAACCGTCGTTTCCCAGACAACACGTTGTTTTGCCCCGACGACGGGAAAGCTCTCGTCCACCGCGTCGACAACCCCTCCCCCGCCGCCGGACAGCCATCCGCCCGCTCCCAGAGCGCGGTCGATGCGCCGCCGCGCCGCAGCACGATGCCGCCGCCCGACTTAAACAACCTGGTCGGCCAGCGCCTCTTTGGGGAATACACCATCACGAAAAAACTCGGTGAAGGGGGGATGGGCGCGGTCTATTTAGCGCAGCAAGACTCCATCGACCAGAAGATCGCGGTGAAGGTGCTCCACGAGCACGCCGCTGAGAGCGATGAGCTCATCCAGCGCTTCCACCGGGAAGCCCGCGTTGTCTCCATGCTCACCCACCCCAACATCATCCGCGTCTTTATCTTCGGACGCACCGAGGGTGGACTTCTCTACCTGGCCATGGAGTATGTCGAGGGTCAGAGCCTGCGCGAACGCATGGACGCTCAGCCGCTGGAAGAGATCCAGGCTATCAAGCTGATGAAGCAGCTTTGCAGCGGGCTCTCCGAAGCCCACGACCTGGGGATCATCCACCGCGACTTAAAGCCCGACAACGTCTTGCTGACCAACTTTCGTGGGGAGTCGAACTTCGTCAAAATCCTCGACTTTGGCATCGCCAAACTCAACGAAGCCGACGGCAAGCCCGAGCAACAAAAGCTCACCCAGGCCGGCATTGTTTATGGCACCCCCGAATACCTCTCGCCAGAACAGGCTCAGGCGTTGGAGCTGGATCACCGCACCGACATCTACAGCCTGGGCGTGATGCTCTACGAGTTGATCACCGGCACGGTGCCCTTCCAGGGCGCCACCCCCGTGCAGATTCTGACCGCGCACGTCTTCAGTGAGGTGCCCTCGCCCTCCAGCGTCAGCCCGGTGCCGGTGGCCCCGACCATGGAGCGCATCATCATGCGTGCGCTCTCCAAAGATCCCGGCGAACGCTTCGAAGACGCGATGGCCATGTTCGAAGCGCTGCTCGCCCGCGAGCAAGAGATCATCCGCGAGCGCGGCCTCAGCGGGCGAGCGGCCTACGTCCCGGGCATGGAACTCACCGGCATGTATCGTGCGATCGATCTGAGCCAGGAAGCCCCCGGCGCCGCTTCGCCCGACGCGATGTCCTCCTTCGAAAGCTCCCCCACGCTGGCGACCAACGCCCCGGTATTTCAAACCGCCGAGGCCGGCGGCGGCGCCGCCGCCGCGGCACTCCCGCAGCCCGCCCGCCCCCAGGCCGGCGCCGACTCCTCGCGCACCATCCTCACCGCGGTGATCGGCATCGCCGCGGTGGTCTTCGTGGTGCTCATCGCCATCATCGGATTCTTGCTCTTCCGCTGACGCCCACTCTCCTTTGCGCCGGCGCGCGGCCCGGACGACCTCCTTCAGGTTTCCGGCCCGCGCATGCCGGCAAGCTCCGGGGGCCCTGACCGTGCTCTTTCGACTCGATAACGTCCAAAAAGATTACGCCGGCTACGCCGCGCTCAAGGGCATCAGCTTTGAGCTCGACGCCCGCGCCGTGGGTCTGCTCGGCCCCAACGGCGCCGGAAAATCCACGCTGATTAAGGCGCTGCTCGGACTCATCCCCATCAACGGCGGCAGCGCCCGGGTATTGGGCATGAGCCTGCCCCACGACGCCCGGGCGATCCGCCGGGCCGTCGGCTACATGCCCGAGAACGACTGCTACCTGCCCTACATGACCGCCGTCGACTACGTCAGCTTCAACGGACAGCTCTGCGGCATGCCCAAAAGCGAGGCCTTTCGCCGCGCCCACGAAGTCCTCTACTACGTGGGCCTCGGCGAGGCCCGCTACCGCCCCCTGGGTGGCTTCTCGACCGGCATGAAGCAGCGCGCCAAGTTGGCCCAGGCCCTCGTCCATGGCCCGCGCCTGCTCTTCTTAGACGAACCCACCAACGGGCTCGACCCCGCAGGCCGCGACGAGATGCTTGAGCTCATCGCCGACGTACGCGATCGCGACGTGCACATCGTCCTCTCCACGCACCTTTTGCCCGACGTCGAAAAGATCTGCGACAGCGTGGTCATGCTCAACCAGGGCCAGCTGGTGCACTCGGGCTCGCTGGCCGAGCTCCAGAAAAACGACGATCCCCTGATCGAAGTCGGCACCCGCGACGCCAACGACGCCTTCGCTCGCCATCTCAAAGACGCCGGATTTGATGTGCAACCCTCGGGCATGCATCTCAAGGTGCGCTTGAGCTCCGGCCAGAGCCCCGAGGATGTGGTCCGCCTGGCCGTCGAGCACGACGTTCAGCTTCGCCACTTCCTCCCCCAGCGACTGACCCTGGAGACAGCCTTTCTGGCCCTGCTCGACGAGCAACGCGCCCACGCCGACGCTCGGCCCGACGCCTGAAGCGCCTTCCCCACCCGGAACACCCTATGTCGATTCGCGATCAGCACTACACCCGCTACGAAGGCCCCATCGTCGAGCGCTACGCCTGGTGGACCATCGCCTGGACCTCGCTGCGCACCTACTGGCGCTTCTGGCGTACCAAACTCACGCTCCTCGGGAGCTGGCTCATCCCGCTGATCTTTGGCGTCCTGGTCATCGGGGAGTACGCCATGCGCTCGCAGCTTGAGCAGCTCACCACAGCCGAGGCGCCCGGGCGCGGACCGATCGTGCTTTTCTTGCAGTTTCAGGTCTTCGCCCTGGCGCTGGTCTTCACGGCCAATGGGTGCGGCATCATCAGCGACGATCTTCGCCATCGCACCGTACAGCTCTACTTCTCCAAGCCCATCACCCGCGCGGACTACGCGCTGGGTAAATTCCTCTGCCTCTTTATGCTCGGCGCCATCACCACGGTGGTCCCCGCGCTCCTCTTAAGCGCCTTGAGAGTGGCTTTCTTCGCCTCCACCGACTTCCTTGGCGAGGTCGCCGCGTTGCACGCGCTGGGACTTGTGATGGCCGTGGGACTGGTCGCGGTGATGAGCGCCATGGTCGTCGGAATCAGCAGTCTGACCTCTCGCACCGGCTACGCAGTCCTGGGGTGGCTGGGTGCCATCATTGTGCCGCTGATTCTCCACGCGATCTTTGGCTCGGTGACCGGCGGGCACCCGGCGGCCGCGCTCTTCAGCCTCACCGGTAACCTCACGCTCATCGGCCAGGCGCTGCTCGAAGGCGGCCCCGAGTTCCCGGACACCGTCCCCCTGTGGGCCCCCTTCGCCGTCATGCTCGGGCTGGGCGCGGCGGGCATCGCCTCCCTCCTGCGCCGGGTCAACCGCCTGGAGGGCATCGCATGAAAGCTCCACTTCTGACTTCTTTCTGCACGACGAGGCGCTGATGTCGAGCCCCGCTCCTACTTCCAAACCTCAAGCCACAGCTGAGCTCGCCAAAAGCGAGATCACCCGCGTCGGCACTGGCGAGGTGGTCATCGCCGCGCGCCGTCTCTCCTATTGGTACGGCAAAGTCATCGGCGTCAACGACATCTCCATCGATATCGGACAGGGCGTCGTCGGCCTCCTCGGCCCCAACGGCGCCGGAAAGTCCACCCTGCTCAAATGCCTCACCGGCCAACTGCGCCCGACCACCGGGATGGCCACCATCGCCGGCGCTCGCGTCTGGAACAACCCGAAGGCCTTTGCCCAGCTGGGCTTTGTCCCCGAACAAGACGCGTTCTACGAAGACATGAGCGGCCGTGACTTTGTCACCCACCTCACCCGTCTGCAGGGCTTTTCTCGCAGCGACGCCGCCGCGCTGGCCGAAGAGGCCATCGCCACCGTCAGCCTCACCGACCAGGCCCATCGCCGTATCCGCGAGTACTCCAAGGGCATGCGCCAGCGCATTAAAATTGCCCAGGCCCTGGCCCACCGCCCTAAAGTCCTCTTTTTTGACGAGCCCCTCACCGGCACCGACCCCATTGGACGCCGCACCATCATCGACCTGATTCAACGCCTGGGCGATGAGGGGCACACCGTGCTCGTCTCCAGCCACATCCTCCACGAAGTCGAGGCAATGACCTCCGACATCGTGCTCATCAACCGGGGCCGTGTACTCGCCGACGGCAACATCTACCGCATCCGCGAGATGATCGATGAGCACCCCCATCGCATCTACGTGGAATGCGACGAGCCGCGCCGGCTGGCCAGCCTGCTCAGCGTCTATGCCGACACCCTGGAGCTCAAGTTCACCGAACGCGGCTTCTTCGTGAGCACCTCCGATCCCGATCAGGCTTACAGCCGCATCGCCAAACTCTCGGTGGAGCACGGCCTGGCGCTGCACGCGCTGACCTCCTCAGATAATGATCTCTCAGCGGTCTTCCGCTACCTCGTCTCCTGACGCGAGCTCATCATGACCTCGACCTCTCTGCCGGCCCGAAATCTGGGCGTCATCCCCCAGGCGCTGCGCCTCTTCTCACTTGATTTCGGCCGCCAACTCCGCGCCCGAAAGACCCTGGTGCTCCTGGCCGTACAGCTGCTCCCGGTCCTGGTGGCCCTGGCCTACGTGGCCTTTGGCCAGCTCGACGGCATGACCATGTTTCGCAACAGCATGGAGTCGGTCTACCTGCCTTTTCTGGTGCCGCTGGCGGCCCTCTACTTTGGCGGGCCCGCCATCGTCGACGAGATCGAAGGCCGCACCATCACCTACCTCACTCTGCGCCCGCTGCCCCGCGCGCTCATCTACCTGGCCAAGCTCAAGAGCGCGATGCTGAGCGCGCTCCTCGTCACCTCGCTCCCCATCATCCTCCTCTTTGGCATCTGCGCCTTCAGCTCCGGTGAGCTGCTCGGAGAACTCCCCACGCTGGGCAAGATGCTCGGAGCCTCGGCGGTGGGCGTACTCACCTACACCGCGGTCTTCGCCATGCTGGCGGCGATCTTCTCCTCCAGTCTTTTGCTGGGGATCGTCTACTACGTCATCGTCGAAATGGTCATCGCGGCCATCCCGGTACTGGAGCTGGTGAGCATCAAATTCCACGTCCGCACCATCGCCGGGCTTCAGGGCGCCGATCGCGCCGGCTGGCTCGACCGGCTGATCCTCGACGAGCCTCTGAACTTCGAATGGTGGTTCGGCCTGCTGGTCGCCGCCATCTTCACGACGTTGGCCACCGCCGTCGCCACGGCGATCTTCCGCGAAAAGCAATTTCACGTCTGAGCGCTTCCCGGGCACACCCCTTCAGACTATCGCCTGCCAAACGCCTTGACCCGGGGCCAGGCAATCACGCCAAAGCACAGCGCGGCCGCAACCTGAAGCATCCAAGCGCTGGCCGCCTGCCCCATCGTTCCCAGAATCACGCCCGGGTTCAACGCCCCCAGCGCCACGACCATCGGCCACGTGCTGCCCCGCTCGTGACGCGCTCCGAAGGTCGGCAGAACCCAGTACGCGACCCCCATCACAAGCTGCACCGTCCAGCCATAGAGCAGCGCGTGATGGTGCACGCGCAAGAGCTCCACCATGCCCATCCCGGCCACCGGCAAAAAGGGCACTCCCTTATGCGCAAGAAGCAGGGCCCCTGCGCTCACGCCGACCACCAGGTGCACGCAGGCCAGGCGTAAGGCAACCCTCGTCAGTCCGGGCATCGGCGCCTCGCCACATCACCGACCGCACCATCGGAACGGCGCCGCGCCCGCGCGCCTTTTGGATCTTTGATCCGCGGCCAGATCAGCGCCACAAAGGCCAGGCTGCCCCCCCACTGCAAGAGCGCCGAGGCCACCAACAGCCAGCCCCACACGCTCCCCGAACTCCCCAACGCATACTTCGCCGGCTCGGCCACCACGCGCAGCACCAATCCCACGTTCAACCCCACCAGACTCACCCACCCCAACCAGACAGGCCCCCGGGGCTGCGCTTTACTCCACCTGGGAAAGAGCCACAGCGCCACACCCACAATGCACTGCGTGATCCATCCGACCACAAAGAGGTGCACGTAGGTCGGCCAGAGGACCGCCGACCACACCCCACCGGACCCGGCCATCCCCAACCCGGCGCACATGGCCCCTACAAAGTAGACCAGCCCGAATTTGATAAAAACGCGACTCAGTGTCGGCACCCTTCACCCTCCACAAGTACCTCTCCTGCCCGCACCACACGCCCGCCTGATCTACGCCACCGCATAACCGGCGCCACGGCCCCCCGGCCGCGAGCTTCCCCGGCGCGGCGTTAACCCGGACGACCATCGACCCGCGACCCGACCAGCACCGGCAGGTACACGACCGAGTACACCGCAAAGGCCACGCCCCACAGACCTGCCGCCACTGCCACAAAGCCCGTGTAGTACCCCGGCCACACGCCCGGGAGCATCACAGGCAGCAGCATCGGCGCAAAGGTGCGCAAGAGCGCCGCCAGCCCGACCAGCCCAAACGCCCACCCCACCGCCGGCCAGGTCTTGAGCGGGCGCCCCGTATGCCCGAGAGCAACACGCGCCATCATCCCCAGCGTCAGCATTCCCACCGCCCCCACCGTGATCGCATGCGTGGCCATCGCCGACGACACCCCCGGCCACTGCAACGCCGCCGCCCGCAGCAAGAATCCAATCCCGATCCAGGCGTGCCCGGCGTGGAGCACCCATAAGAGCGGCTCCTTGCGCGTGGCCCCCGTCGCCCATCCGCACATCCTGGCGAGCACCGCCACGCCCGCCACCGCCGCGCTGCCCCCGGCCAGAGCGCGCATCCAGCCACCACTCGCCACCAGCAGGAGCGCCAGCTGAGTGACCATGCTCAGCCCCACAAAAACCACCACCACCTTCTCGATCCACTCCCGTTTCACCACCTGCGCCCCGGTGGCATTGCGCGTAAACATCGGGATCACGCGTCCCCCCACCACCAGCATCATCACCACCACCAGATCCAGCGCCGCCATCAACCAGACGCGCTCCCCGGTGCCAATAAGCCCCAGCGCCGCCAGGTGCATCAGCAGGTTCAACACAAAAAGCCCCCCCAGAACCACAACGAACTTCATGTTGCGCCGGTTCCGGGACTTCCACAGCGGACGCGCCAGCACCAGGGCCAGCGCGGGCACAAAGAGCAGGTCCAGCACGGCTCCCACGACGCCCGGCTCCCACAGCCCGCTCATCGCCAGCCGTCCTGCCAACCACACGCCCACCAGCCCCATCAACGCCGGCCCCCGCGCGCTCACCATGCGGGTCCAGTTCTGCACGGCCGTGAGCAAAAAGCCGGCGATCACCGCCATCGCAAAGCCAAAGACCATCTCATGGCCATGCCAGCTCAAGCGGCTAAACGCACTGGCCACCTCCAGATCCCGCGCGTACACCAGCGCCCACCACGGCACCATCAACGCCGCGTAGAGCCCCGCCACGAGAAAGAAAGGACGAAACCCCGTGGCCCACAGCGCGCTCCCTCCCTCACGCGTCGGCGCTTCGTTCGGGCCGAGCATATCGATCATGACCATCCATACCTCCGGTGCATCCTTACGAGCCCCTGGCCGGAGCCCCAAGCATTGCGCAACAAAGTCACCTGCACACGCAAGGATTGTTCCTCAACGCCTCGGATTCGCCCCTCCTCCCGCAGACTGCGACCATTCGCCACACCGCACACCACACGCCACCCCGCAACGCAGTCCCCGCGCCCCACACATCCGGGTTCTCGGAGCTCCTTCACCCTCCCTCCGCCACGCAAAACATGCACCGCCGACCGACCGCCACGCAGGGTCTGCACCGCCCTCTCCCCCTCACCACCATCCTTCCTCTCGCCCGGCCCCCCATCCATCCATCGCCCTTCCCAAACGTAACGAGCGAGAACCCTACGATTCGAGTACCCTCAACGCGTTGCGTACACGGCCTGACTCCCCCAAACTTTCCCCCGGAGCCCCTGATGAAACCTGCCCTTCACACGCTGAGCCCTCTCCTTTTGGCCTGCACCCTGGCCTGCTCGGGTTCCTCCGCCATCGAGAAAGCCGACAGCCCTACCCCCGACGACGCCCGGGCCACCCAACCCCTCAACGCCTCCCCGCCACACCACGCCGAAGACGACACCGACGACGAGAACGCCATGAGTCACCACGACCATCACGACCACCAGCATCACGCCACTCCCCACACTCACAAGCACGGCCACCACAACCACCGCTTCGAGTCGCCCGAGGACTACGTCGAGCGCTGGAACAGCCCGGAGCGCGATAGCTGGCAACGCCCTACCGCCGTGGTCGAAGCCATGAGCATCACCACCGGCATGAGTGTGGCCGACATCGGCGCGGGCACCGGATACTTTATCCCCCACCTCAGCGCGCAGGTCGGCCCCGAGGGCCACGTCTTCGCCGTCGACACCGAAGAAGCGATGCTTGGCTACATCCAGGAACAGGCCCGCACCCGGGGCTGGGACAACATCAAGACCATCCAGGCCACCCCCAACGCCTCGGGCCTCGAAGAGGCGCAGGTCGACCGCATCCTCACGGTCAACACCTGGCACCACATCCCCGAGCGCGAAGCCTACGCCGCGCACCTCAAGTCGCGCCTGCGCCCGGGCGGCTCGCTCTGGATCGTGGACATCAGCGCCGATAGCCCCATGGGACCGCCCCCCGAGCACCGCCTCAGCCCTGAGCAAATCATCGCCGAGTTAGAAGCCGGCGGCTTTCAGGCCGAGCTCTACGACCTAAAGTTGGAGCGCCAGTTCATCATCGTGGGCCGCTTCCACGACTGAACTCCCCCGGCGCGAGGAGCCGGCCCGGCACCTGCCCCACCGGCGCCTTTGAAGCGCCGGTGAGTCCGGCTCAGGGCCCGCTCCCTTCACTGCGCCTCAGACCTTCAGTGAAAGTACTCCCCGCCCTGCTCGCCGCGCTCCGGCCAGATCGCGTCGATCGAGCTATGCAGCTCTCCGCGCACCCGGGCGACCTCTCCGCTTGAGATCCGCTCGTTGAGCAACCCAAACACCGCGCGCGTCACGCGCAGCGGGTCCACCTTCTCCTTCCCCGGCCCTTCTTCCAGTCCCTGGCGCACGTGGTCGAGAAAGGCATCCAGGTTGCGATCTTTCACCGGCGTATTCGCCGGGCTCCACCCCCGATAGTACGCGCCGCGCACAATCAAGGGCAGCTGCGCGCTCAGGTGGGCCCCCTGCTCCGGGGTCAGGTGATCGCGCAGCGTGCATAGCGTCGCCTCCAGCGCGCGATAGGTGCGTGGGCGCTCATCCCAGCCCAGGCGAGCCTCCAGATCGCTCAGCCAGATGTTGAGCGTGTTGACGGCGCGATCGAGGTTGGACATTCCGGTGATGGTCATGGTCAGACTCCGATGGTGTGAGAACCTCTCTTACTCCCATGCCCCCAAAGGTACGGATGATGGCGAACTCACCAAACACCTTCGCCTCTCCCCGTGCGCATCAGCCCATATATCCGCATCGCCTCCGCCTTCCGGCACCGCCTCGCCACCACCGACGCTTCCCCTCACTCCGGAACAAGGCGTAACACTCCAGCCGTCGCCCTCCGACTTCACCTGGCCTACGCTAAATTCGAGTCGCGCCTCCCCTTCTTCGCCTGTCCTCGGGCAGACACTCCCCGCAACGCCCCCTGCAAACCGGGCCGCCTGCTCTCTGGAGACACCGATGCGTCACCCACAACGAATCTTGACCGCTGCCGCCCTCCTCACCTCCCTCACCACCGCCTCCTGCGGTGCCCCGGGCGATCTCTGCGACGAGCGCACCTCCTCGATGCGCTGGGACGATCGCGACCGCTACGGAGAGCGCCCCCGCGACTACGTCGACCCTCACCTCGACGACTACGAAGTCCCCGGCTACGACCTCGACCGCGACCTCCCCTTAACCTTCGACATCACCCTCACTCGCCGCGACGAGCCTGTCCTCGAAACCCAGCGCTTCCCCATCGACGGACGCGCCCGCTGTGATGACCTCCTCGAAGCTCCCCTGCGTCTGCGCCTTCAGTCGACCCACGCTCGCCTGGACGAACGCCTCCTGGCCACCGCCGAGATCATCCCCACCTACCCCGACGATCCCCTGCGCGTCGTGGCACGCTTTGACGAGCGCGATCTCGACGGCGACTGGCGACCACGCATCCCGGACGGCCACGCCCTGGAGTCACTCCTCCTCATCCTCGACTTCGACCGCGCCATGGTCCACGGCGAGCTTCTGGTGGAATCCTACGACCGCGAGTACGGGGAGACCCGGCGCACACAGGCCTTCCTCATCGGATCCCACGCTCGCTGAGCCCCCTGCGGGCGCCTCGCCCGAGCCCTCTTCCCCCCACACCACACCCCTGGGCCTTCCTCCCCCCGCTCGCTCCCCTCCCAGAACTCGCACCACACCTCCCCCCAGGACCGCTCAACGACTGCGACAATTTACCCACGAACTCCCCACCGCACGCCGCCCCTCACCCCTTGCGTTTGTCGCCTCATCTGATAAGTGTTCCTGCCCAGCACCCCACCGCCGCTTCCTCGCGGCAACAGCCCTCAGGCCCTGCGCCAAACCTACGGAGTAGCAGTCATGGCTAAGGAACAGACCATCCCCGTCGTTGACCTGCGCGATTACACCCACGGCGACGAAGCCTCGCGTCAGGCCTTCGTCCAAAAAATCGGTGACGCCCTCAAAGAGCTGGGCTTTGTGGCCGTCGAAGGCCACGGCGTCGACACCGACCTCCTCTACGAAAATTACGACCTCTTCGAGAAGTTCTTCGCCCTGGAAGAAGCCACCAAGCGTCGCTACGAGTCCCCCGAGACCGGTCGCCAGCGCGGCTACACCTCTTTCGGCGTCGAACACGCCAAGAACAACGAAAAGGCTGACCTCAAAGAGTTCTGGCACCTGGGCCGTGACCTCCCCGCCGATCACCCCATGGCCGAGCGCATCCAGAAAAACGTCTGGCCCGAAGAGGTGCCTGCCCTCCGCGAAAAAGCGCAGGAACTCTACCAGGCCATGGAGAACTCCGCTCAGACCATGCTCAAAGCCATCTCGATCTACCTGGGCCAACAGGAGAGCTTCCTGCCCGACATGATCAAAGATGGCAACTCCATCATCCGCGTGATTCACTACCCGGTCTGCGATGGCTTCGATGAGCCCGGAACCATGCGCGCCGCCGAGCACGAAGACATCAACCTCATTACCCTGCTCCCCGAAGCCACCCAGTCAGGTCTGGAGCTTCTGGAGCGCGACGGCACCTGGCGCCCCATCCACGCCATCAAGGGCCAGATGATCGTCGACTCCGGGGACATGCTCGCGCGCATTACCAACAACAAGCTCCCCTCGACCACCCACCGCGTGGTCAACCCCGAAGGCGACGCCACCAGCCGCTACTCCATGCCCTTCTTCGTGCACCCGCATCCGGACTACGTGCTCGAAGTCCTCGACACCTGCCTTGAAGAAGGCGAAGAGCCGGCCAGCGCCCCCATCACCGCCGAAGAGTTTCTCTTTGAGCGTCTGCGCGAAATCGGACTGAAGTAACCTGGCCCTTGGGTGCCCCCGGGCACCCACCCAGCCTGGAGGTCGCGAGCTCGCTCGCGGCCTCTTTTTTTGTCACGCCTCACACTGTCCAGGTGTCCCGCGCTCCCCGGTACCGCACCTCCCTTGACGCTACCCGGATTGTCCTCTTATCTGGCCATCGCTACGATACCCTGCGCCCGGCCCCCGCGGCAGCCCGGTCTGCCCACTGCGGGAAGCCCGACACCACCACGTGCACCACGCCCTTCGCCTCCTCCTGGAGAATCTTATGAAGCGATACTTCCTCTTCCTCCTCGCACTCCTCGCGCTGGCCTTCGCGCCGGCCTGCGACGGATGCAAAAGCAAAGACGCCATTCCCCCCTCGGCTCAGGCCCGCATCACCCAGCTCGCAGAACACCTGCCGGCCACCACCGAGGCCGCCTTCATCGCTCCTCAGCTCGATAAAAGCCGTCAGGCCCTCGACCTGCTGATGCGCCGCACCGAAACCTTCTCCCCCGCCGCGCGCATGCTCGAAACTCAGGTCCAGCGCGAATGGGGCCTCAAACTTAACGACGCCGAAAGCTGGAAACGCGCCGGCATCACCCCCGACGGCGCCCTGATGATCGCCATGGTCGTCAACCGACCCGTCATCGTCACCTACGTCGCCGACCGCCAGGCCTTCGAAGGCACCTTCATCGAACGTCTCCGACAGACCTTCGAAATCGAAGAGCCCGTACGCAACGAAAAAATCGGTGACACCACCCTCAAAATCAGCGGCCAATCCGGTGGCATGGAACTCGCCTGGCAATACAAAGGCAACATCGCCTTTGTAACCCTGCCGGCGTTCGACGCCGTCGAAGCCCTCGAAAATGGTACCGCCCTGGCCATCTCCAGCCAGATCGACACCACCACCAAAGAAACCTCCCTCGCCAGCACCACCGGTTTCATCGCCTTCCGAGATAACCTCGCCAAAGACTCCCCCTTAAGCCTCTACGTCGAGCCCAACCGCTACCTGGCCCGCCTCGAGCAATCCCCCTCCGCGGACGCCCCGCCCTACCAGAAGGCTCTCGAACAGGTCGCCCTCTTCTCCAAAGGCAACGCCAACGGCACCGGACTCGCCATCGACGTCCTGCCCACCCGCATCCAGCTCAAATCCTTCGCCAGCGGAGACCCCGAACTCACCAAACAAGCCCGTGAGGCCTACCTCAGCGACTACAAAGCCGACTGGGCCAACATGCTCACCAAAAACACCATGCTCGGCGTCCGCACCAGCTTCGATCTCGCCGGCCTCTACCAGACCTTCATCAACGGGCTCCCCGAAGAGAATCAACGCGCCCTCCGCCGAAACCTCGTCGAATGGGGCCGCAACGTCGACGTCAACGTCGAAGAAGACATCATCAACGCCTTGTCCGGCCACTCCCTGATCGCGTTCTACGGCATCGGCACCCGCCAGCTCATGGGCGCGCTCGGCCAGGGCAACGCCTTCCAACAGGGCATGCGCGTTCTCTCGGCCAGCGGCCTGATGATCTCGGCCGGCTTCAGCGATCAACGCAAAATGGAGAGCCTCCTCGACCGCCTGGCACAAATGGCCACCGGCCACGCCGAACTCCGCCCGGTCAACTACAAAGCCTCGCCGGTCGAAGACGCCCGCGTCCTGGCGCCGGCCAACCTCGACATGGTCCCGGCCAGGCTCTTCCAGCGCGGCGACACCCTCACCCTGGCCGCCGCCGGCATGGGCGAAGACGCCGTCTATGAGTACCTCTCCGGCAAACGCGACGAACCCGCTCTCAAAGACGTCGAAGGCCTCGACCTGGGCGCGCGCTTCGCCTCCGCAGACAACCTCAACGGCCTCTACTTCAACTTCGAGCGCCTCCGCGATAACTTTGGCGCTATGCCCATGATCGGAAACGTGATCGCCAGGCTCGACCCCCTCCAGGAGCTCCTCCTCGAAGTCTCCGTCGAAGACCACGGCCTCTTCGCCACCTTCTCCCTGGACTTCGTCGCTCCCCTGCCCGAGCCCTCCGCCCAGGCCGACGCTCCCACCGAGGCCCCATGAGACTCCGCGTCGAAGACCTCTCGCGCCGCTTCACAAGCGGCGACCGCGAGGTCGTCGCCCTCGACCACGTCTCCCTGACCATCGAGCCCGGCGAATTCGTCGCCATCGTAGGAAAGAGCGGCAGCGGCAAAACCACGCTGCTCAATGCCCTCGGTGGGCTCGATACCTCCTACCAGGGCGCAGTGTTCCTCGGCGACGACGCCCCCCCCTTGCATGGCCTCTCCGAGCCCGAACTTGCCCGGGCTCGGCAGAGGCATCTGGGCTACGTCTTCCAGCACTTCAACCTCCTCGATCACCTCAGCGCGCTGGAAAACGTCGCCCTCCCCGCCTTCTTCGGCGGGGAGTTTGCCGGCGCCCCGGCCCTGGCCAGAGCCGCACAACTCCTCGCCCACGTCGGGCTCGAAGCCCTGGCCCACACCCGCCCCCCCCTGCTCTCCGGCGGACAAAAGCAACGCGTGGCCATCGCCCGGGCACTCTTTCAGAACCCCGACATCCTCCTCTGCGACGAACCCACCGGCAGCCTCGATCACGCCACCGGCCTGCAAATCCTCGACATCTTCGAGTCGCTCAATCGCACCCGCAACATGACCGTCATCCTGGTCACCCACGAGCGTCACGTCGCCGCACGCGCCCGACGACGCATCGTCATCGATCAGGGCCGCGTCATCGAAGACGCCCTGCAGACCCCGCACCGCGAGGTCTCCGCATGAACTCCTCCTTCTCCCCCACGCGCTTCCGCGCCCTTGTCGCCCAGAGCCTGCGCCAGAACCGACTCCACTTCGCACTCTCCGGCCTGGGTGTGGCCGTCGGCATCGCCACCCTCGTCTTCTTCACCGCTCTGGGCCAGGGAGTACGCACCCAGATTCTGGAGCGCGTCTTTGTCATCGGCCAACTCGAAGTCATCGACCCGACCGCCGACGCCCCCTCCCTGGGGGGCCTCTTCGGCTCCGGCGG
Source organism: Lujinxingia litoralis (assembly GCF_003260125.1). Taxonomy (NCBI): domain Bacteria; class Deltaproteobacteria; order Bradymonadales; family Lujinxingiaceae; genus Lujinxingia; species Lujinxingia litoralis. The sequence goes on from NZ_QHKO01000001.1 coordinate 177,528, forward strand.
CGGCCTCAACGAGCGCATGGTGCAGCGCGTCCGCGACCTCGACGAGGTCGCTGCCGTCTTCCCCAAGCAAAAAATCACCTTCCCGGCCAGCGCCCGCGGCGGAAAGTCCCTCCTCGGCAGCGATCTCACCATCGAATTCATCGCCGATGGCATCCCCGAAAACCTCGTCGACGAAGACCTCAAAGATCCCCTGGGGTTCACCGACCACGCTGCCCCCTCGCCATGCACCGCCGACGCCGACTGCGCCACCGGCCTGAGCTGCGCCCAGAACACCTGCCAGCCCCTGGCGTGCCGCCCCGACGACGACCTCGCGCAAATCTGCGGCGCCCAGGCCTACTGCCACCCGCAACAACACCACTGCGCCTGGCCCATCCCCGTGCTCGCACACCCCAATCTCATCGAGCTCTACAACGCCAGCCTGCGCACCGCTCTCAAGGGCTCGCAGGGCATCGGCGGCCAGCTCCCCCACCTCTCCGAAGACCTCCTGGTCGGACTGGAGTTCGAACTCGTCTTAGGCCAGAGCTTCCTGGGCCGCGCCGGACAATCCGAGCGACAACTCGAACGCGCCCGCCTCGTCGGCTTCTCCGAGCGCGCCATGCCCATGGGGGCCACCCTGCCCCTGAGCATCGTCCAGCGCCTAAACGCCCACTACTCCGGAGACGACGTCGCCGGCATCTACCACTCCCTTCTCGTCGAAGCCGCCGCCAACGATCAGGTCCCCTCCCTGACCGCTCGACTCACCGACGAACTCGGCCTCAAACTCTCCTCCAGACACCAGCAAGCCGAACGCGTTGGCCTTCTGATCCTCCTCATCACCCTGCTCTTTAACCTCATCGCGCTGATCATCCTGGGCATCTCCGCGCTCAACATCACCCACACCTTCTCCATGATGGTACTCAAGCGTCGCGCCGAGTTCGGCCTGATGCGCGCCCTCGGCGCCACTCGCCGCACCATTCACCTGCTCGTCCTGGGCGAGGCCACCATCGTGGCGCTCCTCGCCGCCCTGGCCGGCCTCGCCATGGGATGGCTGGCCACCCTGGGCATCGACCTTGCATTTGCTCACCTGGTCGGCGATTTTCCCTTCAAACCCGACTCGCTCTTTGGCTGGCGCCTCTGGATGCCCGCCCTGGGATTCGGTACCGCTCTGATCTTTTGCTGGCTTGGCGCGCTGATCCCCGCGCGCCGCGCCGGCCACATCTCTCCGGCCGCCGCACTAACCGGACGCTAAACCTTTATTGGCTCGTCACTCCTTTTCTTCGAGGTCTGACCTATGCGCTCATTACACCGATCCATCGCCATCGCCCTGCTCGCCATGCTCTTCACCGGCTGCGGTGACTGCGCCGATACCAACGGGCTGACCGAGCCCGACGACCTCGACGTCTCCGTGGACGCCGACACCGACGACGTCGGCGTCCCCGACACCACCACCCCCGACGCCGATGACGAAGATGCTCACACCCTCGACACCGGCCCCAGCTGCCCGGCCCTCCAGAGCTGCGGCGAAGACTGCTGTGATGAAGACCAACTCTGCCTGGCCGGAAGCTGCGTCACCCCCGGAGCCTCCTGCGAAAGCTCCCTCCAATGTGCCGCCGACGAGTTCTGTGAGCCCACCTTAGGCCAATGCCTCCCGGATCTGGGCGATGCCTGCATCTACCGCCCCGAGGGCAACGTCTTCGACCCCGTCGTCGACGTCGCCTGGCAGGCCACCGACGACACCCCCGCACCGACCCACCGACAGGTCATGATGACCCCCTCGGTCGTCGATATCACCGGCGACGGCATCCCCGAGATCATCTTCTCCACCTTCGCCGACCACTACTACACCAACGACGGCATTCTCCGCGCCGTCAACGGACGCACCTACGAACCCGTCTTCGATCTCACCGACCCGGCCCATCGCGTCTCCGCCGCGGCCTCCCTGGCCGTCGGCGACATCGATCGCGACGGCAAAAACGAAATCATCGCCGTCCTCACCGGGGGACACGGCCTCATCGCCTTCGACGACCACGACACCGGCTGGGCCGAAATGTGGCGCACCGCTCCCTTCCCCATGGGCTGGGACGGCGCCTACCTCGCCGACCTCGATGGTGACGGAAGCGTGGAAGTCGTCGGCGCCAACCGCGTCTTCGACGGCGTCTCCGGCGCCGAGCTCTGCGTCAACGCCGCCGTGAGCGACACCCCTCAAAACTCCCTGGTCGCCGACCTCGACGGCGACGGTGATCTCGAAGTCGTCGCCGCATCCGGCGCCTTTAGCTTCACCCGAAACCCCGACGGCACCGCCGACTGCCCCACCGCCTGGACCTACGACGACGGCGTCGGTGGCTATCCCGCCGTTGCCGACTTCGGCCAGTTCGTCGGCGACACCTTCGAATACGGTAACTTCGACGGCCTCCCCGAGGTCGCCATCGTCACCAGGCGCGCCCAGGACGCCCTCAAACTCCACGACGGACGCACCGGCCAGCGCATCTGGATGGCTCCCATGCCCACCAGTGGCCATCCCCACTACACCGACGCCACCTGCGCCGGCTCTCTGGGCGCCGGCCCTCCCACCATCGCCGACTTCAACGGCGACGGACTGCCCAACGTCGCCACCGCCGGCTCCTGCTTCTACGTCGTCTTCAACGAACGCGGCGAACTGATGTGGAAGCTCCCCTCCCAGGACTTCTCCAGCCGGGTCACCGGCTCCTCCGTCTTCGATTTCCAGGGCGACGGCAAAGCCGAAGTCGTCTACGGCGACGAGTGCTTCCTGCGCGTCTACGACGGCACCGGCAATGGCGACGGCACCACCGACATCATCTTCCAGATCGCCAACACCAGCGGAACCACCCGCGAACTCCCCGTCATCGTCGACGTCGACCGCGACTACCACGCAGAAATCGTCGTCATCTCCAACGATTACTCCGCCGGCCTCTCTCAGCGCTGCCGCGAAGACTGGCCCGGGTTCGACGACCTCGGCGGCTCCTTCGCCGGCGTGCGAGTCATCCGCGATGTCGAAAGCCGCTGGGTCGCCACACGCCCGGTCTGGAACCAGCACGCTTACAGCGTCACCAACGTCTGCGACGGCCTCGACGATTCGCTCTGCCCCGGCACCGCCAACCTCCCCGGCGCCATCCCCTCCCCGCGCCTCGACAACTGGCGCGTCGAGCACCTCAACAACTTCCGACAGAACGTCCAGGGCGAAGGCCTCTTCAATGCCCCGGACCTCGTCGTCAACCAGGCCCAGGGCACCTGCAATGACGACCACCTCTCCCTTCACTTCATCGCCTCCAACCAGGGCAGCCGCGGCGTGATCGAAGGCCTCCCCGTCGCCCTCTATTACGTCGACGGCGACCAAGAGCTCCTCATCGACGTCGTCCCCTCCGACCAGCTTCTGGCTCCCGGTGGACGCCTGGAGCTGACCTACGACTGGTACGACGCCCCCATCACATCCGGCGACGGCGAACAGGTCGAAGTCATCGCCCGCATCAACGACGATGGTACAGGCCAGCGCACCCTCCGCGAGTGCAACGAAGACAACAACGAGCTGCGCGCCACCATCTCCTGCCCCTGCACCAATAACGACCACTGCCCCCGCGGCCACTACTGTCATAACAGTGGCTCTTGCTGGCCCATCCAGGGCTAAGCCCCCCTCCTGAACACAAAAAAGCCGGGCCTATAGCCCGGCTTTTTTGTGTCGCTCACGTCTCTCTTCAGCGCATCTGCCCGAGCTGCCGGCGACGCCCCATCAACGCCAGCAACGCCCCCAACAGCCAGGCGACTCCCCCCACACCACCGCCGGCCACGCCACACCCGCCCCCCTCGCCGTCCTCATCCTGCGCGTCCGGCTCACCGGCATCCACCTCCTCCTCCGGTTCATCCTGCGCGTCCGGCTCACCGGCATCCACCTCCTCCTGTGGCACCTCGGAGCTATCGCATTGTCCCGGACGCTCCACATCGCGCGCCACCTCACCAAAGATGCTCCCTTCGTCCGTCGTCGCGCACACCTGCTCGCTCCGCACCTCTTCACCACTTAACAGATGCCGCGCGTGCACCTGCAAGCAGTACACTCCAGCCCCCTCTCCCGAATACAGCACATTCACCTGACTGAACTCACTCGCCAGGCCCTCCGACGCCACATCCCCCTCGCCATTGAGCACCTGCACCCACACCTGCCCGGCGTTCGGCACGCTCCCAAGCTCCCCGACCACCTGCGGCGACCGAAGATCGCTCGTATACCAACACTCCCGAAAGTCATCGCTCGCGCAGCAGGCGCCTCCTCCACACGACGAACAGCTACAGCACTCGTACGACTTCGCTCGCGTATCAACCCGGACCTCGGCGTTGACCACCTCAACGCCCGCCAGCGCCTGAACCTCCTGCTCCTCGACCGCCTCAAAACCAAACGCTTCCTCACTCCACGGTCCCCCCTCAGTCCCGGTATCTACCCCGGCACGAACGACAACCTGGTAACTCTCCCCCGGCACCAAGCTCTCCACCGGTTTCAGATACACCGCCTCCCTCATCTCCAGAACACCCGGCGAACAATCCATCCACGGCGCGCCCCTCCCTCGTCGCTGATTCAGCACCTGCAGCGTCGAGGGCACCTCCTCCCCGGCCTCATCGAAGATCACTACCTCGACTCCGTCCCCGTCTACGCTGCGTGAAATCTTCAGCGGAATTCCGAAGTTCGCCGGCAGCACTGCGACCTCCCCTCCGACGATCTGGACCGTGTCAACTGGCGGAACCGAACACGCCTCAACCTCGTCACTTGCCAGCACCAGACCGGCGCCCGCAATCCCCGCAACCACCACGCCACGCATCACCAACATACTCATCATCCACCTCATCTCAGCAGCATGGGCCCGGGCTCATCGACAACGCTCCGCCGCAGGGAAACCCCAAGCCACAGCGCGCCGCACACCCTCTCCCACCGGACAACCCGACTAGATTCGACGCCTCAGACAATGCCTCTCCCCCGATCGCATCACAATCAGGCCCCTCTTCTGCCCGAATGCCGGTCACTTCCGACTGTCCCCCTCCAAACGCATCGCGCTCTAGTCACCATCCGGCGCCGCCCCCCTCCCTCCTCCTGGCCTCCCTGGCCAGTGCACTTCCAGGGTGCCCTCGCCATCAGCGCCCTTTCCCTGCCCCTACCTCCCCCCGGGCAGCCACCACCTCAGCGGCGCCTCCGACGTCCTCTTCCCCTCCCGCCGGGAGGGCTCGACGGCGGCCCCGCCCACAGATTCAGCACCACCAGCACCAACACCCCCACCACGACCAGCATCAACAGCTGCCTATCGCTTAACCCCGCGCCTCCAACCTCCCCACCTCGTCGAAGCACCTCGATCACCAGACCTGTCACGCTCATCACCATCATGCCTCCCTGATCTCCCGCACCAAAGACCGAGCATCCACGCTCGGTCTCCACCCGCGGCGAATCCCCCGGGCGCTTCCGGCCAGATCTTGCCACATCGCCGATCGCCCCTCTTCTAACCCTCCTCCCCCCCCTCTCTCAGTCGAGCTTTCCCTCTCCGCACACGGGATATGCTTCCAGCTCGAATATCAACCCTCTTCCCAAATGGGATGTGCTTCCCGCTCGAATATCGACCCTCTTTTCCCACGGGATGTGCTCCCAGCTCCTATATCAACCTCTTTCCCATACGGGATGTGCTCCCAGCTCCTATATCAACCTCTTTCCCATACGGGATGTGCTCCCAGCTCCTATATCAACCTCTTTCCCACGCGAAATGTGCTCCCAACTCGAATATCACCTCCTTTCCCACACGGGATTTCCTTCCAGCGACTGATTTTGCCTTTTCCCACGCCCAAACCTTGAATCTCCCGCGCCGCCCTCTAAACTACCCCCATTCCTATCCGCAGTTCCTCGATGGCGCTCTCCTGAGCGGGCTTCTCCGCTGCCCCTCAGCCCGGAGTGGTATCGCCTGCGTTTCGAGTGAGACAGGAGCGCGACCAACGCCCACCGGGGGCGATCGGTCACTTCCATGTTTCGGTGCGCTCGCCAGTACGGCGCCCCCTTGCTCCAGGAGCACCACATGAAGGCTTCCGTCAGCGTTCAGGTCAGCACCCAGCTTCGTAACGGTCAAAACGTCATCCACGCCCTCGACGCCCACAACAGCTCCGTGGCCCGCACCCTGGTCGCCATGCAGTCCCACGACCTCCAGCTACACCTGGAGCAAGACGAAGTCGAACGCTGGATCCGCTGGCTCCGCCACAAACTCCACCACGCCAACGAGTCCCTAAACCAGGCCGAGCTCGCCTACACCGCCCGCCAGGGCACCGAACAGCCCCTGATCACCGCCCGGGACGACGCCTACGCACAACTCAATGACGACATCCGCAGCGTCCGCAACAGCATCGAACAGATCCTCGGACGAAAGGCCCTCGCCAGGTTTGGGATGCATAAACAACCCCCGCAACGCCTCGACGACCTCGAACGCTACGTCGAAAACGTCATCCACCTCCTCGGAAAGAATCCCACCGCCACCTCCCGTCTCGGCATCTCCATGGACACCGCCTCCATCGCGGCGAGCCTCAACGACAAACGGCAGCACTACAACCAGGCCCGCCAGGACGAAAAACGCAACCGACGGGACATTGAAGACGCCAAAGGCCTCCGCGACCAGGCTGTGGAACGCTGGCGCGTCGTCTACCTCGCCGTCGCCGGGCAACTCGAACACCTCTTCCGGCTCGCCGAACGCCCCGACCTGGCCGAACGCGTTCGCCCCACCTTAAGACGAGCCCGCGGCGAAGAAGGTCCCGAACCCGACGCCGGAATCCCCCCCGCAAACTTCCAGCCCGACATCCTGGAACTTGGTCCCTCCCAACCCGCCCCCGAAGAACCCTTCGCCACAGACCCCGCATAACCCCGACTTGCCCACTTCAGCCCCGCAAACGCGGGGCTTTTTTCTTTCTAAAACAACGCTACTATCGCGCTCGGCTCTGCCCTTCCCCCCTTTGAGTCCCCCCCTTCACATCCGAGACCTGCCATGCAGACCTCCCCCCTCATCCGCCCCCTCTCCCCTCAAGACGCCCCCGAAATCGACCGCATCCAGCACCTGGCCTATGGCGAAGGCCTCCGGGAACTCCTCGACGCCCTCGTCTCCAGAATCCACGTCGCCCCCGACTTCTGCTTCGCCGCGCAGTCCCCACAACACGCTTCCCTGGCCGCCTACATCCTGGCACACCCCTGGCCTGCCGACGCCTCCCCCGGCCTCGACAATGTCATCACCTCCCTCCCCGACCAATCCGATGCCATTCACCTCCACGACATGGCTGTCGACCCGGCCTTCGGCGGTCAGGGCATCGCCACCAAACTCCTCGACACCCTCATCGACGCCGCTCGCCAGCAGGGCTTTCACGCCATCACCCTGGTCGCCGTTCAGGACGCCGCAGGCTTCTGGAAAAAGCGTGGTTTTACTCCCCTGCGCCCGGCCGCCGGCTACGACGATGATGCCCTCTTCATGAGGCGCTCCCTCACCCCCTGAACACCGCTTGCCTCAAGCCCCCTCGCTCTCGGCGCGCCGGCCTCCCCGCAGCTTCTCCCAGTCTCCGGCCTCCAACGTCGGCCGGGCCAGCGCCCAGAGCAGCACGTTCGCCACCACAAGCACCCCCACTCCCACCAGACCATGCAGTCCGGTCACCAGCGGGATCGTGTGGTCCAGATACAAAAACGAAAACGCCGCCGTCGCGTTGAGCGTCCCGTGCATCACCGCCGCCGCAATCACCGACCCCGACTTCAGGGTCGCCCACGAAAACAGCGGCGACAACAACACACACCACAGCGTCATCAACCCCACACCCAGCACCGGGTGCTCCGGATAGTTATGCCCCTGCAAAATCAGCGGCGCATGCCACACGCCCCACACCGCCCCGATGATCAGCGCGCTCGTCCAGAACCCCCTGCCCGCCAGCTCCCTTAACATCAACCCGCGCCAACCGGCCTCCTCCCCCAGCGCAAAAAACGCATTGAACGTCGCCCCCACCACCACCCCCTGCACCAGCTGAATCACAAAAAAGATCAGCGGCGGGAACCGCTCCAACACCGCCTTCGCTTCCGCATACTCCTGCGGCCCCAGCATCTGGCGCAGCGACTCCAGAATCCCACCCATCCCCACATCAAACCCCACCCCCGGCAGCAACAACGCCCCAAAGAGCGCCGCAAACGCCAGCACCACCGGCAGAAACCAGGCCACCAACCACCACCGGTTCACCCCAAACTTCAGCCACAAACTCTCGCGCACCGCGCGACCATCGCGACGATCAACCACAATCGCCGCGATGGCCGGAAACAACATATAGGGCAGCGCGATCGCATAGGTCATCATCCCGCCGTACTCGATCCCGGCCAGATAAAAGGCCCCCGCCCATCCCCAGCAGGCCACAAAGGTCAACGCCAGATAACGTCCCAACACCGACCTTGCCTTTCCCTGCTCGACCATCGCGCCCTCCCTCACGGCTTCGTTTTACTTCTCGGTATCGATCAGCGTGTAGTTAAACGTAAGCAACAGGCTGTTCTGAACCTGCGTCGCATCCAACAGCTGCGGATCGCTCAACACCATCAGGCTGTAGGTCAGGCCCATCCAGTCCACAATCGCCACCCGCACCTTGCCCGTCACGCCGATGCGCGCCAGATCAAAGGGAGAGCGATCCTCCTGGTCGTTGTTGATAAAGGGCACCAGCGCCGTGGCCCCCACGCGGTAGTCGATGCGCTGCTCCGGGAACTTCCCTTCCAGACCCAGAAACGCCTCGGCACCGGCCTGGTAGGCGTTCTCCAGCTCCACCAACTCCACATCCCCGGTGGTCTCATCATCCTGGACCACCAGTACGCCTTCGGTCAGCGCTTCACGTGCACCAAAGCCCACGCGCAACGTCGCCCGCACCGCCTCCTGACGAACCGGCTCCAGCGCCACACCCACCGACTGGAACAAGTTCAACGGGCTGATCGGATCCGCCGTCCGCAGACGATCGGTCACCTCTCCGTCCACGCTCCCGTCCGGACGCGTGATCAAATACCCGGTCGCCTCCTCCGTCACCAGCTCCGTGGCAAACGCACTGGTCTCCACGCTCCCCCGTCCATACGGACCGATCCAGTCGTTGAGCAGATAGTTATAAATGCTCTCCAACTCCATCTTATCGTTGTTCTTCACAAACTCCCGGAGCACCGGCGTGCGCGCCCAGCTCGTGTTGTACGCCAGCGTATTGCGCCACTGATGCTTGCCGCGGAAGTAGTCCAGCCCACCGTTGACCGCGCCACCAAGCAAAAACGACGTCCCCTCGTTCTGACCGATCACGTTCTGGTTCGACACCAGGTTAAAACTCGCCTCCACACCCAGCTGACCGCTGAACCCCTGGGGCTGCTCATCCGTCTCAAGCTGCTCCTGACCCACGTACATCGGATCGGCCGCGTCCTGCGCGACAGCAACGCCGGACACACTCAGCGCCATCAACCCCGCTCCCAGCGCCACTCCCACTTTTTGAAACTTCAACATCTACGACTCCTGTTCATCGGTCAGCGTTCTCCTCCAGCGACCCACCGCCATACACACACAAAGAACTCGCGTATGCGGCACGTACGCCGGAACAACGTGCATGATGTATCTTAAGGCTTGGCGCCCGCCAAGCGGCGCGATCCACTTCGCACAGGCCCACCTCCACACACGCCCCAAAGCGCCCCCCATCCCGGCCTCGCCACGCGCATCGCCCCCATTGCCGGCCGCCTTGGCCCCGAGCCCGCCCCACGCACACCACCGCCTCGCCACCCGCCCATGACGCGCTCCCGTGCTCTCCCTCCTGACTGTGCCCCGAATCTCAATGTCGGGCGAAGCCGCCCCGCCCCCCCGCGCAGCCACCGCTTCTTACCCTCCCCCCTCAAGCGCGACCGCTCAGCCGAGCTGCTTGTACAGGTTCGTCACCCGAATCACCGAGAGCGTCTTGCCACTCTCAGCCTGCTCGATCACCACCTCGTGATGAATCAGCATCCGACTGCGACGCAACACCCGTCCCCGCACCAGAATCATCCCTTCCGTAGCGCTGCGCATATGCGAGCCGCTGATCTCAATCCCCACCGGCACCCGCTCACGCACGTCCACCTTCCAGCCCGCGTGCATACTCGCCGCGCTCTCTCCCAGCAGCATACTGACGCCCCCGTGCAACAACCCGAAAGGCTGCAACGCATGCGGCCCCATCGGCATGCTCAGCACAATCGTATCGTCATCCACCGACACCAGCTCCACCCCGTGCACCTCCAGCGCCGTGCCCGCGCTGAGCTCGTCCCACATCTCGAGCCAGAGCGCCTCACTCGATTCCTCTTCCGTGAAGCGACGCAACACTTCAGCCTTCGCCATCGATACCCTCGTCAAAAAAGCCGCGCACCTGCGCCACATCGCTTTTGATCTGAGCCACCAACGCCTGCGGCGACTCAAAACGCTTCTCTTCTCGCACACGCATGTACAGCGCGAGCATCACCTGCTCCCCGTACAGGTCCAACTCATCGCTTACCCCCTCCTCCAGCACAAACGTCTCCACCGTCCGGGCCCCTCCCCCAAACGTCGGCCGCGTCCCGATATTGGTGATCGCCCGCCAGCCCCGCTCATCGCCCCCCTTGGCCAGCCGCGACGCGTACACCCCGTCCGGAGGCAACGCCATCCCCTCCACCACCTCAAGATTCGCCGTCGGGAAGCCCAACGCGCGCCCCCGCGCCTCCCCGTGCACAACCTCCCCCGTCAACCGGTGCGGCCGCCCCAAAAGCTCCCGCACCTCAGCCAACTCCCCGGCCTTAACAAGCCCCCGCACCCGCGTGGAGCTCACCACCGCCCCGCCGACCTCCACCAGCTTCGGCACCACCACCTTCAGCCCGTAGCGAGCCCCCTCCTCTCGCAACAGCTCCGTCGTTCCCGCCCGCCTATGCCCGAACCGGAAGTCTTCCCCGACCACGACCTCCACCGCCCCCAACGCCTCCACCAACACCTCCTTGATAAAGGCCTCGGGGCTCATCGACGCCAGCGCCTCATCAAAACGCAGCGCCACCACGGCATCCACACCGTAGCGTCCCATCAACCCGTACTTCGCCGGCGGCACGCTCAACTTGGCCGGCGCCGCCTCCGGACGAAAAAACGCCACCGGATGCGGCTCAAAAGTCATCGCCACCGACGTCGCACCCAGGCGAGCCGCCTGCTCCACGACCTGCCCGAAGATCGCCTGGTGCCCTCGGTGCATCCCGTCAAAGTTGCCGATCGTCACCACCGAGCGCTCCAGCTTCTCGGCCGCCTCGCTGATCGATGTGTAGACTCGAGTCATCTTCCTCTCGCACGTCACAGGCAGCCCACGCCGGGCCGCCAAGTCGCGCGGAGTGTAATGACCCGCTTCCCCACCGACAAGCGCCACAAAACGGGGCCCGTCTCTCCCCCCGCCCCCGTATCGCCCTGGCACGCGCCAGACGCCCCCAACCCGGGTTGTCCCACCGATCGCCTCGCGCTAGGCTGCCCTCCACGCTGGCTTTTTCTGCCGCGCCCGAGGAGTTCATGCGCGCCCACCTGTACATCTTGCTGACCCTGACCCTGCTGGCCCTCCCCGCCACGACCCGGGCTCAGAACACCGCCGCCTCCGACACCGTCCTGATGCTCTCAGGAGAAGCCGGGATCGGTCCGCTCGATGAGGACATCTTCCTCTCGATCACCCCGCGCCTCACCTACATTCGCCCGTTGCCCGCCCTCTACTGCCCCGACGACAGCGCCTGCTCCAGCCTCTTCCACGCCTCACTCCAGATCCCCCTGCGTCTGCGCCTGGCCGACCGCCATCCCGAGCAACACAGCCTGATCCGCCAGGAAGACTGGCTCGAACTCTCCGACTACCTCCGCGTCCTTCGGCGCCTGGAGTACGGCACGCCCAACGCCCCCCTCTACCTGCGCCTGGGCGAACTCGGCGGCGCCTCCCTCGGACACGGCACCATCATCGGCGGCTACTACAACGTCATCACCACCGATCACTACCGCCTGGGACTGCGCGCCCACCTCGACCTCCCCCGCGGCGGCGTCGAACTCCTGGCCAATAACCTGGCCAGCCCCAACCTCCTGGGCATACGCGCGCACCTGCGGCCATCCTCCTTCTTCAAAAACGCCCCCCGCGCCCTCGACCGCATCTCACTGGGCGCCACCCTGGTCTCCGACCTCCGCGCTCCGACCGACCTCGTCCGCACAACCCGGGGTAGCGCTCTCGCTGGCCCCACGCTCCAGCCCCGGGTCGCATCCGCCCAGCCCACCACCCTGCTGGGCTTCGACGCCCGCATCGACCTCCTCAACCGCCCACGCCTCTCACTGACCCCCTACCTCGACCTCAACACCCACTTCGGCCTGGGCAGCGGCCTGCACGCCGGCCTGCTCTGGCGCCAGAACATCGCCGACCCGGTCGAACTCTCCGCAAAACTCGAATACCGCCACCTCTCCGACCAATACCTCCCCGAATACATCGACCCCATCTACGAAGTCTCCCGCTACCAGACCGCCTCCCCCGTCGAACCCGGCCTGGCCGGCCCCAAACTCCGCGTCGCCCACTCCGCCGACGCCGCCTCCCGTCACGGCTTCCAGGCCTGGCTCCAGACCCGCATCGCCGGCATCCTCACCCTGAGCGCCGCCTACGAAGACGCGCAACACTCCGGCAACGCCGCCCTGCGCGCCCGCGCCGCCCTCCAACTCGCCACCCGACTCCAACTCGCCGCCTTCTATTACAAAACCAACCTCGACGGCCCTCAGAGCAGCGGCACCCTCAACGCGCTCACCAACCTCGACGGCGCCCTGACCCTGGCCGAGGGACGCCTCGGCCTCTACGGCCCCCTCTACGCCCACGCCCGCTACGGCGGCCTCTGGAAGCTGCGCGACGACGGCACCTTCGAAACCGTGCGCCTCTGGAATCTGGGCCTGGGCGCCGGTATCCAGTTCTGATGCCCACCTCTTCCCGCACACCCCGGCGCCTCAACCTCCGCCGTCTCTCACTGGCCCTGGCGACGCTCCTGAGCATCGCCACGCTCGCCAGCGCGATCTGGGCCGCCCGGTTGTGGACACAGGCCCACAATAACCTCCCACCCCTGCCCGACCTCCACGCCTGGAACCCCGATCTGCCCACACAGATCACCACCGCCGACGGCTGGCCCCTGACCTCCCACGCCTCCGGCGCCCCCCTCGCCTACGAAGAACTCCCCCCCCTCCTCATCGCCTCCGTCCTCGCCGCCGAAGACGAGGACTTCTTCCTTCACCGGGGCTACAGCCCCCGCGCCATCGCACGGGCGGCCCTGGTAAACTTGCGCGCGGGCGACATCATCCAGGGCGCCAGCACCATCACCCAACAGGTTGCCAAACACTTCCTCTCCTCCCGAAAAACCACCCGCCGCAAACTCGAAGAACTCCTCCTCGCCCGCCAGCTCGAAGCGCACTACTCCAAACCCGAGATCCTGGCAGCCTACCTGCGCAACGTGTACTTCGGTCAGCAGGCCTGGGGCATCTCCCGCGCCAGCTGGCGCTACTTCAACCTCGCCCCCGCCGAACTCTCCCTCGGACAGATGGCCACCCTGGCCGGACTCCTCCCGGCCCCCAGCGTCTACAACCCGGTCGCCTCCCCCGACATAGCCCTGCAAAAGCGCAACCGCGTGCTCCGCCGACTCCACGACATCGGCGTCATCAGCACACCCACCTACCTCGCCGAACGCGCACAACCTCTGGGCTTCGGCGGCCTCCCCACAGCCCAACCCGACCATCACCTCTCCTTCCCCGAAGCGCACACCGAAGCCCGTCAGCATATCGAGCGCCTGCACCCCGGCACCGACTGGAGCCTCAGCGGCACCCGCGTCATCACCACCCACCGGGTCGGCCTTCAGGCCGCCGCGCGACAGGCCCTGGCCGGCGGAATCCTCGCCCACAACCGGCGGCAGGGCTACCACGGAGCCCTCGCCAGCCTCGCCAACGACCAGCAGCTCCCCGCCCTCTTAAACCCACTTCCAGACGATGCCCGCTACTCCCTCGCCAGCGTCCAGCACGCCTCCCCGGACGGACTCGCCATCCTCACGCCGCTGGGCCCCCTCCACATCCCGAAAGAGCGCTTATCCTGGCTCGGAGGCCTCGATCCACGCAGCGGACGCCCCCGCGATCCCCGCGCCTTCCAGCGCCTTTTACGCCCCGATGACCTCGTCCTCCTGCATCGGACCTCTCCCCGAGCCTCCTGGGAACTCTTCCAGCCCGCCCGGGCCGAAGGCGCGCTCCTGCTCCTCGATCACCACAGCGGTGACCTCACCGCCACCGTAGGCGCCCACCAGGTCCACCGCAGCGCCTTTAACCGCGCCACGCGCGCCTGCCGTCAACCGGGTAGCCTCTTCAAAACCATCGTCTTCGCCGAAGCCCTCTCCAACTCTCTCACCCTGGCCACCCTTCTTCGAGACATCCCCTCCACCGTCGACACACGCGGAAACACCGGCACCTGGGCCCCCCGCAACGCCGACCTCGACTTCAAAGGCACCATCACCGCCTTAGACGCACTGGTCTTAAGCCGAAACATCCCCGCGGTTCACCTCCTGGAACGCATGGGCCCCTCCGCCCTGATCCGACGCGCCCGAGCCCTGGGTGTCGAGGCCACCCTCGATCCCACCGCCTCCCTCGCACTGGGCGCCAGCTGCGTCACCCCCCTGGACATGGCCCGCGTCCACGCCGCCATCGCCCGCGGCGGGCTCGACACCCCCACCCGCGCTATCGACCGCACCATCGACTTGCGCACCGGCCAACTCCACGACCACGGCCACTTCGCGTCGCCCTCCGCCACGGCAACCGCACGCCTGGCACGCATCGCCGCCCCCCTTCTCCCCCCCGAGCGCGTGCTCAACCCGCGCCCCACCGCACTCCTCCACCACGCACTCCTCCAGGTCGCCCGCCGGGGAACCGCCGCCGCCATCCCCGATGCCTGGCCCATCGCCGCTAAAACCGGCACCACCAACGAGTTCGACGCCTGGCTGGCAACCTACTCCCCGACTCTCACTGCCATCGTCTGGATCGGCAGCGATAAAAACACCCACCCGCTCGGCCGCGGTGAACACGGCGCGCGTACCGCCTTACCCGTCTTCACCTCCCTCTACCAACACCTGCACCGCCCCGACATCGACTGGCCTCACCGCACGCTCGACCTCGAAGAAGTCCTCATCGACCCGGCCACCGGCCTGCGCTCCCGCCCCGGCGAACCGGGCCACCCCTATCCCTTTATCCCCGGCACCGCCCCCGCGGAATTCGCCCCCACCCGCGCATCCCGTCAACTCCTCCACATCGACACCATCCGCTAAGCGCTCCGCCCCCCTGACGCGCTCAAGCCCCGACTCCAAACCTATCCGGCCTCACCGCCACGCCCACAACACACCCCGTCTTGGACATCGTGCTCCAAACGCCTCACGCGCGTACACACAGCCGCCGCCTCACTCCTCCTCAACCCGAAACTCCAAAATCCCCTCGGCCTCCGCCCCCCTCCCTTCGGCGCCTCCCGCGGCGCCGCCCTCCGCCTCGCCACGCTCGCGCTCAGGCACCAGCGCCTCCCCGTACAACTCCAGGCTCTCCAGCGCTAGAGCCACCTCGGCCAGCCGCTCCCCAACCCCATCCGCCGGCGCCTGCACGCTATACGACGTCAACACCTCGCCACGTTCCCACTGCCACAGCTGCAACTCGATCGCGCGTCCGTCGATCTCCCCCGTAGCCGCCAGGCTCACCCGTGGGCCCCCCTCTCCCTCTGCACTCACCTGCACCTCAGGCTCCGAGCCCTGCACCGACCGCGCAAACGCCTCCTTAAGCCCGGCCACGTAGTCATCAGATCCAAACGCCGCCCCCAACGGATCAACAAGCTCCGTGGTCCACTGCGCGAGCGCGCCATCTTCATGCGTCGCAAACCAGCGAACGTGCACCTCGTCGCTCTTCTGCACCTGCCATCCGTCCAGCGCCTCCAGCGACATCGTCCAGCCCGACGCCGGATCCTGCCAACGCTCCCCCTCCAGTCGGGCCTCCTGAGCCGCCTCCACATAACGCTCATAGGTCGTGGGAACAAAGCGAAGCGGCGCCGGTTCTTCCGGCAAAAACGCCAGCGCCGCCCCGGCCAACGCCTTCACTTCATCATCGAGATGCCCCGGGTCCTGCGCCTCGGTATAACTCGTCAACGCCACATGGAGCCCCTGCACCGCCACCCGCGTTCGCGCCCCGGCGCCCTCCCCCTGCCGGGCCACCAACGCCTGCTCCATCGCCGCGGCTACCTGCTGGGCCTCATGCGGCGTACGCCAGGCACTCAGCCAGACAAACCCCTCCTCCCCACCGCCGGGCGACCGATACACCCGATAGCTATCGGCCAGCCACGCCCCAAAAATCGAGCGCGCCCCCCGGGCATCCAGCACCTCCTCCAACCAGACGCTCGTCAACAACGGCCCCACCCTCCCCTGGCCGATTAGCTCCCAACGCCGCGCCTGCTGCACCGCCTCAAACGCCTCCGGCCACTGCCAGACCGCCTCGCCATCCCCGCCCATCCACCGATCCGGCCTCACCACGTCCACACTTTGCCCGGATCCCTCCACGCGCCCCCACTCCACGCCGCCCCACCCCTGGGCCCGATACAACGCCGCGGCCAACCCCAGCGCCTCCCGCATCACCAACGCTCCCAGCGCCCGCTCTACCGAGGCCCCCTCACCAGCCGCCATCACCTCGTTGACTCCGGCCACCCGCTCGGCCAGATCGGGCCGCCGCGCCAGCAACGCCCCATCCAGCTCCATCCCCTGTGCCTCCGCCAGCGCCAGCGTCGACGCGAACATCGGCCCCGCGCTCCGCACCACCTGTTGCGCCAACCACCCGTCCACGCTCCCGGCCGTCTCCAACGCCCCAAACACCTGTGACTCCAACGCCACGCTGCTGGCCATCGCCGACGCCCACCGCGACACCTCCCCGTCCCCCTCCTGAATCACCCGCATCGCCCCCTGCTCGCCGGCGCGCGCTTCGGCTCGAGAGGACCACCCCCGATCCACCGACAACTGCAACGCCTCGGCATCCCCAAACAACGCCTGCGACAGACGCGCGCGCTCCTCCTCAATCCCCTCCCCGAGCCCCCGCCCCGGCGCGACCGACTCCCCCCTGACAACCTCGACCTCACCACCATACCCGCGATCACGAAGCTCCGCCGCCCGCGCCACCACCTGCGCGCTCTCCATCAGGCGCGCCACCTGCGCCTCCTCTCCCCCGCGCACCGAAGACGTCTCCCCGCTGCGTGGCGTCTCGCATCCGACCCACCCTCCGGCCAGCATCGCCACCAGCACCCAACTCCATCCTCGGCTCGCGCTCATCCTTACTCCCTGATCACTTTACTCCCGACACCCTGACCCGGCCGGCTCGCCGGCCATCGTGCCCCGGGAGCGCCATCAGGTCAAAACATCCCTCCCGGCTGGTCTGGCGCAACGCGACCCTCTAAACTCCTACTTCCTCACACTCGCACTACCTCCGGGGGGCACCGTGTCACAGACCAATCACCTCATAGCCGCCGACCTCCCCTATCTCCTCTGGCGCACCCACCGCGGCCCACACGCCGAACGCTTCCCCGAAGCCATCGCCACCAACGGCACCATCATCCGACGCGTCGGCGCCATGGAGCGCCAGATCTACATCCAGCAATTCGAAGCCCCACACGCCGCCCGCGCTCTCGTCAAACGCATTGAGGCCGGACTCTCCCGCCAGCACGCCCTCATCGGCTACTCCCTGATGCAGGGCGACGATCCAGTGGCCATCCGCGTCACCGGAAGCTCCGACAACCCCGGCTGGATGGCATTCCCCGACCGAGGCGCGCTCCCCCTCGAACTGCGCCCGCCCAACGCCCGCACCACCCTGCCTCAACTCGCCACCGACCTCCCCCGTCGCCGCCTGGTCGCCGGTGCCGCGCTCCGCTGGCAACGCGACCGCCTGATCCTCCATGCCGCCCTCGAAGAGCGCGGACACAACATCCCCCTGAACCTCCTCCCCCACGTCGGCCCCCTCTCCCTGGTAGCCACTCGCCCCGACGCCACGGGCCTGGCCGAAGTTAGCCTGGGCAATCGCCCCACACGCCCCGACCTGCGCCAGGCCCTCGACGATCGCCTCGAACTCACCATCCCTCTCCCTACGCACCCAACCCGCAAGCTTCTCGAAGACCCCACCGCTCGCTTCTGGCTACGCCTGGAACTCTCCGCCAACCTCCTCTGCCTCCCCCCTCGCTGGCGCACTTTCGACCTCGAAATCCGCCCCACCGCCCCCCGCTAACGCCCCACGCACCGGCCTGACTTGCCCACCGCCCCCCCCGGTGCTACATCCCGCCTTGCTCACCCTGTGACGGCGTTTAACTTCGGCCCACTCTTGCCCCACTGCCACGGCCTCGACGTCTACGCCGCCTACCCCTGTCCTCCCGACGACGGAGCCCCCATGAACGCCGAGATCTTCCGCGCCTACGACATCCGCGGCATCGCCGACACCGACCTCAACGACGATCTGGTCTGCGACATCGGACGCGCCTTCGCCACCATGGTGGCACGACGCGGCCAGAGTCAGCCCCGCATCGGTATCGGACGCGATGCCCGACGTTCCTCCGACCGCATCTTCAATGCCCTACAGCGCGGCATGCGCGAGGCCGGCGCTCACGTCGTCAACCTGGGCACTGTCCCCACTCCCCTGGTCTACTTCGCCGCCCTCACCTCCGGCTTCCACGGCGCCGTCCAGATCACCGGCAGCCATAACCCCGGAGAGTACAACGGCTTTAAAATGATGATCGGCAAGGAAACTCTCCATGGCGAATCCATCCAGGAGCTGCGCCGCCTGATCGAAGCCCGGGACTTCACCACCGGTGATGACCTGAGCTGCTCCGCCATGCCCGACCTGCGCAAGAACTACATCGAATGGATCCGCGACAACATCTCCATGGGGCCGCGCAAACTCCACATCGCGGTCGACTCCGGCAATGGCGTCGCTGGCGTCATCGCCCCGGAACTCCTGCGCGATGCCATCAGCGCCCGCATCGAAGAGCTCTACTCCGAGCCCGACGGCACCTTCCCCAATCACCATCCCGATCCCACCGTCCCCGAAAACCTCACCGACCTTATTGACCGCGTCCAAGAGCTCGGCTGTGACTTTGGCGTCGCCTACGATGGCGACGGAGACCGCATTGGCGTCGTCGACGAAAAGGGACAGATCATCTGGGGCGACCGCCTCATGATCCTCTTCGCGCGCCAGGTGCTGGCCAACAACCCCGGTGCCACCATCATCGGAGAGGTCAAGTGCTCCCAGACCCTCTTCGACGACATCCAGGCTCACGGCGGCGTCCCGGTCATGGCACGTGTGGGCCACAGCCTGATCAAAGCCAAGATTCAGGAAACCGACGCTCACCTGGCCGGCGAAATGAGCGGACACATCTTCTTCAACGATCGTTTCTTCGGCTTTGACGACGCACTCTACGCCACCTGCCGCCTGGCCGAGATCCTCTCCCACACCGACCAGCCCCTCAGCGAGCTCTTGGCCGACGTACCCCAGACCCACGTCACCCCCGAAATCCGCCGCGACTGTCCCGAATCCATCAAGTTCAAGGTCCCCGGCATCGTCGCCCAGCACTTCTCAGCCGACTATGAAACCAACACCATCGACGGCGTCCGCGTAAAATTCCCCCAGGGATGGGGACTCGTCCGCGCCAGCAACACCCAGCCGGTCCTCGTGATGCGCGCCGAAGGTCAATCCCCTGAAACCCGCGACGCCTACCTCAAGCTCCTCGACGAGGCGGTCGCCGAGGCGGAACGCACACTCGGGTCCTGACCCCCTGCTGGCAACACCTACAAAAAAGCCTCCCGGGCACTCCCGGGAGGCTTTTTTATGCCTGTAACTCACACCCGCCAGGGGGCGGTGCGTTCCTCTCGCAGCCGCACCAGCCTTCCGGCCGCCTCCTGCACCAACTCGTGCAGCTCGCCACTCCCGGCGACTTGCCGAAGCATCTTCAAAGGCAACGTCGGCAAAATCTTCAACGCCACCCCGGTAGGACCAAAGGGGTTACGCGCCAGCGCCTCCCGCACCTCCACCTTGCGAAACCACACCGGATGGCAAGCCACCTCATTCACCAGCTCCGGAACAGTGGGGCGGCGAGCAGCGATCACGAGCACATCCCGCACGCGCAACTGGGGGTTGGATAGCAGCTTCCCGATCACCAGCGGGCTCGGATCCATCAGCAAACGATCCAACAACTTGCGCTCGCGCTCGCTGGCCATCATCCGTCGTTCCCCGAGCGTGATCTCTCGCTCCAGCGGCAGGCGCACCTCCGGCAACTTCCGCCCCGCGGCCAGCCCCCGCACCGGTGGCGCATCACGCAACATCGCCACCACCGACGCGCGCTCCGCGCGATAGGCCGCCTCAAAAAGCTCGGTAATCCAGCCGTAGTCCGCGTCTACATCCACGGTCACCAGCCAGTAGGCCGCCGCCAGCATGGCCTCCATCGCATCAGCGTCTCCCCACAGCGCGCCCCGGATCAGCTGATCCAGGCACCAGACGGCTTCATCAGCCTCTAGCGCCTCCAGACGACCAGCCACGGTAGCCGCCCGCATCGCCAGCTCGGGCACTCCGACGACGTGGCGAACCATCGCCTCATACGCCCTCGCCAGCGGGTCGGGCACCGGCGAGTCCCCCCCTCCCGACGACGCATCTACCCTCGGCAAATCACCATGCGCAGCGCTCTCGTCGGGATCACCCATAAATCACTCTCCCACCGCAACCGGCGCCCCGCCTCCGGCCTGCTCAACCACGCTCACCTTAAGCCCGAAGTTACCACCCTCGAGCACGGTCTGCGGCACGTCGTCGAACACCAGCGTAAAGGGCACCACCGACTTCGGATTCACCGACTGGCCGCCTCCCTTTACCAGCGCGCGCACATCCTCCACGCTCTTCTGGCCGCTCACCTCCGCCGCACTCACATCGGCGCCGGCCACACCA
Organism: Lujinxingia litoralis; assembly: GCF_003260125.1. Classification (NCBI taxonomy): domain Bacteria; class Deltaproteobacteria; order Bradymonadales; family Lujinxingiaceae; genus Lujinxingia; species Lujinxingia litoralis. The sequence goes on from NZ_QHKO01000001.1 coordinate 198,509, forward strand.
CCCACCTCTCGCAGCGGGCGGCCTTCGGCGCTGGAAACCGTCGCGCGAAGCTCCACATTATGGAACGCGCTCTCGGCGTAGCTGCGCACGAACCCCTTGACCAGAAGCACCTTGGCGTCGCGCCCCACATCGACCAGCTGGCCATACACACTCTCGGCCGCCAGCGGAGCCTCGGGGGCCTGAATGATCGTGGTCTGCGTCGGCCGGGCCCACTCCTCACGCGGGGTATACTCTCCGTCCCCGAAAGCCACCTCGATCATCTGACCGAAGTTTTTGAAATCCAGAAACCCGTCGTTGAGTGCAGCGACCGTTCCCAGAAAACCCATCGACACCAGGCACATCAGCAAAAGCACCACCGCCAACTTCGACCCGCCGCGTCCTCCGATGCGATGCGGCTCCAGGTCGTCAAGCTCGCCAGCAGCCACAGGAGCAGGTCGCGCTGCCGGTGCGGCAGCCGCCGGCGCCACCCGCGCAGCGGCTGCTCGCGGAGGCGCCGCGCCAACCGGCGGCCGTGCCGGCGCCGGCGCCGATGCGCCGGGCTCAACCTTGCCGGTGTTCGGATCAAAATAAGGACCGTCTTCGCCAAAGGACTCGTCCACCAACTCCGACGCATCCCCAAACGCCCCCTGTCCCTGCCCCAGAATCGGCCCCGAATCCTCCGCCGCGTCCACATCTTCCGCTGGCGCCGCCTGCGCAGTCGGCGGCGCGCCGGCGAGCTTCACCCCGGGGGGCGGACCGAACTTCGCGGCGGGCGCTGCGGCCGCCGGCGCCTGAGCAACCTCGTCGCTCGCTTCCTCCTCCGAGGCAGCTTCCTCCTCCGAGACAGCAGCCTCCTCCTCACCACCTGAAAGCGCGCTGGCCTTCTTCGGCTTGAGGTTCAACCCCGCGTGAGGAAAGGGGTTCGAACTCCCGGAGCCCCCCAGACTCAGCCCGCCTTTACCCGGCAGTTTGAGCTTCTTCTCCTCACTCTCGGCCTCGGCCGGCTCGGCCGCCTCCGTCGCTTCGGGCTCGGCCGCCTCGGCGTGATCCTCTTCCTGATAGAAGATCTCCACCTCGTCGCCTTCCCCCGCGCGAACTCGAAACACATGACTGCAGCGCGAGCAGCGCAGCTTCACGCCTTTCTCACTGACGCGCTCATCGGGGAGGTTAAAACCTGTCGAACATTCGGGACACCGGATGATCATCGATTCGCCTCAATTTCATGAGTGTTCTTGCGGACCTGGACCCTACGCCAGACCCCAATGTAGCGCGCACCGGCCGCGCCTCCAACCCCCTTTTCCACGCCAGGCCCTCAGTCCTGACGCTCGTGCGCCACCATCGCCTCCAGGCGCATCAAACGGTCTTCGAGCTCCCCCACCGTCTTTTGAAGCTCGTCGATTTCATGCTGCATCTCCGGAAGGTGCGTAAGCTGATCGACCGCGTCTCGAAAACGATCATCCAGACGACGCTGCATCTCGTCGACCGAACGCTGCGTCCCGTCGACAAACTCACGAATCGCCTTCCCTCCCTCCTCCAACGCCTCGGCCCGTCGCTTAAACTCATCGCGAAACTGGGTCACCGGCCACTGCAGGCGCGCAAAAAACTCCTCGCCAGACTGAATGATCCCCCGCAATACCGACACCGGAAACGCCGGGTTCGCACGCTGCTGATCCAGCACAATATGTGCCAGCGTCGCGCTGGTAATATCTTCCCCTGTCGAATTGTCGATAATGCGCACATCCTCGCCCTGGCGAACCATCTCCTCGATGTTCTCCAGGGTGATGTACGTACTCGATTCGGTATCGTAGAGCTTGCGGTTGGCGTAACGCTTGACGAGCTTAGGCATACTTTTTGGCCCTGCTTACGGGTTGCGAAGTTAGAAATCCACTCCGCCCGCAAACGTATACTGCTGCACCGTATCCGAAAAGACCGCTTCCAGCGTGAAGTTCAAAATCCACACATGCAGACGCAGCCCACCTAAGAAACGATTGATCTGAATCTGCTGCTGCCCGAACACAAACTCCGGAGCAAACACCTCGCCGGGACGGTCCGGATTAAACTGCGGCGGACGCGGGTCCTGAGGATAGGCATTGAGTACCCGGCTGGAACTGATCACGTAGAGCTGCTGAAAACCCACGTAAGGCGTCAACGCCATCACGCCGCCCAGCGCAAAGGACTTCGACGCCGACACGTCCCAGCCCACGTTGACCATGTTCAGCTCGCGCGCACCAACCACCGTGTTCACCGTGCCGCGCACTCCCACATCCGGGAAGTAGTAGAACCCTTCGTTAAGCGCCCAACGCAAGTCGGCGCCCATCGTGAACATCTCGCTGTCGTAGAGATAGCCCAGGTTGCCGGCCACCTCAAAAGAGAAGGGCAGCCCCTTGCGCACCTGAAGGTGCCCGGTAAAGAGCGTCGACTCCGGGTTACGATCGCGAACCCCCAGCTGCCAGTGCTCTTCGGTATGCGGAATCGCCGAAAGACTCCCCATGAACATCACCGCAAAACCGGCTTCCCCCAGCGTCTCCGACGGAGCCACAAAACGCGGCGCCATCACCTGCCCCAGGTCACGCGACAGATCGTAGAAGAGCGCCTCATCGGGCTCGGCAACCCCACAGGTCTCCGCACACCCGGCCTCGGTGTTCTCATTAAAGGTCGCAAAGCGCGACAACTCCAGATCGTTGCCGCCCGCCATCGCCGGCGATGCTATCGCAAACACACTGAGCACGCTGCCCAGACAAACCACTCGGCGTTTCCATGCACTCATCCACCAACCTCCAACAGCCCGACGGCGCAGCATGCTCAATCACTCAGACGAGCTCTGCCCCCTGCCAGGGACAGCACCCGTGGTGCAGCTTTGGATCACTTCCAGATCGTCTGGGCGTTCTATCAAGGGGGGGTAGGAGCGTCAAGTCACCGCCCCTTGCCCTCCCTTGGTCAGCGCAGCCGCTCCTCTGTTATAACGCGCTCCGGGCACTTTCCCGCCCTCCCCACGACCAGCCCCCCAGCTCGATCCTCCGCACCGACTTCTCCTTATGCTGACTTCCCTGAATCCCCCCTTCCGCTCCGTCTACACGCCCTCTCCCTTTCAAATGCACCCCTTCCACTGGTGGGAGTGCGGCCAGGGCACCGAGACCGTGGTCTTCCTCCACGGGATCATGGCCCACGCGATGGCCTTTCGCCTGGCAGTCTCCCCCCTGGCCGCGCGTTTCCGCGTCATCGTCGCCGACCTCCCCGCCCATGGACGCGACCAGACCTTCCGCTCCCCCGATGACATCCCGCCCACCGTCCAGGGGCTTTCGCGCTGGCTCGACGCCCTCCTCGCCAGCATCGGCGACTCCCGGGTGCACCTGGTGGGCCACTCGCTGGGCGCCACGCTGGGCTTTCATCGCGCTCTGCGCGCCGACCGCGCCCCTTTGCAAAGCCTGACCCTGATCAGCCCCGGCCTCAAACTGCGCACGCCACGCCAGGCCGCAGGCCTGATCAAAAGACTCCCCTCCCCCCTGGCGCAACTGGGCATGAACCGCCTGGGCATCCGTCTGCTGGAGCCCCTGCAATGGCGCCGGGCACGCATGACCACCGACGAACTCGATGCCTACCTCGAGCCTCTCAAACACCCCGCGCGCCTTGATTTCATGCTTCGCCTGGCCGCCGACCTGGTCGCGGCCGGCGATCGCAGCCAGGGCGCCGAACACATCGCGCTTCCCACCCTTCTGATCTGGGGCGATCGCGACCACCTCCTTCCCCTGGAAACCGCCCACCGACTCGAACGCGCCATCCCCCGCGCCTCCCTCCACGTCTTCAACGCCTGCGGTCACTGCCCGATGGAAGACTACCCAGACGACTTCAATCGCTTGCTCGCAGACTTTTTGGCCCTGCACGCTCACCCCTGACTCGTCGCGCATTAAAAAAGCCGGCCCCCCGCAGGGGGCCGGCTCCTTCGTCCTTGCGACTCCGGCGAATCACTCCGCCGAGGCCTCCGCGCGCGGCGGCACCGGACAGGTAATCGACGCCTTCTTCTGCGTGACCTCCTCACGCAGCGCGTTATCCTCCACACCGCTTACGCTGAGCTGACTGGCCTGCTCACACCGCAGCTCTTTGAGCTTGTGCAGACGCACCTCCAGCGCCTCGCGCTCGGCCGGCTCGCGTTCTAAACGCTCCTCCAACTCCGCCTGATACTCCTGAACCGTCTTGGTATCGCCGTCTTTAATGGCCTGCTCAATCGCCGCTTCAATCCACGGGTTACGAGAACCCAGCGCTTCGAGCGCCCCTTCCTGCCGACGGATGTAGTCTTCGTAGTACGTCAGCGCCAACATGCGGGCTCCGGCCAACACCTCGGGCTTCTGCGCTTCCCCGGCCCAGGCCGCAATCTCGTCGAGCACTGCCTGCGCTTCCTCACCCAGCGTCTCGGGCGCTTCCGTCCCCGAACGGGTCTTCTCACGCAGGTGAATCAGGTTCTCCAAGCGCTGCAACCTCACCCAACCGTTCTTCGGAAACGCCTGCTGCGCCTTCGCAAAGCTCGCCTCGGCCTCCGAGAGAGTGCCGTGACTGGCCTTCGGATCGTCGGCCATGCTCAGCGCGCGGTCCAGGTCGGGCCACTCCACATTATTGAGCACAAACGCACGCAGGGCTTTATCCTCCCCCGCCATCCACACCACCGGCCCGGTCCGCACCTGCCCGCGCCACTCATTGGCCATCTCCACCTCGGAGATCGGCTCGTGACAGGCCTCCACCAGCACCTGATAGCTGCGGTCCCCGTGTAGTTTCACCTCATGAAAGCGCTCGGTGGACGCCCGGCACTTCTCAATCTCATGCGTCACCACATTTAAAACGCGGTCCTCAGTCTTACTGCAGCCCCACAGCGTGCAGGCCATCAACGTGGCCGTAATCACCTTCATAGAACGTTGCATCGGAGAGCTCCGTGGATCGATTCAGTTGGCCCGAATTCTCTGGGATAGTCTGTTTGAGCCGTCGACGCCCGCAAGCATCCAACGGTATCGCCGCGGACCATATCACAGCCCCGGTCCTCGCAAAACGCGCCCATCGCTCCTGAACCTCTTCTCAGGTAGACTGGTCACATGAGTAACGAACCTGCCGACAACCCCCAACTCGATCTTCTTGAGGCGACCTCCGAGATCCCCCAGGCCAACAACCTGGAAACCTTCATCGCGCTCATCCACCAACTCCAGGACGGCCCTCATACCTTCGAGGCGATTGCCGAATCCCTGGGCGTAGAACCCCGCACCGCGCGCTACTACGCAGACTTTGCCCGCTGGCTCGAACTTGTCCGCCCCTCCGACGTCGGCGCCATCACGCTAACCCCGGACGGACGACGCTTCGCACTCAGCATCGCGGCTCGCCCACGCATTTTCTCCAACGCGCTCTTCGCACGTCCCCTGGTGCACACCGTGCACCGACTCAAACAGCAAGAGCTGGCCGACCAGCCCGAACCGGCGGCAACCCGGGAAGCCTGCCGCCGGGCCATCACCGCCCACTCAAACCTCAGCGCGGCCACCGTAAATCGCCGCGCGAGCGCCCTGAGCGCCATGCTCGGCTACGCCTACCGCCGCCAGGACTTTGACTGGAACACAGGCAAGCCTCGCCCCCATCAAAACACCCCACTGACCTTTGAGGGCCAGAGCTTTCTAACCGCGTTCAGCGCCCGCAAGTTCTCCTCGCGCACCGCCATCTGGATCGCGCTCCCCGCCCAACTTCTTCTCTTCTTGCGGCAGGAGCCCCTCGCGCTCAAAGACTGGAAACGCGCCTCCTACGATATCCCCCACACGCCACACGCCCGTTGGTTTGGCTCCATCCCCCTCAACCGCGCTACCCTCAACGCCGCAGCCCGCAAAGCTCCCGACCTTGCAAGCCTCATCGTCACCTGCAACCCCTACGTGGCCATGCTCATGGCCATGCTCACATCCTGTGACCGCGTCGGGCGTCCCTACTTCACCCTGACCGACGATATGTACGGCGTACGCCTCTGGAGGCGCGGCCAGGAACTCGGCCCCCTGCTTGACGTGCTCAACACACTCGCGCGCAGCCTTGAGCTCCATCCCACCACACAGGTCCCTCACTGCCCACACACCCCCGGCGCTCGCCAGCTCGCCGCCCACGAACTTTTGGAAGTCCTCCAACGGGCTCGCCTGGCACACCACGGCGACACCGCGCTCATGGCCCGCACTGGCCTCATCGACGAGTGGCGCACCTCCACCGACGATAACCCCTCGTTGGCCGAACGCCTGGGCGAACTCCGAGACGCGATCCTCCACGTCGTCTCTTAGCCCCCACCGCAGCCACACACCGCTTACGTATCGCTCTGCTCGGGTTCAAAGAGCATCTCCCAGGCAAATCGCGCGCGATACCCGAAGTACACCAGGAAAAAGCCCGCAATCGCCAGCTCCGCTCCGGCTTCTCGCTCGCCAGTGGCCACCTGATACCCCATATGCGCCGAGAAGATCAGCCCGATGACCAGAAACACAAAGGGCAACGTATGCAACAGGTTAAACGTCAGGTTGTCAGGTTTTCGTAGCTTCACGGCGATGTTCTCGAATGGCAGTGGTGGGTTGACCGGCAAACGCGCGCTGCGTCGGCTCTCAGGCCGACACCCTACTTCGCACGCCCTCCCGGTCAACCTCCCCACCACGCCCGACCTTCCCGACCCAACTCAGTCGCCGTAGTACGCCCCCTCCTCGGCGTCGCGCAGCCCGCACATCGCCACATCCAACCCCTCACACACCATCCCCAGCGCCTGACTCACAACGCACCCCTGATTCTCCCAGCTCAAGCGCCCCGACCACACCTCTCCGGCACACCACAGCTGACAATCCCCCTGCGAATCATCCCACTGCCCACAGTGATGCTTCGCCCCACACACCTCCTCGCAGATCTCCAGCTGCCGATGGCACCGGTTCACCTCCCCACAACGCTCGGACTCCTCTACGCACCCGACCACCGACTCCGGGATTGCGTCGCTCCCCTCCTCCTCACAACGCTCCACGCAACTCACCAGCGCCTCGTCACTGCCCCCGCACCACGCCACCTTAAAACACGTCACGCGGCACCGCCGCGCGCGCGCCCTCTCTTGCTCATCCTCGCGCTCGCCACCGTCCTCACTCGGGCGCATCGAATGCGGCACCGACGCCTTATCATCGCCCCGGAGTGACTCGTCGGCCTCCGCCTCATCGCTCTTCCCCTCTTCCACCGGCACCGGAATCGCAGCCCCTCGCGCTCGCAGACTTCCCCTGTCCTCGCCTCCGGCACAACCGAAGAGGACACCGGCTATCAGAGCCCAAAAAAGCCACATAAACCTACATCCACCTACATTAAAACCCTCACGCATCATCCCCTCCTATTCGTCGTTAAAGTCGGGCTACCGAACCGGACAAACTCCGGTCCCCCTCGTATAAAATGCAATCGCGTCAGAAGCCGTGCGGGCTCCCCTACCCCTGTTATCGAAGCCCTCACCCCGACATTGCGTCGCCCCTCTAAAAAAGATCAAAAAAGCTCCCGCGCTTGCGCGGGAGCTTGTCTACGCGACGAACCTCTCTCACTGGTTCGCGCATCGGGGCTTACTCAGGGTGCAACACAGCTCTGAACCTCACACCTCACGAGGGCGCAGATGGCGCTGGGCGCGGACTCCTCCACGCTCAATTACCTCTTCTTCACTCAGCGACGCCGAGGCCAGGCTACTCCCCAGCGCACAGGCCAGCCCGCCGAGCAGAATCACCACAAAAGCCCAGAACGACGCCGTCGCCAGGGCCGTCGAGGCCTCCTGGCTGGCCACCATCGCACTGGTCTGCAGCTGATCCAACTGCTCGCCGGTCAGTCCCAGCTGCGCCGCCTGAGCTTCCAGCTGCCCCAGCATCCCGGAAGCCGCCGTCGAGGCGATCAGTCCGCGGGCGATCACGCTAAACGCCCCGCCAATCACGCTGCCCACCGCGGTCGTGACCACAAAGAACATCGACACCATCGCCACCGCCCAGGTCACAACCCCGTGCAAAAGGCTCTCCTGACGGTGATGGACCCCGGAGAGACGGCCGGCGACCCACCCCCCGAAGAAGAGCGAAATCAACGCGCTGATCGTCCACCAGATCGCCGTACCAAGGCCCAGCGCCTGATTGCCGTTAAATGCGTCAAAGGTCGCCGCCCCGATCGCCAGACCCAACACGTTGAGCAACGTCAGCGATACAAAGGTCACGAAGACCCCGGAGATGATCGCCCCCCACCGCACCTGGGAGACCGGGCGGTCGACCCGGTTGGCGGCGATCGCCTCCATCACGACGTCTTCCTGATAGGCATGAGCTCCGCTGGGAGGCTCGGTGCCATACTCCTGTCCACTGCCTTGTTCCTTGTTCGCCATGTCTGACTCCGCTGCTGACGTCGGCGATCGGCCGGGCGAGTGGCACAAGCCGGATCGCGTGAATTCTCGCGCTGCCGGATGCCCCCGCTGGGCCTTCCGGCGCCACGCGGCGAGTGTGGTGTCGGCACGCCCCCTCCGTCCGCGGGGGACCGGTCAGGCGGGCCGTGTTTGACCCCGAACTTAAACGCCTGACTCCGCCCACCAAACTCACCCCCTCCACCCTTGCCATCAATGCGGCCCCCTCTTATCTTCTGCCGGCCTGACGAGCCATTTTCCGGCCCCGCGCCCCACCGCTCGTCTGTAATGCCCACGCCCCACCGGAGACTTCATGCGCATTTCCGAGATCGAAGCCCACCTTATCGAGCTCAAAGACAAAGCCCTGGCCGCCTTTGACATCCCCGCCGACGTCGCCAGCCAGATCAGCCTGGCCAACCCGCCGGACCCCACCATGGGCGACCGCGGGTTCCCCGTCTTTCTGCTGGCCCGACAGCTGCGCAAAGGCCCCCCGCAGATCGCCCAACAACTCGTCGACGCGCTCCAGCCCCTGGTCGCCGATGACCCGCTCATCAGCGAAGTCAGCGCCGCCGGTCCCTACGTCAACCTGCGCCTCAACCCGGCCCAACTTGCCAACATCGTGATCTCCGAGGCCCTCGACCGCGCCGCCGACTTCGGCTCCCAGGTCCTCGACGGCCAGAAGATCATGATCGAGTTCAGCGCCCCCAACACCAACAAGCCCCAGCACCTGGGGCATGTGCGCAACAACCTGCTGGGCGACTCCGTCGCGCGCATCCTGGACTTCGCCGGCCACGACATCACCCGCGTCAACCTCATCAACGACCGCGGCATTCACATCTGCAAGTCCATGCTCGCCTACCAACGCTTCGGCCAGGGCGAAACCCCCGAGAGCGCCGCCATCAAAGGCGATCACCTGGTGGGCAAGTACTACGTGCGCTTTGACCAGGCCTTCCGCCAGGAGTACGCCGACTGGCAACACACCGAAGCCGCCCAGGCCCGCTTCGAAGCCTGGCTCAACAGCCCCGAGAGCAAAGACGCTCGCAAGGCGCACGGCGACGACGCCCAAACGCTGCTCCCGGTCTTCTTCTCCGCCTTCAAAGACATCTACTTCAACACCTTAAGCGAGCTCGGCGGCGCCGCCCGTCAGATGTTGCGCGACTGGGAGGCCGGCGAACCGCAAGTCGTCGCGCTGTGGAAGACCATGAACCAGTGGGTCTTCGACGGCTTCGACGAGACCTACGCGCGTCTGGGCGTGCACTTCGACCGCGTCTACTACGAGTCCAACACCTATAAACTGGGCAAATCCATCGTCGAAGAAGGCCTGAACGCCGGCAACTTCAAAAAACTCGACGACGGCGCGGTGGTCTGCGACCTGGAGGCCCTCGGACTCCAGGGGCAAAAAGTACTGCTGCGCGGCGACGGAACCAGCGTCTACATGACCCAGGATCTGGGCACCGCGCTGGCCCGCTTCGAGGAGTACGACGTTGAGCGCATGATCTACGTCGTCGGCGATGAGCAGAACTACCACTTCGATGTGCTCTTCCGCATCCTCTCGATGCTGCGCCCCGAGCTGGAAGGCAACCTCAACCACCTCTCTTACGGCATGGTTGAGCTCCCCGACGGCAAGATGAAGAGCCGCGAGGGCCGCGTCGTCGACGCCGACGACCTGATGGACGAAATGGAAGCGCTCGCCAGCACCGCCGTCGCCGAGCGCTACGCCGACCTCTCCGACGACGAACAGGCCCACCGCGCCCGCGTCATCGGCCTGGCCGCGCTCAAGTACTTCATCCTCGACTTCTCGCCACGCTCCACCGTGCAATTCGATCCCCAGAAGTCCATCGACTTCCAGGGACGCACCGGCCCCTACTGCCTCTACAGCTACGCCCGCATCTCGTCGATCGAGCGCCGGGTCGGCGGCTGGCCCAACCTCAGCGGCCAGGCCCGCGACGCCGCGCTGGAGAGCCTCACCAGCGACCTGGAACTCGCCGTCATCCGTCAACTCCAGGACTGGCCGCGGATGGTGGAGACCGCCGCCGCCCAGCTCTCCCCGGGCCGCATCACCGAGGCGCTCTTCAACCTCTCCAAGGCGTTTAGCACCCTCTACAACGACGCCGATCACCGCATCGTGGATCTCGAAGGCCCCCGCAAAGACGGGCTGCTCTTGCTGGCCCGCGCCGTGCAAAACGCGCTCGGCGCCGGCCTGAGCCTGCTGGGCATTGAGACCCTCAACGAGATGTAAGCCCTCTCCTGCGGCCGCCTTCATCCACGGCGGCCGGCGAAGCAGGCAATCGCAGATGGCATAACAAAGGCCGCCCGGAGCTCCGGGCGGCCTTTGTTCTTACCACGCACGACACGCCACACTGGCCTCAGAGCCAGCCTTCTTCGCGATACCACTGCACGGTCTGTCGGGCCCCCTCCTCCAGCCCCAGCGTGGGCTCCCAGCCCAGCGCCTGCTGAATCGCCTCGTGACCACAGACCCACGACGGCTGCGACATCTCCGCGTACTTATCGCGATTGAAGATCGGCGTGACTCCGGCCAGCCGCCCGCCGGCCTCACTGAGCATCGCCGCAACCCCGAAAAGCGGCGCCGGAATCGGCAGATGCAGCCCTCGCTTGCCCACCGCGCCGGCGATGATGCCGGTGAACTCCCGCCAGGTGTAGCGGCCGCCGTCATCAATGGTGTACGCCGCTCCCGACCCCACATCCTCCAGGCAACGCACCGCCGCACGGGCCACATCATGGACGTGAATCACACTCAACCAGCGTGAGCCGTCCCCCAGCACCGGCCCCAGCCCGTAGCTCGCCAGCTGAAAGACCTGGAACATGTCGCGGTCGCGCGGCCCGTACACCGGAGGCGGGCGCAAAATCGTGACGCCCATCTCCTGGCGTACCCGCAGCACCGCTCCCTCGCCATGCAATTTGCTACGCCCGTAGTGACTCACCGGTCGCGGCCGCACTCCCCGCGGCCGCGGCTGATCTCCTTCGCCGGGGCCCTGCGCCGCCGCACTGGAGACGTACACGAAACGCGCCACCCCGGCCCGGGCCGCCACCTCGGCCAGACGACCACTGGCCACGCCATTGACCCGATACAGATCCGCAGGCGTCTTCCCCGTGGTCATCCCCGCCACGTGCACCACCGCATCAACCTCGCGCAGCGATGCCTCCAAGGCCTCGGGCGCCTCCATCGACCCCACCACCTGACTCACCCCCAGCGCGCTCAGATGCGCCACCTTCGAGGTCGGACGCACCAGCGCCATCACCTCATGGCCCGCCGCCAAGAGCGCCTCGGCCACATGAGAGCCTACAAAGCCCGTCGCACCCGTTAAAAATACCCGCATCTTATCCTCCAAAACCCACCCGGAAGCCCAACCTCAACCCCATCCGAACTCAGAGCTCCCGCTCATAGATCCGATAGGTTTTGTAGTGTTCCGCCCCCATAAAGGCCATGCCCTGGTTAATGCGGTGGTTATCCGAGAGCGTCCAGCTGGCCTCGGCCTCCACATATCCGCTGGAGTAGGCCTTGCGGTGAATCGTCACGTAGAGCAGCACGCTCAGACCGCCCAGCACGCTGCCGCGATACTCCCGGCGCACCCCGAGCAAGATCTGCCGAAACGTCTTCGGCGGCCGGGCTTTAAGGCGGTACAACAACTTCGCCCACCCCAGCGGAAAGAGCTTTCCGTCCAGATCGGCCATCGCCTCGTACACATTGGGCAGGGCCACGGCCATCGCCGCCGGCTTCCCGTCGACCTCGGCGATCAGACAGAGGTTGGGATCGGCAATCAACCTAAACTGCTGCGCGATCGCGTGCACCTCGGCCCGGGTCAGGGGCACAAACCCCCAGTTTTTAGACCAGGCGTCATTAAAAATGCTCATGATGATCTCGAGGTCCCCCTCGATATCATTCATGTTCAACGGCCGCACCACCAGGCCGGGGTACTCGGCGACGGCATCGGCGATCTGCAACACCGCCTCCGGCGGCTGCTCCCGATTGTAGCGCCAGGCATAGAGGTCTTTGACCCCCTCCAGCCCCGCGCCTTTGAGAAGGCCGTCGTAGTAGGGCGAATTGTGCGGCATCATCACGTAATTCGGTGAATCAAACCCGTCGACCAGCGTGCCGCACTGCTCGTTGATCGAAAACGAGAAGGGCCCGCGCAACCGGTTCATCCCCCGGGCCCGGCACCAGTCCGCGGCCGCCTCCAGCAAGGCCTGCGCCACCTCCGGATCATCTTCGCAGTCGAAGTACCCGAAAAAACCCGCCCCATCATCATAGGTCTTCAGATGCTCATCATCGATCTGCGCCGAGATTCGCCCCACGATCCGCGACCCGCGCCGCGCCAAAAAGAGTTCGGCCTCCCCGTGCTCAAACCAGGGATTGCCCCCGGGGCGCAGGTCGTTCCAGACCAGCAGATCAGGCAGGGTACGGTGGTTCGAATCATGCTTGCCAATCTCGCGCCCGAAGCGCGCAAACGCCAGCCGCTCTCGCTCACCACAGACCGGCGAGACCCGCAACTCATCACGTTGAGCACCCATTACGGCTCCCCTTCGGCGCCGGTTCCCAGCACCTCATCCAGGCGCCCCTCCAGACGCCCCAGATCCTTCTCCAGCGCCTTCTGCCGACGCATCACAAAAAAGATGTACCCGCCGATCATCACCCACAGCACGATGTAGCAGATCATCAACAGCGTCCCACCGGGCACCGAGGTATCCTGCGAGGCCAGCGAAGGCGTGACTTCCTGTGCGCTGGTCACCGCCGCGCTGAGCATCACCGCGGTAGCCAACGCCACGGCCGCTACCCGGGTATTCTTCGTCTTGTGCATTCCTACTCCTCGTCGCGCATGGCATCCAAACGCCATGCGTCTTCAGATCCCGCGCACCCGCGCCAGGTCTTCTACTTCCAGGTAGAGCCGATCCAGCTCGGCCTCTCGCCAGCGCACACGAAAACGCAACCAGAGCAGCGTGGCGAACATCAACAAAAACGCCAGCATGCTCACCCCGAACACCTGCGACATCTCCGTGGCCAGGCCTCCGCCCCCCTCCCGCTCCACCACCGGGTGCAACCCACCCCAAATGCGTACCGAGTAGTGAATCAGCGGAATGTCCACAAACGCGATCACACCGAGCACCGCCGCGATCTTCTTCAACCGCTTGCTACTTCCACCGAACTGGCGCAAGAGCACATACCCCCCGTAGAGCAAGAACAGAATAAAGGTCGCCGTCAGCTGCGGATCCCAGGTCCAGGCCGTCCCCCAGGCCTTGTACGCCCAGAGCGGTCCCGAAATCAGCACAAACACGCAGTAAAACAGCCCCAGCTCCGCGCCGGCCACCGCCCCGTGATCCCAGTGTTCCCGTGGCGAAAACAGGTAAATCAGGCTGCATACCGCCGTTACCGTGAACCCGGCATACGACGCCATCGCCGAGGGCACGTGCACATAAAAGATCTTCTGCACAATGCCCATCGTCTGCTCGACCGGCGCGTAGAAGAAAATCAGCGCCATCGCTGCCAACGTTGCCAGCATGGCGAGCAATGCCACCACCGGGAAAATCTTCCTGTCGATGAACTTTACCATCGGCCCTTTACCGTCGTATCTACGCGCCGTCCAAATCCCGGAGTTCGACTCCGCAATCGGCACGCGCACCCTGCGCGCACCCGCATAATATGGCGCTCTGGCTTCGCCACAACACGGCCTCCCAGGGCCGCATTCCCGCGCCGCTTTAACACGCCCCCCGGACCCTCACAAGCCATCGACCTGCTCAATTGACGCTCTCTTGAGCGCTTGTATATACTCCGCGACGATGACAACCTTTTTACGTCCGCACCCTCGCCGCCCTTCTGCGGCGCGCCATCGCACCTCGCTCGCCACCACCGGGGCGCTGCGTGCCTCCACGTAAGCTGTCGCCATGATCCCTCAGCAAATCTTCGAACAGTCCATCCGACGCTACTTTCACGTGCTGACTCCCTACCTCGATGACGAATCCGTCAGCGAGATCATGGTCAACGGCCCCAACGACATCTGGATCGAGGTCAAGGGCAAGCTTCAGAAGACCGACGCCCGCTTCGAGAACGAAGACGATCTGATGGGCGGCGCCAAAAACATCGCGCAGTACGTCGGTAAAACGCTCAACGAACTCAACCCTCGTATGGATGCGCGCTTGCCCGACGGCAGCCGCGTGCACGTCGTCCTGCCCCCCTGCGCTCGCAACGGGGTCTCCATGGCGATTCGCCGCTTTGGCAAATTTGACCTGACCATCGACAAGTTGATCAGCTACGGCTCCATCAACCGCGAAGCTGCCAACTTCATCGACATCTGCGTGAAGATGGAACGCAACATCATCGTGGCCGGCGGCACCGGTAGCGGTAAGACCTCACTGCTCAACTGCGTCAGCTCGCTGATCAGCGATAAAGACCGCATCATCGTCATCGAAGACTCCTCCGAACTTCAAATGCAGCAGCCGCACTGCCTGATGCTGGAGACCCGCGGGCCCGACGCCAAAGGTCGCGGCGCCGTCGAGATCGAGCACCTCTTCCACTCGGCGATGCGTCTGCGCCCGGACCGCATCGTCATCGGGGAAATCCGTGGCGGCGAAGCCCTCACCCTGCTTCAGGCCATGACCTCCGGTCACGGGGGCACCATGTCGACCACCCACGCCACCTATCCCGACGACACCCTGCGCCGTCTGGAAACCATGGCCATGATGAGCGAAGTCGACATGCCCCTGGCCGCCCTGCGCAGCCAGGTCGCCTCCGCCATCCAGGTCATCATTCAGACCAGCCGATTCAACGACGGTAGCCGTAAAATCACCCACATCTGCGAAGTCCTGGGCCTGGATGAGCGTGGCGAATACCGCATCCGCCCGATTTTCGTCTTCCGCAACCGTGGCAACGACCCGACCACGGGCAAAGTCATCGGCGAGCACATCGGCCAGGGCAACATCCCCACCTTCATTGATGCCGTCCGGGAACGCGGCCTGAATGTCGACGAGCGATGGTTCGCCAAACCCCGTGACTAATTGGTTCTGAAGTCGCGATACCCCTGAATAGAACGCTGCCCGCACTCTCCCCTCGCAACGGCCTCCCCACCATGTCCGACGATCGTTTTAAACAAGCCCGACGCAGCCTCATTGACCGCGCCAATCAGCGTCAGCAGGGCGGTGACGGCGGCTTTGAGTCCGACGCCGACGACAAAACCCAGATGGTCGACCTCAATGCACTTCAGGGAGGTCCCCAGCCGCAGTTTGCGCCTCCGCCCACCTTTGAAGGGCCCTCCGACGAGGCCACACAGCTCTTCGAAATCCCCGCCGCCCTGGGAGGCCCGGGCAGCGCCGAAGGCGACGGAATCACCAGCAGCGCGCCGGACTACGGCGGTTACCAACCTCCGGCCGCCCGCCACGCTCCAGCCCCCGCGCCTACGCCCGCACCGTCGGTCGGCGCTTCCGGGGGCCACCAGGTCTACGTCGGCGGTGAGCAGCCCGACTACGAAGGCAGCACGCAATTTGTCAACATCGCCGACTTCGCCGAACAGGCCGCCCACTACACCCCCGAGCAGCAGGCTGCCGGCTACGACGGCAACACCCAGTTCGTGGATGTCAACGCCCTGATGGCCGGCGCCGACGGTGCTGGCGGCGACCCGATTGAAAACGACCAGGATCTGCAGCGCGGCTATATCTTTACGCCCGACGCCATTCAGCGCGGCGACATCACCCTGATCTTTGCGCAGAACCAGCTGGGCAAGCACGTCGTGCTCAAACGGGTCTGGGAAGGCCCTGCCGAGCAGATGTCGACACCGCTGCGCCAGCGCATCGCCCAGCTCCACAGCCTGCGCCATCCGAACCTGGTCCCGATGAACGGCATGTTCGTCTCCAGCTCCGGAATGTGGGTGGAGATCGATCGCCCCCAGGGCCAGCGTCTCACCCAGATCATCCAACAGCATGGCGTCCAGGATCCCGCCCACGTCAGTGCCTGGGTCAAGTCCATCGCCCAAACCCTGGACACCATCCACGCCCAGCAACTGGCCTACGCTAACCTGACCACCGACGCGGTGTGGATCACCCCCAACGGTGAGGCCATGCTCGAGCCCTTCGATATGCTGCGCTTTGAGGAGCGCGGCGGGCTGGGCGCCTTCGGCCCCCCCGAGATGCAGGTTCCCCCCGAGCAACGTCAGCTCTCACCGGCCACCGACGTCTACAGCCTGGCCGCCGTAGCCACCGCCGCACTCACCGGCCTGCCCCTTGATGGCACTCGCCTGGCTCAGCTCAAAGATCAAAAGCTGGTCGCCTCGCTTCAGAGCGCCCTCAATCCCGACGCCTCCCAACGCCCCCAAACCCCGGCCGAGTTCAGCGCGGCGTATGGGGGCGGAGGCAGCGGCCAGGGACTCGACATCAAAGTGCTCGGCGGCGGAATCTTAGCCATTTTGATGGTCACCATGGTCGCCTTGATGTTCATGGGCGACACCTCTCAACCCGCACCACAGCAGCCGGCCCCCGGGCAACAGCCCCAGCAAGCGCAGGCGCCTGCTCCCGATCCTCAGCAAGCCCCGGCGCCGGCCACCACTGGCGAGGTTGCTCAGGCTCCCCGGGTTGAACTGCCAGGCCAGGTCACCCGCGACCCTCGCCTGACCATCTCGCACGGCTTTGCGCAGAACCCGCCGGCCCAGCCCTCCGCCGAACTCGCCGAAGAGGACTTCGACACCCTCCGCACCGAAGCTCGCGAACTCATCGAGGAGGCCGCTCGCCTCCGCTCGGATGATCAACTCAAAAAGTACCGCGAGGCCCTCTCCAAGATCACCCGCGTCATCCGTGCCCAGGATGCCCCCGCGGCCGACGATCTGGCCCTGTGGAAAGAGATCTACCAGAAACGCGAGGCAAAGGCCTACGTCGAGCGTCTCCGCACCGATGTCGCCGAAGGGCTGAAACTTGGCACCACTGACGCCGTCCGGAACAACTACAAAACTCTGGCCGCTCATGACCCCTACGCAAACGCCCAGGACTTCATCATCGCGGTAAACAGCGCCACCTACCAGGTCGTTGATTCCAACGCCGATGATACCGAAGAGAGCGCAGAGAACTGATGTTTGCACGCCCCTCACAGGCAGCGGAGCCCTCCATGGTCCCCTCAATGTTTCGCCCCTCTTTGCCCCTGCGCCACACGCTCACCGGCACTCTCCTGCTCAGCCTCGCCCTGAGTCTGGTGGCCTGCGAGTCCGAGCCCCAGGGGCCCCCTCCACCTCCTCCCGAGTTCAACTTCCCGGTCGACGTGCAGGTCACCGACGGCGCCGGCCAACCGGTGCACTCGGTCGCCGTGGAACTCGACGGCCAGGTGGTCGGCTTTACCGGTGCGGATGGCACCTTCAAAGCCACTCTGGTCGAAAAACCCAACACCAACGTCACCCTTAAAGTCAGCGCCCCCGAAGGGTATCGGGTGGCCGACGGCGGCGAGATCACCGAAGCGCTGCGCGTCACCGAAGTCATCGGCGGCCAGTACTCCGGCCTCCCACTGACACTCAAGCCCAAGGTCGTGTCGCTGCGCCACACCTTCATGGGCTGGGTTCAGACCAGCTGCGACGAACGCATGAGGGAAGGCTCCTGTGAGGGACTCCCGGTCCTGGTCGACGGCCAGGAAGTCGCCCGTACCGACTTCACCGGCGCCGCTCAGTTCTCCTTTGAAGGCATCCCCGGTCAGAGCGCCAAGGTCTCCATCCGTACCCCGGAGTATGACCCCAACGATGATGACTCCGCCCTCTTTGAGCCCCGTAATCCGGAGTTTGAGCTGGCGCTCGGGTACACCGCGACCATCTTCCGCATCGACCAGAACTTTGTGGACCCGGCCGCCAAGCGCGCCGCTCCCAAGCGACGCACCACGCGCCGCACTTCCAGCCGACGCGCCACCCGCAAGACCACTAAGAAAAAGCCTGCCAAACAAGAGGAGAAGGAAAACCACATCATCAGCATCTGGTAGGCCACCTCTCTCCGCTTCCAGAGGCTCCTCTCGCATCGACCCGGTACGCGGCGGTTCCCTCACGGAGCCGCCGCGTATTGCGTTGCGCGAGGCCCTTCGCGTCAAAATGCCACAAGCGCTCTACTTGCCAGCCTCAGGCGCTTAGGCTAACTCTGCCCAAAGATAGAGAGGGCCTTTTGCCACCCGGCAAATTTCGGGGGAATGCCCGGCCCTCAAACCGACGTTCCCCCGGTGGTTTCGACCTACGCCTGACACTGGATCGACTTATGAGCGCTCAACACAATGACAATCCCGGCCCTCACGTGCCCGGGTGGGATGGACATCTCGACGCCGACCTGGACCTCGATGAGCTCGACGCGCGGGAGGACCTTGAGCCCGGCGCCAGCTCCGAGGCCGATGGCCCCAGCTGGGGCCTTATCGCCGGGGTGCTGATCGCCATCGCCGCCATTGGCTTTCTGGTCTTCGACGGCCTGCAGGGCGAGACCTACTTCTATGAGGTCGACCAGGCCGTGGCCAAAGGCGACGACCTTATTGGCAAAACCGTTCGTATCAAGGGCATCGTCGAACCCGGCTCCTTTGAAGGCGAAGCCGGCGGCATCCACAACACCTTCCGCGTCTCCGAACAGGGCGTGGGTATGAAGGTGGTCTACAAGCGCGCGCTGCCCGACACCTTCCAGGAAGAAAGCGAAGTGGTCGCCCAGGGACGCGTCGATGAAACCCTGACCCTTCACGCCGATGAAGTCCTCGTGAAATGCCCCAGCCGCTACGAGGGTGCCCCGCCCACCGCGACCGAACTCTCGCCGCAAGCCGCACGCTAAAACCCCGGACAGTTTATGAGTTGGCTCGGATCCCTTGCCATCTACCTGGCGCTCTACACCGCGCTGGTCGGCGCCACCATGGGCGTCATCGCCGCACGCACCGGCTCACGGCGCTTCCTCCACGCCACGCGCTTCGCCACCTACACCACATTTGGAGCCATTTCGGTGGCCTCCCTGGTGCTGATTCACGCACTGCTGACACACGACTTCAGCATCAAGTACGTGGCGGCCTTCTCCGACCAGTCCATGCCCACCTTCTACCTCCTGGGCGCCTTCTGGGGCGGCCAGGCCGGAAGCCTGCTCTTCTGGGTGTGGAAGGTCGTGCTCTTCACTGCGATCTGCGTCTACACCAACCGCAAGAGCTACCAGGACTTCATGCCCTGGGTGATGACCGTCTGCCTGGCCGTGGCCGCCGCGCTGCTCATCATCATGGTCTTCGGCTCCAACCCCTTCGACGGCTATCATCTCATCGATGACCCCACCCAGGGTAAGGGGCTTAACCCCCTTCTGCAGACGCCGAAGATGGTGTTCCATCCCCCGGCACTGCTCACCGGCATGGCCTCCATGACTGTGCCCTTTGCCTTCGCCATCGCGGCCCTCCTCAGCGGTAACCTCTCCAACTCCTGGGTCGAAGCTGCGCGCAAGTGGATCCTGTGGCCCTGGCTCTTCTTGAGCATCGGCAACATCCTGGGCGGCATGTGGGCCTACGAAGAACTGGGCTGGGGCGGATACTGGGCCTGGGACCCGGTTGAAAACGCCGCGCTCCTTCCCTGGCTGACCTCCACCGCCCTGATCCACTCGCTCCTCATCCAGGAGCGCCGCGGCATGCTCAAGCGCTGGAACGTGGGCCTGATGATCGGCACTTTCCTGCTGACGATCTTCGGCACCTACATCACCCGCAGCGGGCTCATCGAGTCGGTCCACTCCTTTGCCCAGAGCGAAATCGGACCCTACTTCCTCAACCTGCTGATCGCCGTGACCGTCTTCAGCGTCTCGCTCTTCATCTACCGCTGGAAGGCCCTCAAGAGCGAGCAACGTCTGGACAGCCCGGTGAGCCGCGAGGCGGCCTTTATCTTCAACAACTGGATGTTCCTCTCCATGACCGCCGTGGTGCTCTTTGGCACCCTGTGGCCCCGCATCAAAGAAGCCATCTCTGGTCAGGACATCGCCATGGGTCCCCAGTGGTTCAACCGCTGGATGATTCCCCTGGGGCTTTTGATGATGCTGATGATGGGCATCGGCACCGTCATCGCCTGGCGACGTGCCAGCAAGAAGAACTTCCAGCGCAACTTCGTCTCCCCGATCGCGGCCAGCCTGATTCTGACCCCGCTCAGCGCGGGCGCCTACTGGATGTTGCGCGGCACCGATCTGGTCACCCCCGACCGCCTGGAAGCCGGCTACGCGCTCTTTGCCCTGGCGCTGAGCATCTTTGTCGGCGCCACCATCGTCCAGGAGTTCTACCGCGGTATCAGCGCGCGCCGACGCATGCATGACGAAAGCGCCTTCGAATCCTTCTACCGGCTGTGCATGAAGCAGAAACGCCGCTACGGCGGCTACATCGTGCACCTGGGCGTCGTCTTTGCCTTTGTCGCCTTCGCCGGCAACGCCATGAAGATCGAGCGCGATGTCAGCGTGGCCCTGGGCGAGTCCACCCAGATCGGCGATTACACCTTTACCTACCAGGGGCTTGGCGATCAGCACGACCGGGAGCGCGTCCTCTACACCGCCCGCGTCAAAGTCGAACGCGGCGGGCGCTACGTCTATGACATGCACCCGGGCAAATCGATCTTCCATGCCAGTCCCAGCATGCCCGTCAGCGAAATCGACATTCGCTCCACCCCGCTGGAAGACACCTACGTGGCCCTGGTCAACTTCGATCCCGACGGCAGCCAGGCCGCCTTCAAAGTCTTCATCAGCCCCTTCACCTGGTGGTTCTGGTTCGGGGGCGTGATCCTGGTCCTGGGCACCCTGATTTGCCTGTGGCCCACCCGCGAATCCATCGCCTCGCTGCGACCGGGAAGCGGCGGGTTGGGACGGGCCGCGATCTTCGGCGGTGTGGTCCTCCTGGTCTTCTCTCCGATGATGGTATGGACCGTCGAATCCTTTACCTCCTGGGGCGACGCTCGCCGCATGGAGCGCCCCGTGGCCTCGCTGGTTGAGACTCCGGCGGCCGATGGATCCCCTGTGCAGGTGGAGCCCTCATGAGCCTTCCTCTTCTTATCGTCGCCATTGCGTTCACGCTCTGGGGACTGATCAACATGGTTCGCCCCTTTCTCGCACGCCAGGACGAGCAGCTGCGCTTTGAAGTCCTCGACGAAGAACTGCGCGAAATCGAAGGCCTGATGGCCCGCAAGGCCTCGCTGGTGCAGTCGCTGCGCGATATCGAGTACGACCACCAGACGGCCAAGATTTCGGCCGACGATTATAAGCGTTTCAAGCGCTCTCATGAACGTCAGGCCGTGGCGATCATGCGCCGACTCGATGCCATTCACGGCGGTCGCGAGTGGGATGACCATATTGAAGAAGCCATCCACACCCGTGTCCAGGCGCTGCCCGAAGCCGACGCGCAGGACGTGCCCTCCAGCAGCACTCAGACGGCTGCTAAGAGCGCCGAAGCGTGTCGCGAATGTGGTGAAGCGCTGAGCCCCCGCGCGCGCTTCTGCGCCATCTGTGGCACGCCTCGGACCGAACCCGACGTCCCCGCTCACCGCGCTGCCCCCCTGACCTCCGAGGTCACCGGATGAAGTACCTCTCCCGTCTCATGCCTCTCCTGGGCCTGCTCTTGGCCTTCGCTTCCAGCGTGCATGCCCAGGAACTCCCGACCGCCCCTGCGGCGACCGCCGCGCCGACCGCACACCAGGCCACGGCCGCCCCGGAGCAATGGAGTATTCACGTGGAGCTTGCCCACGGCGCCGACGACCAGGCCGCGCTGGCCGGCACTCCGGTGATCCTGGAAGCGTCGCGCCCCCAGGGCCCCTTCGAGGTCAATGCCCCGGAACCCGTGGCCCGCTGGACCGCCGTGGCCGACGCTCAGGGCGTCGCCACCTTTGCTCAGGTCCCGGCCCAGGTTGCCCAGCAAGGCCTGCGACTGCGCGCCCGCGCAACCTACGGCGGCGTGCCCTTTAGTTCGCGTCCCTACGCCGCGGCCAATGGCCTGCGCATGAACATCGAGGTCTTCGATCGCGGACACGATCTCTCCGGGCTCCGCGTGGCCTCCAAACGCGTGATCGTCGAGCCCTGGGAGGAGTACATCATCCTCAGCCAGACCTGGACCTTCACCCTGGACGCCGACCACGCCGTCGATATCTCCATGGTACCGGACCCCGAGTATGCCCGGGGCCTGCCGATCCGCCTGCCCCTGAAAGCCGAGGGCATCCGCGCCGACGGCCAGGGTAGCTTTGAAGTCATCAACAACGTGGTCTTCTGGACCGGGGTGATCAAACCCGGGGAGCCGATCAACATGCAGATTCGCTTCTCGATGGCCGCCCGTGATGACGTATTTAACTACGCGCAGGAGATGGCCTGGCCGGTCGATCAGATCCAGATCATCGCCCCCCTGCAGACTCAATACGAGCGCACGCCACGCCTCAATGACCTGGCCATGGTCGCCCCCGAATTCGAACTGACCACCGACGCCTCGTCGCTGGGACTTCGCGATGACATGGAGTTTCTCATCGCCAACCGCCGCGACCTGGCCGCCTCTCAGAGTTATGCCTTCCAACTTCGCGGCCTCCCCTTTGGCCGCCCCCTGGGAGGCTGGATCGCCCTGGCGCTGGGCGCCCTGGTTTCGCTGCTGATCATCGTCTTCGGGTTGCGCGAACATCGTCGCCTCCACGACGGCTCCAGGAGCGATGCCATCGTCAGCGCGCTCAACGCCGAACGCGAAGCCCTGCTCGATGAACTCGCCGAACTTCGCCGCCTGCGCCAGACGGCTGACGAAGAAACGCAGTGGGAGATCGATACCGAACTCGGACTTCTGCGCGAGCGCCTCTCGCTCATCCTCTCCAAGCTCCGGGATCTCGGCCAGGCGCCCGCTGCATAACCGCGTTCGACTCACCACTCGGCCTTCCCCAGGGCGCCCATGGCTCCTCGTTCTCCCAGCCGTCTGACGCTGCATAACGTCTCCCGCGTCTTCGGTCGCACCTACGCCCTGCACCGCATCTCCACCACCCTGGAGCGGGGCTCGATCACCGCGCTTCTGGGCAATAACGGCGCCGGCAAGTCCACCCTCATCAATATCCTGGCCACGATCGACGCGCCCACCGAGGGGGAAGTCCGCTTTGGCAAGCTGGACTTTAGCCAGTTCGCGCGCCAGGGGCGCGCGCGCATTGGCTGGGTCAGCCACCAGACGCTGGTCTACGACGAGCTCACCGGACGTGAAAACCTACGCTTCTTCGGGACACTCTACGACCTGGACAACGTCCCCGCCCTGACCGAAGAGTGGCTACAACGCGTCGGCCTCTCCCACGCCGCCGATCAACCCGTGAGCACCTACTCCCGGGGCATGAAACAACGTCTGACCCTGGCCCGGGCCCTTCTCCACGATCCACAGTTGGTGCTCCTCGACGAGCCCGCCACCGGCCTGGACCAGGCCGGCACAGCCCTGGTCAGCGCGCTCCTCCACCAGCTTCGCGATGAAGGTCGCATTGTGGTGATCATCTCCCACAATTTTGCATTGATCGAAGCGCTGGCTGACAACTTCCTCATTCTGCGCAAAGGACAGCTGCGCGCCAGCGGCCCCATGCCCGCCGGCACCTCCCTGATGTCTCACTACCACACTCACGCCTGACCTGAACGCCTTGCCCCTATGAAGACCGCGCTCCTCTTAAGACAGAGCCGCACCATCCTCGCCAAAGACCTGCGTCGGGAATGGCGCACCCGAGAAATCCTCACCACCACCGTCGCCTTTTCTGTGCTGCTGATGGCGGTCTTTACCTTCGCATTTTATCGCAATGGCGAATCCACCGCGGAGGTCTTCCCCGGGATTCTGTGGATCTCGATTGTGTTCACCGGCACGCTGGCCATCGGGCGCAGCTTTCAGCACGAAACCCAGACCGGATGCCTGCGCGCGCTGGCCCTGGTCCCCGGCAGCCAGATAAGCCTGTACCTGGGTAAGCTCGCCGCCAACCTGATCTTCATGCTGCTCTTTGAGCTCGCGCTGATCCCCCTTCTCTTGCTGGCATTTTCCGTGAGCCCGGGGCCCACCTGGGGGCTGCATCTGGCATCGATTCTGGTAGGAACCGCCGGCTTCGCCATCCTGGGAACACTGGTCTCGGCGATGCTCGTTAAAAACGATCTTCGCGAGGTACTCCTGCCGGTTCTTCTCTATCCCTTGCTTATCCCGCTGCTGATTGCCGGGGTGAAAATCAGCGCCGCCCTGCTTACCGGCGGCGCCTGGGAACAGGTCGGGGGATGGCTCAAGGCCATGGTTGCTATGGACCTGGCCTACGGAGTGCTCTGCGTGCTTCTCTTCCGCTTCGTACTCTCCGCAGTCGAATAAGCCCCGGGCTCAGCTCTTCTTCCCACCAAAGATCACGTAGCCGAGCAACCCAAAGAGCCCCAGCACAATCATGATCACCACCCAGCTCACGCCGCCGACCGAACCGGCTTTCCCGGCCGGACGTTGGCCCTGCGCACGAGCTTCCCGGGCGGCAGCCGCTTCGGCAGACTCCGCCGAATTCCCGGCTCCACTCGCGCCTGCCGTCTCCGAGGTCCCCGAGCCATAAGCGCTGGCAGCGCTTCCCCCGCCCTCCTGCTCACTGCTGATACCGGCAATCTCCTGCCGACTGGCTTCAAAACGCTCGCTCACCGAAGCACCGAAGAGCCGAATCATCACCACAATAAAGAGCGCCGCCAGAATCAAGAGCACCATGTACTCCGACGCCGTTGCCCCGCGCCCCTGACGCAACCACCGCGGCAGTCGCTCCACACATGTCCGAAGTTTCAAAATCACCTGGCGCCTCCAAAATCACAGCGGGTCTTAGTTCCCTACCGCGCCCTCTTCGGACTTCGGGCAGCGAGCCACCGCCGCCTCGTAGTCGGGCCACCCCGCAAAGCGTTCACAGACCGAGGCCAGCGCATCACGGCGCCCCAGGCGCCGGTACGTATCAACCAGCGCGCCCACCACCTCCGGGGAAGGCTGACGCTCTTCCGTGAGTTTGAGCCAGTCTACGGCGTCCGCAAAACGTCCGGTCCGGTAGAGCGCCAGAGCGTAATAACGATCGCCCTCCTGGCTTCGCCCCTGCAAGCCATGCAACGCCGCGACCACACCGTCGTAGCGACCGGCCTCAAAATGGGCAGCGGCCTGTGCCTCCACACTCTCGGAAGTCTTCGTCTGTGGCGACTCCGATGTCGGCGCCTCAGCCGGCCTAGCCGAGGCCGGCTCTTCCTCCGTCGGCCGCCCTACTTCCGGCACTGAACTCGGTACGTCAGCGCCCTCCTTATCCGGCAATGCGTCATCCGGCCGCAACGCCTCAATCTCAACCTCACCCTCCGGCGCCCCGACAGCATCGCCAAATCCGAGATCGACCGGCTCGCCAATGCCCTCCAGCTCGGCCCGCACGTTAATGTCCGCCGGCTCCGGAACTCGGTAGAGCTGCCCACACTCCAGCCCGACCCGAGAGGCATCGACCGCCCCCTCATTCAACATCTCCAGCAGGCGGTTCTGCACCATACGCCGCTGCGAATCATCCGCACTGAGCTCCACAAAACACGAATAAAACGCCACCGAACGCGGACGATTTCGAATATGTCGATCGTAGAGCACTCCCAGGTTGATGTAGGGAACCGGATCGGTGGGATTCATCTGCTGAGCGATCGTTAAAAAAGACTCGGCCTCCAGATACTTCCCAGAATACATCAGGGCGGTGCCCAGATTGCTGTAAACCGGCTGCACGTCCTCTTCCACGCGCATCAAGTACTGATACACCCGCACGGCCTGCGCAAAATTGCTGGTCTGGATGTAGAACTCCGCCAGTGCCCGGGCCACGTGCACATCGCCGCCATGACGCAGCGCCTGGCTGTAGTAGCGCTCCGCCTGAGAAAAAGCCCCTTGAGCCGTGGCCGCCTTAGCCGCGCGGAAATAGACCTCCGGATCGCGTACCCCTTCGGCGAAGGCTTCCTCATAGTAGTCGAGCGCCAGAGAGAACTCCTGACGCTCGTAGGCGTTATCTCCCAGGGCGCGCGTGTTCACACACGCCACACTCCATACCAGAGTACCTACAAGAAGAGCCTGCGCCACGACGCGGCGCAGGCCCCTATGTCGAACTTCGAGCTGCCTCATATCACCTTCAACGCATCGTTCGCGGATAGTTTCCTTCGGCTTTCATCTTCAGTTCCATATCACTGGCCCAACGATTCTCCCGTGATGTGCTATCCGGAAAAAATGCCTCAACCTTGTTGAGAGTTTCGGCCATCTCCAGATAACGATCACGCTGCATCGCCGAGTGAAATGAAGCCCGGAAGTTACGAAAGTAATCATCCAGCGCCGCTCGAGACCCCTCATGAAGGACTGTCCACTCCCCCATCTCCGCCGGGAACTCCGTGACCCCTCCCTTCTCCATATAGGCCTGCACTTCTAGAAGACGCTTGTAACCATCAAAAAGGTTACGGTTTTCAACATCCTTTTTGTCGAGCAGATCGGTGGCAATGCGGTAGCTCTCTTGTGCCTGGCGCATGCAGTCGGTCTGATCGAGGCAGTTTACCTCAAGCTGGACCGGGGGAAGTTCGGAGTAATTGACTTTCTCGGGCCCCGATGCCGCGCCGCCGTCCCCTCCGCCTAAAAAGGTAAATGCCAACATCCCCACTGCGATCACCACCCCACCAATGACCACCACCGGGTTGGTCTCCCCAGGGGCTGCCCCGGCTTTGGCACTGGCGGCCTGAATCCGTTGGTAATCGCTGGCCTGGACGTCCTCATCAGCGTCCGCGAGCGCGGCATCGCTGGCAGCAATCTCATCCCAGGACACGATCCCTGCAGGATCATCGCTGGCCGGCTTCGCACCCGGCTCGGGCGACCCGTTGGGCACCGGCGAGCCAAACCCACCCGGCGCAGCATGTTGACCAAACCCGCCGCCAGCAGCCGGCGTCTGACCAAACCCACCCGGTGCTCCTTGCTGGCCGAAACCACCCCCAGCTGGCGTCTGACCGAAGCCCCCCCCAACCGGCGTCTGACCAAATCCACCCGGTGCTCCTTGCTGCCCGAAGCTCCCGGCCGCTCCCTGATGACCAAAGTTCCCACCCGCCGCCGGCGTTTGACCAAAGCCACCGCCGGCAGGAACCGGCGCCGTGGGCCCCGCCGCCGCGCCTCGCGGCGGGCGAGTCGTAGAGTCCGGCGCTCGAAAACGTACCGAGTGCTTACCCAGGGTAAGCATCGCTCCGTCCCACAGCGTCACCTCTCCGTTGACGGGCTGCCCGTCGACCGCGGTGAGTCCGCCGCGAGAAAGCACCACCAACCGGTAGGTGCCACCTCCTTCATCGACGATCAACGCGTGCTGCCGCGACACGGTGGGGTGATCAAGAATGAAATCCGAGCCCCGATCACGGCCCACCGTGATGGAGTGGCCGGCAAACGTGGCGTTCTGCGTCTGACCGTTATGGTCGAACTCTAACCAGAAGGAGGTCATGTGCGATTTGTCCGCTAATGCTTGAGGTGGTTTGACGGAACGCGCGTCCGTCTCGCAGGTTACATCCCGGAGCCGGACACCTTGATGATCATCGCGCCCATGATCACGATCATGACCGCACCAAAGATAAAGAGCAGCGGGAAGAGAATCTTGACGGCCGCCTGGCTGGCAGCTTTCTCAATCTTAGCAGTGCGCTTGTTGCGAATCGTATCGACCTGAATCTCAAGCACATTGGCCAGCGGCGTACCCCGACGCTCGGACTGAATGATCGCCCCGACCATGGAGTTTAGATACTCCGAATTAACCCGCTCACAAAGATTGATCAGCGCATCGGTACGCGCCGTACCGACGCGCATCTCCTGGAGCACCACCCCCAGCTCCTGGATCATCGGATCGTCGGGATTTTGCAACTGGCCACGTACCACCACGCGATCGAGCGCGGTCATGAAGTCCAGGCCGGCGCGCATCGAGAGCACCAGCAGATCGACGGTGTAGGGCAGACGTCGGTCGATCTCGATCAGCCGGCTGCTGATCGCGCCACTGAGTGAAAGCCAGGGGAAGCCCAGCGACAGAAAGCCCGCCACACAAGCCAGCCCGATGTTGGGCAATCCTGTCATCAATTGCGTAAAGAGGAGCACGAACATAAAGCCCCCCAGCCCCGCCACCCCGCACATCCCCAGGAACTCATTGGGAGTGAACGAGCCCATAAAGCCCGAACGCATCAACTTGTCACGTAGCGAAGCGCGCAGTTCGGTCATATTCAGAAAGGGCAAATCGGGCAGGCTGCGGATGTAGTGCGCGAAGATCTTCACCAGCGGCAGCACCATCGCGTAGAGGGCATCCTCCTCAAGCATGCGCTTACGACGCGTAAGGCGATAGCCGTAGATCTCATCTTCCTCGATCTCCTCGGGCACCACGCCCCAGACAAAAAGGGCAAAGGCCAGGAAGATAAGGACGATCGCACCGACCAGAATCAGAGTGTTATTCACGCGTTACCTCGTCGAGAGAAGCTCTCGTACACAGTAAGGAGCTCTCGCTCGATCAAACGTCGATCTGAACGATCTTCAGAATCATCACCACGCCGATGATGTTACAGACGCCCGCCGCCGCCAGAATGATATAGCCAACGAAGGTCTCAAACAGGGGCTGGATCAGCGTCGGGTCCATCTTATAAAAGACGGCAATAACGACCGCTGGCATCAAACCCATAACCCAGGCCTGCATCTTTCCCTGAGCCGTTTGCGTATCGATAACCCGTTCCAGGCGGAAGCTCTCACGGATGGTGCCGGAGATCTGGCTGAGAATTTCCGGGATGTTTCCACCGACCGTTCTACCGATGACCAATGCCGAGATGGCCAGCTCCAGGTTACGCGAAGGCACCCGGCGCTGCATGTTGACCAGCGCCTGATCCAGCGGCGTACCCAGGCGGTACTCTTTGAGCAACACGCCAAACTCCTGGCTAATCGGCGGCCCCATGGCGTTGCACACATCCTGAATCGCCTCGGGAAGCGAGGGGTTGGCCTTAAAGCTGTTGGCCATGTACACCATCGCCTCTTCGACCTGCTCATCGATCGCGGTGAGACGGTTGGCCCAGGCGCGTTTTAGGAAGACTCGCGGCAAAAAGAGCCCCATCGCCGCCCCGAAAATAGCCCCCAGAATGGCGCTCTTGACCAGGACCACACCGCCGAGCACGCAGACCAGGAAAAAGCCCGCGTGGTAGAGCACAAACTCCTGTGGCGAGATGGGAAGAAAGAGCCGGTGGAGCTCTTTACCGATAATGCGCTCGTACACGCCACGCTCTGCCGAGAGGCGCTCCGCAATCCAGTCGCCGCCAGCCCAGATCGCGAGAAACCCTGCGCCAAACCCCAGAGCCAATGCCAGCCATAAGTATAACACGGTGTCCTTTTCCTCGCTGAGGGTGTCATGCGCAGTTCCGGGTGGCATCGATTTGCCCCCTGCTCCTGCCCACTCTCACCACTCGCCAATCCAAGCTCATCTGCGCTCTGGGAACTTTATCGAGCCGACCTGTTGTCTGCAACCGCCTTGCCCGCGGACTCCGCAGGTTGGCAGGCCTATCAAAAGAAGTCTTCCGGATCGGCGAGCCCCTTAATGAGAAACTCGTCGAGAAAGCTGGGCAGGTAGCCGGTTGCCATGTGGTAGCCGTAGACCTTGCCCTTCTCGTTGATCCCCTTCTGGCGGTAACGATAGATGTCTTCAAGTTTGACGAACCCATCATCG
Source organism: Lujinxingia litoralis (assembly GCF_003260125.1). Taxonomy (NCBI): domain Bacteria; class Deltaproteobacteria; order Bradymonadales; family Lujinxingiaceae; genus Lujinxingia; species Lujinxingia litoralis. The sequence continues at coordinate 228,497 of NZ_QHKO01000001.1, forward strand.
TCAATGCCCAGGACCTCGGTGATGTAGGTGATGCGACGGCTACCATCCATGAAGCGAGACTGCTGGATGATGACATCCACTGACCCCGCAATCTGCTCGCGAATCGCTCGGGTAGGCAACTCCATACCACTCATCAACACCAGCGTTTCCAGACGCGCAATCGCCTCGGTCGGGCTGTTGGAGTGAACAGTCGTCATCGACCCGTCGTGGCCGGTGTTCATAGCCTGGAGCATATCGAGCGCCTCGCCACCACGACATTCCCCGACGACGATGCGGTCCGGACGCATACGCAGCGCGTTCTTCACCAGCTCGCGAATTCCGATTTCGCCCTTACCCTCCAGGTTCGGGGGCTTGGTCTCCAGGCTGATCACGTGCTCCTGATAGATCTGGAGTTCCGCGGCATCCTCAATGGTGACCACACGCTCGGTCTGCCCGATGAACCCCGAGAGCACGTTGAGCAGCGTCGTCTTACCAGAACCGGTACCGCCGGAGATGACGATGTTCTTCTTCGAGCGCACCGCCCGCGCCAGAAACTTCGCCATTTCGTCGGTCATGCTGCCGAAGTTAATGAGATCTTTGACCGTCAGCCGCTCGTCGGGAAACTTACGAATCGTCAGGCAGGGATCTTTGAGGGCCAGCGGCGGAATCACCGCGTTGACACGTGATCCGTCGGCCAGGCGCGTATCCACCAGCGGGTTGGATTCATCGATGCGCCGACCACGCGGAATGACGATACGCTCAATGACCGTCATCATCGACTTCTCGTCGTTGAAGATACGGTCTGTAAGCACAATCTTGCCGTTGAGTTCGGCATAGATATGCTCGCGATCGACCACCATAATTTCGGAGACGCCCCGGTGCTTTACGAGGTCTTCGATGGGCCCCAGACCGCAGACCTCATCCATCATCTCTTTAAAGACCTGATCGGGGGTGTAGGGCCGGGGAATCTCCCGCTGACGCCGGGCGATCAGCTCCTTGAGCTTCTCGGAGACCTGACGCACCACGCGCGGCGAGCTGTAGTCGGTGATCTGAAAGCTATGCAGGTCGAGGCGTTCTTTGAGCTCATCGTGCAGCTCCGACTTAAACCCGATGAACGCCTGACGCACCTTCTTCTCGTGAATCACGACTTCTTCGCCGCGCAGACTCACGCGTTGTTCTTGATAGTCGGGATTCGGCGCGAGATCGCCCAGCAGCTCCTCAACGGTCTCCGCGGGCTTTTTCTTTTTGGGAGCGGGTGCAACCGGCCGACGCTCCGGCAGCGCAGCCGTCGCGGTGGCTGCCGACACCGAGGACATGGCCGCCGGAGTTCCCGCGCGCCCTCCCGGTGGCTGGTTCGCACGGCCATTACCCGGCCCGTAGCCCCGGGGCGCCACAGAGGGTTGCGCCCCGGGTCCGGTAGCCTCCACGCAGAAGCGATAGGGCTCAATCGCTGCAAACTCTCCCAGGCGCAGTTCGCGTACGCGCTCAACCCGCTCGCCATTAACAAAAACACCGTTAGCGGACTGATTGACCAGCATCACCCGCTCTCCCATCAACTTAATGATGGCATGGCGACGGCTGACCGTTTTGCTGTTCAGAACAATGTCGTTGTTCTGACTGCGGCCAATACTGACCTCCATCACCGGTTTATCCAGCGGAAAGAGGTATTCCTGGCCGCGGTTATCAAGGACGCGAATCTGCTTCATGGGACTTCTGGCCTCTTATTCACCCTGAGGCTGCGCGTTGGTGAGTTCGGGCAGATCCTCAGCCTGAGCACCGGCATCCAGCAGTTCCTGGAAGACGCCCTGCACCAGGGTACGGTGGTAATCGGTACCGGGCTCGTACACCCGGGGGGTCAGGAAGAGAGCGTTATTGAGTTCCTGGTTGAGCATGCTGCGGCTCTTAAACGCCCACCCGAGAATAGGGATACGGCTCAGAAGCCACAAGCCCCGCTCGTTGGAGGTGAACACCACGTTGTCCTGAGAGCTGACCAGAACCGACTGACCTTCCTGCATATTGACGGTGCTGGTGATCTCGTTGTTGCGCAGCGCCGGAAGCCCCTGAACACCGTTGGCGTAATCCAGCTCGGAGTAGACCATTTCGATGGTAAGCTTAACGCGGTTCTCAAAGTCGAGCACCGGCGTCACCTTCATCTTCAACCCGTACTCCTTCTCGGCGATACCAATACTGGTATCCGTCGAGATCGGAATCAGCAGCGTGCCCCCGGAGAGATAATTGGTTTCGGTGCCGGCCTCGGTGATCATCGTGGCATGCTGGATGGTTTTGATCATGCCGCTGTCGACCAGCAGGTCGAGCGCGAAGTTCAGGTTACCCACGATCGAGGAATAGGTCGTCAGACCGCTGCCCCCGGTCAACGCCATGGGACGCGGTGGGAGGACGGAGTCCGCCGGAAGCACGCCCGGCCCCAGCTCGCTGGCGTTGTAGAAGAGAGGCACATCGCCACTGCCGCCGGTGAGGTTCATGCCGATGAACTGGTTCCAGCGTACGCCCAGGTTGTCCTGGTTGGTTGTGGCCAACTGGATAAAGTACACGTCGATCGCCACCATGCGCGCGCCTTCCACGAAGGCCTCACGGTAGGTGGCGAAGTTAAGCACCTGATTGGGATAGAGTTCGGTGAGACGATCGATCTTACGCTGGAAGATCTCACTGGAGACTTCGCCCTCAATGAGGACGCGCCCTTTCACCACCCGGATATCGACCCCGGCACGATCGCCCAGCACCGAACGAACTTCTTCGGCCAGCGCGGTCGGGTTCACACCCACGACGCGAATCAACAGCGTTCGCTGCTCATTTCCGGAGCCGGCGAAGATGTTGATCGTGGTCACCCCCTCAGACTTTCCGCTGATGAACAGAAAGCGCTGATCGCTGCTGGTCTGTGCGTCGGCGATCTCAGGCAGCCCAATCGAGACGCGGCGTACTCCTCGGGCATCCAGCGTCAGGGTCTCCCCGACGGCGATGGTGAACTCCATATCGGGCACCACCGTATTCTGCGCATGCGCGTCCTCCAGCGGCACCACCAACAGGGGTACCACCACACATAAGACCGCCCACAGCGCCCCTAACCTAAAAAGCGTCTTCATGGTTCTCCTTACAGCTGCATCCCATTGCAATCACTTAAGCAAGCCGCACAACGAGGTCGGTCTGCCAGTTCGACTAGGCTTTATAACAGCGGCAGTTTCTCCTGATGCGCGGCAAAACGCAATCAAAAACCCCGGGCTCATCGCCCTTATGCGCGACATCCTTTTGCCCCAAAAAAGACGTCAGGGCGACTCCCAAAACTGGGGAAGTCGCCCTGGCATCTCACTCAGATGTCGCTACCGCGCACCGCTTAGCGCAGGAACTCGATGGTATCTTCGCAGCGACCGTTGGTCAGCTTCTGGCCGGCAGCACACTTGGGCCGCTTCTGCACGCGAACCTGACGCTTACGGTTGATGACCTCCAGCTCCTCCAACACCTCGCGAAGGGTCGTCTTGGTCACGGTCACCGCTTCGATGTCATCGCGATGACGCAGCAACAACATCAGCTTGCCACGGGTCTGCGAGATCACCAGCAGCTCGGCTTCACTGGGGGTCAGCGAGAGCGTCACCGTGCTGTACTGACCACGGTTGCCCCGGCTATCTCCGGAGGGAATGTCCGAGATCTCCTGGCCGACAGCCAGCAGAGTCACGTTCTGCAAGAGGTTCATCGTGACATATCCGATGCTCTCCTGACCGCTGGCTTCCGGAATCAGGTTATCTTCGTTACCCACCGGGAAGGTTCCCAGAATGTCGACCCGATCACCAGGCCGCAGCAGGCCGGAAACCCCGGAGATCGCGTCGACCGGGATGGTCATCGCCCGCTCGCCAGCCGGAATACGCGCCGAAAGGGTCCGCGCGACCTCGGCCACCGCGAAGTCGCTGGTGAGAATCATCGAGCCCTCTTTAATGGACTCGCTCACCGGCATATCGAGATAGATATCCAGGTCTTGGCTAAGAAGCGGGTTGGCCGGAAGGAACTGCCCGGGAACCGACTTGGTGTTGACCAGTTCGCGGCTCAGCAGCGTCCCTGCCTGAATGTCACGAGCCGCCACGACCACGTCACGCGGGTTCGCCAGCAGCTCGTCCTTTTCCTCCTCGATCTGTGCTGTGTAAAGGTACAGCAAGAAGGCAGCAAACATACCGACGATTACCGCCGCGATGAGTAGTTTCTTTTTGGCCATTCCTTTCTCTCCTCGCCGAGTGCCCTGATAAAGTGGCCAGGCGCTAGGTACGCCTGCGGGTTAGACTTGACATCTGCAGTGCGGAATATTCCTACACCAGGCGCCCTGCCGAGGGCAAGGGGACGAGCGCATAAAGACGGACACTCCAGCAACACGAAGGGTTGCGTCCCGGTCCCGTCAGGGGCGTCGGTGAGAAAGGAGAACCTATCAGACCATGCTCAAGCCCGCCAGAATTGAGGAGAAGTCTCCGATCCGTCCCGGCCTCTTTAGGTTGGACCTCCGACCATCTTCAGTACCGAAGCATGCCGGCCTGGCGGTACCAGCGGGCGGTATCACGAATCGTTAACGCCAGGGGGCGCGAACGCACGCCCAGCTCGCCGGCAGCCTGGTCGCTGAGGAGCGGGAGCGCACGCAGTGCCCAGTCCGGGGGCCAATGTCGCTTCGACGCAGCAGGACGGGCGCAACCGCCATGCGCGTCTAGAAGTTCCGTGAGTTTTTCCAGGGGTACAGGCTTGCCCAACACCGGATAACGCCGCCCTGCCCTGCCTTTTCGGGCCGCCGCAACGATCGCCTGTGCAAGATCACGGGCATCACAGGGGTGAAGCACGCCTTCATGCATCGGCATATCGGGGGCAAAGAGGCCGAGCTGATCGCCGCGCACATCCCCTGGCCCCAGCGGAAGGCCCGCAACCACCAGGCACACGTTCATTCCCTGCGCGACGTAACGGTAGAGTTCCGACTCGACCGCGAGCAGCCCCTGAGTCTGAGGGCTCCCGAAATCCTCGGGAAGCCGAGCCGCCCCTTCGGCGGAACCGTCGGCCAGGGTTTGCTCTCCGGAGACCACGACGACCCGCGGAATGTGTGCGCGCTGTGCGGCGTCGAGCACTCGGCGAAGCCGGGCCACGCTTCTCTGGCGCGCCTCCGCAGCCTGGCCCGTCTGGCCCGACCAGCGTTGGGTGTCCGCCACGATCAGGGCCCCGGCCCCGTGCAAGGCCTCACTCCAACCCGCTTCGCCCTCATCGTTGCGGAGCGTTCGCCAGTCGATCGCCAGATCGCTCAGGTGCCAGCGTGGGGCCTCGGGCGGGACGAGCGCGCGCACACCGATGCCTTCCTCACAAAGCGCCCGCGCGACCTGCCCCCCTACAAGATTGTCGGCACCGGTCAACGCTACTCGACCCGCGTTTGTGCTTGTCATCGCCTTCCTGCTGTTCAATCTCTAGAGCCTCTTTAATCGCACTCCTACCAACGCTCGTTCCGGGTGGTTTGCCGCGCTGCTCGTTCGCCCGACCTTCTCAGGCCCTCTTGACATGTCCCAGACAAGCCCCGATGTCGAACAACTTCTGCGTCTTATCAGCCGTGACCAACGCCTGGAATCGCTCCCGCGCACCGGCTGGCAGATCTGCGGAGTCGATCGCCCTGAATCCATCGCCGCTCACATCCACGGCGTCACACTGATCGCTCTGTGGCTTGCCGACCATCAGCCTCCCCCGGGCGCCAACGTCGAGCGGGTGTTACGCATTGCCCTGGTTCACGACCTCGGCGAGGCGATGCTCACCGACCTCCCGCGGCCGGTCAAGGAACTCATTGGGAAGGATGTGGTCGACCAGGCCGAAGATCGCGCGGCAGATCACATTCTGGAGGCCCTGCCCTCCTGGCGTTCGGCCTTTCAGGAGTACCGCCAGGGCCAGACGCTGGAAGCACGTATCGTCAAGGTGGCCGACCGAATCCAGATGCTGGCCCGCGCCCTGGAGTACCGCCACCAGAAGCGAGGAGAGACCTCACGCTTCTTTGATACCTCCACGAGCTTTGACGCCCGGGGGGTTCACCTGGCAGCGGAGATATTTCAGGCGTTGCGCCGCCATTTCGATGATAAAACCTGGTTTGATCCGCACTTTGATTGACGCCAGACTAGGCCCCCTGGGGATTGCACCGTCCCGCCTGAAGCACTCGCTTTACAGGGTGCGCTCATTAGGTTAGTTCGATCGTCAGCACATCCCCACCGGCAGGTTGAGAGTGTCGTCTCCCTTGAGAGTCGAACGCTCCCGGCCTCCCTTATCCCACACTCTGGAGGCGCACATGTCGCAAATTAAGAACCTGGGCATCACCGGCTACGATGGTCTTCGTTTTGTCACGCTCGATCTGGAGCGCAGCCGCAAGTTCTACGTCGATATGCTGGACTTCACGCTGATCGCTCGCTCGACTCCTGCGTGGGAAGATGCCACCGGTGATATGGCTGAGGTTTACCAGGCCGGTGACATCATCATTGAGTGTGTCGAATCGCAGCGGCCGGACAGCTGGGCGGCCTACCATCGCAAGTTCCACACCGCCGGCATCGGCACGGTGAACTTCGCGGTGCGCGATATCGAAGAAGCCTTCAAGCGTCTGGAAGAGCGCGGCGCCACGATCATCGAAGAGATTCAGACCCATGAAGCCGACGGCGGCACCCGTCGCTCCTTTGAGATCGCCACGCCCCTGGGCAACACCACCTACGGTTTTGTCGAGAAGAAGGGCTATCAGGGCTACGCCCCCGGCTTCGAGGTCGTGAACACCGGCGGCAACAACCGCTTTAACTTCACCACCATCGATCACCTCACCTCCAACGTGCGTACGCTCAAGCCGCTGGTCGACTGGTTCCGTGACGTCCTGGGCATGGAGCAGTTCTGGGACATCGCCTTCCACACCAGCGACATCGATCCCACCCGTCAGTCGGGCTCCGGACTTAAGTCGATCGTGATGTGGGATCCGGAAGGCGGCATCAAGTTCGCCAACAACGAGCCCGCGCGCCCCTTCTTCAACGCCTCGCAGATCCAGAAGTACCTGGAAGACTTCGGCGGTGGCGGTGTGCAGCACGCGGCCTTCAACCTCGACGACATCATCGCGTCCATCGAAGAGATGGAAAGCAAGGGCATCGAGTTCCTCCACACCCCGCCGAGCTATTATCAAGCCGCTCCGGGACGGATGGCCGAGCAAGGCGTTTCGAAGATCGATGAAGACTACGAGGTGCTCCAGAAGCACGGCATCCTCATCGATGGCGAAGACGAGAAGTACCTGCTGCAGATCTTCATGAAGGAAGCTGCGCTCTACTACAATCAGCCCGAAGCCGGTCCCTTCTTCATTGAGCTGATTCAGCGCAAGGGCGACAAGGGCTTTGGGGGCGGAAACTTCCGCGCCCTCTTCGAAGCCATTGAACGCGATCAGGTCGAGCGCAGCCGCGCCTGATCACGCAGCCAAGCCCTCGGTTCGAGGGCCACTGGCCATGCATAAGATACGTCGCGAGGCCGGCCCCAGGGCCGGCCTCGCGGCCTCTGAGAGCGACGCCAGATCACACCTAATTGATATTAATTATCAATTTCCCCTTGACGCTAAGGCCTGTGGTCTTAATCAATGGCGGCGTTCCGCTGGCACGACGCAGTGCGTACCGGCCCTATGATCAATCTTCTGCATGGAGCATGTCGATGTCCTGCCACACCGCAACTCTTCGCCACGCGGCGCTACTGACCCTACTGGGTGGGGCGCTGGCGCTGGGCGCCTGCGAGAAGTCCGAGCCCGAAGCCACCGAGGCCACCGAAGCGACCGAAGCGACCGAAGCGGCGCAGGAAGGAGCCGAAGAGGTAGAGCTGACCTTTGCCTTCCAGCCCCAGGAGAATCCGGAAGGCCTGCAGCTCGACGCCGAGAAGTTTGCTGAGTTCATCGAAAAAGAGACCGGCTACGACGTAGAGATCTTTCTTCCCACCAACTACTCGGCCGTCGTCGAAGCGCTGCGCTCCGAGAACGCCGACGTCGCCTACTTCAGCGGCCTGCCCTACCTGGTGGCCCACGAAAACGCCGGCGCCGAGCTCCTGGTCGTCGAAGAGCGCGACGGTCACCCCTATTACTACTCGCAGTGGTACGCGCTGGCCGACAGCGACATCGATTCGCTAGCCGACCTCAAGGGCCGCTCGATCGCGTTTACGTCGCCGACCTCCACCTCAGGCTACCTCTTTCCGCTGGGCAAGGTCATTGATGAGGGCTACCTCAAGGCCGATCAGGATCCGACGGAGTACTTCTCCAACGTGATCTACGCCGGCGGCTATCAGCAGGCTCTGCTGGCCCTGGTCAATGGTCAGGTCGACGCGGCCGCCGCCTCGGACTACGCCCTGCAGCAGTATCTGGACGAGGACCAACGCGCCAAAGTCAAAGTCATCGAACGCCAGGGACCGGTGCCCACCCACGGCATTGCCATCCGCGGCGACCTCCCCCAGGAGGTCAAAGACAACGTGCGCGACGCGCTGCTCAAGCTCAACGAGCCGGAGAACGCCGAGCTGCTGGAGAGCGTGTACGGCGCCGATCGCATCGTCGCCCGTGGTCACGACGAGCACGTCAGCGAACTCAAGCGTATGCGCGACCTGGTCGGCTATGAGCCGCGCTTCTAACTCTGGAGCCCGCCGGGCATCACCATTCGCAGGAAGACCGAGTTGAGTGTTGTACGGGTTGAAAATCTTTGCCTGAGCTATCCGACCACCTCGCAGCCCGTGGAGGCGCTGCGAGGGATCACCTTCTCGGTGGCCGCCGGTGAGCGTGTGGCAATCGTCGGGCGCAGCGGGGGCGGAAAGTCCTCGCTGCTGCGCGTACTCAGCGGGCTCCTCGCCCCCAGTGCGGGCAGCGTAGAGCTGGCTGGTTTTCGCATCGCGGCCGGCCAAACTGCCCCGCGGGCGATGTACGAGAAGGTGGGGCTGGTCTTCCAGAACTACGGACTGGTCCCGCAGCTCAGCGCGATTCAGAACGTGCTCTGCGGCCGACTCTACCACCAGCCCTCGGCCGCCAGCATGGTGCGCTTTCCCACCGACGAGCGTTCCCGAGCCATCGAACTCCTCGACGACCTCGGGTTGGGCGAGCGTATTCACACGCGCAGTTCGCGCCTCAGCGGGGGGGAGCAGCAGCGCGTGGCCATCGCGCGACTGCTTCATCAGTCCCCCCAGGTGATGCTGCTCGACGAACCTATCGCCAGTCTTGATGTGCACTGGGCCGGCCGGGCCATCGATCGCCTGGCCGGCTCGGGCACCCGTGATCACCAACGTGCGGTGATCATGGTGCTTCACGACCTGAACATGGCCCGCGAGTTTGCCGACCGCGTGCTCGTTATGCATCACGGCGAACTCGTCTTCGATGGCCCTCCCGAGCAGGGCTGCCGAGTACTGGAAGCCTTGGCGATCGACGAGCCTACCGATGGCGCCCTCGGCCCCACAGAACTCGCCCCCGCCTCGGCTGCGCGCACCACCGATGACGAAGCCCGCCCCGCTACTCCGGCGCCGCTTCCCATCGACGGGATGTGGGGCAAAGGCTCCTTCTACGTGTTGCTCGCCATACTGATCGCCGGCCTCTACATCTGGTCGGCGATGGGCGTGGACTTTTCGGTAAGCCGCATCTTTGGCAACTTTGACCACGCCGCAAACTTCCTCTCGCGCATGCTGCCGCCGGACTTCTCGGTCAGCGCCAACGTGGCCCGGAGCCTGCTGGAGACAGTGCAGATGGCGCTGATCGGCACCACCCTGGCCGCCATCGTCTCCCTGCCTATCGCCACGCTGGCCGCCCGCAACATCTCGGCGCGCCCCTTTCAGGTGGTGGCGCGCCTGGTGCTCAACCTCCTGCGCACCATACCCAGCATCATCTGGGGGTTGTTTTTCGTGGCGATCGTCGGTCTGGGCCCCTTCCCGGGCATCCTGGCGCTGACCTTTTACGCGGCCGGCTACCTGGGCAAGTTCTACTACGAGGGGATCGAATCGATCGATCCGCGCCCCCTCCAAGCTCTGCGCACCGTCGGGGCCACGCCGCTGCAGCGGTTTCGCTTCGGGGTCTTCCCCCAGGTGCTCCCGCTGATGCTCGGCTACACCCTCTACATGCTGGAGTACAACGTGCGCGCAGCCTCCATCCTCGGGGTGGTCGGTGCCGGCGGTATCGGGTTCTACCTCTACACCTACATCAACAACTTCCAGTACGACCGCGCGGCCACGGCCCTGCTCTTTTTGCTGGCGGTGGTCACGGTGCTCGACGCGGTGAGTTCACGCGTCCGGGCGCGATTGATGAGCTGACCCCTCCTTATCGTTGGAATAGGCGTGAAGGCCGCTTAGCTTTTAGAAGTTAACGCTCATCGGCCCCCTGTCTGCGCCGCCTTTGTCGGCGCAGACACACGCGAGAGTCCCACGAGATGTTGAGGCAGGTGCTAATCGTCCTGAAGGATGAGGAGCGAGCCACGCGGCTTCAAGACGCGCTCGGCGACCTCCATACCTGCGCTCTGCTCCGAGCGCCGAGCCCTCCAGACGCGCTGGAACACGACTTGCGCTCTGTCCAGGCGCTGGTCATCGACGCCGATGCGCTGGAGCAGGGGCACGCCGAGGTGCTCGCACGCTGGCGTCTCACCGAGCCTCCCCCCCTTGTACTCACCCTGGGAGAAAGCCCGAGCGCTGATCTTTGGCTGCCGCCCGGCACGCCCGACGCCGAGCTCGCACTGACCATTCAGCGCCACCTCCATGCCTCCCCCTCTCCCTACGGCAGCCTCTCCGAAGAATCCGTGGTGGTGCTCGAAGAAGGCGCGCGACGTCAGGACTTCATCGCCACTCTCGATATCGAGACCGCCTATCTGCGCCACCTCCTTGAAGAACTGATGGCCGGCCGCCTCCCCGCGCGCTCACTAAGACAGGCCATCGCCCCGATGGAAGACGCCGCACGGCACTTTGAGTTAACCCCCGTCAGCGACGCGCTCGCCGCGCTTAGCAAGCCGCTTCGCACACTTCATACGGCATCGGAGCCAGCCTCCCGGCCCGACATACTCCACCGACTTCCCACGCTCTTTGCGCGAGTGCGTCAGCGCGTGCGCGAAGCCCAGCTTGCGACGCCTCCCTCGGCGCTGAATTCAGCTGGCGAGGGGCGCGCGCTAACCGTGGTCGTCATCGATTCCGATGAAGCCTACCTCAAGCGGGTGGAGCGTTTTGCCGAGCAGTTCATGATCCCTCTACGAAGCGCGACCACAGTCGACGAGGCCTGCTACAAGGTGCAGACACCGCTGCTCGCCGGCGTCTTGCTCACCCTGCAGCCCTCGATGTCACGGGCTCGCCAGGCCGAGGACATCCGCCGACTTCAAGAGGCCTCAGAGCTCAAGCATCTGCCACTGGCGCTGGCCTGTCCTGAGGAGACCTCGCTGGATCGCGTCCACGGCCTCTGGGCGGGGGCTTCACAGATCGTGGCCAAACCTGTCAGCGCGGTGAGCTTCTCGCAGATTGCTCAACGCCTGGCCATCAGCCGCCGCGCCCATCAGTCGTGTGCGCTCATCCTGGATCCCGAGGGTGATTTCGCCTCAGAAGTGGCTCGCCACCTCGGCGAGCAAGATGTGGCGGTGCATTATCGCCCCGACGCCTCGTCGATCTTTGATGAGCTGGAGCGGCACCGCCCCGATCTTCTGCTGATGAACGCCGAGCTCCCGGGAATCTCTCCCTTCGATCTGTGCCGCTCCCTGCGAGCGGTGCCGCGCTGGCAAGACCTCCCCATCGTGCTCTTTAGCTCCACTGCCTCCTCGTCGGCGCGTCTGGCAGCGTATGAGGCCGGCGCCGATGACTTCATTTTAAGCAACCTCTCGCGAAACGAGTTACTGGCGCGTCTCAACGTGCGAATGACGCGTGCGCGCCAGGCCCGAGAGCGCGCCGATCGCGACGTGCTCACCGGCCTCCTGACGCGTCGCGCCTTCCTGGAGCAACTCGCCGCGCGCATGGCCGAGGTCACCCGGCACCACCGGCGACTGGTCTTTGCTATCCTGGATGTCGATCACTTCAAACGGGTCAACGACCACCACGGCCATCCCGCCGGCGATCGCGTACTGGCCACGCTGGGGCGTCTGCTTCAGGACCGCTTTCGCATCGAAGATCTGCGGGCACGCTGGGGCGGTGAGGAGTTTGTCGTCGTGCTGGTCGACGAGGCCATCGACACCTCGGCCCGGGCGCTCCAGCGGGTCCATGACGAGCTATGCGCGATGCAGTTTGAGGGAGAATCGGGACGCGCTTTTTCGGTGAGTTTTAGCGCTGGCCTGGCCGCCTATCCCGACGATGGTGGCGACGCCGAGGCGCTGCTCAGCGTGGCCGACGCGCGCCTGCTTCGCGCCAAACGCGCAGGTCGGCGCCGCATTGAGATCGGACGAGGTCCCCCTCAGTCGCCCTGATGCTCAAACCTGAAGGTCCTGATCCACCGTGGCATCCGGCGGCGAGGCGCGCTCCCCCAGATGGAGGTCATGATGTGCTCGGGCGCTGCTGTACCACTGCCCTCGGACCACAATCGCCTGATCTCGCGGCCCCCGGCGAGGCCGGCGCCCGCGGCGTTTCGGGCGCCAGCCCTCAAAGAGTTCACCGGCCGTAGCGTTCTTTCCGCCGATGATGTAGCGCTCCCCGCTACGCCCGTATCGCAGCGCCTGCGCCGCGGCAAACGCGACCTGACGCACGTCGACACAGTTGAGCCCCTGCCCCTCGGGCACCTCAAGCGCCGCAAAGGGTGTCAGATCGATCCCCGGCCCCACCAGAAGCGTGGGCAGCAACATCACGATGTCCATGCCATCGGCGAAGTAGCGGTAGCACTCTTGCTCCACGGCGTACTTGCTCTCCAGGAAGAGATCGTTTCCGGAACCGGGAAGGTAGTGCCCCCGCTCATCGGCGTAGCTCCCCGGAGGTACGCGGGCGACGGTGGCCGCGCAGCTCACGACAACAAAGCGATCGACGCCGGCGCCACGTCCGGCCTCAAACACCCGGCGAATGCCCTCCACCGCCCGCCCCATGATCGTGCCCGGCTCCGTGTCGGCGTCGGGCGCCACGCAGTAGAACACGTAATTGACTCCGGAGAGTGCCTGCGCCAACGCCACCGGATCGAAAATATCTCCCACGACCTCCTCGACCCCGACGAGCGCAGGCGACAAGGGCTCGGACTGCCACCGGCGCAGGGCCCGCGTGGGCCAGCCGCGGTCGCTGAGTTCGCGTACCAGGTGCCGCCCCAGCTGCCCGGTTGCACCGAGCACCAGAGTGCGCTGAGTCCGCAGATCAACATCCTGCAGGATCGTGGCGAGGGGGTTGGACACAACATACCTCTTGGCGTTTGAAGGCCTCGTGGATCTGACGGGCCACCTCCAGATCCAAAAGTGAACTGGCGTCGATCAACGCATCGACGCTCCAGACGCGCTCCGGGTCCCGAGCGAGAATCGAAAAGACCTCGGCGCAGCGCTCACTATAAGTCAGGCCATCGCTCGCTCTCAACGGCCCATCGGGCAGACTGGCACGCAGCGCTCGAAACTCGTCGGCATGCTGGGCCCCGCGAAGCATCAACGCCGGCAACACTTCGAAGTGAGCCAGCCCCAGATTGCCACGCTTGATCCGTGGGTCACGAAAGTCAAAGAAGCCCTCCTCTTCGTCAAATACCCTCAAAGCTCGAAATAGCGCCTTCTCTCCCCAGAGGCCCTGCGAGGCGCGGGCCCCCAGTAACGCCCCGCGTTCCATCCAGATACACGCCTGCAGTGTCTGCCCCCTCACGTGCAGCTCGCCGCTGGCGCGCTGCTGGTGCAGGAGCATGAGTACATCACTGAGCCCCACGACCTTCAGCGCCCCCTGGAGCCCCGCGGGCGAATCCAGGCGACGCACCCGGGCCACCCGGGCGATCAACTCGGCACTGGAGAGCGGCCGGGCAACGACCTGCGCCACGCCCGCCTCGATCAGCCGCACCCGAAGCCGCACCTCGCGTGCGTCGGTGATCACCACCACGCGCTCGCCAAGCCCCTGCCTCACCGTGGCTTCCAGCGCCTCGACCAACTCCGATTCTTCGAGCGCTTCGACGACCACCGGGCACTCCCTCGCCAGTGCCACCAACGCCTCGTGCACCGCTCCCCGCAAAACTCCGCGCACCCGGAAGCCTCCGGCCTGAAGCATCGCTCTTAACGACTCCACAGTGCGTGGTCGCACCCCTATCAGACCGACGGCCGGCTGCGCTTTCACCCCAGCATGCTTGCTCACAGCTCCCCCCCTTGTGGTCAGTTCCTCGGCTCCCCGGCCTGCGGAGTGCCTGATCACCAGGCCGCACAAACGGCCATGCTACCTGCTGGCTCCAAGCCTAATCACCTCGGGTCGATCGGATAGCTGACCTCCCGGGCCAAAACTCCCGCCTTGATCATCGCGCTGAAATAGGGGATCGTTTCGCGGCGTTTTTACGGTATGTCCGGTGAAGGATCGGACCGATCCTCGCATACATCTCTGGCGTCCCGGCCTGGTCCTTTTCATCCCGGCGCCCCGATATTTTATGGTTTCCCCGCGATGCTCCCCGCGTCACCGCCTCTCGGTGCCCGGATCGTCCGGGCCCACAGCAGTTGAGGAGGACACTTGGATACTCTCGAAATTCTCTCCAAAGCCCAGGAACTTGGTGGCGAGCAACGGCGCGAAGCGATGATGAAGACCATCATCAAGGCTCGCCAGCTGGGCTGCGACGCCACCCCGGGCGGGGGAAAGGTCGGCGGCTTCAACATCCGCTACGGCTCGCTTAAGTACGCCGTCATGGACCTCAACACCAAGGGCGAGGTCTTCCTTCATATCAAGCCCCACCCCAACAAAGATCTCTCCGACGATCTGCGCGCGCGCGCCAACACCTTCGTCAGCGGCCTGGAAGGCGTCCAGATCAAGAACGCCCCGATCAACCACTACGGACAGATCGAAGGCGCCATCGAAGATGTGCCCGAAGAGGCCATCGACAAGTTCCTGCACTTCGCCGTGGAAACGATCCGCGAGCAGTACTACCGCCCGCACCTCGAAGATTGAGATCGGTGGGCACCTCGCCACCAACCACAAAAAAGCCCCGCGCCTGATGCGCGGGGCTTTTTTGCTCTGGTGACCGCCGGCAGCCTGAGCCGTCAAACCTCCCGGCGCAGGCGCGCGACCAGCATCGTGTGGTAGGTCGCCGGGTGCAGGTTGGCCGCCGCCAGTCGGTCGATCTCCCATCCCATCTCCCGCAGCGCTCCCAGGTCCCGGGCCGCCGCGGCCGGCGAAGGCCCCAGGTACACCAGACGCTCCACGCCCAGCGGGTTCAGGTAGGCCAGCGCCCGACGACCGACCGGCTCACGCATCGGGTTGATGGTTGCCAGCTCAAAACGCTCGCCAGCCGCCGCCAGTCGACGCAATCCCGTCTCCCAGCCTCCCGCCACAAAGTGCGCATTGTCGATGCCCTGGCCCACCGCGTTGATCTCGGCCGACTCGATCGAGGCCTGATTCTGATCCAGCCCCACCGCCTCCGCGACCCGGGAGGCCAGCATCAGCGCGATGGTGCCGATGCCGCAACCCACATCCAGAAAACGCTCGGCGCGGGTCGGCTCCAGCCAGTGTTCAAGCGCCTCGTAGAGCACCTCGGCCGGGGCCAGCGTGGCATGAATCCAGTCGTCGTAGCCCACCTCCATCTGCAGCCGCCCCAGGGGAATGCGCACGCGGGTGGGCTCTTTCAGATACGCCCGAAAGCTCCCACTTCCCACGGCCAGCCCCACCTGCGGAGGCAAGTATTCGCTCAGGCGAGCCAACCATCCGGCCAGCGCTTCGGAGTGACACTGGGCTTCGAAATGCTCCTGATCGCGTGCCTCGGTGAGCCGCACCTCCACCAGCCCCACCCCGTGATTGGGGACCACCACACGGATCTGCTCGACCCCGGGCGCCACCTCAAACCCTTCCACCTGGGCCGAGACCTCCCGGGCCATATGAGCGTCCCAGGGCAAGGTGTTCAGCCCCTGCAACGAGCGCTCCACCGTCGCCACCACCCGCTGGGTCTGCGCGGTCAGCGCCGGGCAATCGGACATCGAAATCAGTGCTTCGGAGGCCGGACTGTAGAGCCCCAACTCCACGCGATCGCCCACCCGACGAAAGCTCAGCGAGGTGCGGTAGCGATACGCGTCGCCGCGTGCGGTCGGCTGCGGGGTGAGAATCTCCACCTCGGGCTGCTCCCCAGGCGGCACGCCACCGAACTTCTCCACGACCTCCTGAATCCCGCGCACCTTAAAGCGAAGCTCTTCATCGACGCTCAGATGGCGAAGTTGGCAACCGCGGCAGCTCGCATCGCGCTCACAGAGCGGATCTCGACGCACCGGCGAAGGCTCCAGCACCTCCACCAGATCGGCGTAGAGCCGGCGAGCCCCCTCGCGCTGATCGGGCTGCAATCGCACTCGAACCCACTCCCCGGGAAGGGCCCCATGAACCGAGAGCCAGCCGTCTTGCAGACGCACATACCCTTCGCCGGTGAAACCAAAATCATCAATACGAACCTCAAGCTCAAGCGCCCGCCGCACCTCAGCGAGGCTTAAGGAGCTCGAGGATGTTTCCGTGGTGTCGCTCATGCGCTCTCATACCGGTAAGTCGTCCAGAACCCACATGATGCAAGGCTCTCCCAGGGGCGAGTATTCTTGTCGGAACTGTAAACCCTTGTTAAGCTCCGCCCGGACACTCTCCCCACATACCCCAGACGTTGCCGGAAGCACCATGGTTGTTCAACCTCGCGTAAAGATTGGCGACCTTATCGACGATCGCTATCGCCTCGAAGCTCGGGTGCACGATGGACGCTGGGGACCGGTATTTCGCGCCAGCGATCTGCACCTGGGCGACCGTCCGGTGGCCATTCGGATCTTTGCCTGTCGCGACCAGGGACCGGCCGATTCCAATGCTTTCGCCCACCTGGCCGCCGAGCTACGCGCGCTCAACACCGACACCATCGCCACCCCCTACGCGCACGGAAGCGTCGGCGGATGTCCCTACATCATCACGCAATGGGCCCGGGGCTGGAGCCTGAATGACTATCTCCAGCATGTGGGCAGGCTCTCGCTTGAGGCCACCCTCGGTTTGCTCCAGCAACTCTGCGAGGCGCTGGACAACGCCCATCAGATGAACCTCACCCACGGGCTTCTGCGCCCCTCCAAGATCCGGATTACCCCTGGCCACAACGGGCCGCCGACGCTGCACGTGGTCGACTTCCAGATCTGGCGGCTCTACGAGCTTGCCAGTGGTGAGGAGCCCTTTGAGGAGTCGAAGCTCTCGCGGCGAGTGGTGCGTTACATGGCCCCCGAGATCTTGAGCGAACGCCGGGTCACCCCGGCCGCCGATCTCTACGCGGCGGGGCTCCTCGCCATGGAGATGCTCACCGGCACCCCGGCCTACCCGGAGGAGAGCCGCATCGCCTTGATCGCGCGCCAACTCTCCACCGAGGCCGCGGCCCTGCCCTATACGGTCGAGGCCGGCGCGAGCTTCCGTCAGTTTCTCGACATGCTGGTGGCCAAAGAGCAGCCCCGGCGCCTTCCAAACGCCGCCATCGCCAGTGATATCCTTGACCAGCAGACGTCCCACTTTCTGCAGGAGCCGCCGGCGCTACCACCGGAGCCGGAGCCGGAGCCCTCTCAGGCGTATGACGCTGGCGAGAGTGAAGGCGAACCCGATGCGCCCTCCGATCCCTTTATTGTCGGCCCCGAGCCCTCAACGGCCGAAGAGGCCGCCGACGTGGCCCTGGCGAGCCCGCCCGAAGCCCTGGATGCCGAAGACGCCAGCGTGCTGAGTTCGCCGGTCGGCGCGTTTTCTCTCGACGCCGACCTCCAATCGCCCCTGGATTTCCTCTCGGAAGACGCCGACGTCGACAGCCTCTTTGGCGACGAACTCAACTTTGGCGACGTCGACCCTCAAACACTGCCCTCCTCCGAGCCTCGCCGGCCCACGCCCCTTCCCCGGGACGCGCCGGCCGAGCCCGAGCCCTCCGAGCCCGGCCTCGACGAGCTTCCCCCGGAAGCCTTCAGCGACATTCCAGACGCGGTGGAGGTCGCCCCGACGCCGGCCGTAACAGCCTCTGCCACCCGCACGAGCTCCCCGACGCCGGCCGCCCCCTCGCCACGGGCTCACCCCACACCGCCACGCCCCGCGGCAAGTCGCCCGCCGCTGCTGGGCCTGGGCCTCATCGCGACCGCGCTTGTGGGGGCAGCGGCATTCTTGCTCCTGGCTCCCGGCGAGCATCCCTCCCCGGCCGAAGCCGCCCCGCTGGAGCCCGCCGCCTCCCAGGCCTCCACCCATCTTATACGGGTGACCACCTCGCCACCCGCGCTCCGGGTGCTGGTGGAGGGACGTTCGGTAGGCTTTAGCCCCGTTGAGCTTCGCCTCCCCGAGGATGAGTTCCCGGTGAGGGTCGGCGCGCGTCTCAATGCCAACATCGAACAGACGCAGACGCTCAAAGCCCCCACGCCCACCCTCCATTTTGAGTTTGAAGCGCCCTGAGCGTCGGCTCTTGCTCAGCGCCCGGTGAGTTTGGCGCCCAACACCGCGTCGTAGAGCTCTAACATCTGGGTGTCCGCTGCCTCGCGGGTAAAGAGCTCTTCGATTCTGGCGCGGGCCCGATCGCCCTGGCTTGCCAGCAACTTCGGGGCCCCCAGGCGCGCGCCCAGTACGGTGGCAAACGTGGTTTGATCGCCCTCCAGCACCAGCTCCCCGCTCTGCCCGGAGACAACGATCGAGCGCGTCGCCGGGGTGTCGTACGCGACCGCGGCGACCCCACACGCCCCGGCCTCCAGCAACGCGTCCGGGGGCGTGGACGCGGTGCCCAGAAACGCCAGCGCATCCAGCGCGTGATAGAAGGCTGCGTCGGTCTTGCGATCGCCGTTGACCAGCTTCACCCAGCCGCGATCCGCGAGCCGGCGCAGCCGGCGCGCCTGCCCGTCGGCAAGGGTGCCGCGCGGCGCGATGACCCAGCCCAGCGAGGGGTGCGATCGCCGCAGCGCTTTGACCGTCGCCACCAGGTCATCGGCGCCGTGACGACGTGACACCGGCCCCACAAAGCCCACGACCTGCCGCCAGTGGGTCGGCAGGCCCAACGCCTCACGCCCCCTGGCGCGGGCCGCTTCGCGATCCTCGGCCGGGTGGTAACGCGTCACATCGACGCCGGCCCCCCCCATCGCCACCTCCAGACGCGAGGGCGCCACGACCTTGAGATCCTGCAGCAACCGGAAATCAAACTGGGTGGTCACCACGTAGCGATCCACGTCTTCTCCCAGGTGCTCGTAGGCCTGCAGCATCATCCGCCGCCAGGGATACCCCACCACGTCGTTGATCCGATCTTCGGCCCGACGCACCTTGGCGCTGGCCCGCAAGAGCGCCAGCGGCCCCAGGGGCAGATGCACCGGCTCCTCTTCGAGCCAGTGGTACTCCATCGTCGCAAAAATCGCCGGCACCTCGGCCTGCCGAGCCGCAAACACACCGATCCAGGCCAGGCGATGCGAGCACACGTGCAAGAGCACCGGACGCAGCTCCAGCAGATGAGCCTGGATGATAAAATAGGCGCCCATCAACCCCGGCGCGTTACGCGCGCTGGCCACCGGAATGGGCTTGCACTTAACGCCCTGACGCTCCAGCAGCGCAAAGCCTCCATCGTCTGCCGCCATCACGTGGATTTCAAAGCCCGCCTGCGACAGGCGCTTAAAGCGATCGCTGTACCGACGCGCGAGCTCCGTGGCGCTGCGACCGATAAATACTGCCGGGTAAACGGGCTGCTGGGAGAACATACTCTCGTGAATCATATCGCCTCAAAGGGTTGCGCGTGATCGCCGGGCCGACGCTACCGACGGGCGCAACGCGATGTAAAGCAAAACCAGCCCCCTTGCCTCCCGGTCGATATCCCCCACTATATAGGGAGCCATCTCCCACCAACGCTTTCTGGCTTTCTGAATGACTGGAGTATCCGATGACCACCATCCTCTTTGGCAGCGACCTCTCCGAACACGCGATCCCCGCCGCCCGCTGGGCGGCTCGCCTGGCTCGCCTTCACCAACAAGACGGTCGCCCGGTGCGCCTGATGGGAGTGCACGCGATCAGCCCCGAAGAACTCTCGCTTCTGCGGGTGGCCTCGGGAAACGCCGATAAAGATGCTCCAGCTCAGCTCCAGGACGAGTTTCGGCAGTGGCTGGAGCCCATCGACACTCAGGGAATCGAGGTGGAGGTCAACATCCAGATCGGCTCTCCCTCGGGCGCGCTGGTCCACGCCGCGCAGCTCTACCAGGCCGATTGGCTGGTGGTCGGCGTCTCGGGCCGCGGCCAGCTCTCCCGGCTAATTCTGGGCTCCACCGCCGAGCGCCTGGCCCACCGCCCCCCCTGTGCGCTGGCGCTGGTACACCCCGACGGATTTGCCTGGGAGGGCGATGTGCGCGCGCTGGCCCCCACCGACTTCAGCGCCTCGGCCACCGGCGCCGTGGAGCTGGCCGCCGACATGGTGCGCCGCCAGGGCGGCGCGCTCACCCTGTTAAACGTCGTGGAGCTGCCGCGGTCCACCCCTTCCCTGGTCGAGCCAGCGGCCTACCCGGCCGCTCTGGTGGCCCACCTCGAAGAAACCCAGTCCAGCGCCCAGGCCCAGCTCGACCGCCTTGCCGAAGAGCTCGACCTCGGCACCCAACTCACCACCGAAGTCCGCCCCGGCTACCCCTCCCACGAGGTGCTGGCCGCGGCCGAGGAACACACCGCCAACCTGCTCTTTCTCGGATGCACCGGGCGCTCCCGGGTGGCCGAGTGGTTCTTAGGCGGGGTGGCCCGCGGCGTGGTACGCCACGCCCCCACCACCATCGTGCTCTACCCGGCGGTCGAAGCCGAAGACTGAGCATCTGCCTTGCTGGCCCGGGGGGGCCTCAGTAGAGTGGCCGGCCGCGACGCCCGCTCCACAGGCCCCCCACTTCGGCAACCATGCTCACTGCTTCCGCTCAGACGCCCTCCCTCGATCAACCTCCCCGCTGGGACCTCCCCTCCGGCCCGCTCTGGCTCCTCGACGCCCCCGGAGAAGCCCCCCCAGCCCTCGTATGGCGCCACCCGTGGAGCGGCGGCCTACTGAAGGTCGGCATGGCCCTGCGCCACGCCGCCTCCACCCATCATCCCCAACTGGCCGCGCCGCAGCGCTGGTGGAAGCAAGACGACTTCCTCTACCTGAGCGCCCCCTACCCCGGCGGCGAGCCCCTGGCCGCCCTCGGCCAAGATCGCCTGACCTTTGGGGCGGCCGTGGATGCGCTCACGCCGATGGCCCTGGCGCTGAAGTCCGCCCACCGACGCGGCACCTTTCACGGCGCGCTCTCCCCGGCCCGCGTCTTCTTCGACCCGGCCACCTCGCGCCTCAGCGCCGTGGGCACCGGAGAGTGGGTCGTGCAGCACACCGGCGACCGCCAGCCCTCCCCGCTGGCCGACATCGAGTCCCTGGCCCGCGTGTTGCTCCGCCTGACCATGCCCGCCGACGAGGCCCGCGCCGCGCGCCCCAACTTTGAGACCATCCCCTCCTTTGCCATCGGCATTTTGGAGCGCGCGATCAGCCCCGACCCCGCGCGCCGCCCTCAGAGCATTGACGAGCTTCTGGCGGGCCTGCGCTTTCGCAGCTCCGAGGGCCTCGACGCGCCGGCCTTCACCCCCCTGGAGAACGACGCGCCGGTCAGCATCATCGGCGGTGTGGTACGCGGCCTCGACCACTTTGAACATCCGCGCCAGGGACCGGGCCTGCGCTTCACATTGGACCACGGCGAATCCGGCTCGGTCGGCGTGTTCTTCTACGCTCGCCATCACTCCGAGGTCTACACCAGCGCCCGCAACCTCTGGGAGGGCGCGCGCCTCAACCTCATCGACGCCGCCCCGGTGGCCGACTCCCGCGGCCGCCGCTTTCTGACCGCCGGTCCCGACACCCTGCCGGTCGTGGAGCCCCAGTGGCCGGTCTCGGTCAGCGATGTGCTCAAGGCTCAGGGCTGCCCCCAGCGCGTGCTCGTCGACGCCCGCGACCCCGGCGAGCTCACCCATCACCTGGCCTTTGGAAACCTGATCCACGGGATGCTCGAAGACCTCACCGGCGCCGAAGCCCTGGACTTCGACACCTCCCTGGCCCGGCGCCTGCCCGGCCTGCGCCTGGACCTGCTGGCCGCCGGCGTCGACGACGCCACCCTGGCCAGCCTGGAGGTCCACGCCCGCGAGCACTTTGATAACATCCGTCGCCTCACCGCCCCGCGCACCCGCCAGCTCGGCGACGAACCCACGGCCACCCGCGTCGGCTGGAGCGGGCGCCACGTCGAGGCCACGCGCTTCTCCTCGCGCTACGGCCTGGAGGGACGCATCGACCTGGTCGTCGAGAGCCCGCAGGAAGGCGTCCAGATCATCGAGCTCAAAAGCGGCAAACCCTGGGATGACCACATCGGCCAGGTCCGCAGCTACGCCCTGCTATGGGAGGAACTCGCCAGGGCCGAAGGGCTCCCGATGACCGGGCACCTGCTCTACTCCCGCGACGGCACGATGCGCCAGACCTCGCTTGATGACATCGAGCGCGAGCGCCGCATCCTGCGCGCCCGCAACGATCTGGTGGCCCATTACCGCGCCCAGGTCGACCCGGCCTTCGACTACCGCGCCCCCTACTACATGGAAGAGCCCGCGCTCTGCCGCCAGGGCGACTGCCGCTTCCGCCGCGACCGCTGCAAGATGCAGTCGGAGCTTCTGGGGCTGGCGCCCCAACCCGACTACGGCGTGCTCTCCTGGCCCCACACCGATCCCCAACTGGTGCGCCAGGCCCGCGCCTACCACGCCCATATGAGCCGCCTGGTCACCATGGAGCGCTGGAGCGACCACGCCGCGCTGGGAGCCATCTTCGAGCCCCAGCGCTTGAGCGAGCGCGTCGAGGCCGGCCTCTGCGCCCCGGAACTGCACCTGGAAGCCGTCGAGGGCCACCCCGAGCGCGCGCGCCTGCGCGGCAAACACCTGCAGATCTTCTCCCCCGGCGACAGCCTCCTGATCCACCGTGGCGACATCGACGCCTCGCACATCCTGCGCGGGCGCTGCCTGAGCGTCGACGGCGACACCCTGGAGCTGCGCCTGCGCGGGGCCCACTTCCCCGACGCCCTGGCCGGCCCGGGCTACATCGCCGACCAGCCGCCGGCGCGCCTGGGCTACCGCAGCGCGCACCAGGCCCTCTACCGCGTGCTCCGCTCCCAACGCGACGAGCTCCTCCAGGTCCTGGTCCGCCCGCAGACCCCGGGCGCCGCTCCCCTGATGACCGGCGCCGAACGACGCCCCTCCCTGCATCCGGCCACCCTCGACCAGCTCAACGCCCCCCAACGCCAGGCCATCGAGGCCGCGATCAGCGCCCCGCTGGGCGCCCTGATTCAGGGCCCGCCCGGCACCGGCAAGACCACCGTCATCGCCCACCTGACGCTGGAGTTTGCCGAGCGCGACCAGCGCGTCCTCCTGGCCGCGCTCACGCACACCGCCGTCGACACGATGCTCATCAAGCTCCTCGAAGCCGGCGACCTTCGGGGGCGCCCCCCACGCTTTCTGCGCGTGGGCTCGGCCTCGCGCAGCCCGGCGGTCGTCCGCGCCCTGGAGGCCCGCGGCCTGCACCCGGCCGACTACTTTGCCGACGACCTGGCCGCCGCCCACGCCAGCCTCAACCGTCTGGGCAGCCGCGCCGAAGAGCCCCCCATCATCGCCACCACCACCCATAGCGCGCTGCGCGCCCCGCTGATCGCCTTTTTGGAACGCCGCCTGGGCAAACCGGCCTTCGACGTGACGATCGTCGACGAGGCCAGCCAGCTCACCGAACCCCTGGCGCTCGGCCCCATCTCCCTGGCACGGCGCTTCGTGCTGGTGGGCGACCACGCCCAGCTCCCGCCCATCGTCTCCAGCGAGCGCGCCCTCTCGAGCTTCATCGCCTCGGAGAAGAGCCCCTTTGAGCTCAGCGACACCCTGCGCCAGGCCGGGCTGGCCGGGCTCGACCGCAGCCTCTTTGAGCGCCTGGCCACCGCCGGACTCCCCGTCCACATGCTCCAGGTCCAGTACCGCATGAACCGCGCGATCATGAGCTTCCCGGCCGAAACCTTCTACCAGGGCAAGCTCAGCGCGGCCCCCCAGGTCGAAGATCGCCGCATGCCCGCCGGCCCCTACCGCCTCGACGCCCTGACCACCGACGCCCCGGTGAGCTTTGTCGATGTGCGCGGGGTCGAAAACGCCCGCACCAACCTCGCGGAAGCCCACGCCCTACTCGCACTCCTGGGCGAGCTCGCCACCCACGCCCCGGAACTCTCCGTGGGCGTCATCTCGCCATTTCGCGCCCAGGTGCACCTGCTGCGCTCCCTGCTCGCCAGTGCCGAGTTGCCCCCCACCGAGCACAGCATCGACATCGACACCGTGGAGCGCTTCCAGGGCAGCGAGCGCGACGTCATCATCGCCAGCCTGGTCAAAAGCGAGCGCCCCGGAGACTTCCTCAGTGACCCGCGCCGCCTCAACGTCACGTTGACCCGGGCGCGCAAGAAATTGATCATCGTCGGCCACTCCGGCTGCCTGCGCCAGGACCCGCTCTTTCGCCCCTGGCTCGAACACCCGCAGACGACCTGGCACCCCTGGACACACCTATGAACCTGTCGACTCGACATCTGGCCCTTGCCGCCCTGACCCTCCTCTGCGCCGGCCCCCTCAGCGCCTGCCAGAACAACGCCTCCCCCGAGCTCGCCGAAAAAAGCGCCGCCGGAGAGGTTCAGGCCGCCGCCGACACCCCCGTCGGCGTCGCCTGGGCGCCCCCCGAAGTCATCGACCTGCGCCAGCCCGAAGGCCTGCCGATGCAGGCCATCTCCATCGGCAAACCCACCATCTACCCCCGCTGCCACGAACTCTTTGAGCCCGAAGGCAACCCGGGCGCCTGGCCGGTGGAGGCCGACCAGGCGCACCCGGCCCTCTTTGGCTGCGAGCCCGAAGCCTGGCTCGAACTCGCAGATCCCGAGCTGCGCCTGGTCGCCTACGCCCTCCCGCGCCCGGAGACCGGCTCGGCCACCGACCTGCGCCTGAGCGCCTACAACGGGGCTGGCGAACTCCTCTGGCACCGGACCCTCTCCCGGCAGCATCAGGGAAAGAACTTCAACGCGAACTTCCGGGGCTCCTTTCTCACCCGGGTCGACGGGCGCTTTATCTGCGCCGGCACCCGCTGGCAGGGGGGCACCCAGGCGCTCTGCGCGCACCAGGACTCCGGAGAGCCCATCTTTGAGGGCACCATGAACTTCTGGTCCGGCATCGCGCCGGTAGGCGTGGGCGCCGCCCTGGTAGGCGTGGACATCAACGGGATCACCCTGCGCTACCCCTTTTCCGGCGTGGAGATGCGCCACCGCAAATTGGAAGGACGCGGCGGACGCACGGCCTTCTATGCCCACACCTCCACCCACGTGTTCTTTGTGCCTGGCGAGGGCGACCCGGTGCTCAGCGCCTGGAACCTGGAGACGCTTCAGCTCGACTGGCAACTCCCGCTGCCCGGGCGGCCTCAGCCCCGCTCCGGAGAGACCTTTGAAGATCTCGGCCTTCTGGTCTTCAAGCTCGACGAGCACCTCTACGCCCTGGAGACCGCCACCGGCAAACAACGCCTGAACCTGGCCGTCGGCCCCGACAACCCCTCGCTGGCCAGCTCCGCTCAGGAGCTTTTGGTGATGGTGCGCCGCAGCGACGCCCCGCCGATGGTCGCCTCCCTCAACCCGGCCGACGCCTCCGCCAACTGGGCCGCCCTGGGCCCCCTGGGCTCGCTGGCACTGAGCGCCGAAGGTCCGCGCATCTTCACCCGCAGCGTGCGCGCGGTACGCGAGATCACCCCGGCCGACGGCGCCCAGGCTGGCGCTCATGACTGAACCCTCCACCCCACGCTGGCGAGAGCCCCTGGGGGTCTTTGCCCTGGCGCTGGTCATCATCGCGCTGCTCAGCCTGCTCAGCGGGGCGATCCCCTGGCTGGCCGCCAACCTCGTGGCCGCGGTGGGCCTGGTCTTCTTCGGACTGGCCCACCTCGTCTTCAAGCGCATCGACGCCGACCCGAAGCGCTTTGGCGTGGATCTGGACACCATCCCGGCCTCCCAGGTGCTTTTTGGCCTGGCCGTCACCGCGCTCATCTTCCCGCTCTTCGCCCTGGGCAACCACGTTTGGGAGCGCCAGGTCCTCGACCGCGACTTTGTCCCGGCCCTGGAGAACTACCGCCAGTGGTCCCCCGCGCTCCAGACGCGCCCCCCGGAACTCACCGCCCCCGGCGCCCGGGTCTGGACCGCCCGGCGCGCGATCCACGTGGAGCTCTCCAGCCCCGAAGACGCGCCGGGCGCGCTCTCGCTCAACGCCCACGCCGACGCACCGGTCCACTGGCAGAGCCTGGGCCGCACCAACCTCCACGTCACCGACCAGAACCACACCTGGGAGCTTACCCCCACCGCCCCCCTGGCGCGCTACACCCTCCCCCCGCGCACCCCCGAGGGCCAGGTGCAACCCCTGCACACGCTCACCCTGACCTACGACGCCCCGATCACCTCCGGCGCCGGCAACACGGCCCCCGGCGAGCCCCTGACCCTTAAGCGGGGCTACGCCTGGATCCTCCTCTGGGCCCTGACCCACCTCCTCCTCGTCGCCCTCCCCGAAGAGTACTTCTACCGCGGCTACCTCCAGACTCGCCTGGGCCAGCTCCTCACCCACGCCGAGGGCCACCCCCGCCGCTTCCTCGGGCTCACCCTGGCCAACTGGCTCACCAGCGCCCTCTTTGCCCTGGGCCACTTGCTGGTGCCGGTGGGCGGCGCGATCCTGGTCACCCGCGCCGCGGTCTTCTTCCCCTCGCTCCTCTTTGGCTGGATGCGCGAACGCAGCGGCTCGATCATCGCCCCGGTCATCTTCCACGCCGCGGCCAACATGATGGTGCTCCTGGTCAACGTTCACTACTACTCCGCAAACGCCTGACCGGGCGTCGACCCAACGCCCCCGGCGCCCGGGCACCTGCGCCCTTGCCAGCCTTAAGCCCCCGGTGGCACACTCCGCCCTCCTGACCCGGGAACCTCGCCAGCTCACCGACCTTACCCCTGCAAGTTGTCCATGGCTCACCTGACCGACGATGCTCTTAGACGCCTCGATATTCTGCGCCGCACGCGCATGGGGCTCGACGATGATCTCGACGATCTTCGCGCGGAGCTGGCCCGAGCCCTGACCGACTTCGAGGGCCGTCTCAAGCGCGTCTCGCGCCACATTCCGCTCTGGCTGGCCCTGCCCGCCGCCGAGCTGCGCTCCCCCTTTAAGCTGCGCGCGCCCGAACCCCTGAGCGGCACGCTGATCGGCCCCCGCGCCGTCGCCATGGCCGCCGCCGAGGTCGAGACCTTCATCCATTCCTGGTTCCCGGCCCCCCACGCCGAGGAGCCCGCAAAGCACGATGGCGAGTCCACCGCCGAGGCCCTCGACGCCCTCGACGCCCTGATCCAACAGGCCCGCCAGGCCGCGCGCCAGACCGCCGACGAGGGTCCCCTGGCCCTGGAGCGCCTGCTGGAGGCCATCGTCTTTGATCTCGAAAGCCAGCGTGAGGCCGACGTCGAAGCCCTGGAGTCGATGATCTCCGAGGGCGACCTCGACCGGGGCCGCGCCGCCCAGGCCGAAATCGCCGAGCTCTGGGAAGACCAGCGCCGACGGGTCAACGAGCTCCAGGGCGTCTGGGACGACCTGCTGATCCTGCATCGCGAGGGCATCGACACCACTTTGGAAGGCCTCGACGAGCTGGCCGAACTCTGCGCCCGGGCCCGCGAAGGCCTCCTCGGCGCCGACGTGCTCGCCACCGCCGCCCAGCGTGCACCGACCCCGGAAGCCCCGGCCCCCGACGACACTCCCCAGACCGGGGCACTCGCCATCGAAACGGCCTCCCCCACGCTGCCCCTGGCCTCCGACCGGGAAAGCGCCCCCGCCCCCGTCCCGAACGAGAGCGCCCCGCCTGTGGCCGCCAAACTCCCGGCCGCCCCCCCCCCGGCTGACAGGCTCCCGGCCGACGAGCCGACCCGCATCGACACGCTCCCCCTCGACGACGCCGGCCCCACCTCCCGGCTGCCCCCGCCCGGCCAGGAGCCCCTCGATCTGCCCGGCCCCACCGAGCCCGCCCGCGACGTCACAGCTCCCGATGTCTCAACCCCGGAAGCCCCGGCCCCCGCCGAAGCGCTCCCGACCGCCGAGAGCGAACCCGGGGAGCCCGACACCGAAGAAGCGGAACCGGAACCCGCGCCGGTGCTCGACGCGCAACCCGAACCGGAACCGGAACCGGAACCGGAACCGGAACCCGAGCCCGACTTCGACGACGCGCCCGAACCCATCCCCTCGATCCTTGAGGACTCCGCGGCGCCCTCGCCGCCTCCCGAAGATCGGGTGCGCGTGCGCTGCTACCGGGTGCGCGAAGGCTGGCAGGTGCTCACCGCTGGTGAAATCGCCGCCACCCTGGGCCCTCCCGGCATCTTCGTCGGCGGGCTCTTCCTCCTCTGCGTGCTGGCGCTGGCCGGCGTGACTGACAACCCCATCGAGAGCCACCCCTGGGCGCTCCCGGCCGCCTACGCCGCCCTGGGACTGATGGTGATCCTTCCCCTGGCCCGGCGCTGGCGCCCCATGTGGCAGGGGAACCGCTTTCACGTGATCTGCCGCGGCGAAGTCGAAGAAGAAGCCGACCTGCGCGTCACCGAGCACCGCCTGATCCTCGATCGCACCTCCTGGCCCCTCGACGAGCTGCGCCGGGTGGAGCTCCACCGCTGGGAATCCGCCGAAGACCTCACCTTCGGCTGGCTCCTGACCGTCGACCCGCCCTACCACGCGCCGGTCCACCTGATGACCTTCGACCCGGAACCCGAAGTCTGGCAGGCCTCCCGGGTCCCCCGAATCGACTGCCCGCCCCACCCCTGGCAGCTCCCCCCGGCGGAATTCGACGCGATCCACACTGCACTCATCGAGCGCGCCCCGCAGAGCGCCACCGCCCCCCCCGCCGCGACTTAAAACGCCCCTCGATCCACAGACCAGAGCGACAACGCCGCCGACCCCTGTGAGGGTCGGCGGCGTTGGTGTAGCGCGCCTGTTCGGCCTCCCCCCACCGGAGGAGGGGGCATTGAGGACCTTTAGCCCCACTGACCGCGCAGCAGCTTCTCGCTCTCTTCTTTATGGCGCGTCTCATCGGCGATCATCGCGTCCAGGGTCGACGCCAGACCATAGTCGCCATACTCCTGGGCCTGTTTCATCCGATACACGTAGCGATCGACCGTCTCGCTCTCGGCCTTGACCACGCTCTCCAGCATCTCCCGCGGATCGGTGGTAAAGCGCACCTCGGCGGGGCTCGTGACCGGAGTACCGCCGAGCGCGGTGATCTTGTCGGCTAAAAACTTCGCGTGCTCAAACTCGTCGGCGACCTCTTCCAGAAAAAAGGCCTGCAGCTCCTTGCGATGGATGCCGGTCACCGCCGCCGCGTAGGTGTTGTACATCACGATGGCTTGATACTCGTGGGCCAGGTCCACGTTGAGTCCATCAAGCAGGGTGGATGTCTCGACGCTCATGACTACTCCTCGGTGTCTTGGTGTCTACGGGCTGATGTTTCGGGAGCGAACCTAAACAGCACCTCCTCCCAATCAACCGGCCCGACCCGGCCTCGCCACCCGGCGCTCAGGCCATCCGACGCGTGGCCCGGGGCACCAGGGGCGGCAGGGGAAGGTCGAGCACATCGCAGAGCGCGCGCAACAACTCGATCTCCTCCACCGTCACCCGGCCATCGCCCAGCACGCAGTGCGAACAGGCGTTGATCATCGTGCGCTTGATCCCCAGCGAGGAGCGGGAGAGACGATCGAGCACCTCGCCAAGCTGCGGATAATTCACCGGACCCCGCCACCCGTAGCGCATCCGCCCCTGAATCTGGGGAGGGAGCACGTCGACCCCGGCCCGAAACGCCGCGGCGGCCTCGCTCTCATGCTCGTGCCCGATCGCGGCCAGCGTGCTCAGCAAGAGCTCGATATCCGGGGCCAGCCCGTTAAACGAGGCAAAGTCCACCCCCTGCCGCGCCGGACGCCCCAGCGCCACCTCCAGGCGGTGCATCAACACCTTCTGCACCACAAACTCAAAGAGCGTGACCTGGCCATCGGCAAAGATCAGCCCGCCGACCAGACGCTTAAACACCTCGTACTGCCCCGGGGTCATCCGCCGCAGCGTGGGCAAGAGCAGGTCGATCACCGGCAGACGAAACTCCGCCTCCAGCGCCCGCACATGCCCCCAGAGCCGCTGCACCTCGCGCTCCACCCCGGGGGAGGCCTCCTGACGCAAAAAGTCGATCTGGGGGCGGCGCCCCACCGGTGTCGGGTCCATCAACATCGCGTACACCAGCGAGGTCGCGCCCAGCACCTCGGCGCGGGCCTGCATCACCGGCTGCGGCAGCTCGGTGAGCAACGAGGCGCAGTACACCAGGCGCTCCGGGCCCGGGTTGCCGATCATCGCTACCACCTCGTCGGCCCCGATCGCATAGGAGAGCTCGCGCTCCCCGGCCGCCCAGTCGTTGCCTCCGACCCGCGGGGTCTCCCCGGTGGGCCGGGGCGCCATCGCCGCGCCGGGTGCCGCCGCCGGCGCTGAGCCGCCGGCCGCCGCCGGCACCACCCCGACCTCGCCAGCGGCGGCCATCATCATCACGCCCGCCGCCGCACTGCCCGCCCCGGCCAGCGACACCTGCCGGGCCTCAACCGCGGCCAGCGCCGCCCCCAACTCATGGAGATCCGAGGGATGAAAGCCGGGATCCCAGCGCCGGATCCGCGCCTCGATCGGCGGGTGAGAGTCAAAGATCCCTTGCAGCGAGGCCTTAAAGCTCTTGCTCACCGCGCCAAAGCACATATGGCTCACCTCTTCGGCCCGCGGCGATACCAGCGCGGAGCCGGCCTGATGGGCCGCGATTTTCTTGAGCGCCCCGGCCAGCCCCACCGGGTTGCGGGTAAACTGCACCGCGGCGGCATCGGCCAGAAACTCCCGCTGACGCGACACCGCGCTCTTGATCATCCGCCCGAACATCACCCCGAGCCAGCCCCCCACCGCCATCACTCCGCCCACCACCAGCAGCGCCGCGGTGGCGCCCCCATCCTTGCGAGTGCGGCGCCCGGAGCGCAGCGCCGCCTCCACCAGCACGCGCCCGGCGATCGAGATGATTAAAATCCCGTGCACCACCCCGATCAGGCGCACGTTCAGGCGCATATCCCCGTTGAGAATGTGCGAAAATTCATGCGCGATCACCGCCTGCAGCTCGTCCCGCGTCAGCGTCTCCAGCGCCCCTTGCGTCACGGCGACGGCCGCGTCGTTGATCGTGTAGCCCGCGGCAAACGCGTTGATCCCCTGCTCATCGGGCAACACGTACACCCGCGGCACCGCCAGCCCCGAGGCCAGCGCCATCTCCTCGACCACGTTGTAGAGCCGGCGCCGCAAGGGATCGGCCGCCGCCGCGTCCACCTCCTCCCCGCCCAGCTCCTCGGCCACCACGCTGCCCCCGGCGTTGAGCTCCGAGATCTTGTAAAAACTGCCGCAGCCCACCACCACCAGGGTCATCACCAGCGACCACCCCACCACCCCCCAGTCCAGCAGCGCCACCGGCGCCCCGGCGTACTGCCCGCCGCCGACCAGGGTCAGGTTGGCATCCACCGCGTTGCCCGAGAAGAGGTAGAGCTTCACCGCCATCAGCGGCACGTAGGTGACCGCCGTCAGCGCCACCACCGCCAACGCAAAAAGCCCCACCAGATAGCTCGTGTTACGCTTCGCTGTATCCTGCTGCGCAAAGAAATCCATCGATGACCGCCTGCGTTACGCGATGTCTGACTGCGGCGCGCGCGGCCCTCACCGACCCGCGCGCCCCTGGCCCGGCGCCTGAAGGCGGCTCAGCTAAAGCTCACCCGCACCGCCTCACGCTCCACCGGGTTCTGCACCTCGAAGAGCATCGCGGCCTGAAAGCCCATCGTCGCCGCGAAAAGCACCGCCGGAAAACTCTCCCGCGCGGTGTTGTAGCTGGTCACCGCGTCGTTGAACGCCTGACGGGCAAAAGCCACCCGGTTCTCCGTGGAGGTCAGCTCCTCCATCAGGTTGGTCATCGTCTTATCGGACTTCAGGTCCGGGTAGGCCTCCGAGAGCGCGAAGAGCTTGCCCAGCGACCCGGTCAGCGCCGCCTCGGCCCCGACCAGCCCCTGAATCGCCTGCGGATCGCCCGGGTTCTGCGCGGCCTTCTGGCTGGCGGCCTGCGCCCCGTTGCGCGCGGCGATCACCGCCTCCAGCGTCTCGCGCTCATGGGCCATAAAGGACTTGGCCGTCTCCACCAGGTTGGGGATCAGATCGTAGCGCCGCTTGAGCTGCACATCGATCTGCGAGAACGCGTTGCGAAAGCGATTCCGCAGCGTCACCAGGCGGTTGTAAATCCCCACCCCGAAGAGCACCAGCCCCACAACTCCGACCAAAAACACACCGAGCAGAACAAGAATGATTCCCATCGCCGACCTCCAGGGTTCGCACACGCGTAAGGTAAAGCGCCCGACCGCCGGGCTTAGGGCCCTTCAATGAGCCCGTGAATGCCTTCATCCGTGCGCGAAACCTAGCTTTCCGCCCCCGGAAGTGTCAATCAAGCCCCCTCGCCAGCCGCCTCCCCGGCACGAAACGCCCCCGACGCCCGTACAGGTCCTCCTCGCCAGAAAGAAACGCCCTGTACCGCCGTACATCACCCTTTCCTGGCCAGGAATTACACCTGTACCGCCGTACATCACCCTTTCTTGACCAGGAATCGCACCTGTACCGCCGTACACCACCCTTTCCTGGCCAGGAATCGCACCTGTACCGCCGTACACCACCCTTTCTTGACCGGGAATCGCACCTGTACCGCCGTACACCACCCTTTCTTGACCGGGAATCGCACCTGTACCGCCGTACACCACCCTTTCTTGGCCAGGAATCGCGCCTGTACCGCCCTACGCACCGATATGCGGCCCGGGCGACGCCCGGCCCTTTCCTTGCGCCCCCGCTCCGGGGTGTGGAATGGTGCGCGCCATCGTCCCCCGGTCCTTCGCTCAACGCCCTCCGGGCCCCCAACGCTTCTTAAGGAGTCCTCCCATGCAGATCCTGGTCATCAACTGCGGCAGCTCATCGCTCAAGGCCGATGTCCGCGAGCACGCCACCGGCGAGTATGTGGCAAAGATGGTGATCGACCGCGTGGGGAGTGAGGCGGCGACCCTGCGCTTTGAAGACGAGGAGCCCACCCCACTTCCGGGCGAGGTCGGACATAAAGAAGCGCTGGAGATCTCGCTGACCCGCCTGCTCCAGCGCCTGAGCGACCCGGAGGCCATCACCGCCATCGGCCACCGCGTGGTGCACGGCGGCGCCCGCTTCACGCGCCCGGTCCTCATCGACGACCAGGTGGAGGCGGCCATCGAGGAGCTCAGCGCCCTGGCCCCCCTGCATAACCCGGCCAACCTGGCGGGCATCCGCGCCGCCCGCGCCCTGCTCCCCTCCCTGCCGCACGTGGCCGTCTTTGACACCGCCTTCCACGCCACCCTGCCTCGCCGCGCCCGGGTCTACGCCCTGCCTCACGAGCTGGCCGAGGACCCGGGGCTGCGGCGCTTCGGGTTTCACGGCATCAGTCACGCCTACGTGGCCCGCCAGGCCGCCAACTACCTCGATGCCGACATGCGCGACCTGCGCCTGATCACCTGCCACCTGGGCAACGGCGCCAGCGTGTGCGCCGTGGAATTCGGTCGCTCCATCGAGACCTCCAT
The DNA here is from genome assembly GCF_003260125.1 of Lujinxingia litoralis. Classification (NCBI taxonomy): domain Bacteria; class Deltaproteobacteria; order Bradymonadales; family Lujinxingiaceae; genus Lujinxingia; species Lujinxingia litoralis. Next base: position 262,261 of record NZ_QHKO01000001.1, read on the forward strand.
GGGCCTCACCCCCCTGGAGGGCCTGGTCATGGGCACCCGCAGCGGCGACATCGACCCGGGCCTGCTCTTCCACCTGATGCGGGAGTACGACTACAGCGCCGAGGAGCTCGATCACCTCCTCAACCACAAAAGCGGGCTGGCCGGGCTCTCGGGCATCGGCAACGACCTGCGCGACATCGAGGCCCGCGCCGCCGAAGGCGACGAGCACTGCCGCCTGGCCATCCAGGTCTTCGCCCACCGGGTACGCAAGTACATCGGGGCTTACGCCGCGATCATGGGCGGGGTCGACGCCATCGTGTTCACCGCCGGCATTGGCGAGAACAGCGCGCTGATGCGCCACCGCATCGCCCAGCGCCTGGACTTTCTCGGGGCGCGCCATGACGAGGACCGCAACCGCGAGCTGCGCCTGCCCTCAGGCCCGGCGGTCGAGCGCATCTCCACCCCCCACTCCCGCACCCACCTGCTGGTGGCCCGCACCGACGAGAGCCGGGCCATCGCCGAGGCCACCTCGCTCATCGTGCTCAAGAGCGACGCGGTCGCCCGGGCCCAGCGCCCGATCCCGGTGGCCGTCTCCGCGCGCCATATTCACCTGACGCAGGAGGCCGTCGAGACCCTCTTTGGCCCGGGCTACCAGCTCACCCCGCGCAACGACCTCTCCCAGCCCGGGCAGTTCGCCGCCGAGGAGACCCTGCGCGTGGTCGGCCCCAAAAACGAGTTCCCGGCGGTGCGCATCCTGGGGCCGACACGCTCGCTCAACCAGCTGGAGATCTCGCGCACCGATGAGTTCGCCCTGGGCATCGACGCCCCGGTGCGCGCCTCCGGCGACGTGGCCAACAGCCCGGGCATCCTGCTGGTGGGACCGGCCGGGGAGCTCAAACTGGAACAGGGCGTGATCTGCGCCTGGCGCCATATTCACATGACCCCGGACGACGCCGCGCACTTCGGCGTGCACGACCGCGACGTGGTCGAGGTCGCCATCACCGGCGGCGATCGCGACCTGACCTTTGGCGACGTGCTCGTGCGGGTCAAAGACAGCTACCGCCTGGAGATGCACATCGACACCGACGAGGGCAACGCCGCCAACCTGGGCCGCGGCGCCACCGGCACGCTGATCTCCACCGAGGGCCGCGCCCAGCTCCAGCGCCGCGCCACCCGCTACGACACCGTCGACGCCGCCGCCGAATAAGCCCCCCTCTCTCCCCGGGGCTCCTCTCTCCCCCACACTCGGGGGAGGGAGGGCCCTGATTTGAGCTGGCCCCCTCTGGGGCGATGGTATAGCACAGAGGGGAGTCTTCCCCCTCCTACCTGACCTCGTGAGCGCCCTATGAATGGCTACATCGAGCTCAATCCCTCGTCCTTTTTTGCCGCGGTCATCGTCCGCAACGACTCCAGCCGAGTGCTCTCGCGCCTGGGCCACGATCACGTCGTTCGTGCGCTTCCCGAGGCCTCGCGCCTGGAGCTGAGCACCGCGCCGCTGGAGGCGATGAGCTTCGAGCTGCACTTTGCCGCCGATCGCCTCGTCGTCGATGACGCCCCGGACCGCAGCCGCGTAGGCCTCGGCGCTCCGGTCAGCGACAAAGACCGCCGCGCCACCGCCGACAACATGCTCTCCAAAGGGCAGCTCGACGCCGGCCGCTTTCCCCGGCTCAGCTTTGCCTGCCGCGGCGTGCAGCCCGGCTCCCCGGCCACGCTCCTGGCCAGCCTGACCATCCGCGGCCATCAACACGCGTTTGACTTCCCCCTGGACCTCCACGTGGATCAAACCCGCATTGAGGCCCGCGGCCAGGTCGAACTCACCCACGCCGACCTGGGGCTCAAGCCTTATCGCGCCCCGATGGGCGCGCTGCAGAACCGCCCCGAACTTACCTTCGTGGTCGAGCTCAGCGCCGACCTCCACCCCCTGAGTTGAGGCCTCTTCGCCTCGCCACATGCTCTTGGAGTCCCCATGTCCGAAGGACGTGATCGCATTCTTCTGGCCGCCGAAGAGCTCTTTGGCACCTACGGCTTTGACCGCGTCAGCGTACGTGACATCGCCGAGCGCGCCGAGGTCAACAAGGCCCTGATCTTTTACCACTTCAACAGCAAAGACGAGCTCTTTGAGACGGTGCTCCTGGGCTACTTTGAGAGCCACACCGAAGCGCTGCGCGAGGCCTGGACGACCCCGGGCCCGATGCGCGAGCGCCTGCACACCATGATCGACGCCTATGTCGACTTCATCGCCCATCACCGCGCCTGGCCGCGCCTGGTCCAGCATGTGGCGGCCACCGATCACAGCGAGCATATCCCCACCGTCCAGCGCGGCCTGCAACCGATGTTTGAATGGGTCTCCGAGGTCCTAGACGAGCTCGCCACCGACGAGGGGCCCCTCTCCCGGCGCAACCTCTTTGAGACCGTCGCCGGCTCGGTGCTGCATCACTTCACCTACGCCTCGGTGCTCGCGCCGATGTGGGGCGGTGATCCCTTGAGCCAGGCCAACGTCGACGAGCGCCGGGCCCACCTGCACTGGCTGGTCGATGTGCTCCTCAACGCGCTGGAAGAGCGCGCCCAGCACTAACCCCCCGGCCCGCTCAAGGCTCGCCACGGGGGCCTACGCCGGGGGCTTCTCAAACCAGGCCACCAGCTCCTGGATCCGCTCGCGGTACACCGCGTTGCGCACGTAGTAGGCCATCCGCTCAAATTTCGAGAAGTCGACCCCGCCGCTGGTATCCGGCCCCGGCCCCCGCTTGAGCCGGCGAAAGGCCTCGGCACGGCCGGGCTCCTCGCGCTGCGCCACCAGAAAGCGCGCCACCGCCTCGGCCTGCCAGTCGCGAATCTGCCAGCCCCCCCCGTCGCTCTCGATCAACCCCATCACAAAGAGATCGTCCTCCTGCGGATGGAAGATGTTCAGGTAGAGCCGGGGCGCCTTGCCCGAGCCCCAGGGCAGGTATTTCTTGTCTAAAAAGGGAAAGGTCAGCCGGTAGCCGGTGGCCATGACCACCACGTCGTACTCCTGGCTCGTCCCGTCGACAAAATGCACCCGCTGGCCCTCGAAGCGCGCCACGTTGGTGCGCACGGCCACATCACCGTGGCCCAGGTGGTAGAGGAGCTGGGAGTTCACAATGGGGTGACTCTCGTAGAGCTTGTGATCGGGCTCGGGAATCCCGTACTTGCGCGGGTCCGGGGCGATCCGCCGCAGCAGCACCGTGTCCACCCGCTGCTTCAGCCACATCGGCAACTTGAGCTTGCCGGAGCCCGACCCGAAATCGGCCGCCGGCACCCCCAGGATGTACTTGGGCACGATGTGGTAGCCGCGGCGCATGGAGAGATCGACGCTCCGGGCCCGGTGCACCGCGTCGATCGCGATGTCGCACCCGCTGTTGCCCGCCCCCACGATCAACACCCGCTTGTCCTCAAAGACCTCCGGGCTGCGGTAGTCGCAGGAGTGAAAGAGTTCGCCCTCAAACTCCCCGGGAAACTCCGGCCAGTTGGGGTCGTTGAGGTGCCCGTTGGCGATGCAGACCGCGTCGTACTTAAACGCCTCGCCATTCTCCAGGGTGACCCGCCAGCCCCCGCCCTCGCGCTCCACCTCGGCCACGCTCACCCCGAAGCGAATACGCTCGTAGAGCCCGAAACGCCGGGCGAACTCCCGAAAATACGCCAGCACCGTGCGATGACAGGGGTAGTCGGCCACCTCCTCGCCAAGCGGAAAGTCGTCGAACTGCGTGGAATTCTTCGACGAAATCAGGTGCGCCGACTCATACATATTGCTGAAGGGCGAATCGATGTCCCAGACCCCGCCCACGTCCTGCGCGCGCTCAAAGTGATCGTAGAGCACCCCGTTTCGAGCCAGCGCCCGGGCGGTGGCCAGCCCCGCCGGCCCGGCGCCGATGACGCAGACGCGCTGCCCGCGGTCCACCAACTCCCCGCGGCGAGCCTGCGGGAGATCCGGGGCCAACATCGTCTGGGCGCCGCGCTCCTGGTGGGTGATCTCCTGCAGCTTCGCTCCGGGCTCGCTCATGGTTCATCCTCGCGTTGACGTCTGTGGGGTGGAGTGGCTAAAACACTAACCTAACGGTTAAGAACGTCAAGCCCCCTCTCCCTCTGTGCTGATCCGCCCGGGGTGTCCCATGCGCGAGAGCATCGACGCGATCGATCTCCACTTCGATCCCGCCAGTCTGCTGGCGCTCAACCTCATCCTGGGGCTGATCATGTTCGGGGTCGCGCTCTCGCTGCGCGTCGAAGATTTCCGCTACGTGCTGCGCCACCCGAGAGCCCCGCTGGTGGGGATGCTCGCGCAGTTTGGCGTGTTGCCGGCCGCGACCTGGGGGCTGACCCTGCTCCTCGATCTGCCGGCCAGCGTGAAGCTGGGCATGATCCTGGTGTCGTCCTGCCCGGGCGGAAACGTCTCCAACTTCATCGCCCACGTAAGCCGCGCCAACACCGCGCTCTCGGTCTCGGTGACGGCGCTCTCCACCAGCGCGGCCCTGATCATGACGCCGCTCAACGTGAGCTTCTGGGGCTCGCGCTCCCCCGAGACCCGGGCCATTCTCCGCGAGCTGAGCCTGGAGCCGACCGACATGCTGCGCAATATCCTGGTGTTGCTCGGCCTGCCCCTGGTCGCCGGGATGCTGCTCCGCCGCTACGCCCCCCACCTCGCCAGGCGCGCCGAACGCCCCTTCAAGGTCCTGGCGCTGGGGCTCTTTGCGCTACTGATCCTGGTGGCGTTTCGCGCCAACATGGCCGCCTTCATCGCGGTGATCGGAGTTATTTTTCTCCCGGTAGCCCTGCACAACGCCCTGGCCTGGGGGATCGGCTACACCGCCGGGCTCCTGGCGCGCCTGCCCCCGCGCGATACCCGCGCGCTGGCCATCGAGGTGGCGATTCAAAACTCCGGGCTGGGGCTGGTGTTGGTCTTTGGCTTCTTTGCCGGCCTGGGCGGCATGGCCGTGGTCGCCGCCTGGTGGGGCATCTGGCACCTGGTGGCCGGACTCTTTATGGCCGCCCTGTGGTCCCGTCGCCCCCCGGCCCTCTCCCCCACCTCTCCCATCTCACCCCGCTGAGTTCGGGCGGCCCCCACGCCCGAGCTCACTCTTGTTCCCGCACGATGGAATGACGCTGCCTATGACCACCACAAACGCCCCCGCCGCCGACACGATCCTCATCACCGGTGCCGCCGGCTTTATCGGCGACGCCCTGCTGCGCACCCTGTTTAGCGATGCCGACGGCTTTGAGCGCATCATCGCCACCGACATCCACCCCCTGGCCAGCGACCTGCCTCCCGACTCGCGCCTGATCGAGGTTCGCCAGGACATCCGCGATGCCGACGCCCTCCAGGCCCTCTTCCTCGCCCATACCCCGCGCGTGGTGGTGCATCTGGCCGCGATCGTCACCCCGCCGCCCGGCGAATCCCGAGCATTTCAGTACGAGGTCGACGTCCTGGGCACGCGCAACGTCATCCAGGCCTGTGCCGCGGCCGGGGTCCGCCAGTTTATCTACACCTCCAGCGGCGCGGCCTACGGCTACCACCCGGATAACCCGCCGGCGCTCAAAGAGAGCGCCCCCCTGCGTGGGAACAAGGTCTTTGCCTACGCGCACCACAAGCGCCTGGTCGAAGAAGACCTGGCGCGCGCCCGCGCGCGCCATCCCGAGGTAGGCCAGCTTATTTTTCGGGTCTCCACTGTGCTCGGTCCCCGGACCGACAACCAGATCACCGGCCTCTTTGAGCAGGCGCTGGTCCCGGGCATCCGCGGCGCGGACTCCCCCTTTTGCATCGTGGCCGACGTCGATGTGGTGGCGGCCATCCGCCGGGGCATCGCCACCGGAGAGACCGGCATCTACAATCTCACCGGCGACGGCACGCTGAGCCTGGAAGCCATCGCCCACCGCCTGGGTCGGCGCTACCTCCCCCTGCCTGAGCGCCTGGTCAAACGCGCCCTCGGAGAGCTCCACCGCCGGGGCATCGGCCCTTACGGCCCGGAGCAGGTCCTCTTTCTCAAACACCGCCCGGTCCTCGATAACACGCGCCTCAAATGCGAGTTCGGCTTCACCCCAAGCCTGACCACCGAGGAGGCCTTCGAGCGCTACCGTCAGGCCCGGGAGGCCTCCGGGCCTCACACCGTGCTCCTCACTGGCGCCGGCGGCGGCCTGGGCTACGAGCTGGCCCGCGTGCACGCGCAGCGAGGCGACCGCCTGGCCCTCTTGGACCACGACCCGGTGGCGCTGGAGCGGGCGCTGAGGATGGCCCGCGCGCTGGGCGCCGAGGCCATCGCCCTGCGCGCCGATCTGCGCCGGGCCGAGGACTGCCACCAGGCCCTGACCCGGACCACAGCGACCTTTGGCAACCTGGACATCCTCTACAACAACGCCGCGATTCCCTCGCGCCAACGCTTCGACGCCGGCTCCACCGACGAGGTCCAGCGCCTGCTCGACGTCAACCTGATGGGCGCGGTACGCATCACCGAAGCCGCGCTGCCCTGGCTCAAAGCCTCAAAAGGTCGTATCTGTGCCATCTCCAGCGTGGCGGGCTTTGCCCCGCTGACCGGGCGCACGGCCTACGCGGCCAGCAAGCACGGCCTCCACGGGTTCTTCACCTCGCTACGCACGGAGCTCGCCAGTCAACAGGTCTCGGTCACCCTGGCCTGCCCGGCCTACATCAAGACCGCCTTTCGCCAACACGCCCGGGACAACGCCCCGGAACTCGCGGCCTCCCGAGTGGCCCGCACCATCGTGGAATCCACACTGCACCGTCGCCGCCTGGCGCTGATCGGCTCCACGGCCCACCTGGCCTACTGGCTCCACCGCCTGAGTCCGGGCCTCTTTGAACACCTGATGCGCCGCAGCGTCCGCGACGAATTCCCCCTCTAACCCCCCTCTCCTCGAGCTCCCCGAATCTCATCATGACCCAACTCCCCCCCATCGCCACTCGCCGCCTGGGCCAGACCGGCCTCAACGTCTCCCGCATCTGCCTGGGCACCATGATGTTTGCCGACCGCACCGGGCTGCCCGAGGCCAAAAGCATCGCCGACCTCTGCCTGGACCACGGCGTCTACTTCTGGGACACCGCCGACATGTACAGCCGCGGCGGCTCCGAAGCGATGGTCGGTGAACTGATGGCCGGGCGCCGCGATCAGATCGTGCTGGCCACCAAAGCCTGCCGCCCGATGAGCGAGCGCCCCAACGACCGCGGACTCTCCGCGCGCCACCTGATCGCCGCCTGCGAGGCCTCGCTGCGCCGCCTCAACACCGACTACATCGACATCTACTACCTGCACTTCACCGACCCTCAGACGCGCCCCGAAGAGACGCTGCGCGCCCTCGAAGATCTCGTGCGCAGCGGCAAGGTCCGCTACGCCGGCGTCTCCAACCATCAGGCCTGGGAGGTCGCCGACCGCGTGGGGCTGGCCCGGGCCCACGGCTGGCAGCCCATCGACGTGGTGCAGCCCCTCTACAACATCCTCAACCGCGACATTGAGCGCGAGCTCATCCCCATGGCCGAGCATTACGGCATGGGCGTGGTCACCTACTCCTCGCTGGCCCGCGGCGTGCTCACCGGGAAGTACCGAGCCGGCGCCGCGCCCCCCGAGGGCTCGCGCCGCGCCCGGGGCGATGTGCGCCTGAGCCAGGCCGAGTGGCGCGCCGAATCGCTGGAGCTCGTCGAGGAGCTCCGCCCTTTGGCCGAGCAACGCGACGTCCCCTTAAGCCAGCTCGCCACCGCCTGGACACTGGCCAACCCCCTGGTCGACTCGGTGATCATCGGCCCGCGCACGCTGGCCCAGGCCCGCGACGCCCTCCAGAGCGCGGCGCTCCGATGGGACGACGAGCTGGAGCGCGCCATCGACGCCTTAAGCCCCCGGGGCACCCACACCGGCCGCGAGATCCCCGATCAGGAAGTCTTCCCCATCCGCGGTCGCCCGACTCAGTACCCCACGTTTAAGTACTGACGGCAGCGCTCGGCCAGATCGTTGCGTGGCTGAATCTCCACGCAACGCTGGAAATGGGCCCGCGCGCGCCGGTCGCCGGCCTCCTGCAGGATCTTGCCCAGGTTGAAGTGCGGCTCCTGGTAGTTCTCCGGGCATTTTTCAATGGCCAGTCGGTAGTAACGCACCGCCTCCATCGCGTTGCCCATCGCCTCGTAAACGAGCCCCTGGTTGTTGTCAGCCAGACACATCTGCGGCGCCAGGAAGGCCGCCATCCGGAAGTGCTCCAGCGCTTCGGCGAAACGACGCTGATTGTAATAGGCCCAGCCCAGGTTGTTGTGGGCGAGCTCCGGGGTGGTGTAGAGCGTCTCATCAATCAGGGTCAGAAACTCCGCCTCGGCTTCTTCCCAGCGCTCCATCGCCAGGTAGACCGTCCCCAGATTATTGCGCGCGAAGTGGAAGCTCGGCTCCACGCGCAGCACCTCTTTGAAGTGGTTCACCGCTCGCCGATAATCGCGTCGACCCATGTAGATGATGCCGAGCAGGTAGTTGGCCTGGGTGTGGTCCGGGTTCAGCTCCAGCGCCCGGGTGAGCTCGCGAATAGCGTGAGTCACCTCGTTGGCCTCGAAGTACCCGGCGCCCATGTCGTAATGAAACTGGGCATCTTTCTGAATCTGGTCGGCCTCGGCCCTGGCCTTGCCGGCGGCGCATCCAACGCTCACGCTGCACATCGCCGCCAGCACCAGCAGCCAGATCACACGCATCATAGGACTTGCCCTCATCGTCTCGCTCTCCCACTCTTTTGTGCTCGCCACTTTTGGGGCTCTACCAAACGCGGCGAGCCTAACACGGGGCCGAAAGCCCCCCAAGTTTTCGCACCGCGCTCGGAGCAGCCATGAACCTCTCCCACGCCGATCTTCAGCTCATCGTCGATGAGATCCGCACATTGGCCGTGCCCGGCGTCATCCAGAAAGTCTTCGACGCCGGCCCCCGCCGCGCCATCCTTCAGGTGCGCAGCCCGGGCCACACCTACAACATCCTGGTCAGCGTGGCCCCCGAAGACACCCGTCTGCACCTGGTCGCCGAGCGCCCACGCGTTTCGGGACCGCCCCAGGCCTTTGTGATGCAGCTTCGCAAATGGCTGCACGGCGCCTGGATTCAAGCGATCGACCTGGACGCCCGGGACCGAATCATCACCTTTACCCTCTCGGCCATCGACCCGACCTGGGAGCCCCAACCCGACGATGAACGGGCGCTTCGCCGGGAGATTTCCCTGGTGTGCGAGCTTGTAGGCCATCACCCCAACGTCTTTGTGGTGGACCAGGAGCGCATCGTCGGCATGGCCCACGGGCGCAGCCTTGGCGAGCGCGATCTGCGCCCGGGCGCGCACTACAACGCGCCACCACCGCCGCCGGAACGCGGCCCCCAGGCTCATCCCGAGCTTGTGGCCCGGGAGGGCGATGGCTCCCGCTCCACCTGGCTCAGCGCCCACATCGACGACACGCTGGCGCAGCAACACCGCACCGACCTCTACCGCCGCCTCCAGAGCGATCTTCGTTCCCGGGCGCGGACCCTGCGCCGGCGCCTCAAAAACATCGAGGAGGACCTGGGGCGCATCGAGGCCTCGGCCCGCTATCAGATCTTCGGTGAGCTCCTGCAAAGCGCCTACGGTCGGGTCAAACGCGGCGCCACACAGGTGCGCGTCCCGGACTACTATCAAGAGGGGATGCCGGAGATCTCAATTCCCCTCGATCCGGCCCACGACCTGCAGTGGAACATCGATCGCTACTTCCACCAGCACCGCCGCTACAAAGAGGCCCGTGACGACGTGGAGACGCGCTTTCTGCAAAGCGAAGAGGCGCTGGAAGAGGTGGAAGACGCCCGGCAGACCCTGCAAGAGCTGAGCGACGCCGACCTCCACCAACTCCAAGCCTTTGAGCAGGAGTTGCGCGCCTCTCAACTCCTCAAGCGCACGCGGCGCCAGCGCGCGGCGCGCCGCGCACACGCGCCACGCCCGCCCTACCGCGAGTTTCGCTCCCATAAAGGCGCGGTCATCCTGGTGGGGCGCGGCGCCAAGCATAACGACGCCCTCACCACCCGGGTGGCCCGCGGGCGCGACCTCTGGCTCCACGCGCGTGACTGGTCCGGCGCCCATGTGATCGTGCGACGCGAGCGCGATCAGACCCTCGACAGCGAGACGCTCATCGACGCCGCCACCCTGGCCGCTCACTTCTCCCGCGGCCGCAAGGACTCGCTCATCGACGTGACCTACACCGACGCTCGCCATGTCCGAAAGCCCCGGGGCAGCGCACCGGGCATGGTCACGATCGCCAGCGGTGCCACCATCGCCGTGACCCTGGAAGAAGACCGCCTGGAGCGCCTCCTGGCCACCGAGATCGACCCCGGCGACTGAGCCCCCGCCCCTCCCAGACGCCTGACGAACAAAAAGCCCCGGTGAGCGCTCAGGCTCACCGGGGCTTTTCAGGTCGTACGCTTCGTGTCGCGAATCAGCGCATCACGAAGGGATAGGTAATCGGCAGCTCGCTCTTCGACTCGGGGAAGCGCATCGAGTTGACCACACGCTCGATGCAACCACCCAGGTCGGTGCCGGCCATCGGGGCCCCCTGCACGCTGGCGCCCGACACCGAGCCGCTCGGCTGCACGGTAAAGCGCACCCGCGCCGTACCACTCAACCCACCGGAGTTGGAGTCCCGCGAGCAGGCCGCAATCTGCGAGTTGTACTTGCGAATGGTCCCGGCGACCTGCGAGCGCGACAGACTATCGGGAACGTTGCTGGCCGGCGCCGGCGCGCTTCCACCGCTGCTGCCCGAGGTGCTTCCGGAGCGATCCAGCTGACCGATGATCGAGTCGACACCGCTACCGCTGCTGCCCGAGGACTTCTTCGTCTCGGTACGCGACGCGGTGCGCGTCGACTCACTGCGCTCACGCGTGCGCGACGTGGACCTGGAAGTCTTCTTCGGCGCCTCAGCCCGCGCTTCTTCCTTCGCTTCTTCTTTCTCGCTCTCTTCCTCAGCTTTCGCTTCTTCGGAGTCGCCACCTTCGGCAGCAGCCAGAGCGGCGGCCGCGGCGGCTTTCGCCTCCTCGGCTTCCTTCTGCTCCTCCGCCGTGGGCGCGGCCTCGGCGGCGGGCGCCGCAGCCGGGGCCTGAGCCACCGCCGGCTGCGCCGGCTGCTCATTGCCGCGATCGCCCAGCAGCACCACCACAACCGCCACCAGCGCCACGACCAACACCGCAGCCCCGGCGATCACACCGATAAGCAACCCTTTGTTTTGCTTGCGATGACTGCCCATCGGCATCAACGCCGGCATGCTCATCGTGCCCGGCGAAAACTCCTCGCCACTGCCGCTATTACCCTTCATGGCCGAGTGCGAGCTGGCGAGCGCCTGAATGTCGATCAATCCCGACTTGTCATTGCCCTGCGCCGCGCCCTCCGCCGGCTTACTCACCGCCTTGACCTGGTCCACGCTGCTCAGGCTGAAGAGCACACTGTTTTCGTTGCGCGCCCCCACCATGCCCTCGCCACCACTGGCGGCCGCCGGCTGCGCCGGCTCCTCGGCACCGTAGCCGGCGTTGTAGTCGTCTTCGGGCGGCGTGGAGTCAAAGGCTGCAAACATGCCGCCTTCACCACCGCCAAATCCATCGTCGTACCCGCCGCCCTCATAGCCGCCGGCGTCGTAACCTCCACCGTCGTAGCCCTCGCCCTGATCGTAGCTCCCGCTGCCGTACCCGCCGTCCGAGTAACTCTCGAGTGAAGGTTGGTCGTACCCCCCGCTCTCTACCGAAGCCTGATTGCTTTCAAATGCTGCGCCTTTCTGCAACTCGCTGGAACTCATCATCGCCGTTTGGTCGAGGTCATCGGAAGGCTGCGGACTGTGAGCCGAGGCGATCATCGTCGCTTCATGGGGCCCGGCCGCATCCTGCATCAGGTGGGCAAACTCGTTGAGCGTGCTCAACATCACCCAGTCATCAAGTCCATCGCGCCAGGCAAAGGTGTCCGGATGCACCTGGCCGGCAGTAAAGTAGGCCTCTACCTCCTCCGGAGTGATCGGCCCCACACGTTCCCCCTCCACCACGACATACCACTCCGAGGCTCCCCCGGTGTTGCCGTACGCCGAACCGAATGCCGGGCTGGACTCTTCCTGAGGCTCCGTCGTCCCCTGGACCACGATAACCTCACTGCACTTCTTGCACCGGATCTTAAAGACCTTGCCCTGGACCTTGTCGTCCGCGATGGAATACTTCGCGCCACAGTTGTCGCAAACGATCTTCATCAGAGAACCGCTCCTTCGCGTTGCCTATTTAAATGCCGCCAGAGATGCGGCCGGCGTGGACTCGACGTGCTCTGTGTCACCCTCAATGCGAGGTTGAACACCCTGGTAGAGCGATCTGCGCTCTGGAACTCTCATCCGACCGACGCGGGGCTTGATTGCAACGACCACCCCGCGGCCTCCATCAGCGTGATTCTCCAACGCCTCCGCCAGGCGGTAGGCCGTCCAGATCATCAACATCATATTAGGAGTACCGGTCAGCAGTCTCCAACCTAGCAAAGCGCTCAACGAAGCGTCAATCTGTTGTCGGCCCTCACAGCCCACCCCGATCCCCGCATAACTACGCCCTCAGCCCGCCCGCTCCGACCATCGGAGCCAGGCGCCCCCTCCGGCCGAAACAACTCTTTACGCATCCCCACCTCCAGAAAAGAAATGCCCCGCGTCCGACGCAGATTCTGCAGGGGCCGGGGCATTCTTTCTAGCGACCCCGCCGCCAGAGAGCATGGACGCCTACTGCAGCGTCTCGTCTGCGCGGCTCTCCCGAATCTTCGGCAGAAAGCCCGTCTTAAGGTTCCGAAGATGCGGGAACTGCACACGATGATGCGCTTCCGTCATCACCAGATCCGGCGAGCGAAACCCACCTTCAACCAGCATCTCTTCGAAATTGTAGAACTTTGAACGGAGTTCGTCGCCATCTGCATTCTGGGCAAAAGCCTGACCAGACCACGCCATCGAAGCTGCTAACACCAGACCAACAAGCGCTCTTTTCATCATGTCATCCTCGTTAACCCGATGCGTGCTGCATGCACGATCGACCTGAAGCGTAGCGACCTCGACGCGCTGCGTCAAAACGGCGCCTGTCAGCCCTTCCTCCCCCCCGCTCTCGGCCCTCTCGGTACTCCCCGCGCTCTTCTGCATCGCCTGGCTCTCTGCCTACCCGCCCTCCGGTCCCGGGCGTCGGTGGCCCCTCCGACCGAACCGACGCGCCACGCCTCCCCAACCCAAGAAAAGAAAAACCCCGCGCCCACACAGGAGCTGCGGGGCCGGGGCCTTCTCTCTAAAAAGGTGCTGCTTCGGCAACGAGCCGCGACGCCTACTGAAGCGTCTCTTCCTCGGTGCTTTCCTGGATCTTCGGAAGGAAGCTGGTCTTGAGGTTGAGCAGCCTCTGGAACTGCGCCTGACCACGTCCTTCCATGTTCATCAGATCCGGCGAGCGAAACTCACCTTCAACCAGCATATTCTCGAAGTCGTAGAACTTCGAACGGGGCTCATCGCCGCCTTCATCCTGGGCAAAGGCCTGACCGGCCAGCACCATCGAAGCGGCCATCACCAGGCCAAAGAGTGCTTTTTTCATCGTATTCTCCTCGTTCATCGCATGCGCGTTACACGCACCACCTGCCTGCAGAGTAGCCAGCAAAGGACGCCGCGTCAAAGCGACGCCCCCCTACCCCTTATCACTCCGCACCCTCTTCCGGCGCCGGCGCCTCTTCGGGCTGAGCCTGCTGAGACTGCTCGAGCTGGGAGCGCATGAAGCTAATGGAGGCCTCGTAGTTGGCCACCTTGTTCACGTCATCTTCCAGCTCCACCAGACGCTCGTAGTACGCGATGGCCTCTTCGGGACGCTGCAGGTAGGTCTCGTTAAGCTGAGCCAGCCGCTCCAGACTGGAGAGATGATCGCTGTCGCACTCCTTCAGGTAGTACTTATAGCGCTCATTGGCCTCTTCGTGCTCACCGACGGCAAACGCCGAGGCGCCCTTACCCAGGTTGGCCACGCAATGATGCGGCGCAATCCGCACAGCATGGGTAAAGTGTGCGTTGGCGCGCTCATAATCGAGGTACTCAAGCAGGATTGCCGCCAGGTTCAGTCGGCTCTCCAGGTAGTCCTCGTCGGCCTCGATCGCTTTGCTGAACGAGTCTACCGCCAGGGGCACGTTATCTTCCTGGATGTACACCAGGCCCAGGTTGTTGAGCACGTCGACGTTGCTCTCGTCTTCTTTAAGCGCTTTTCGCAGCGAATACTTCGCCAGCGAGAGGTTCTCGCGCTCCATGTAAACCAACCCCAGCGTGTTGAGCGCGCCGACGTTGGCGGTATCCTCACGCAGGATCTCTTCAACGTACCGCAGCGCCAGGTCTTCTTCCCCACGGCGAAGCGCAATGACCGCCATGTTATTCTTGGCCACCAGGTTGTTCGGGTCGCGGGCCACGACCTCGGAGAAGAGCTCTTGAGCGGCGTCGTACTCTTCGTTTTCGGCGTACGCCTTGGCCAAAGCCACGGTGTACTCAAACACGTCCGGGTCGAGCTCACGGGCCGTCTGAATGTGCTTCACGGCATCATCGCTACGGTCGATTTCACCGTAGAGGAGCCCCAGATTGTAGTGGGCCTCGGCAAAGGTGGGCTCCAGCTCTACCGCACGCTCAAGCGCCGCAATGGCGCTTTCCCGCTCGGTGGCACCCGCCTCAATGGCAGCCTTACCCTCTTCAAACGCCGCCAGCGCCTCCAGCGAGATACCGGTCGCCTCCGAGATCTTCTCCTGCTCGGTCTTCTCGGGAACCTCAACCGGCGCTTCGTCGACGGTCTTGGGCGCCGAGCTACAGCCCGCGCTCAGCGACACCGCAATCGCGGCCGCCAGAACCCCCATCAGGGGGCGCCGTGTCAGGTCAGTGAGTGTGTTCTTCATAGTCTATCCTCGCACAACGCTCGAAGCGTCTTCGTCGATGGTCTTGCTCGCTTAGGAGGCCGGAGTAGCGCCTTGCTCGGTGGCCGGGGCCTCCGGAGCAGATTCCACAGGCTGGCCATTTTCATCGAGCGCCGGCGCCGGCTCGGGTTTCGGGCGACGCTCCAGGCGTTTTGCGCCCCGCTCTGCCACCACCGACATGTCGGTGACCGGAGCCGGAGCAAAGAACTCGGTGCGATTATGCTCCACGCTCACACCGTCCTGCCCGGTGATCGGGTAGGCTTCCCGCTCCAACGCGCTGATTTCCTGCGCGGAGAGTCGGCTCCACTCGTTATACGCCTCGTACTGAAGCGCGAGTTCCAGAGCCCGGTTGAACGCGGTAAGCGCACGCTCCTGAAGCGGGAACGCCAGGTCTTCCACCGAGAGTTCGTATTCAAACTCCTGATCCGGGGTCAGGCCTTCGGGCAGGGGCAGCGCGAAGAGCCCTTCGGCAAAGTCCTTGTAGCTCTGACCGATGCGGTAGGCCGCCGCAGCCACCCAGCGCGGGCTCTGCATGGCGATAACCTCACCGAAGATCTGCTCGGCTTCCTGCTGGAAGGTCGCTTTCTCCTGAGCCAGTCGCGTCAGACGCGACACCGGGAAGGAGAGCTTCACATCCACAAACTTGCGGAAGACCGCCTCGCCCTGATGGAAGCGCGCCTGCGCAGCAAAGGCACGGCTGGCAAGCTTCTGCTCGTCATCCAGTTCCTGCCAGGTGCTCACCGAGGCCGCAAAGTAGCCGTCGGCGACCTTCTCCCAGTCACGCGGCTGCATACGCTCGGCCAGGAGGCCCAGTTCGAGGTTCACCTCGACGATTTCAGCACCCTTGACGCCGTCTTTCTTGAGGAAGTTCTCAAAACGGGTACGAGCGCCTTCCCAGTTCTCGCGATTCTTCTCCAGGTAGGCCATCTCCAGCTCGATGGTGTTGACCTCGTCGGCCTCGACCGTCTCACCGAAGTACTCCAGGTACGACTCATAGGTCGCGATCGCGTCGTCCCACTGTTCCATCGCGGCACGAAGGACCGCGGCGTTGTACACCGCATCCCCGGCCTTCTCGAAGCTGCGGTAGTTCTCCTCGCCGAGGCGAGCGAAGTAGGTCGCGGCCTGAGCCAGGTCTGCGCGAGATTCGAAGATCAAGCCCATGACGTAGAGAGCGTTCGGCGCCTCTTCCGACGCCGGGTAGGTGTCAACCACGCGCTGGTAAAGCTCCACGGCGCGATTCACCTCGCCGCCACCCTCGTAAATCGCCGCCGCGTTAAACACCGCGCCCGAGGCGAACTCCGACTGCGGGAACTCGCCGGCAAGGCGCAGCATCTCGGTGGCAGCCTCTTCGACTTTACCCTCTTCCTTCAGGTCGATCGCCTTCTCGTTGATGGCAAACGCGATGGACTGCGTGAGGTTATCACGCGGAGTGACATCGAAGATCTCGTTCTCAAGCAAGTGACGCGCCCACTTCTCCACTTCGTTCCAGCGCTGCAGACGGTAGTTGGCCTCCAGGAGGCTGTTACCGGCGTAGCTGGCATAGGTGTGGCGAGGCGCGTTCTCAATGATGCTCTCGTAACGCGGGATGCAGTTATCGTAGTGACCGCGGCTCTTGTAGACCTCGGCAGCCACGTAGTCGACCGTGGGAGTCACGTCCTCGGTGGGGTACATCTCCGAGAACTGGTCACTCGCGTGCACAAACCCTTCTTCGTACTTGAGCAAGTCAGTACGGGGAATTGGGGGAGTTTCTCCAGCATCGGTCGCCGAGGTCATTGTCTGCGACGTGGCCTCCGGGGACTCTCCGGCACGAGCGGCCATCTCCACCAGGATTGAGTCCGGGTGATTGGTCTTCACCAGCTCGTTGTACGAACTCACCACCGCGTAGGCCGCGTCGCGAACCAGGGCCTCGACCTCTTCGGGCTTGGCCTCTTCCGGCACGTTGTCGTTCTTATAGAGATCGACCACCAGCTGGTACTGCAGCGCCGCGCGCTCGAAGTCTTCCAGGTTGTAGAGGTAAATCTCACCCAGGAAGAAAGTCATATCGAACGATGCCGGGTGATCCGGGAAGCGGTCGATAAACTGCTGGTAGTAATCGGCCGCGGTGGCGTAGTCCTCACGCGGACCGCCACGCTGGGCCTGACGGTGGTAGTGGTTGGCCAGACGCGCCAGGTTACCTTCGACAAGCAGATCGGCGTTGGAGCGCGCGCGCTCCTCCTCGGCGTTGTTGCGGTACCAGGTGCCGTTGGGGTTGAGGTAGGCCACGTACTGCTGAACCCGCGCCTCGTAGGCCGCAAAGTCATTACGACGCAACGAACGCACAATCGCGTCCATCCAGTCGGGCACCGAGGGGTGGTCCGGGCGCTCTGCCAGGAACCACTCATAGGCCGCCAGCGCGTCGGCATCCTTACCCTGGAGTTCCAGGTAGCCCGCCATACGGCTGATCTGCTCGTAGGTGTAATCGATGTCGCGGATTTCAAGGAAGTAATCCCGCGCCTCGATCCAGCCCTCTTCGATCTCGGCCAGAGCCAGCATCAAGTCGTTGCTGGCCTGAGTCTGCAGGAAGTTCCAGGCCGCCGAATCGGCACGCGCGATGACCTGCTTAAAGGTATCGGCACTCTCGCGATGTTCGCCGTTGTTGAAGTGCGACCAGGCGAGCTTGTAGAGCGCGTAGTCGTAGTTGCGGTACTGTTCGTACTGCAGCACCTTCTCGTAGTTCATCTTCGCCACGCCAGCTTGCTTCTGGTCGAAGAAGAACTCACCCAGCGCCAGGTAGGCATCCGGGAGATAACGCGAGTTGGGGTAGTTGGTGACCAGGCGCTGGAGGTAGCCGACGGCCTGGGCGCCCTGATTGGCCTCGATCAGCCCGCTTCCCAGGCGGAAAATCACCTCATCCAGGCGATTGTAGTCCGGGTACTCGCGCAGAATATCTTCGTAAATCGTCTGCGCTTCGGCGTAATCCGGCATCGGCTCCGGGCACTCGCTCTCGTCGAGCGTCCCTTCGTAGACCGCATCCAGACAGGCGTTGTACTCGGTGCGAGCGCGCACGTACTCCATGTTGCGCAACTCCCAGAGCAGCTCCGCCTTCTGGAACATCCAGTCGGGCTTCTGATCGGAGTAGGGAGAACGGGCAATGATCTCGTCGAGCTGAGTGATCATCCGCCGGTTCTGAGCCTCCAGACGCCGCTTGAGCGCCTCGATCTCCTCCACGGACATCGTACGCTGCTCGTCCTCGACCTGGTCGAGGGTCACGTCCGTTTCGGCCTCCAGATCGGACTCGACCTGGCGCTCGCTCTCGGTGGCGGCCTGCTCATCAAGGCGGCGCGATGCCGAGTCGAGAATATCGTCGGTGGTTGCGCGCTCGCGCTCCTGGGCACTGATATCCTGCGCCCACACTTCGGCGGCAGGGCTGACGAGAAGCGCCACGATCAGCGCTCCGAAAATCGATCGGGTGGTCTGAAGGTTTTTCATTGTTCAATGCACTCCGTGCGCATCTGGCTGCGGAAACTCGCGACCTCATCGAGCCAATACTCGCCCTCGAAAGGCCAGGGCTGCCAGTCATCGGCTACGACCATCAGCGTCGTCCCGGCTTCGGCGACCTCGGGGGCCTCGTAGTCCGGATTCTGAAGACGCTGTTGGAGCTGCTGGCGCTCCTCGCTATCGATATCAAACTCGATCTGCAGCGAGCGCAATTCCCAGTTTTCCAGCTCCTGATCCACAGCGGTCAACCGCTGCTGGACGATAATGCCCCCTTCCTGGATCTTGAGTTCGAGTTGCTCTTCAACTCGCTCCAGGACCTGCTGCCCGAACTCTCCGAGCGCAGAGATATTGGCCTTGAGCGCATTGCGCTCGGCCTCCAGCGAACGCACCACGCGGTGCACGTTGTAGAAGGGAAGACTCTCGAGCACGGCGTTGGTGAAGAGCTCCGGAATCGGCGCGGACTTGCCCGGGGTGTAGGCGTCTTCCATCAGCTGCCAGTAAGCTTCCGGCTCAAAGGTGTTCTCCAGATAGCTCTGCAACAGCGGGCGCTGATCGAGGTAGCGAGCGCGGAACTCACCCAGCGCACGCTGACTCTTGGGGAACATGCACAGGTTCAGATAGACCGTCGACTCCAGGATATAGAGATCCGGGTAGTAGCGCTGCGAGTAATAGGGGCTCTGCAGCGTGTGGAAGGTTCCCAGCGCACGCTTGAAATCGTTCTTCATGAAGTAGCTCCACGCAGACTCAAAGACCGCGTCGGCGTGACGCGAAGACTGCGAGGGGAGCTTCTGGTAGTAAAAGAGCGCGACGTCGAAGAAGCCAACCTCAAAGAACACCCGCGCCAGAGCCAGATACCCCATCTCCAGGATGTCTTCGTTGCCGCCGGGGGCCGCTTCGGCAGCGAGAATCGCGGCCTCGAAGTTACGAAGCGCCCCGGGGATGTCGTTGACCGCCGGATCCAGGCGAGCGACACCGGCCAGGTAGCGGGACTCGGGGTAATCTTTGGCGCTTGCGGGAACCTGGTCCAGGTACTCCAGGGCCAGATCCATACGATTGTAATCGTAGAAGAACTTGCCCATGTAGTAGTTGAATTCAGCCTGGAACTTCTCGTTCTTGTCGCCCACGTAAAAGCGCGTGAGTTCTTCGAGAATCGGCGGCTTGTAGCCGATGCGGCGGCTGAGCTCACCGAGCATCCGGAAGCCCTCGACAAAGTGGGGCTTGTCGGCGCCGGCCATCAGCACTTCCAGCAGCGGCGTGGACGCGCCTGAGAGAATCCCCTGCTGGTAGAGCGCCTTGGCCAGGCCGAAGGTCGCCTCGTACCAGTTCTCCGAGCCTTCCTCAGGCCCGTAGGAGAGGAACTCCAGATACATGCGGGCGCCGGCCATATTATTGCCGTCGCGGACCTGCTGCGCGGCACGGGGAAGCTGACCGGCGGCACGCTCAAGTTTTGCCTGGCGCTCGGCCTCGGCCTCGCGCTGCTCATTGAGCTCGTTGGCGCGGCGCTCGATCTCGGCCTGGCGCTCGGCCTCCAGACGCTCGCGTTCCTCGCGCTCCCAGTCGTCCTCGCCACCGGCGGGCGCAGGTGCCGGAGCCGGACCGATGGGGCCCTCCTCTTCTTGCCCGGCGCCCTCTTCTTCGACCGGCGTCTCTTCGCCCTGGATCATGCCGCGGCGACGCAGGTGCTCAATGACCTGATCGCTGACGCCCTGATTGCGCAGCTCCTCGACATCCTCCGACGTCAGAGAGATGCCCTCGCCGGCGGAGTCGATCGCCCCCATAATCGCGCGATCATCCAGACCGAGTCGCGTCATCTGCACGATCTGGTTTTTATCCAACGCAAAGGCGGTGACCGCCGGCCCGGAGACGAGCGTCACGCAGAGCAGCGCGCCAACGATCTGCCGGATCCACCGACCTCGCCGACTACCCTGTCCTGCCCCTGCACGCTTGTGCGTATTGCGATTGAGTCCCTGCATAGACTGTCTTCCTGCTTGCGCGTTTATCGATTTGACCGGTGTTGCCTGCGGCGCGACCGAGCGTCATCCATTAGAAGTGGTAGGAGGCCCCCACCAGAAACTCCACCGGCATACGAATCTGACCGAAGAAGGAGTCCTGATTGTCCGTAAACTCAGCGCCCCGATAGATATAACCGCGCCCATCCAGGCGAACGGTCAGATCCGGCGTCACAAAGAAGTGCGCCCCGGCTCCCAGGACAGCTTCGATGGTGACCTCGTTGGAGAGCTCTTCACGCGCGAGGTCCGGACGCTCCACCCCGCCGACGCCCAGACCCGCGGCGACGTTAAGGTCAAAGTGTGCCAACTTGCGCTGCAAGAGCGCGAGTTTGCCGTAGAAGGGGCTCCACATCACCAGGGCGTTGGCCCGCCACAGGAAGCGGTCTTCGGTATCAAGCCCGGTGTCAAACGCCGCCTCACCACGGTCGGTGATGAGAAAGTCGGTCAACTGGGTGTTATGGCTGAGTACGCCCGGAGCATCCATAAACGCTCCGCCCACTTCCACACCGAGTTGGTCACTGAAGTGGTAGCTGACGCGAGCTCCCACCGGGATGTAGTAAAAGAAGGGCTCGCTGGAGAGCAGGCCGGCGTAGAGACCGGCCCCGATGCGTCCCTCGCGCTGGTAGAGGCGGTCGGTGAGCACCTCCAGATCTCGGTCGCTGGTCCAGTACTCGGAGAGTTCCTGGTCCAGCCCCTGCTGCGCGACGGCGGGCGTCGCACTCAGCAGTAGCCCGGCAGCCATGAGCACCGCAGCGGCGCTCCATTTATACTTCGCGGTCGTCATGAAAGAACCTTCTGTAGACCTGTAAACATCGTCGCCCGACCGGCGGGCGGCTCCCAGTACGCGCCAGGCGCACCCTTAGAAGAACCAGCTAAAGCCCAGCGAAACCTCCGAGGGCTTCGCCACCCCGCTCTTGACCTTCTGGAAGATAAACTGGCGGTAGTCCGCGCGCACTGCGGCGTGTTCCCCCAGGTAGAGCGCCAGACCTGCCCCCAGCACACCCTCGGGCTTGACCGTCGTGGAGGGGGCGGCGTTGAAGTCGCTCTGGGTCTGAACCACGGTCATGCCGGCGCCGCCGTAGATGTTCATGTCCAGGTAAATCAAGCGGTCATTATAATACGCGAGTTTGCCGTAGACCGGGCTCCAGACCAGACCGAAGTTGGTATGAGAGAGCTGGCTATCGCCGATGAGCACACTCTCGGCCCCGGCACCGGCTTCATCCTCCAGGGTCTCCTGAAGGCCGGTGGGGCGCTTCAAGGCAAAGGAGGTCGCGAGTTCCAGGCCGATGTTCTCCAGCAGGAAGTAGTTCGCGCGCAATCCCAGGGGGAAATACTGCTCAAAGATGTTGTTGGGGATGACGCCGCCGTACACGGTCAACGCAAAACGCCCTTCTTTGAGAAACGCGCGCTGCTGCATGACGAAGACATCACGCATCTGCGCCCAGTACATCGGGTCGTCTTCGTCAACCTCGGGCAGACCATCGTCGCCGGAAGCCTCTTCCTCGGGCGCCGCGGCCGACGGCTCCTGAGCCAGGGCTGGTGACGCGAAGAGCCCCACGGTCAGCGCCACCACCATCGCCCACAGGGGGGCTTGAATTCGCTTGGCATTCACCGATCTATCTCCTAACTGCGTAGTTCGAACTATCAATCTTCAAGGGGTCGCCTGCCTGACTCAGGGCACAAAGAAGGTCGCGCGCGTATCGGTCGAAGCGGGGTCTCCGTTCACACCCGAGACGCTGCCCTTCTGACCGAAATCGTACGAGTCGTTGGTCCCGCCAACATCCACGCTCATCACCGTCTGCAGGCGGAAGGCCTCCCCGGGGAAGAGCAGCTCGGATTCCACTGCTCCCACCGCCACATCAACCGTCCAGCCGGCCTCCATATAAGCGGGCAGATAGCTCATGGCGTCGCGCACAATCGGGATCCCGGAGGACGGAAGGTAGCGGTACGCGCCGCCGGTGCTGCAGGCGATGTTCTGGAACTCGGCAATCGGCCCCACCCGACCGCTCTCATCGCGCGCCGGCATGCAATAGGTCGCGTCGAGCTTGTCATCGCCCGGGTACTGGATAGAGTCCGGCGCTCCACCGGAGGCACGGAAATACTGGACCTGGCGGCACTCCTCGAAGTTGCGGCAGTCGTCGTTAGACGCGCACTCTTCTTTGCCCTGATAGTACACGTGGTCGTCACGCAGGAGGTTCGCGTCGATTGCGGGGTCGATGTGCACGAACACCAGGGAGACCCCCATCTGCTCGGCCCGCGCGATCACCTGCTCGGCGCTGTTGCTGCTCGTTTGGAAGGAGTCCGGGTTGTCGGTGATCACCACCAGCGTGCGGGACTCCACGTCAGCGAGAGCCGCATCGCTAAAGCCCTGCTCCAGGACTTCGAGAATCCCGCCGTAGAGGAAGTTACGGTTGCCCTCGGTGGTGCTCGCATCCGTGAGGTTTTTATACGCCGACTGCGCCTGAGGGCTGCTCGTCGTCCAGAGCTTACCCGCGGAGACCTCATCCACGTGCGAGAACACCGAGGCGCTGGATCCACCATAAGACCAGAGCCCGAAGAAGCTCTGGCGCCCATCCTCGCGTACCATCTGAGCGACCGTATTCCAGCTGCTCAACACTGCGCTAAGCGCGCTGTGGCGACGACCATTATAGTCAGTCGCGCGGGCGCGGTTCGGACCAATATCCGGACCGGCGATCTGCTGAGCTTCTGCATCGACCTGGACCAGTTCACCCACGTCGCGAGGCAAAAAGCCACGCCAGGACCCCGCGCGAGACACGAGCACCCCGAGAGCATGGCTGGACTCATCCTGGCCTACGAAGGTTGGTGCCCCCGCTGTCTCCACCGTGGTGCTAAGATGGCACCGGTTCCCGAAATCCGTGCCGCCCTGGTCCGCCACGGAGCACACAAACGAGTCCGGACACTCGGCAGTGCCGGCGCATACCCGGTCAGGCATCGAGAAGACCGACCCGGTGCTAAAGCTCACCGTCTCTCGGTCCAGGTTTACCGCCTGCAAGGAGACGTCATCATCAGGCTTGATCGGCGTGGAGTCGTTGGCCAGGAGCACAAAGCCCAGACTGGCCTGCCCCGAAAGACCGCCGCACTGACCGCCCGCTTCATTGAAGCTGATGGGCTGCACGCTGTTGAAGCGACGCTCCGAGAAGCTGATCCGAGCCACGGTATCGCAGCCCGTGGCCCCGAGAAGGGTCACACCAGCAAGCCCCATTAAGGTCGCCCAGGACAAGCGCGCCAGGCGCTTGGACCGGCGTCGCTCCGAACTCAAGCCGTATGTCATTGCATCATTCCTTACTGCGAGTTGTTCTATGTCGGCGTCACCGTCTTATCGCCACGCGTCGTAGGGCATGTACCCGGGTGCGACGAAGCGCAGTTCTGGTGCGCTTATTAATCCGGCGAACCGTTCTACCCGAAGGGTGGGATGTGCGCAAGCCGGCCGAAGCCACGCAAACAAGAAGCCCTAACGCATCAAGCCCGACCTCATCGAGGTCGGGCTTGATATGCATTTAAACTTTGATGCGAAGGGGCGGGCTCGAACCGCCGACACCGGCCTTTTCAGGGCCGTGCTCTACCTACTGAGCTACCTTCGCTTGCTTTGGCCTTGGGGGGTGTTCCCCGCTGACAAGGAGACTTATAGGGCGATTAAAAATTACTGTCAACAGGTTTTCTTACTCTGCCGGTACTTTTTTTTCGTCGGCCCCTTTTTGGCCCTCACCGAGCTGCAGAAGCTCAATGCCCAGGGTGCTGGCAACCTTGTAGATCCGAGCGTCCCGGTAGAACTCGCCAAAGATGATGCGACGGATCCCGGCGTTGACGATCATTTTAAAACACTGCCAGCAGGGAGACGCCGTGATGTAGATGTCAGCGCCATCAATGGCCACCCCATTGCGCGCGGCCTGAATGATCGCGTTGGCCTCGGCATGAATGGTTCGCACGCAGTGGCCTCCCTCCATCATATGGCCGACTTCATCGCAGTGCTCCAGGCCCCGCACACTGCCGTTATAGCCGGTTGAGAGAATCGTGCGCTGGCGTACGATCACCGCGCCCACGTGTTTGCGATCGCAGGTCGCGCGGGTCGCCACCTGAGCGGCGATTGCCATGAAATAGTCATCCCAGCTTGCGCGCTCGTCCATTCGAAGCTCCCGCGTGTGTGGTTTCAGTCGTTAAGCGCCCGCGCGCTGATCTCTTCGCAGGCCTGCTGCCACCCGCTCGCCTTCGACGGGTGCCAGCCGGGCCCAACGCTAACCTGCCAATGCCCCGACGTCGATACTTCCGCGGATACAAGCGGAGACTTGCCGACCTCCTGCAGCACCGAGGGAACCCGCCCGGGCCCGGCCACCAGCCAGGTCTGCGGGCCTGCGTCACCGAGACGATCGCTGCGTATAAACACCTCCGGATCGTATCCCGCAAGCTCGGCACTGATCCGCGCGATGCGCTCGCGGGCGGCCTCTTCATCATCGATTCCGTCGAGCCTGGCAAGCAGCCGGGGGCGCTCGCCATGCTTGCCCGTCGCCAGCGCCAGGAGCCCCCCTTCCAGACGAACCACCACCATCTGCGTGCGCTGGGTCAGTGTATCGACGATCAGGCGGTCGGCCTCAAACGCTCGCCACTGACCGCGCTGATTGAGATCGTAGGCCTGGGCCGGCAGGGCGGCCGCGCGCAGCGCCAGCGCCCACACCACACGGACCCTCTCGGCATCATCAAGCACATGCCGGCTGAGCGCCCAGATTAGCTGATAGGTTGAAGGAACAGAGGACATAGGCAAGGACTCCGAAGACCCGATACAGGGAGCGATCTTGTCGGGAGCAGCCCTGGCGCTTAATCTCCCGGCTCTCGACGGCGGCCCCCCCGGGAGGCGCCGCACGCGACGTCATCTACAGATACTCAAGGATATTTATGGCGGCCTGGCTGGACCACATCGCTCTTTACACCGACCTCTACGAGCTGACCATGGCTCAGGGCTACTTCCGGGAGGGCAAGGCCGACCAACGCGCCTGCTTTGACTACTTCTACCGCACCCCGCCCTTCTCGGGAGGATATGTGGTCTTTGCCGGGCTGGCCACGCTGCTGGAGATCCTGGAGGATCTGCACTTCGACGCCGCCTCGCTGGAGTTTTTAAAGGAACAGGGCTTTGACGCCGACTTTCTGGCCCGTCTGAGCGAGTTTCGTTTCCAGGCCGAGATTCGCTCGCCGCCTGAAGGGACGCTGATCTTCCCTTACGCCCCGGTGCTTCAGGTACGGGGCACCCTGCTGGAAGCCCAACTGGTCGAGACGCTTCTTCTGAACCTGGTCAACTTCCAGTCGCTCATCGCCACCAAAGCCTCGCGCATGCGCGAAGTCGCCGGCGAGCGCCTCCTGGTCGACTTCGGACTGCGGCGAGCCCATGGCTTTGGCGGCCTGCACGCCTCACGCGCGGCGGTGGTCGGTGGCTTTGATGCCACGTCCAACGTACTCGCGGGCATGCATTACAACATCCCCCTCTCGGGCACCCTGGCCCATGCCTGGATTCAGTCCTTTGATCGTGAAATCGACGCCTTCCGCACTTTCGCCGAGCACTACGGCGACGCCTCAGTGCTCCTCGTCGACACCTACGACACACTCAAAAGCGGTGTCCCCAACGCCATCACGATCGCCGGCGAGCTGCGGGCCCGCGGCCACGAGCTCAAAGCCATCCGCCTCGACAGCGGTGATCTGGCCTACCTGGCACGGCGCGCCCGGAAGATGCTTGATGACGCCGGCTTCCCCGACGTCAAAATCGCCGCCTCCAACAACCTCGACGAGCACGTGATCCGCAGCCTGCTCGTCGATCAGCAGGCCCCGATCGACATCTTCGGCGTAGGCACCCAGCTGGTCACCGCTTACGATGACCCGGCACTGGGCGGAGTCTACAAACTCGCCACGCTCGACGAAGTCCCCCGCATCAAGCTCTCCGACAGCCTGCGCAAGATGACCTTCCCGGGCGATAAACAGGTCTTCCGGATCCGTGACGCCGAGGGCCAGTTCTACGCCGATGCCGTCGCGCTTGATCACCAGACGCATGTCGAACGCATCCATCATCCCCACGAGCCCCACAAAGAGGTGGACATCAGCCAGCTCGACCAGGAGTTGCTGCTCCAGCCGGTGATGCAACATGGCGAGCGAATCGGCACGCTGCACTCGGCCTTTGAAGCCCGCGCTTATTGCCGCCAGCAGCTCGCGCAGCTCCCGGCCGAACACCGACGCTTTCACAACCCACACCTCTATAAGGTAGGACTGAGCACGGCGCTGCGCGATCAACGCGATGAGGCCGTGGCGCGGGCGCGCAAGCACCTGAGCGATCGTCCGACATGATCGCTCGGGCCAGCTGCCCCCCCCCCTCTCCCTTCCGCCTCTTCCGTTAAAGAAGTCAGCCTGATGTCCAAGCTCATTCTCATCGTCGAAGACGAACACGACCTGGTTCAAAACCTCGAGTACAACCTGCGGCGGGAGGGGTTCGAGGCGATCTCGGCGGCCACCGGGCATCAGGCGCTTGCTCGCCTCAAAGAGCGCCCGCTTCCCGATCTCCTCCTCCTTGATTTGATGCTCCCGGATCTCTCGGGCTACGAGGTCTGCCGCCGGGTGCGCGCCGACCAGACCACTCGCCATATCCCGGTGTTGATGCTGACCGCCCGTGGCGAGGAACACGAGCGGGTGCAGGGCTTTGAGTCCGGAGCCGACGACTACGTGGTCAAACCCTTCAACGTGCGCGAGCTGATGCTCCGGGTCCGCGCCGTGCTTCGCCGCACCGAAAGTGCCGAGGAGGAACCTCGCCCCGGCGAGGTGATCTTCGGACGACTCAAAGTCGACCTCCCCGGCGTGCGCGTCTGGGTGGATGAAGAGCCGGTCAGCCTCACTGCGCTGGAGTTTCGCCTCCTGGAGACCCTCTTCTCCCGGCGCGGCCGCGCCCAGTCGCGCGAGGTCCTCTTAAGTGATGTGTGGGACATTCAGGCCGACGTGATGACGCGCACGGTCGACACGCACATCAAGCGCCTGCGCGAGAAGCTCGGCCCCTGCGGGGCCTACATCGAAACCCTGCGCGGGATCGGCTACCGCTTCTGCGCCACGCCTCCTGAACAGGGCTGACGAGACCCGGGTGTTTCTAACCTTTCGAAGCAAAATCTTCGCGATCGCGGTCGCGCTCATCGGGCTCTTCCTGCTCATCGGCGCGCTCTCGGTGCATCGCACGATGAGCGCGTGGACCGAAGCCCGCATCGAAGCCGACCTCCACCAGCGCGCGCGCCTGGTGGAGGCCGCGCTTCCCGCCACCAGCGCGCTGCCGCACGATGACGATCCCGGCCTCCAGGCCACCGTCGATCGCCTGAGTCAGGCCTCCCAGACACGCATCACCCTGATCGCCGCCGACGGCCAGGTGTTGGCCGACTCCCATCTGGAAACCGACGAAGCGATCGAAGATCACGCCAACCGCCCCGAAGTCGTCGCGGCGACCACCTCGGGGTTTGGGCGCGCCCGGCGTCATAGCGAGTCGCTCGGCACCGACCTGCTCTACGTGGCGATCCCGGCCTCCCGGACCGACTTCGACGGGGTGGTCCGCCTCTCGGTACCCCTGGATGAGATCGATCAGGTGCTCAACCGCCTGCGCACCGTGGCCCTCTTTGGCGCCCTGGCCGGCCTGGTGATCGCGATCTTTTTGAGCAGCATCGCCACCCGGCTGATGTCCGGCACCCTGCAAGAGTTGCTGACCCATGCCCGCGGAGCCACCGACGAAGACGAGGACGCGCTGGAAGCCCACGCCCCCGATAACTCGCCACCCAGTTCCCGCTCGGTACGCCAGCTCACCGAAGCGCTGGAGCGCAGCGTCGGCTCGCTGGCCCAGGAGCGCGATCGCTTCGGAGCGGTCCTCAATGGCATGTCCGAAGGCGTGGTGGCCACCGACGCCCACCTCACGGTGACGCTGATCAACCGGGCCGCCCGCGCGCTCCTCGGCTTAGAGCGCGACGCCCGGGGCCGCGATCTCTCCGACCTGATGCCCCCGGCCACCCTGGAACAACTCACCGAGGCCGCGCGCCGCGGACGCGGCATCTCCGCCGAGTTCCAGCTCGCCTCCCCCCTGATGCGCACGATCCTGGTCCGGGCCGCCTGGTCGCACACCGGCCCGGGCCTCATCCTGGTCCTTCACGACGTCACCGAACTGCGCCGCCTGGAGACCGTACGCCGCGACTTCGTGGCCAACGTCTCCCACGAGCTGCGCACCCCGGTGGCCGTCATCCAGGCCAATAGCGAAACCCTCCTCAGCGGCGCGCTGGATGACCCCGACGCCGCCCGCACCTTCACCCGCGGCATTCACCGCAACGCCGAGCGCCTCACGCGTCTGATCGCCGATCTCCTCGACATCGCCCGCCTGGAGGCCGAGCAGGCCAACCTGGCGCCCAGGCCCCTTGGCGCCCGGGCCGCGGTCCTCGAAGCCCGCGAGGCCCTCCACGCTGCCGACGACGTCTCCTTCTCCCTGGAGATCGATCCGAAGCTCACCGTCCTGGCCGATCCCCGCGCCCTGGATCAGGTCCTGGTCAACCTGCTCGATAACGCCATCAAGCACCTCCCGGAGCCCGGCCCCATCATCGTGCGCGCCCACACCCCCGCCGACTCCGACCACGTGCGCTTCGAAGTCATCGATCAGGGCCCGGGCATCGATCCGCGCCATCACCAGCGCCTCTTCGAGCGCTTCTACCGGGTTGATAAGGGGCGAGCCACGCATATGGGTGGCACCGGCCTGGGGCTCTCGATTGTCAAACACCTGATCAGCGCCCAGGGCGGGCAGGTGGGCTATGAGCCCAACCACCCCCACGGCTCAATCTTCTGGTTCACGCTGCCGGCGGCCCCCCCCGCTACGAGCGCGGCGCGCTGACCTACGCGCCACGCCACGCTCGCTGGCCGCTTAAGCGCGGTGGGCCCACCACAAACCGCCGCCGGCGCCGCCCACCAGCACACGATCGGCATCCACAACGTGCAGGCAGCTGATCTTTGCCGGCACCGGCGACGTGCCCCGGCGCTGGTACGTACCCCCGTCAAACTCCACCAGCGCGTACTCCCCGGCCAGAAGCGACTCGCCATCGGGACTCCAGCGCGGGTTCGGCAGCGATTCTCCCGTATGAACCCGCGCTACCAGCTCGCCGCTGCCGGCATCGAGCACCACCACCGAGTTGTCCCAGCGCGAGATCGCCAGGCGACCATCGCCCGCCGCCAGCCCGTAGATGCTCCCCCTTTCGGTGGGAGGCAACATAAAGGTCCCGACCTGCTCCCGACGCTCCAGATCCCAGATAAAGAGCTGACGGTCGTCGTACCCGGCACAGGCCAGATGCTTCGCGTCGATTCGCTCCCAGAAAAACACAAACGAATCGGCAAAAGACCCACTGGCATGCAGCCTGGTGCCATCTTCCAGTGAGAGCCACACCAGGCCATCGTCGTCGGCGACCACCACCTCATTGCCGACCACCGCCAGGTGCTCGGCTCTGCCGATCTCACGCACCCACAGCTCCTTGCCGCTTGCCAGGTCGAAGGCCGCCGCAAACTCGCTCCCCGAGAGCACCAGGGTCAGGCCATCCTCCGAGAGTCCTACCGCGCAGACCCGTTCGTCACACGAGGGGGTAAAGGCCCGCCGCGCACGCCCGCTCTGGCGATCCCACTCGATGGCCGTGCCATCGTCACTGGCGGTGTAGATGAAGTGCTCGCTGCAGATGATGCCGCTGACTTCGTCGGTGTGGTAAGGCGCGGCATCTTCTCCCAGCGGCTGCCCCTCGGGTGACCAGGCCAGAACTCGTCTGAGCCGGCCCGCCGCATACACCTCGCCGGTCAGCGGATGGAGGTCCATTCCGAAGACCTCGTCATCCTGATGACCTTTAAAACGCTTGCGACGGGGTTTGGCCGGCGCGGAGATGTCGACACGGGTTACCCCACACTGCGCACCGGCCCAGGAGGCCAGGTAGAGCACATCGCCCGAGGCCCCCACCCGCACCCGGGCAACGCCGCCCTGCTTGATCGTCTCCTCCTCAAGCTCCGCGCCCTCCAGATCGAAAACCCGCACCTTCGTCACTCCGGCCGCATACACGCGCTGGCGCGACACATCCACCGCCACATCGGCGCCGCCGTGCTTCTTCACCGTGACCTGCGGGCCGGTGGCCTCCCGGGCGATGAAGTGCGTGGCGTTGTCGGTGATGATGACCAGGCGCTCCTCATCGATCCAGGCCACGCCGTTGACGTCATCGCGATCCTCATAGGTCCAGACGTGTTCCACCGGGACCGGCGAGCTCCCTGCCACAAACCCCGCGCCCACCGCCTCGCTAACACCGCGCACATCCCACAGACGCAGCGTCTGATCGTCGGAGACCGACGCCAGCCACTGCCCCGAGGGCGAAAACGCCAGCTTGCGCACCCCGCCGGAGTGTCCCTCGGCGGGCTTGAGGTTGGCGACCATCGCCCCGCTCCTCGGATCGAGCAGCTGCAGGTGCCCCCCGTGAGCCCCCACCGCCAGCAGCGAGCCTTCGGGGTTGAAGCCCACGTCGTAGATCCAGCCCATCGCGCTGGCAAAGCGCCGCACCTCCAGCCCCTCGCGATCCAGAAGGCGCGCGCCCTCCTCGCTGCCCACGGCCAGCCACTGACCATCGGGCGACCAGGCCAGCGCGTTGACATTGACTCCCACCACCCCCGGGCTGACGCTCAGCGATTCAAAGCGCCACCCCGGGGCCGCCTCCTCGGCCGCGTCCACCGGCGCCGAGATGTAGCGTTGAACCCGGGTGGCCGCGCCGTCGTAGTCGTACTTAAACGTGTCGGCCTCCCGATACATCACGTTGCCCGCACCCAGCAGCGCCCCCAGGAGGCGGTCGGCGCTCTCGTGGTTCAACGCCGCCAGCGCCGCGATCACATCTTCGGCAACCTGATGCTCATCGCGGACGTACCCGTAGAGGTAGTGCTCATAACGCAGGGGCACCCGACGCGCCCAGTCCACGCAGGCCTGGATGAGCGCCTCGTCGTCGAGCTCATGCTCGGCCACCGACGCGATGACGTTATGCAAAAAGATCGCGTGCGGGTCTTCGAGCAGCCCGATCAACGCCTCCACATCCCTGGCTGCCACCAGCTCATCGACGGTGACGCGATCGGCAAAGCGCAGCTCCACCTGCTGCCCCATCGTCTCCAGCGCTCCGAGCGCCGCCTGGCGCACCTCGGCGTAGGGATGCTGAAGCAAGAGCTCGGCCTCGTGCACCGCCCGGGCCCGGTCACCAAGCGAGGGCAGGAGCTCGGCCAGCGTGCTCTGAAGCTCGCGATCCTCGTACTTGTTCGGCTCAATCACGCTCAAGGCCTGGTAGACCAGCGCCTCGTCCAGCGCGCCTCCCCGGGCCACCTGCGCGTACGCCAGCATCACCTTTTCATAGAGCAGCTCCAGCTCGCCCACCTGGGGGGCCAGATGCGCCTTGAGCGCCTCAATAGCCCCTTGAGTGCCACAGCGAGACAGCCCCACCATCGCCGGGCGGCTAAAGCGCGTGGCCAGCGCCGGGATCAGCGCCTCGGTGGCCTCCTGCCCGCCGAGCCTCCCCAGGTTCACCAGCAGGCGCGGGAGCACACTCTCGGGCGCGCGCTTAAGCAACGCCACCATCGGCGCCACGCAGCTGGCATCCCCCAGCTGCCCGACCCCGTCGAGCAGCGCCCAGACCACATCCTTCTGCTTGATCTCCGCGCTCCAGTCCTCCGGCGCCCAGATCAGCTCGTCGAGCATCTTCAAAAAGGTCGGAACCGCCTCGCGCTCCCCCAGAATGGTGAGCGCATAGACGGCCTGGCGCTCCTCCCGAAAATACTCCGTGCCCACACCGAGGAACCAACTGGCGAGCTCGACCACGCGCTTGCGGGTGTGCGCGTCGGCCCGAAGCGCGGCCTTCGCCGCCAGCGCCAGCCGCGGAAAAGGCGCGGTCAAGAGCGCCGGAATCCGCCAGGGCCCCATCTGCGTGAGCGCCTCTTCCAGCTCCAGGCGCTCGGTAGGCGTGAAGTTCCGCTCCGAGGCGTCCCGCGCCCGGAGCTTGCCAAAGAGCGGCGCGGCCTGGGGCAGATCCCGCTCCACCACCTCGCGGATCGCCGCCAGCACCAGGGGGCTCCCCAGCTCATCGATCGCCATCGCGGCGAGTTCCTCTGGCGAGTGCGTCGCCACCAGTTCTTGCGCTCGCTGCTCCTGGGCCTCCTCGGCTTCCCGCTCGGCCTGCTCCCGGGCGGCCTGCTCGACCGCACGCTCGGCGGCCCGCGCCGGATCGAGGTCCAGGGCCACAAACTCCTCCCGCAGCGCGTGAATGTCCTCGATGGCACCGAGCTGCCCGCGCCCGGCCTCCAGCTCCTCGATCAACGCCACCGCGTCCCGCACCAGCGGAGAGGCGTGCTCACGACACACCTCCAGGCAGCGGGCCAGCTCCTCCTCCCTCTTGAAGAAGAAGAGCCGCCACAACCAGTAGAGCGCCGTCGAAACCACGCGATCCAGATAGGGTCCTTCCACCGCGTCCTTAAAGGTGAGCCCTTCGTGGACCGTCTCATAGAAGTGCTCCGCGCCCTCACGCGCGCCGCGCCCCTGAAGCAGACGCACCAGGTAGATCGCGCGGACGTACATAAAAAGCCCGGCGCTCTTCACCTCGTACTCCGGCGTCACGCCACCGATCTCCATCTGATCGCGATAATGCCAGGTCAACGAGGCGCGATCGGCCACCGGCGTCATCAACTCGCCGATGCGCTCCTCATCCACCGCCCCCTCCTCCTGCTGCACCTCCAGCTCCGTGTACACCCGGTTGACCCAGGCCAGCGTCGAGAGGCCGTCGGCAAAGGCATAGGGGAACTGCTCCTCGTGATCCCAGATCAGCACCTCGGCGCGATTCGAATCGCGAAAATCCCGGGCGGCAAAATACACGTCCCCGTTGCCGGCGCTGCCCAGGCAGATCAGGCTGGCGAAGTACTCCACCATCGCCGTCCCCAGGTAGTTTCTCTGGTCCAGGAGCGCCAGCTGCTCAAAGAGGTTCCCCTCGTCCGGCGAAGGAATCCAGGCATCCTCCTCCCAGATCCGCCACTCGCCATAGTTGCAGTAGTCAGTGGCGTGGGCCGCTCGCCAGGCCATAAAACGAGCCAATTCCGCGGGCGACTGCATGGCGTGGTAGCTCTCGACCCGGGCAACGTAGTCGCCGGGCTCACGGGCCTCCACCGACTCAAAGGACTCCAACGTCTTGAAGAAATCGGTGTCGTACCAGGGCCCCAGTGTCTCCTCGGGCTGCCAGCGAGCCGAGGGCGGGAGCATCTCGGCCCAGCCCTCCCGGGCCCGCGCTACGGCCTCTGCCCGCACCGCGGCCATCGCCTCGTCGCGATTCGCGTAGCTCTCCTGACTCCGGGTCGTCTCCCCGCCCACCTCCCCGCTCTCGATGGTGACCTCCCCATCCTCCATGACCTGCGCATCCCAGAACTGCTGCCCATTCTCCATATACAAACGCATCGATCCCTCCATCGGCAGTCATCGAGCGCACACCCTGACCAGGGCTACGCCGGCACATAAAACGAATTGCCGCTCACGCTGTCACGCCCCCCACCCGAACGACAAGCAGGAAGGAAATGCCCCCCCGGAAAAAAATGGTCCCCACCGGCCCGAGCCCCCCACATATCCCCGAGTTAGCGCTCTAAGGCACGACGCGCTGCCACTCAGACCCCTTACCTCCCATTCTCGACTGCTAAGTCCATCAACTCAGACCCCTTACCTGCGCTTCTCGACAGCCAGATCGCCAACTCAGACCCCTTACCTCCCATTCTCGACTGCTAAGTCCATCAACTCAGCCCCCTTACCTGCGCTTCTCGACAGCCAGATCGCCAACTCGGCCCCCTTACCTGCGCTTCTCGACAGCCAGATCGCCAACTCGGCCCCCTTACCTCCCGGACTCACCCACGAAGTCCATCCACTCAGGCCTCTTACCTCCCATTCTCGACAGCCAGATCGCCAACTCAGACCCCTTACCTCCCATTCTCGACAGCCAGATCGCCAACTCAGCCCCCTTACCTCCCACTCTCGACTGCTAAGTCCATCCACTCAGACCCCTTACCTCCCATTCTCGACAGCCAGATCGCCAACTCAGACCCCTTACCTGCGCTTCTCGACGGCCAGATCGCCTGCTCGACCTATCGAGCCCGGAGTCTCGGACGTCGCCACGACCTTGACGCCCGGGCCTTGCTGACACCATAACGCACAGGGAGCGCCGGCCCCTCCTCGCCATGCGCAGGCGCCCCGGCCCGGCCTTTCGCCAACCGACTCCACGGCCCCCCCTGAGGTTTCCATGACTGACTCCCCCCTGCGCTCGCCAGCTCAAGAGTGGCGCGAAGCCCTCGATCGTTTCATCGCGTCCCAACGCAGCGCGCCCCTCCCCGAGAAAGAGGATCTCGACCCCCGCCAGAACGCCCAGCGCCGCGTCACCGGCGGGGTGCTCCTGCAATTCTTCGACTTTCTGGAGAAGACTGCCTCCGAGGAGCTCTACCCCCAGCTCGTGGAGCATCCCCTGCCCGAGCGGGTGTTTGTGTTTGTGACCGATGAAAGCGGCCACTGCGCGGCCCGCGAGCTGATGGACCTCTCCACCCCCCAGGCCACCTGCATCCTGCAGGAGGAGTGGCGCGAGGCGATCGAAGATCCCGTCTTCGACGACGACGAGACCTACATCCACCACTACCAGTTCTGGAGCGTGTGGCACCGCAACATCCCGGAGAACTGGGAGGTGCCCGCCCTGGACCCCGGCACCGAATATTGGCTCCACGAAGAGGGTTTCGCTCTGGCCGATGGTGCCGGGCGAGGCGCCCAGCACCTGTGGCGCTGGGACGGCACTGAACTCTCCCTGGCCGAAGAAACCATGACCTCC
This sequence comes from Lujinxingia litoralis, assembly GCF_003260125.1. Taxonomy (NCBI): domain Bacteria; class Deltaproteobacteria; order Bradymonadales; family Lujinxingiaceae; genus Lujinxingia; species Lujinxingia litoralis. The sequence continues at coordinate 297,524 of NZ_QHKO01000001.1, forward strand.
TGGACCTCCTGACCATGGCCTCGCTCCTCGAATCGATCCGCGACGTGTACCGGGCGTCCCGCAAAAAAGAAGACATCGCCTGGAACGTGTACGTCGCGCGCCCCATCGCGGCGATCCTGGTGGCGCTCTTGCGCCCCACTCCCCTCACCCCCAACCAGGTGACCTTTCTGGGCGTGGCGATCTTCTTTGTGGCCGGCGCGGCCTTTATCGCCCTGCCCGGCGCCTGGGGATTTCTGGTGGGGGCGCTGCTGGTCCAGTTCTCCTACCTCTTTGATTGCGCCGACGGGCAGCTGGCGCGCCTCAAATCCATGACCTCGGAGGTGGGCTCGCACCTGGACTTTTTGATGGACGAGCTCAAAGCCATGATCCTGGCCGGCTCCCTGGGCATCCGCCTGTGGATGCTCGACGGCCAGGCCTACTGGCTCCTTCTGGCCACCGCCGGCGTCTTCTTGGTGGGAGCGGCCACCTCGCTGACCAACTTTGTGCGCCGCCCCGAATACGCCGGCGTCGAGATCCGGCCGGGAGACTCCGCCCGCAAACGCGCCATGCCGACCTCACTCATCGGCAAAGTCCTGTGGCTGGCCGAGGCCATCGCCCGCTACTTCGTGCACTACCCCTCCTGGATCCTGTGGGTTGCCCTGGCGGCCTTTGTCCTTCCCTTTGACGCAGCGATCGTCTTTCTGGCGCTCTACCTGGGCGTCTACCTGGTGTATCTAGCCCGCACCACCCTGGCGATCCTGCTTAAACTCGCACACCCGGGGTTCTACCGATCATGAGAGCGATCATCATCGCTGCCGGACGTGGCAGCCGCCTGCAACATCATACCGACGAGCGCCCCAAGTGCATGGTTCGCGTTGGCGAGCGCTCGATCCTCGATCATCAGCTGGAGGCCTACCGCGCCCACGGCGTCGATGACCTGCACATCATCCGCGGCTACCTGGCCGAGCGCCTGGTGGTCCCCGGCGCGACCTACCATCACAACGCCCGCTGGCCGGAGAATAACATCCTCCAGTCGCTCTTCTGCGCCGAGGAGGCCATCGAAGGCCCCCTGCTCATCTCCTACTCCGATATCGTCTTCGGCCCGCCGGTGGTCAAAGCCGCGCTGAGCACCGAGCACGACATCACCCTGGTCATCGACCGTCAGTGGCACCGGGCCTACCAGGGTCGCCACGACCACCCCGTCGAGCAGGCCGAGCTTGCCAGGGTCGACCAGGGCCTGGTGCGCCGGGTGGGCAAACACGTCGGCCCCGAAGGCGCCCTGGGCGAATTCATCGGCCTGACCTACCTCAGCGAGCGCGGCGCGCACCAGCTGCGGGAGGCCTTTGCACGGGTTCGCCAGCGCCTGGATCTCGACGCGATCTTCCGCAATCAGCGCACCTTCCAGAAAGCCTACCTCTGCGACCTCTTCGAAGAGCTCATCGACCAGGGCGTGTCCATCGGCGCGGCCCCCATCGACGGCGGCTGGCGTGAGATCGACACGGTGGAAGACCTCCACGCGGTCAACGCCGGCTGGCAGTCCCAGGACACCCCGGCATGAATGACGGCCCAAAAGAGCACGCCCCCGACGCTCTCCCCTCCCCGGAAGAGGAGCGCAGCGACCTCCGCATCCCGATGGTCGCCCCGAGTCTGATCACGCGCTCGTTTGCGACCCTGCTGGGCGCGCTCTGCTTTGGCGTCTGGCTGCTCCTTGGCGAGGCCGAATCCCTGCTCGCCACCGAACTTCCGCCGCTGGCCTCGCTGGCCCCGCTGGCGGTGGCCCTGGTGGCCATCGGGCTGCGCAAGCTCTGGCTTCCCTCCCAGGCTCAGACGATCGTCTTCGGGGAAACCACCCTCACCCTGCCCCGCAGCAGCACCTCGCGCCGGGCCGATACCCTCTCCTACCAGGACCTACGCACCGCCGTGCCCCTGGTGGTGCGCCGAGAGCCGGCGCTGGTCCTGGACAGCGCCAATCGCACCTACATCTACACCGCCTCCGACTTCAACCACCCGGAAACCTGGCGCCTGGTCTGGGCCGAACTCCTGGAACGCGTGCGCGCTGGCCAGGGCGGCCCCGAACACCTGTCGCGGATGCGCGCGCTTGCCGAACTCTGCCAGGAGATCACCGGGAAACGCGCCTGGTTTACCCCCCGATTGCTGGTCGTGCTGGCCATCGCCTTTGCCGCCCAGAGCTTTCTGACCCCGCCAGTCGAGGTGCTCAAACACCTCTATGCCGGGGCCAACTCCGCCCTGCTGGTCTTTGACCAGGGACAGATCTTTCGGGTGTTCACCGCCAACCTCCTCCACGGCGGGCTGATACACCTGGGCTTCAACGCCATGGGGCTCCTCTTTCTGGGCACTTACCTGGAGCGCCTCTTCGGACTGGCCCCCACGATCCTGCTGACGCTGGCCACGGCCCTGGCCGGCGCCATCGCCTCGCTGCTGGGCTCCGACGCGCTCTTCTCCGTGGGGATCTCCACCGCCCTCTTCGGCCTGCTGGGCGCCTATCTGGCGCTGCACCTGCGCTTTGGCGCCCAACTTCCCCCGCCCTACCGCCAGACCCGGCGCTGGTGGATCACGGTTCTGGCGCTCAACACCGCGGTCTCCGTCCTGCTCCCGGTGATCGACGCCTGGGGCCACTTCGGCGGCCTGCTCGCAGGGCTGGCGCTCGGGCTGCTCCTGCTCGGCCGCCAGCGCCACTTTGAACCGCCACGCGCAAGCGCCACCTGGATCAACCTGAGCGCCGCCGGCCTGGTGGCGGCCTACACCCTGGCCGTCTTCTTCGCCATCCACTACGCCACTGGCGAGCACCCCGAAGACGAAGCGCTCCTGGCCCACGCCATGGCCGACGATGCCGACAAAGCGGCCCTGGCCATTGAGAGCGCCGCGCAATGGGCCGACTACCCCGAACGCCGCCCCGACGCACACACCTACCTCTCGACCATGCTCACCCGCGCGCGCGCCCACACCGACGATCCCTACCTGATCTGGCGCGCCACCACGACTCTGCGCCAGCTCGCCGAGGACCTCCCCTCCCCCGAGGAGCGCCGCGCCCAGGAGCTGGAAGCGCTGGGCGCCTTCGAGCGTTTTGTGCGCTCTCAACCCTCCGACGACCCGGAGCTTCGTGCCACGCTGGCCTACGAGAGCTTCACGTTTGAGCAACGCTACGAAACCTTCGTCAATCCCGACGGGCTCTCGCCACAGCGGGTCGATTGGAACCCCGAGACTCGCGAGATCACCTGGCAGGCCACGTCCGCGCTCGACGTCCCCGCGCGCTACTACGTCCTTGCCGGCGCTCAGGGCCAGGCGCGCCTGCTCCTGGAAGGCTGCGCCCCGGCCGGTGCCCAACACCGTCGCCCGGCCCCCGATGCGATGCAATCCGACGACGTCCTCTTTCTCGTCATGAGCGTGGAGGATCCGAGCTGCCACCGGGAAGACTGGCAGCTCTACCCGCTGAGCCCCGAAAGCGACTAACCGATCGGTTGCGGACTCAACCCCCCAGAACTAGACTGCTACGCGGGTTGGTGTGCCAGCTTGGCGCACCAACCCTGCGTCGCGGGGATTCGAACTCCCCAAATTGCGCAACACATTACTAATGGCACGTATCGTGCAATACATACGCTCAGCGATGTCTGTATATACGGATTACCCCCTTCTCCGGGTGAAACCATGTCCGAATCACATGCCCTACCGCCTCAGCATACGCCTGACAAAGCGTCGCGCGGCGCCGCCACACTCGCCAGCCACCTGACCAGCGCCGCGGGCCACCTGGTCGGTGTCTGCGTGGTCTTTGTGGCCTCCTGGATGCTGCTGACCAGCGCGGAAACCCGCGACCTCACCGTGGAAGCGCTGCGCCACGGACTTCTGGCTCAGATCAAATTCGAGATCTGGATTCAACTCGGGTTAAGCGCCTGCACCTGGGCCATGGGCGTGATTGCCTATCGCGGGTTTATGGCCTCCCGACAGCGCCAGCCCCGGCTGGTCAAAGCCCGCGGGACCGTGATCGTCGAAACGCTGATTATTTTCCCGGTCTTTTTGCTCCTGCTGATGGGACTGCTTCAGCTGACCATCAACAACACCGCGGGCATCTTGACCACGCTGGCCGCCTACAACGCCGGGCGCACCGCCGCCATCTGGCACCCCGAAGCCGAAGTGGGCCGCAACGGCGTCAACCAGGGCATGGTCCGCGACAAAGCCCGCGTGGCCGCGGCCGTGGCCGTCACTCCGGTGGCCCCCTCCGATTTCATGTACAGCATGGGAAGCTGCACCAATAAGAGCACCCAGACCCTGGATCCCAAAATCGAATCCATGACCATGGGTGGGCACGTCACCGACGTCTCCCTGCACGCCAAGGCTCACGGCAACCGCGAGCACCTGAGCATCGCCAATGCCTTTGACCGCAGCTCCTTTTTGTCGCGCGGCCAGCGGAAGCTCAACTTTGCCTACTGCGCCACCGACGTCTCCTACACCACCAGCGGCACCAAGGTCACTGCGCGGGTGGAGTATCAACACCAGAACGCCATGCCCATGGTCGAGCGCATCTTCGGCGACTTCCGCACCGTGGCCGGCCGCGCAGCCTTTTATTCGACGATGGTCCGCGAATACACCACCACCCTGCAGATTCCCCCGCTGGATAACGCGCCTGGCTGGTGAACCCGTGACGACCTGGAGGCTTTTATGAGCTTGCTTCGCAATACATTTCGTCAGCGCCTGGCCGCGCTTCATCGTGCCCAGCAAGGCGCCGTCTTCTTGCTGATGCTCGCCGGCATCCTGATGGTCTTCATCAGCGCCATGATGATGCATGACGCCGGGGACGCCGCCCGCGACAAGATCGAGCTTCAAAACGCCGCCGACACCGCTGCCTTCTCGCAGTCGGTGGTCAAGGCGCGCTCGATGAACATGATCTCGTACGCCAACACCGCCAAGCGTGTCTTCTACGGATACACGGTGGTCTACTTCAACGCCTACCAGGCGCTGATCACCAGTCTGGCCATCTACACCGCCGACTGCCTCAAGATCTTCCCCAACCCCCATTCCTGTTATCGAATGGCCGTCGGCGGGGTGCAGCTCGCCATGGAGACATTAGAACTAGGCATCACCAACCTGCCGACCATGCTGGGCCGCTCCAACGATGAGATTAAAACGCTGGACTTCTACCAGCAGTACATGCGCGACATTACCCCCTGGTGGAGTTACGTCGAGAACGTGATGCGCGGCATCTCCAACGGCGCCACCGTCACCGGCGCCTGGCCGCCGCCTCCGGGAGATGTGGTAAAGATTCCCGACCAGATCACCAGCGCGCTCTCGTTTATCGACAACTGGATCGGCACCTCGATCGTCGAAGATTACGTCCCGGAACACACCGACAAGACCGACAAGCTGCCCATCAAGCGCCACGATGACTCCCTGGGCACCATTATGGCCCACGCCGGCTACTGCACCGAGTTCATCGCCACCCCCGAGCACCTGATGCTCGCCGCGGAGCACATCATCCGCAGCGACTCCGGAATCAAGGGCATCTCCAAAGATGGCCAGACCATCGCTATCTTCATCGGGCTCAACATCGTGCCGGCCATCGGCTGCACCATCGCCGGCTTCATGCACGGCGCCGAAGTCCTCGACTATCGCGTCGACAACGGCGTGATAGACGGCATCTTCAATGGCGTCGAAAAGAATACCTGGATGCAGTCCACCTCCAACATCACCTTCGCCTACCAGGCCGGGGGCAAGCGCAGCGGCATCCAGCGCAACCGCTTCAACATTCTCGGCGGCGATCACAACTCGGCCCCCTTCTACGCGGCCGAAGGTTACTGGTCGATGGCGCGCTCCGAGATTGTCTTTGGCGAAACCACCCTCTCGAGCTCACTTGGCGGGGTGTTCAACACCTTCAATCCCTTCAACGGAGTTGTAGGCGGTCTCATAGGTCGGCCTCATATGTGGTCGCCCAGCTGGACCGCACGTCTGCGCCCGGTTCACCTTCCCGGTGAAAACCTCGGGACCTCCTTCCAGGGCAACCCCGTGGGAATGAAGGCGGTGTACATGGATATGGTCCCCTACCTGGCGTTGACCTCCCTGGTGGGCCTCCTCGACTCCAACTTCTCGCTGGGATCGGCGGTCAAAGACTTCATGTATCTCTACGCCGTCAACGCTTCGATGAACGCGGACCGACTTCAGGGGATTCAGAAATGAATATCTTAACAAGCCTCCACACAGCGCTCCGCCAACTTCGTGACCAGGAACGGGCCACCGCGATGACCGAGTTTGTCATCGTCCTCCCCCTCTTTTTGACCGCGTTTGTCGGCATCACCGCGCTCTACGACGCCCACGAAACCGCGCTTCGCACCCACGGGCTGGCCGCTGCCGACCTCTGGGCCGACACGCGCACGATTCAGACCAGCTACGCGGCTATTAACATGCATCCCGCTGCGGGTGCCATCGATGCCGGGCTTCACTACAGCGACACCGGTCAGTGGGGAGTCGCCGCCGTCAAAGACGTCGCCGAAGCCGCTGGCGGTCTCTATGCCGATAGCGGTGCCAAAGCAAAGCTGGCATCCTTTATCGAAAACGTCGGCGTCAACCCCAAGCTCACCCTCTCCGGGATTCTTGGCGACAACACCAGCCACACCTTCAACTTGATGAACGACCAGATGATGGCCGGCCAGATGCAAACAGGTGGCTGGGCCCAGATCACCAGCTCCATTCTCACGCAGTCTGGCGCGCGCCCGGCCCTGGCCGCCGGCATCCGCTACGGCATCGGCGCCTCAGTCGTGCGTAAGGAGTTCTCCGAACACTACTGGCTCAGCGGCCAGCAGGCCGAGGCCGCCTACACCGCGGCCGCTCCCACCATGCCCGAGGAACGCCTGCTTGCTGTGGCGCTCACCCGGCTGGAGCTGGGGACCACCACGGCCTATCAGGACGCGATGATGCCCTTCACCATGATTCCGGAGTTTGACGCCGCCAGTTCCGTCGATGTCCCCAACGCCGAAGAGCTCGACCAACAGAGCCAGGAGTGCGCTCAGAAGGCTCAGGAATGGGCCGATTGCCGCGACAAGTACGGCCCGCTGTGCACCAAGAGCAAACCTGACTGTGGCGGAGGCGCCGCCAGCCAGGACGGTAAAGACATCCTCAACTGCCTGAAGAATCCGCCCGGCGGTGACCCGGCCAATTGCCAGTAATACGCGCCCAGACCTCTTAGCGAGGAGTACGTTATGAACATTTCATCGACTTTGCGCACGCTGCTCAAGCTCGGCGCCAGCGGCGCGGCAATCGTCGCGATCGGGGCCGCGATCATGGTCGCGCCCTCGTCCGACGGCGAGGTTAAAGAAGCCCAGGCCGACCTGACCGACTTCCTCACCGGACCGAAGGCCGAGCAACGGAACTTCGAGCGGGTCGTGGTCGAGTCTGGCCTGCAACCGCGCTCCTACGATTACAACGGCAATGATGTCTATTTTGCCGCCGGAGACTCCGAAAAGAGCCCGCGTGAGCTCCTGGAGTATTATCAGCAGCGCTTTCATGCACTCGGCGTGAACTCGCAGGTCTACACCAACCCCCTGCTCCTTCACGGCGACTCCAAAGAAGTCTACCGCGACGCAAAGGACGACCCGGAGTACATCAAGCAAAACCACGCCATGCTCAACGGCGAGGTCGTCCCCTTCTCGGTAACCGACGACCTGGTCTCAATGGGAGCGATGGTTCCGCGGCGGGAGTCCGACAATATCGCCGACCTTATCGAGACCTGGACGCACTCTCAGAATGGTGGCCTGGACATCGAAGATAACATGCGCTCCTACCGGCTCATCGAAGCCCGGCGCAACCCCGACACCGGGGGCTCCACCGTCACGGCCACCTGGGCAGACGACGGCTTTGATCCCAAAAAGATCCGCGATCCCAACGCCATCGACGTCCGTCCGGACTCGACCATCCCGGCCTGTGCCGGCTGTGAGCGGGTAAGCCGGCTGGCCGGAAACTCGCCGAACGATCCCTACGTGGTCAACCTCTACAAGAGTCGCGCGGCCACCGACAACGTGGCGCGTTTCTACCGCAACGCCATGACCAACCGCGGCTGGGAGATCTCCAAATCCACGGAGATGCTCGATGAATATGCTCGTCACGTCCCGCAGCTGGCGGCGATTCACGGTGAGCTGTTGAACTTCGAGCGCGATGGCGAACACATCTCGCTGATCATTCAAGAAGATGAGTACGGCGATACGATGGTCGCGTCGATTCACGAAGGCCCTAAGCCGGGTCAGTGATTCAACCGCCCATCAACGCTCCCAGAGTTCCGGAACCGGCGCCTCCACCTGCAGGAGAGCGCCGGTTTTCGGGTTCTTGATGCCAATTTTCCAGGCATGGAGCGCCTGCCGCTCAAAGGGCAGCTGCTCCAGCAGGCAAGGATCGTCGGGAGCATCGCAGATCGCCATGAAGAAGGCGTCGTCGCGGCTGTAGAGCTTATCGCCGGCAATTGGCGTGCCCGCCATGGCCAGGTGCGCGCGGATCTGGTGCTGACGCCCGGTCTCAATACGCACCTCCAGATCGGCCAGGCGGTAGCCCTTTCGCTCACGCCTTCCCAGCACATACACATGCGTCAGCGCCCGCAGCCCCCCGTGCCCGATTTTGATTGAGAGTGCGCTCTTCTCATCCTCTCCCAGGGGCCAGTCCAGGGTGCGACGCGCTCCCACCTCCCAGACATCGCGGGGATCTTCGACCAGCGCTCGGTAGATCTTCTCGGGATGATCGGTGGCAAAGACTCCACGCAGTTCCGGCACCCAACACCGCTGGCGCGCGCACACCAGCGCGCCGCTGGTCTCGCGGTCCAGACGATGCACCGGCTCCGCCTCGGAGTACCCCTGACGCGCCAGATAGTGCGTGATGGTATTCAAGCGCACCCGGGCGCTCTCATGCACCAGCATCCCCGCCGGCTTGTTCACCACCAGCAAGGCGTCATCCTCGTAGAGCACACTCGCCTCGTCATCCTGGACCCGCTCCGGTGCCAGGCGCTCTCGCAACTCCACCACATCGCCGATCCGCATTCGACTTGAGGCTCGCGCTCGTCGATAGGGAGTCAGGCGCACATCACCATCTTTTAAGATCTTGGCGGCAAAGGAGCGCGAAATTCGTGGCAAGCGATTGGCCAGGAACTGATCCAGGCGCCAGCCCTCAAAATTCGAGTCGACCTCAAAGCGGCGCACCCGCAGGTTATCTTCGACGATCAGATCATTGTCGCTCATCGGCTTGCTCAAAAATAGGGCTTCACCCTCCGCGCTGACCTCCGGAGGACACCGAGCCCGGGAAAGCGAAGCGGAACACACCAACACCTACGACCCACCGCCTGGCGAGCCTGGAAAGCGCACCCTATCACAGCGCCCTCCGGTGAGCCGACTTTCGATACTATCCTCGGCCTCGCTCCTTCGTGCTCTCTTCCCTCTCCTCACACCGACGTCTTTCGGTGATAGGAGAGGCTCTACGCCCCCGTGAGCGACGCTCATCCTCCTCTCTAGGCGCACCACAACCAACGAGACCAGGCACGCGCTGAGCCGCCGGGCTGCCCGGCTTTTAACTTGGGAGCCCACTTGGGTGACCCGGCTTCACTTGGGAGTATTTCCCCACCCAAGAAACAAAAAAAGACCCGCGTCACCAAGTGTGACGCGGGTCTTCAGCGAGTGGAGCCGATGGGGATCGAACCCACGACCTCTAGAGTGCGATTCTAGCGCTCTCCCAGCTGAGCTACGGCCCCGCTGGAGGGTTAAGTAGCCCAAAGACCGGGGAGCGTCAAGAGACTCTTTTGGAAAATTACAGAAGAATTCAGTTTCCGGGCTCCAGGCTCTTGTCCGGCGCTGGCATCGATGTCTCATCCGCGCCCGGGAGCACGCGTCCGGTCAGAGCGACGACCTTCTTTTCGGCCAGGTCGAGCACCTCGTGGGTCAGCTGGGGGAGGCGCTCAAACTGGCGTTCCAGCCCACGAACCACGTGCAGCAGCCCCTGCCCCTCGGGCTGCTCGGGATCCTCGCCGTAGAGCAGCACGTAACGCGCGGCGTTGATCTGGCGAATATAATAGCCCTTAATGTCCCGCACGTTATTGACCGCGTACTCCACCAGGCCCCCCAGCGCGAGCGTCCCCATCAACCCGCCGGCCAGCCCCACCGCCCCGATCCACCCGGGGAGCTCCAGCCCGCCGAGCTTACCCAGCGCCCGACGGTAGATATCAAGGTGTCCTGAGTAGCCCTCGGTGACACCATCCATCACAAAGGTCGTACGCCCAAAGAGGATGTAGCCCAGGGTCGCCGGCAGCCCCAGGCGCACCCCCGAGCGAATCGCCTGCGCCAGCAGGGGATCGTGGGCGATCTCGTGCTCCATCAACTCCCCCAGACGCCGGCGTAGCCCTTCGATGTCTTCGGAGCCGGCCTCGCCATCGCCGTACCCCCGGCGAAAGCGCTGCCACTGCTCTTCCTCAAACTCCGAGAAGAGGCGGCCCAGCAGGCTCTCCAGTTCCACCGAGCTGACTACTTCCCGTTCAAACGCCTCGGTGAGCTGGTCGTCGGTAAACGTCGAGGTCGAAAAATCCGGGCCTCCCACCGAGCGCGACATGCCCGCGGCCATATTACGCGCCGAGATAAAGAGATCGGCCATCCCGGTACGCGGCCCCAGGCTGCGCCCCATCACCCGGCGAAAGCTCTTGAGGTTGCGGTCCACAAAACCCGGCACCCGGGCGATGGCTTCATCGAAGAAGGTGTTAATCTGGGCTTCGAAGCGCTCCTCCCACAACGAGGCACGCGTGCCCTCGGTGGTGTCGATGGCCTGCTCGGGGGTCTCTTCGCTCATCGGTGTCTCCTGCATGCTCGTGGCACCCGTATCTGACTTACGGGCGGTGAGAATCTAAAAAGCTCACCAGGCGAGCCAATCCTTTCGAGAGGTCGGGCTCGCCAGGGGTGTAGGCAAGTCGTAAAAACCCGGCGCCGGCCGGGCCAAACCCTTCGCCGGGGGTCACCAGGACGTCCTGCTCGTCGAGCAGGGCCTCGGCCAACCCGAGCGTCGATGAAAAACGCTCCAGCCAGGGCCGCACGTCCATAAAGGCATAGAACGCTCCTTCCATCTCCGCCAGCCCCACATCTTCGATCTGCCCCAGCGCAGACGCGACGGTGGCCCGGCGCCGGGCAAAGATCGCCCGGGCCGCCGCAGTGGCCTCTTCGTGCTCGGCCAGCGCGGCTTCCAGCCCGAGCTGGGCCGGCAGGGGCGCGCAGGTCACCAGGTGCTGGTGCAGCGGCGTAAGCGCGGCGATCGTCTCCGCCGGAGCGACCATCCAGCCGATGCGCCATCCCATCAGATGATGACTCTTCGAGAGCCCACTTATGCGCACACCGCGCGCACTCATCGACTCCAACGCCCCCAGACTCTCGAACACTCCCGACCAGACATAGTCCTCGTAGATCGCGTCTTCGATCCAGGCCAGATCGTGGCGCTCAATGAGCCTGGCCAGCGCGTGGCGCTCCCCGGCGGTAAACACCTGGGCGGTGGGGTTGGCGGGGTTATTCAGTACGATCAGACGTGTTTCAGGTCGGATCGCCGCGGCGATCGCATCGAGATCGACTCGCCAGGGCGCTCCAGGAGCCTGGGGAGCCCGGAGGGTGTAGCGGCGAGGGGTGGCGGCGCAGGCGCGCACCAGATTGGCGTAGGCGGGAAACCCGGGGTCAGGCACCAGTACCTCATCCCCGGGGTTGACCAGCCCCAGGAGGCTGACCGCCAGGGCCTCCTGCACGCCACAGGTCAGCATGACTTGAGCCGCGTCGCAGCCCAGGTGAGCGGCCACGGCCTCCCGCGCCGAGGGCAGACCGGCGTTGGGTGTGTAGGGCGCCCGAGCCTCCTGGCTGAGCGCCTGACGGGCGGCCCGGGCCACCCGCGGACTCACCATCTGGTCACTCTGACCGAGCCCGAAGTCCAGGGTTTGAGCTCCCACCCGGGCGCGAAGCATGCGGATCAGCGTGGGCTCAATCGCCCGCGCCCGCGCCGAGGGAGTGAGCGCAGTGGAGGAGCTCATCGGAGCAGGTCCTCGAGCGCGGAGCGCGCATCGGTGCGATCGTCGCGATACTTGATGATGAGCAGCGCGGCCATGTGCAGCCCGTGCTCCCGGGCGAAGTCGCCGCGGGCCGGGCGACTGCCCGGAATGACCACGGCCCCGGCCGGAATCTTCAGCGGCTCCTCGGCCGTGGCCCGGTACACCTCTTCACGGACCAGATCAAAGATGGGGGTACTAGCCGTGATCACGCAGCCGGCCCCGATCACCGCCCGCTCACCAACCTGCACCCCTTCATAGAGGCCGGTGTTTCCGCCGATGAGCGCATCATCCTCCACGATCACCGGGGTCTGCCCGATGGGCTCCAGCACCCCGCCGATCTGTGCGCCGGCCGAGAGATGCACACGCTCACCGATCTGGGCACAGCTGCCCACCAGTGCATGGCTATCCACCATGGAGCCCGCCCCCACATACGCGCCCACATTTACAAAGGCCGGCGGCATCATCGTGACTCGCTCGCCCATATAGGCCCCGCGACGCACGGAGCTGCCGCCGGGAACCACCCGCACGCTGCGGCCCACCACATCCAGGCGCTGAGCCGGGTAGGTATCCTTATCGCTAAACTGCAGGTCGGCCCCTCCCATCTCCACGTTCTTGCCCAGGCGAAAGCCCAGCAGAATCCCACGCTTGACCGAGGGTTCCACCACCCAGCCTTGCGCGGTGGGATAGGCCGCGCGCACCTCTCCCTGTTCAAGGAGCTCCAAAAAGGCCTCAAAGTCGGCGCGGGCCTGGTCACCGAGCTGGTCCGCGGGACGTTCAAAGTGGGCATCGATCGCATCGAGCAGGTCGGGTCGTTTCATCGGTCGGTCCTCCAGATTTCGGCCAAAAGCATGCGTACCAGAACGCGCAAAGGCCACAGTCGCCCGCGTGAAATTCGCGTCTTCGACTGTGGCCTCGGCATCATAAGTCTCTCCGCGGCGTGGGCCACCGGAGCGAATTGAATGTCAGGGGGCCTCTTCGGCCGGGGCGCTCTCTTGAGCGGGCGCAGCTTCTTCCGCCTCGGGCGACTCTTCCACCGGGGCGGCCTCTTCGACAGGAGCCACCGGCGCTGCCGCGCTACCGCCTTCTTCGATCACCTGCTCAACCTGCGACTCCACCGGCGTACCGGCGGTCTGGCTGAGGTCAAGCGCCGACTGCGGGCGGCTCGAGTACCAGGCCAGGGCCATGCTGGTCACAAAGAAGGTCGCTCCCAGCGCCACAGTCAGCTTACCCAAAAAGGTCGCCGCACCGCGTCCACCGAAGATCTGCTGACCGACCGCCGCCGCGCCTCCAAACCCCGAGCCCATGCCACCGCCCTTGCCCGACTGGAGCAAGATAACGACGACCATGATAAAACTGACGATGATATGGATGACGAGCAATAAGGTTTGCATGATAGTTTCAAACCGACAGGGGTTGGATTTTTGCGCGTTTGATCTTTACTTGTCTGCGGGCCGTGAAGCGCACGGTGTGTGCGCGCTAATAAATTTGCGGCCTCAAAGCCGAAAGGTCATACCCTAGCACCGAACCGAACGCAAGCGACGAGACCTATGAGTGATCCTCGCCAGAACGCCGGGCTGCCCTGGCCCGAGCTTATCGAACGCCTTGAACGCTCCCAGGCCCGCCTGGAATCCGCCCACGCGGACTACATGGAGGCGGCCGCGCAGAGCCAGCGCGCGCTGAGCCAGGTGCTCAGCTCACATCGTGACCTGGTCGACACGATTCGCGAGTTGGCCCAACGCACCGAACCCACCGCGCCCCGGGCCACGGCCAACGTGGAGCCCGGAGCTTCTGGGGCCGAGGTTTCGCCACATGCGACGACCCGCGAGAAGCAAGAAGCGCGCGCATCCACCGCGCATTCCCCACAACCTCCGCAGCTCCCTGACACGCAGCTTCCCGCGCGCGTGAGCAGCGAGCCCTCACCGGCACGGCACATCACCACGCCGGCGCTGGTTGAGGTCAACGCCCCACGCACTGCGCTCCCGGCCCTTAAACCGGGCCAGCGCGTCCTGCTGACCAACGACGGCTTCGGGGTCGCGCCGGTGCTCGCCGAAGTCCTCAACGCGCGCGGGGTGCGCGCCCGAGTCGAAGGGCGCCGACCCGCACTCAATACCCCCACCGATGTGGTGATTTTTCTGGGAAGCCTGCGCGCGCCGGCCCATCTGGACGACGCGATGAGCGTGGTTGAAGACGCCCTGGTGACCGCCGAGCGCTTCTCTACCCGGCTGATGCAACCGGGGGCGGGGTTTGTGGCAGTGCTCGACTCCGCCGGAGCCTTTGGCCTGGCGCCCTTCGATCCGGTAGTCGCTCCCTACGGCGCGATGGTCGGTCTGGTACGCGCCCTTCGCCACCGTCACCGGGGAGCCCATATCAAAGTCATCGATCTCGACGCCGAGGGGCTCGACACCAGGACGATCGCCCAGACATTAGCCGACGAACTCTTCGAAGGGGGCGAACGCACCCCGGTGGCCCTGGACGCAAACCGACGCCAGGAGGTGCGCTGGGAAGCCTTCGACCGCCGCACCACACCGGCCTCCTGGCTGGACGAGGAGCAGGCCCCGCTGATCTACGTACCCTCCCCAACGGCGGTGCTGGCCACCGCGGTGGAACGCCTGGCCATCGCCCATGAGCTGCCGGTGGCGATCCTCAACCGCCCCGGAGTCTCCTCCCAGCTGGCACGCCGCATGGCCGAACGCGGCGTTGCGCTGCGCAGCGCCGACTACGATCTGGAGCGCCTCTTTCCCACCATGGACTTCCTCGACGCCCTGCGCGCCGACCACGGTCCGATCGCCGCAATCGTTGCCGAGCCCTTCCCGGCTCGCCGTCCCGATGATGTGCTACGCTGGGACGCCACTCGCCCGGCCCTCGACGAGTTTAACGCCCTGCTCGCCATGACCATCAACGATCCCCTCAACCTGCTGGCCGTGGGGCTGGGGCCCGGCACCCCACCGATCGTGGCCTCGGCCATGCGTTACTTCGCTCGCGCCGAGAGTCTGCGCCGCAATGAACGCCTTCGGGTCCGCCTGGTTCACCTCGACGGCGCCGGTGCCCCCACACGGGGGGATCTGGGTCCCCGCGATTTCGCCCTGACCGAACTCCTCTCCGCCGATGCCCCCTCTACAGCGGAGGTACGCTTTGAGCGCTCCTCCCCCCGCCCGCCCGTCAAATCCTAGGGCATACGAGGAACCACCACTTCCAGACGTGTGGGGTTGTCCGTATAACCGGAACTGCGCCGAAGTTCGCGCAGCCACAGGCACCCCGGATCGCTCTCGCCATCTTCTCCATCGGGGCATACGATCTCGACCCGCGGAACGTCTTCCAGGCGCCGGCCGCTCTCGCCGGCCCGGCGCACCCAGATCTGGTAGAGGCCATCGGCCGATTGGTACACCGTATACGCCGGGGAGACTGCCGGCAGGCGCTGCACATCGGTCCCAAAAAGCCCCGGTCCGCCCAGGCGAGCAACGCCTCCTTTCAGGGGCGTGCCCGCAGCGGGCTCAATTCGGATGCGCGCATCGGCCTGAACCTCCACCTCGAGCGCCTGGCCACCTTCGCGTTCCAGACGATGACGCCCCTCGGGCAGGCGAATCTCCTGTCCGCAACCCACGACAAACGCACCGTTGACCCGTACGGCTTCTCCCCGGGGCGCACACGTCAGCGCCACGACACCGCTGCGCGCACAGCGCTTCAACTCCGGCGCTCCGCCCGACCCATGGCGCTCCCCGTAGAGCACCAGCTGCCGACTGGCCGCCTCACAATGCCCCATCGCATCGTAGGCCTCGATCACCTGCGCGAGCATCCCGGCCTCCCCGGCCATCCCGTAGGCACGATGCAGCTCGACCACCGCCTCCGCGTAACGCCCCTCGGCCAGATGACGCAGCCCGTCACCGTAATGCACCCCGGCCTCGACCGCGTTCTGCGCCAGCACCGGCGCCGCCCCCAGCACGACCGTCGCCCCCATCGCCAGCGCCCCGGCCACTCTCTTCCAACCACTCATGCCGACTCCTTGCACCATTGCGCTCACTTTACCCGCTGCAATCGGCGCGCACCTTAACACAGGCCCTATCCGCTCCCAACGCACACCACGCTTGCACCATAGTGCGCTTGTGCCTAAGTTGCCGCGCGTCTTATCGACGCCCACGCTTTTCACGTCGACCTTTTCTGCATCTTCGGCTGTCCGCCCCGCTTGAGGCTTCTTATGTCCGCAAATCTGGCGTCCCTGATCCGCAGCGCGAACCCCCAGGCCTTCCACAACGCCCTGCGCGCCCGCTCCGAAAAAGACGCAGGGCCCATCTCGCTGGAAGGCCAGACCTTCCGCGAACTCACTCTGACAGGGTTCGACTTCTCCGATCTCGACCTGACCAACTGCGAGTTCGAAGCCTGCACGCTCAGCGAAGTGCGCTTCAAAGACACCATCCTCGACGGAGCCTTCTTCGACGGGGTCACCCTCCTGCACTGTCACTTTGACGGCGGCAGCTACGAGGGCTGGGCACTCGACGCCAGCACCCTGAGCCGGTGCTCCTTTGACCAGGTCGTCATCGGCGACAACGAGTGGACCGACTGCCGGCTCAACGAATGCGAACTCGAAGGGCTTGCCGCTCAAGGCTGGATGATGGAGCGCGTCACCTTCAAAGGCGGGCGCTGGAAAGACGTCTCGGTCGACGGTGGTGAGTGGTCCCATGTCACCCTGCGCGAGATTGTCGTGGATCAATCCACGATCACCGATGTCTCCGCGCGCAGCTGCTATTATGTGGAGACCGCCCTGCGTGACTCTCCCCTGCCCGAAGGTTTTGTCGAGAAGAGCGGCCGACGCAAAGCCCTCTGAGCCCCCGGCACACCTTCATCAAAAAAGGCCGCATCTCCTTAGTAGAGAATGCGGCCTTTTTTGTGTGACGCGCGTGGCTCCGAGTCTCAGGCCAGTCCCCGGGCTACGATCTCCTGAACGAAGTAGCTGGCCACGTCCGGCGCGGTGGTCCCGGCCCCAAAACCCGCATCGTAGCCCAGCTCCAACGCCAGCTCGTGCGAGATACGCGGCCCCCCACACACCACCACCATCTTCTGACGCAGACCCTCGGCCTCCAACATATCGATGAGTTCGGCCAGGTTCTTAATGTGCACGTCTTTCTGCGTCACCACCTGGCTGACCAGCAATGCGTCGGCCTGCTTCTCAATGGCGTGCGCGATCAGATCTTCATTACGCACCTGCATCCCCAGGTTATACGCGTTGATCATCGGATAGCGCTCCAGGCCATAATCGCCGTTATAGCCCTTCATATTCATGATGGCATCGATCCCCACCGAGTGCGCATCGGTGCCGGTGCAAGCCCCCAGCACCGTGATCTTTCGCCCGATCTCCTCGCTGATGTAGGTGTTGATCGCATAGAAATCCATGCGCTCGCTCTCGACCTTCGCCACCTGAATCTGCGTAAAGTCGATCGCCTCCAGAAAACGCCCGTACACCAGAAAATAGGTATAGCCCTCGCCCAGGTCGTGCATGTGATAGACTTGGGGATCTTCCAGTCCCATCTTGCGCGCGACCATCCGGGCCGCCTCACGCGCCTCCTCACCACAGGGCACCGGCAGCGTAAAGCTCAGCTGCACCTGCCCGTCATCGAGGGTATCGCCGTAGGGCCGCACCCGACTTAAATCGGGCGGTGTCGCGCCCACGCGTCCTACTACTGCCATCTTCACCTCCGCGATCCGCGATCGCATCTTACTCGTGTGTTCGGCGGCGCCGCCGCGCCACCTGCCATCATCTCGTCACGCACCCTCGCCCGAAGCCTCTCCCTCGGACCAGCCCGAGTAGGGATGGGCGACCAACTGCGAGTTGTAATAGCGCGCTTGCCCCGAGACCTCTTCGCCCAGCCATTCCGGACGCTCAAAATCTTCATCCGGAGCGCTCAGCTCGATCTCGGCCACGATAAGCCCCTGGTTCTCACCAGAAAACTCATCGATCTCCCAGGTATGCCGGCCGACGACCACCCGGTGTCGCACTTTCTCCAGACGTCGTCCCTGGCAGAAGAGCCCCAGCATCTGGCGCGCTTCCGCCACCGGCACTTCATACTCGAACTCCGCCCGGGAGACGCCGTAGACCGGTCCTTTGAGCGTCAGATACGCCTGCTCCCCGGCCACCCGCACCCGCACGGTATGCTGCGGCGAGCTCGACACGTAGCCCTGAGCCATCGGCTGACTGTGGGTAGTCTGGGGGCGCCAGGCGTTGTTCTGGACCAGAAATTTACGCTCGATTTCAACACCCACGCCTTGCCCTCACACGTCTTGCCGACACCACCGAGGTGCGCACCTTGCTTTCACGCAATCAACCGCACCTTATGCGGACGGCTGACCAGCCCTCGTATACAGCGCCAAGCTGGCATGGCCCACGGGCCTCGTCAACGACCGCACCATCGTTCCTTCCCCCCGAGAGCACCGGCATGCCCAAGCGCCCCGCCGCCCCCGAAGCCCTGCGCCAACTTCATCGCGCCCTGCTCGAAGACGACCACCACTGGCCCATCCCACGCCCGGACCACCCCCTGGTCCGTCCCGAACAACGCGTACTCGCCCGCGAACAATGGAAAAAGCGCGTCACTGCCACCCGCATCACCGTCGAACGCCTGGTCGGATGGTTGGCCAACCTCACCCGCAGCGGTGCACCGATCGAAGCCTTCAGTCCGGCGATCTTCTGCGTCGATGAACTCAACCGCCACCTTTATCTCTGCCTGCACATCCTCGACGCTCTCAACGCCGAGCCGGCCTCTTATTCTCAGCCCCTCTTGAGCACAAACGCCGACAACGAAACGCTGCTCGACCAGGGTGTCGAACTCTTTGCCTTTAATCTCACGCTCTCCCGAGCCACCTATCTGGGATTGAGCGCGGTCAGCTCCGATCGCGCCATCATCTCCATCTGCGACACCATCGAGCGCAGCCTCACCGAGGTTCTCGACGCCGGGCGCACCCTGCTTGACTGGCTATACTCCCAGAACACGCCCCACTTAAAACGCCGCGCCCGGGCCCGCACGCCCTCCTTACTCCACGCCTACGAGCGCCTCTTCGGAGCCGGACCCGACACCCTGGATCAGCTCGCCGGACACGAAGTCACCGTCGACACCGAAGCCGGCAATCTGGGCACCCTCCGGCCCCCACAGCTCGCCGCGATCTACTACCACACCGTCGATCAGGAACTCTTTCCCTGGCTCGACCATCTCGGACTTCGCAGCGACGAGGCCTGGCGAGTTCACTACGAAGTAGCTCCCGATAACGAAGGCCCTCCGGCCTGCGTCGCGGCCGTCGGCACCGATACCCTCCAGCGCCTCCACTGACCTGGATAACCCGGACACGGGCGACCTGAAAAACGCAACATTCCGTTAGCTTTCAAATGTTCTTCATTTTCCCTACATTGTCCGACTCTTCTCCCCCGGTACTTGTCCACCGGCCGCTACTTACGATTCTCGAAGTGAGCTTTTCATGCGTCGTCCTCCTTTTCTCGTTGCCTTCTCGGGCCTGCTTCTGGCCGCGCTCGCGCCAGCCTGCTCCGGCCCCACCGACCAGACGCCTGAAGAGCCGATCATCGTCATCGAAGATGACCCCGTGAAAGACACCGATGCCGATGCCGGTGCCGACGCCACCCCCGATACCGATACCACCCCGCCCCCTTCCGGAGAGGTCGACGGAGAGGCCTGCCAGAGCGATCGCGACTGCCGCAGCGGCTTCTGCGCTCCCGAGCCCGACTGGCCCGGCGGCTACTGCACCACCATCGATTGCAACTCCCGCGCCGATTGCCAGAGCGATGGCCAGAACAACGCCTGTTTGCTGCCAGGCCGCGGCTCCAACTTCTGTGTGCGCATGTGCACCTCCACCAGCGAGTGCCGTGAAGGCTACATCTGCATGGGCATCAGCAACAGCGAGGGCTACTGCGCTCCCAACCCCGCGCCCCCCTTCGATGGCATGGGTGAGGACTTCCCCTTTGAGGTCACCTGTACCCCGGCGCCCGAGGGCCGCGCCGATCTCCGCTTCAACGTCTCCGAGGGGCTGCACTCCTTCACCGTGGTCCCCTTTGTGGAGTCCGGCTACCGCCTGGGCCCCAACTCGGTGACCGCCAACGAAGACGGCACCTCCTTTAACCTGCGCCAGGGCAACTCGTTTCAGGCCGCCGGTGCACAGCTCTTCGGGTTCATCAACCCCACCATTATCCCGGCCGTCCCTCAGGACGTCAGCAAAGTGCGTTCCGGTGAACACACCTACCGCCTGGCCACCAACGCCGGCGAAATCTGCCACTACGTGCTGGAGCGTCCCACCCGCGGCAACACCATCGACCTGAACATCTACCTGGTCGGTCTGGGCGGCAAAGGCCTCACCGCCCACAACGCCCACAACCATAACGACCTCCAGGAGGTCCTCGGACACGTCGAAGACACCTACAGTCAGGCGGGTATCACCCTGGGCCAGGTGCGCTACTTCGCCGTCGATGCGGAATCGGAAGCCGCCTACCAGGTCGTGCGCAGCGAAACCGATGTGGCGCGGCTGGCCATGCTCACCGAACCTCCCGGCACTGACGCCGACAGCGTGCTCAGCGCCAATCTCATTCTGGTCAAGAGTTTCAGCTTCACCGGCGCGGAAGGCGTCCTGGGTATCTCCATGGGCATCCCGGGCGCCCCGGCCTTGCACGGCTCCGGAATCAGCGGCGTGGCACTGACCGGCGCCTACATCGGCACCGAGAGCAGCTGGGGCTCCAATCCCCTGGATGGCAACGAATTCACCGCCTCGATCATCGCCCACGAACTCGGTCACTTCCTGGGACTCTTCCACACCACCGAGACCACCGGCAGCTCCTTCGATCCTCTGGCCGACACCGAGCGTTGCACCGACCTGGGCAGCTCCAACCCGACGTACTGCCCGGACTGGGGCAACATGATGTTCCCCCTGGCCGATGTCCGAAACACCGAAATCTCGGCCGGCCAGGCTCACACCATGGGCGTGAACCCCCTGATCAAGTAAGTCTGCTGACCTCTCGCCACCCTTTTTGCATCACCTTTTTGCCCCAAGAGATCGTATGAAACTCTGGCTTCTTACTCTGGCACTGCTCAGCCTCATCGCCTCGCCCGCTATGGCCGAGAATGGCGATCGTCGCGTCTCCACCCCCTCGTCCGATACTCCCGGCGATGTGCGCCCCTCCCAAGGCGACGCGCACATCGAAGAGGCGGTGCTGATGCTCCTCTCCCAGCACCACCAGGTCCCCACCCGCAAACAGCTCGAAACCCTCACTCCCCGGGCAAAAGAAATCGTGGGGCGGCTGGCCCGCACCGAAGGGCTCTTTGCCTTCCATCGCGAGCGTGCGCTGCTGGCGATGGGACACTGGCCCGACGACGCGACCTTTGCCTACTTCCAAAGCCTGCTGCAGGCCCCTGACACCGAGGAGGGCCTGGTCCACACCCTGATTTCCGTGCTCGCCAGCAGCTATGGCGAGCGCGCGCTGGACGTGCTCTCGCCACTGCTTCTGGGCCATGACGACGTTCAGGTACGCCTGAGCGCCGGCGCAGCCATCGGCTCACTCAACAGCGATGCCGGTGCCAAGCTCCTGGACGTGGCCATTGACCAGGAGCCCAACGCCATCGCTCGCCAGCGCCTGGAAGGCTTCGCCGCCCGCCTGCGCTAAGCCCACCGCGGCCCCGGACGCCTGCCTCTCAGGCAGGCGCCTCGGTAGCCAGGCGCGCCACCTCCGAGAAGACTCGCTGCGCATTCCCTTCGGTGATCTTCTCGATATCCGCCGCGCTGTAGCCGCGCTGGCGCATCCCCTCCACCATCTTGCCGACATCTCGGCAGTCGCGATGATCGGCCAGGATCGCCGGCAACCACCCGTCGTAGTCCGAGCCCAGAGCCACGTGCTCCACGCCGACCCGCTCCACAAAATAGTCCAGATGATCGAGCGCCACCTCGCTGGTCGCGCGCCAGCTCCCGCATAAATACCCGGGCGCAAAGATCACCCCCATCACGCCCCCGGTGGCGGCAATGGCGTCAATCGCCGCGTCGCTGATATTGCGCGGATGCTCATAGAGCCCCCGCGCCCCGGTATGCGTGCAAAAGACCGGTGAGTGGCTGGCGGCGCAGGCATCAAGCACCCCGGGGTCATTCACATGGGCCAGGTCCACGACCACCCCGTAGCGGTTCAGCTCCTCGACCAGGCGACGCCCAAACGTGGTCAGCCCATCGCGATCATTGCCTCCCCGCCCCATCGCCGGAGTCGCCGCCGAATTGGCCGAAAAATGCGTCAGAGTCAGGTAGGCCACCCCCATCTTTTTGAGCTCCGCGACGCGCTCAATCCTGGCGTTGAGCATATGCGCCCCCTCCACCCCTGGCGCCAGCCCCAGCCTGCCCTCGGCCTGCGCCTGCTCCCAGTCCTCGCTCACCATGATCCGCCGCACCCGCGCATCCTCCCGGGCCACCCGATCCAGGTAAGCAACCTGACGCTTCAACTCCTGCCAGCCGCCCTCACGCTCCACCGGCCAGTAGTGCACCCCCAGACAAGCCCCGGAGTACTCGGCCTCGAGCATCCGGGGGATGTCGGCGTGCCAGAAAAGCGGCTGCCCGCGCATCCCGCCGCGGTGCTTCTTGCGGATATCGTAGCGGAAAAGCCGCTGCTGAATGATGCTATCGACGTGCAAATCCAGAATGCCCAAGCCATCACCTCGCCAGTATCAGCCCACAAATTGCGTCTCAGGGCTTCGACTCTAGCGGGAGATGCGCTCCGGCGCACGCATCGCGCACGAGCCGCTCAACCGCCCCCCCAGCATCCGGCAAATCGCGCCCAATTCATCAGCGTCCACATCGTCAAACGCCCCGGGGCGGTCGCTGTCCACATCGAGCACCGCCACCACCTGACCATCGGCCAGCAGGACCGGCACTACGATCTCGGAGCGCGTGCTCGCCGAGCAGGCGATATGCGCCGGGTCGGCCAGGACATCGTCGACCAGCTGAACCTCGGCACTGCGCGCGGCACGGCCGCATACCCCCCGTTCAAAGGAGATGCTCAAACACCCATGGCCGCCCTGGTAAGGCCCCACCTTGAGCAGCCCCGGGGACACCACCCGGTAAAACCCCGTCCAATCAAAATCCTCAAACGCGTGATGGAGCTCACAGACCACCGTGGCCATCATGGCCACCTCGTCGTGCTCTCCCTCCAGCAGCGCGTCCAGGCCTTCGATCACCTCGCGGTAGCGCGCCCTGCGTGCTCGACGCGACTGCCCACGCGCCAGTCCCCCTCGCATCACGATTCCTCACGGGGCTCAAAGCGCAACGACGCCGAATTCACGCAAAAGCGCATCCCGGTGGGCTCCGGCCCGTCGGGGAACACATGACCCAGGTGCGAGCCGCAGCGCGCGCACAGAATCTCGGTGCGAATCATCCCGTGGCTGCGATCCAGACGCGTGGTCACTCGCTGCGCATCGATCGCATCGTAGAAACTCGGCCACCCGCTGCCCGACTCGTACTTGGTTGCCGAATCAAAAAGCGGCGCCCCGCAAACCACGCAGGCATACACGCCGTCACCCTTATGATTGTAGTACTTCCCGCTAAAGGGCGGCTCCGTGCCGCACTGTCGAGTGATCTGGTAGGTTTCCTCGCCGAGCAGCTCCCGCCACTCCTCCTCGGTGCGCTCCACCGAGAAGTCGATGTCTTTCTTATCTTCGCTCATCGTCTCTCCTGATCGTGCCATACGTCGACAGGCGCCGCTGCACGGCCACTTGCACTTGGGGGGCTCCCCTGTCTAACAATAGGCCGACACGGGAAACTCCCACCGCGATGCCCTCCTCGGGCACTCGACTCAACTTTTCACCCAGGCATCCTCGTGACTTCCTCCCCCATTCACAAGCCCCTATCGCCCCGCGCTCGAGCCACACTCTGGGCGGCTGCCTGCGCGCTTGCGCTGCTGATGGGCCTTCCCGCCATCGCTCAGCAGAGCGCCACGCCGACCGAGAGCACCACCGACCCCGCCACCGGCTTTGACCTGGAACGCATCAAAGTCCTGCGCGTCGAACGCAAGCTCCTGCTCGATCAGCAGCGCGAAGACCAACAGGCTCTCCAGAAAGAGATGGCCGCGCACGTCAACCATCCCTCGGTGATTGCCGGAGTGATGGAACGTCGCCGCCACATGGAGCGCCTGGCCCAACTCGATCGCATCAAACAGATCGGCGATGAAAACAACGATCAGGCGCTCATCGAGCGCGCCGCCGCCGCGCGTGACCTGGAACTGCGCCGCTACTTCATGTGGCGCACCCTGCAGCGCACCAACAACCTGGAGGCCGCCCGCATCCTGCCTCAGACCGACACCCCGGGAGAATGATCATGCCCACCCTTCAACGCGCCCTGCTCGCCATGGTGATGCTCGCCATGCTGAGCAGTGTGGCCTGCAAAAAATCCAGCCCCCAGGAGCCGCTGCGAGTCGACGAGGCGGAGTACGAAAAGCCCGAGATCAAACCCTCGGTCTCCACCCCGCTGACGCGTCAGCAGCTCGAGTATCAGCAGAGCGCCCGCGAGGCCATCACCTCCGAGAACGCCGTCAAAGTGCTCGCCGACATGGAACAAGAGATCCAGTCGGAGATCGATGAACTCCAGGCGACCTTTGATGAGCTCGAACTGGAACTCCCCGAAGACTGAGGGGTTCAGGCGGGTAACATCTGGCCGGGAGTCTCCTGCTCGGGAGTCTTTTGGCCAGGCCCTTCCGACCTGAGATCGTCGAGATACGTACGCAGCGCCTGCGCAATGGCGTCGGGGTGGCCCAGCAGCCCGGTGTGCGTGGCCTCCGCCAGCCAGAGTAGTCGGGCCCCCGGGATCAACGCCGCCATCTCCCGGCCCAGCGCCCCGGGCGAAAACACATCGCGCCCCCCGGCAACCACCAGCGTGGGCGCCGAGATACTCTCCAACACATCCCGAGCCGAGTGCTCCTGAGCCGCCAGCCCCAACGCATGCCAGCTGGGAGGATCGATCCCCGCCAGGGTCTCATAGAAGGGGGTCATCGCCGCGGCGCTCACGCCGCGGCCCACCACCCCGCTGAGCTGTGCCAGACGGTGAACCCCGGGCAGTCGCCCGGCCCGGGCGCTGGCCCGCAACAGCGTGGCCACCACCGGCGGACGCACCCGGCGAAAGAGCTTATAGAGCCCCGGCCCCACCCGCGGATCGACCAACGTATCAAAGGGCCGCTCAAAGGGCCCCAGAATCGGCACCAGCCCGGCGATGCGCTCGGGCATCTGTCGCCAGGCCTCCAGCACAATCTGGCAACCAAAGGAAAACGCCACCAGCACCGCGCGCTCCACCCCGGCGGCGTCCATCACCCGCCGAAGATCGTCGGTACACCCCTCCACCGTCAGGCTCGCCGGATCCCGGGCCGCACACGAGCGCCCATGCCCGCGCAGATCCCAGGTGATCACCCGCACGCTCTCCCCCAGCGCCTCGACCAGGCCGTCCCAGTAATAGGTCGAGGTGGCATAGCCATTGGTAAAGATCACCGGCAGCCCCTCACCGCCGTGGTCCCAGTAGGCCACCGAGGTTCCGTCCGCTGCGATCGCCCACTTTGTCACCGGTTCCGACATCGTTGTACTCCACATCGCCTGTGTTTCGATCTCCGGGGAGCCGGCCAGCCGGGCTTTAGTCGTAGCCTTCGATCTGACGCACGTGCACTTCCACCGGGGCATCGTCCACCCGCATCCAGCCGGCAGCCCGGGGGCCCTGAACCTTGACCCACCACTGCTGCGCGCGCGGGCGCCAGCGCTCGCCAGCCTGCTCCGCAGGCTCCGCTTCCTCCAGGCGAACGCCCTCCTCGGGACACCCACTCAACACCACCAGTCCGCGCGCTCCCAGATAGCAGCTGCCCTCGCCATCGTATTGATAAAGCGCCAGACGCTCCCCCTCTTCCAATTCCAGGCGAATCTCCTCGGCCTCCAGCTCCTCAAAGGACTGATCGTAGGCCAGCCCCACCAGCTCGCGCGGGCTCTCCAGCAGGTAGTAGCGGGGCTCGGTCACCCGCACCCGGGTGTCCTGCCAGCGCAGCTCCTCGGTGTCCATCCACCCGGCGCGGTCAACGACCTCGGCCTGCGGATCGGGCTCGGCCAGAAGCGCCACCTCCCGCTCTCCCCCCAGCCACATCAGGTCAAAGGTGTAGAGCTCCTCTCGCCCCGGCCAACTCACAAAGGTCAGCGGCCCGGGCGGCGGTTCGACCACCTCGACGACCGGCTCCTCTTCCACCGCCGCCACCGGGGGCTCCACAGGTACCGCCTCCTCCTGGACGCTTTCGGGAGCCGGCGCCGGCCCCTCTTTTTCGCACGCCACCAGCCCCCCGATCATCACGATCGCTGCCCATTTCTGCCTGGCCATCATCTCCTCCTGAACTCACATCAGCGCGCCTCGACGCCACCCGGTGCATCTGCGACTATCACGCCATCTACGGGATTTAAAGCACCTCGCCAGGGAGTCTGACGTGCACCACCCCCAACGCCACATCATCAAGCTCGTAGGGCTGCTCACGCTGGTGATCCTGGCGGCCATCGCCCTCATCCGGGCGCTGGCCCCCGCCGAGGACGCGCCCCTTACGCCCCCGGCCCCCGCCCCGGCGTCGGCCGAGCGCTCGCCAGGCCCGGCCCCCGACGCCCCGGCCGACCCGCTGGCGGCACTGGAACTCGACGATCCGCGCCTGCTCCCCTGCCGCCAGGGCGACGCCCGCGCCTGCCACGAGCTGGCGACCTCCATCGCCTTTGACACCACTCGCCAGGAGGGCCTGCCCCAGTCCCTGGTGCTCCTCCACCGGGCCTGCGAGCTGGAACTGGCCGTGGCCTGCCGCGACCTGGGCATCGTCTACGAAGAAGGCGTCGGTGTGGACCTCAGCCCGGAGCTCGCCCGCGACTTCTATCAACGGGCCTGCGATCTCGGCGAGCAAGAGGCCTGCCTCGACGCGGTGGGCGTGGGCACCACGGCCGGATTTGCCACCTACGCCCCCCGCTGGCAGGCCCAGTGCGATGAGGGCGACCCGCTGGCCTGCCTGGACCTGGCCGTGGCCCTGCTCCAGACCGCCGAGGTGCGCGATCCCCAGCGCGCCCACGCCCTGCTGGAGCGCGCCTGCCAGCTCAACGCCCCCGAGGGCTGCCTGCGCCTGGCCGCCCTCCAGGCCGAACTCGGCCACCCGCAAGAGGAGGTCAACGCGCAGATCGCCGCGGCCTGCGACCAGGGCTACGGCCCGGCCTGCACCACCCTGGCCCAACGCTTCAGCGATGCCAACGCCGACCCCGCCACCGTCGACACCTACTACGCCCGGGCCTGCGAGCTCGACGACACCGACGGATGCGCCGAACACGCCCTGCGCCTGGCCCGCACAGACCAGCTGACCGAGGCCCGCGCTCTCTGGGAGGCCGGCTGCCAGCGCTGGCATGGCTACAGCTGCTTTCACCACGCCCACTCCTACCTCAACACCGGCTCCGGCCAGCTCGCCCCCCCCGAGATGGTCTTCGGCTACGAGCGCGCCTGCACCCTCAATGTGCCGGTGGCCTGCTACAACCTGGCCATCTACTACAACACCCGCCAGCCCGACCCGGACTTCGCCCGGGGCCGCACCTACCTGGAGCGCGCTTGCCGGCTCGACCACCCCCAGGGCTGCGTCTTTTTGGCCCAGATGCGCACCAACGGCCAGGGCGGTCCCGCCGACCGCGCCGGGGCGCAAGAGGCCCGGCAACGCGCCTGCGACCTGGGCGATAGCGCCGCCTGCCCTTGACGTACGCGCTCCCACGACTAGCGTATCGCCTGCCCGCAATGCTTAATGCTCGCGCGCTGGCCAGCCGGCCGGCGCCACCTGAAATGCCAACCTTTTGAACTGTGAGATGGTCATGATGCGATCCCTTCGTCCCCTCCTCGCCATGCTGACCTGCGCGGCCATGATCGCCGCCTGCGACAGCCCCCCCACCCCCAAGACCGACGCCACCCCGGCCGAGACCGAAGCCGCCTCGGCGGAGCAGGCCAGCGAAGAAAGCGCCGCCGCGGCCGAACAAGCCGAACAAGCCGGGCAGGAGGCCGCCCCCGAAGCCCAGACCAACCCCGAACTCCTCGACCCGGCCAACGCCTCGGAGCAAGCGCCCGAGCAATTCCGCATCAACTTCGGGACGACCAAAGGCAACTTCGTCATCGACGTCAACCGCGAGTGGGCCCCCCGCGGCGCCGACCGCCTCTACAACCTGGTCAAACTCGGCTACTACGATGACGTGGCCTTCTTCCGCGTGATCGACGGGTTTATGGCCCAGTTCGGCATCCACGGCGACCCGAAGGTCAACGAAGTCTGGCGCGAAGCCCGCATCAGCGACGATCCGGTGGCCCAGTCCAACGAGCGCGGCTTTGTGAGCTTCGCCACCGCCGGCCCCAACACCCGCACCACCCAGCTCTTCATCAACTTTGGCAACAACGCCAACCTCGATCAGATGGGATTCGCCCCGGTGGGCAAGGTCGTCGAGGGCATGGACGTGGTCGATAGCCTCTACAAAGGCTACGGCGAAGGCGCCCCCCGCGGCCGTGGTCCCGACCAGGGCCGCCTCCAGCAGGAAGGCAACACCTACCTGCGCGCGAACTTCCCCGACCTCGACTACACCACCGAAGTTCGCATCATCGAGTAACGCCGGGAGCATCTAGCCCCCACTCAAAGCCCCCTTCGCCTCGGCCGAAGAGGGCTTTTTTCATGAGTCCCCCGACCTCGCGCTCTGTCGCGCGCAGAACACCCACTTGAGCCCTCGCCCCCCACTTCTGCACCTGCAGAACGCCGGCTTACTGCGGGCTGGCGAGCCCCTGGCGCGCGTCGCGGCGCCACAGCCAGGCCAGGTACCCCGTGGCGTAGAGGATTCCGAACGCCGTGAGCGCCAGGGCGTGCTCCAGAAGCGCCGCGCCCATCAACGCGTTGAACAAAAACCCCAGCGACGCCGGTAGCATCCGCCGATCCACCGCCAGCGCCAGCACCACCAGGTTGAGCATGAAGATCAGGTTCTCCAGCGGCACCACCATCTGCACATCCATCCCCATCACCCAGCCCACCACGCGCAGCACGGTGGAGGTGGCCAGGGTAGCCCCCACGGCCAGCATGATGCTGTAGGTGGCGCGGTTCTGAATCAGGCGCTTTCGCCAGCGCCATACCGCCAGAAAAAACACCCCGGCGATTCCGCCCATCTCCGCCACGATCATCGGCCAGGTCGGCGTCACATCCAGCAGGCGCACCAGGGCCACGTGGGCCAGGGGAAAGAGCGTCCAGACCACCCCGAGCCACATCGCCAGGCGAGCCCGCGCGAGACTCCCCGGACGCAGATCCAGGGCGCGTTTCATCCGCTCCAGACGGGCGACCTCAGCCGCGCGGGCCTCCTCCAGACGACGCGCCTCCTCCAGGCGCGCCCGCAACGCCTCCTCCCCACCCTCTAACTGAGCGATCAACGCCTCGGCCGCCGCCAGCTCGCCGCGCTCCAGCTCAAAGCCCGCCATCTCCCGCAACAGCCCGTGGAGTTCGCGCTCGGCGGCGCCATTTTGCGCCCACACGGCCAGCGCCTGCTCATAGGCAAAACGGCTCTCCGAGAAGCATTGCGTGACCTGAACCGCCGCCTCGCGCAGCGCCGCCTCCACGCGCTCGTCCTGGCGAGCCTGCTCCTCCTGCCAGACCCGCAGCGCCCGCTCAAACTGCTGACGCCGGCACCGCGCCGCCTCGGTGAGGCGCCCCGACTCGCGATGCTCCAAAAAGGCCTGGATCCGGGCGCGAAACGCCTGCACCGACGTCACCCGGGCCCCCGGGTCGGCGGCGGTCGCCTCGGTGATCAGCGCGGCCAGCTCCGCATCGACCTCCGGGCCCAACACCGGCGGCTCGGAGGCATGAGCCGCCACCAGCGTGGCCATCAGCGTCCGGCCCTGATGGCGCATTCTCCCGGTCACAACCTCATGCAGCACGCTGCCCAGCAGGTACACATCGGTCCAGGTCCCCAGGCGCGCCCCCTCGGCCCCGGCCATCTCCGGGGCCATGTACCCCGGCGAGCCCGCCACATCGCAGACGTCGACCGCCCGGGGCAACGACTGCTCGTGCTGATCCAGGGTCACGGCCAGCCCCCAGTCCAGCACGTACACCTCGCCATAATCGCCGAGCATCACGTTTTCGGGCTTGAGATCGCGATGGAGAATCCCCCGGTCGTGCGCGAAATGCACGGCGTTGCACACCTGGATCAAAATCAGCAGATGCCGCTCCAGCTCGTCGCTGCCGGCGAACACCGCCGGCAGCCTCCCCGGCTCGGCCAACGCCTGGGCCCAGCTCACCCCCTCCACGCGCTTCATCACCAGCATGGGCGAGCCGGCCTCATCGACCCCCAGCGCATGGACGGGCACGATGTTGGGATGCTCCAGCCTCCCGCTGATCCAGGCCTCCCTTAAGAGCGCCCGCTCGGCCTGGGGAGTGCGCCGCTCGTCGCGCACGCTTTTGAGCGCCACCTCCCGATTGAGCGAGCGCTGATGCGCCAGGCGCACCACCCCCATCCCACCTTCGCCCAGGGTGCGCGCCACCCGAAACTCCACCGATGTCCCTCGCTCCTCCCCTTCCACCAGACGCGGCAACGAACGGCGCAGCCCGGCGTCGACCCACGCCCCGCTGCTCTGCGCCGCGCGGGCCGCGCCCAGCGTTTCGCTGCCTTCCATCAGCAGCGTGGCGTGTTCCTGATCCAGGGTTTCCCACAGCGCCAACAGCTCGCCGCGCGCCTTCGTGGTGTGGGCGGCCGCGGCCGCCTTCGACTTTAAGGTCATCTCGTGTCCAGTTTGCATCTGCTCGCGCCACAGGTTACCTAATCCCCACGGGGTCACCTGGCGCTGGTTTCATCCTCATCGATGCCTTCGAATATTCGGAGCCCCGCTGCGTCACAGGTTTAACACGAGGTCACGACCGGGATCGACACGGGCGTGATCGCGATTAAACTCCTCTTTTGTCCTGGCTTCATTGCTTTCGTCCGAGGAACACGATGTTAAACGCTAGCACTCGCCATGCTCTGGCCAGCCGCCTCTTCGCCCTTCTGAGCTCCGCACTGATCCTCTTGAGCGCCTCGCTGGCCTTCGCCGGCTCCAGCGAACCGGTACGCCCGATCAACCTCTCCGACTCCCAGCGCGCCCGCATCGAACGCGGCGACGTGTTGACCTCCCTCAAGCAGGGGGACCGCGTCAACCGCGGGGTCGCCACCGGCATCATTCAAGCCCCCATGGAAGACGTCATCCCCCTGGTCGCCGAGTGCTGGAAGTACGGTGACTGGCGCGACAACATCAAAGACACCGCACTGATCAGCCGCTCCAGCGCCGAGCGGGTCGTCTGCTCCGGCACTGCCAAGGTGCCCTTCCCGGCCCGCGACCGCGATGGCCACTTCAACGTCCATAACCACACCCGCACCCTGGGCGGGGTGGAGAGCTTCGTCTCGACCTTCTCCTACATCGAAGGCTCCGGAAACATGGGCGACATGTTCGGCTACTGGATCCTTCAACCCTACGGACCCAACAACGAGCACACGCTGATGCGCCACGTGCTCAACGTCGACATCGGCGGCTGGCTCCCCGACTTCCTGGTGCGCTGGGCCACCCGCCGCACCCTTCCCGACATGGTCCTGGGGGCTCGCCAGTACCTGGGACAGCTCAAGAACCAGAACCTCTCCGCCCCCAACTTCTGGAAGGAGCACTCCTACGAGTGAGCCCGCCACTGGTCGAGCGTCCGGCTGGACGCTCGGCAGATGATGAAGCATCATCCCCTGCACTTACGATGGATGTTCGCTGGCTGGAGCTGCGATGCAACGAGGCTGTAGCACCATGGGCGCGCTCTTGGGCGCGCCCCTCTTTGCGCTCTTGACCCTCTCCATGATCGCCCTGGGCTTACTCGACAGCGACCAGGCGGTCGCGGCGACCATCGCCGCGCTGATCTTCGCGGCGCTCACGCTTGTCTTAAGCATCGTGGCGGTGCGCGGCATCCGCCAGAGCCGGGAAAACGCCACCGTGGATGAGCTCTCCCAGGAGGAGAATCGCATCCTACGCTACGCTCAACACAAAGAGGGGCGCCTCACCGTGGAGGAGGCGGCGCTGGGCTGCCATCTCTCGGTGGACCAGGCTCAAGAGCTCCTCGATCGGCTGGTGATGCGCGGTAGCGCCGACACCTGGCCCTCGGAAGCCGGCTCGCTGGTCTATGTCTTCCGCGGCCTGGGCGATGAGCAAGACAAACTCAGCGCCGAAGATCCCTTTCTACACCTCGAACCCTGAGTCGTTTCCACTCAAGGATGCCCATGATGCCCCGCATTCGCTCACGCGCCGCCCTCTTCGTGCTTCTCTTTTTTCTGCTGGTGCTCCCGAGCGCAGCCTGGGCGCAGCGTCCCGCGGCTCAAGCGCTGCCCCAGGTCGCCCGTCTCTTTGAAGAGAACCGCGACCAGGTCGTCTCGGTGCAGACCGAGATGGCCGCTCCTCAGGGCAGCATTAACCCCTTCTTCAACCCCAACCCGGGCGCGCCCTCCCGCGGCCAGGGCTCCGGCTTCATCGTCGATGAGAGCGGGTTGATCGTAACCAACTGGCATGTGGTCAGCGACGCCCAGACCATTCAGGTCTCTCTGGCCTCCGGCGACGTGCTCTCCGCCCAGCTTATCGGCGCCGACCCGGCCACCGACCTGGCACTGCTGCGGGTAAGCGCGCCCTTTGCGCTGCCCGCCGTCCGACTGGGCACCGCCAGCGATATCGAACCCGGGCAGTGGGTCGTGGCCATCGGCAGCCCCTTCGGGCTGGAGCACTCGGTGACCGTGGGCGTGTTAAGCGCCACGGGACGCGCCCTGGGCATGGGGCCCTACGACAACTTCCTGCAGACCGACGCCTCGATTAACCCGGGCAACTCCGGGGGCCCGCTCTTTAACCTCAATGGCGAGGTGGTCGGGGTGAATACGGCCATCATCCGCGGGGGACAGGGCATTGGATTTGCAGTTCCGGTGGACGTGGTCACCGAGATCCTCGACCAGCTGCGCGACCCGGGCTACGTCTCGCGGGGCTTCATCGGCGCCGGTGTGCAAGAGCTCTCAGAGGCTCTGGCCACCACCTTCAATGTGGCGCCCAGATCCGGCGCGCTGGTGCGCTCGGTCGAAGCCAACAGCCCGGCGGCCCGAGCCGGACTGGAGCCCGGCGATATTATCACCGCCTTCAACCAGGCTACGGTCACCGAGCCCGCCGACCTACTTCGCGCCGTGGGGCGCGTGAGCCCGGGCTCGGAGGTCAAGCTGAGCTACCTGCGCGAGGGCCAAGCGGCCAGCACCGATCTCACCGTCGCGGAGCGCCCCGATCCCACCCGCGCCCAGGTGGAGCGGGCCCGGGGCGTCGCCCCCAAACCCTTTGACGGACGTCTGGGCGTGTTCTTAAGCGCGGTGACCCCGCGCAACGCCGGCCGCGCCGGCGGTCCGGCCGGCGTTGGTGTGCTGGTGGAACGCGTCGAGGCGGGCTCCCCGGCCTCGGGCATCCTGCGCCCGGGAGACGTCATCCTGAGCATCGCCGGCATCGACACTCACGATCCCCGTGAGGTCCCCCGGGTTCTTCAGCGACAGCCCGCCGAGCGCCCCATCCGCATCCTGCTGCGGCGCGGCGGCGAGCCCCTCTTCGTCGCCGTTCGCCTCAAGACCTCCTGAGCCGGCCCGCCCCGGGGCGGGCCGCCTTGAGCGCGCTTAGTCCAGAACCTCGACCTCATCACGGGTGACCGCCCGCAGAAGATCGCTGAGCTCCCGCCAGCGATCTTCGTCTTCGCGATGCACCTGACGCACCTGGCTGACCAGGTCTTTGGCCCGGCGGAACGCTCCCACCAGGTCTCCGGACATGTCGGTGGGGTTGCGAATGTCCATCAACAACGACGCCAGAGACTCCCCCCGGGCCCAGCGCTCTCCCAGGGGCATTAACTCCGGCGTAAACACCGATTCCTGCCCCACCAGCTCGTCGCCGTCGGCCACGACATCCGACTCGTAGACCGCTTCCAGCGCTTCAAAAATCGGCCACCACTTATCGTTGTCCGGAGCATGCACCCGGGCCGAACGCGGCAGGGTCTGCACCAGCCCGCACATCACCCCGAAGAGTTCCGCCGGGCTGAGATCTTCGATCACCCCTTGCAGAATCAGCTCGGTGACAAAGAGCTCCTCAATCTTAATGTGGCGTAAGATCTTCGCCGGCGCCTGCAGCTCATTCTGGGGTCCCAGGTAGCCATGGGTCTTCAAAAAAGCCACTTTTCGGGCAAATGCCTCCCACAGACGCGGGCGCTCCACCTGCACCAGCTCCCGGCGCATTCCGGCCAGATCGCGGCGCTTGCGACGAGTGAAGCTCTCCTGGTCCTCCTCCTCCTCCAACACCTCGATTCGAGCGCGCAACGCGGTGGCCGAGCACCCATCCTGATAAGCCTTAAAACTCTGCTCGAGCATGTAGCGGATATGCTCTTCATCAAAGCGATCGACCAGGTTGACCACCGAGTGGAACGAGAGGTTAAAGGCCGAGCGTACCGGCTCACTCTCACCGCTCATCAGACGCTTTAAGAGCCCTCGCACCTCGCCATACCCACTGAAATCCTGACGAATCAGCACATTGCCCACCGGGTCAATCCCCCGACGCCCGGCCCGGCCGGCCATCTGCATAAACTCGCGAATGGTCAGCGGCACAAACTCCGTTCCGTTGTACCGGGTCAGGCTGTCGAAGATCACGGTACGGGCCGGCATGTTGATGCCCAGCGCAAAGGTCGAGGTGCAGTAGAGCACCTTCAGCAGCCGCGCCTCGTAGAGCTCTTCGACCAGGGCCTTCAGCGCCACGTGAAGCCCGGCGTGGTGAAAAGCAATGCCCTGGCGGTACATCCCCCGAAGTTTCCGGGTAAGCACCTGCGGATGCCGCCCTTCAAAGGCCTCCAGATGCTCGTCGATCTGGCGGGTGAGGTGTCCGTCGGCCAGCCTGCGTCCCACCCGGGAGTGCGCCAGCTTTGTGGCGAAGACCTCCACCATTTTACGGCTGTAGATAAAATAGAGTGCCGGGAAGTCGTCGCGCCCCAACAGCTCGATCATCTCCAGATGCGTCGTGGGTTTGGCGCCGGAAAACTCCTCGCGGCGGCCTCGTCCCCCGCGCTTTCCTCCCCGATTGCGACTCCCCCGAGACGAGCGTCGCCCACCTCGCGCCTCGTCCCCTCCCTTGCGTGCTTTTTTCTGCTCGTTCTTCCAGCGCGCGAAGCCCTTTTCATACGCTTTAACGTCCGCCGCCCCGACCTCGTTATTGGCCAGACGAATCTGCAGGGGCACGGTGCGCTCGGTCTCCAGCACCACCTTGACCTCGGAGCGCCGGATCTGGGAGAGCCAGTGGGCAAACTCCTCCAGGTTTGAGAGCGTGGCCGAGAGGCCCAGCACCCGCACCTCCGAGGGCAGGTAAATCAGCAACTCTTCCCAGACCGTGCCCCGCTCTGGATCGTCGAGAAAATGAATCTCGTCGATGATCACGGCCTTAAGCCGCTTTAAGTCCGGCAGCGCCACATCCGAGGGCGAAAAGAGCTCGCCTTCGGCGAGCTCCTCGCCCGCCGCGCGTTCGGTCGCGTCTTCGGAGCGATGCCCCTCCAGCAACATATTGCGCAGGATTTCGGTGGTCATAATGCGCACCGGCGCGTCCCGGTTAATCACCAGGTCCCCGGTCACCAGCCCGACCTTGTCGCGGCCAAAGAGCGCGCTGTACTGACGATATTTCTGGTTGGAGAGCGCCTTGACCGGGGCGGTGTAAATGACCTCCCCCTGGCCTTCGAGCACATGCTCGATGAGGTAGTCGGCGATCAGTGTTTTGCCGGTACCGGTGGGCGCCGCCACCAGCACACTATGCCCGCCCTCAATGGCCTCAATGGCCTGACGCTGAAACCCGTCGAGCTTTAGCCCGCGATACTCCATATCACGCTCCCTGTATGGCCTGCCCGATCACCGCCGTGGCGACCGCCCGGGAGCGCGCCGCGGCGCTCTTTAGAGGTAGTCGCTGAAGCGACGAATCGACAGGTCGAGGTACTCTTCGTTCTGATCCAGCCCCACGTAGCGGCGCTTGTTTTTAAGCGCGGCCACCCCGGTGGTCGACGAACCGCAGAAGGGATCGAGAATAAGATCGCCCTCATTGGAGGCCGCCTGCACGATGCGGTCCAGAAGCGCAATCGGCTTCTGCGTGGGGTGCTTCCCGTGCTCCTTCTCGCCTTTACGCGGCGCCATGATGTTCCACAGATTCTTCATCTGCTTGCCGCCGTTCATCTCCTTCATCACCTTGTAATTGAAGGTGTGGCGGGTGTCATGGTCGCGTCCGGCCCAGATCACCGTCTCGGTGCCGTGAGTGAAGTAGCGGCAGGAGAGGTTCGGGGGCGGATTGACCTTAAACCAGGCAATGTCATTGAGGATCTTGAACCCCAGCGACTGCATCGCAAACCCGATCGAGAAGATCACGTGATGCGTACCGCTCACCCACATCGTGCCGTTGGGCTTCAACAGGCGCTGACAGGCCTGGAGCCAGCGCAGGTTAAACGCATGGTTTTCTTCCACGCCCTGCGAGCGATCCCAGCGCCCCTTGTTCACCGAGACCATCCGGCCAGATTTGCACGTGACCCCATCGTTCGACAGGAAGTAAGGCGGGTCGGCAAAGATCATGTCGAACTGCTCCGGCTCCATCGCCTCCAGCAGCTCCAGCGAGTCGCCCTTATAAAGGGTCACCCCGCCGTCATGCTCATAGTAAGGAGAGAGTACCGCCGCCCGTTCTTGCGCACGTGCTTGCATCGACTTCCCTGTCGTTTACACCCCCTCTCAACCGATTCCCTGGTCAGGGGGTGGGCCATCCGTGGCCATTAGCGAAACGCATCCATGGTTCCGGCTGCGGTATGCTGTCCCGGAGCGAACGCATACCCAGCTCTGTGGCGATCTCGTGACTTTAGTCAGCAGAGATCGCATAACCTCTCTAAGTGCTTGAAATTGATCAACTTTTGGCGCCAAAAACCACAATCGTGCGCCTGATCGATCAATGATCTCAAAGCCTTAACTCGATCTGGCTCCGACCCTAAGAGTGCGATCGATCAGTGTCAAGGTGCTTTGCCTAAAATTCACCGTTGTTCGATCGGGAGGCGATCACCTTAGGACGAAAAACCATTAAATCTCAAACAATTGCACCATCTCTTCCCAGAGTATACTCAGCGAGGCGTTGAGCTGGTGACGGTCGTCCACCTCCACCAGACGCACGTTATCGTGGTCCCGGGCGTAGCGCCTGGACGAGGCCACCGGCACGGTGAGGTCCTTGCGACCGTGAATGATGACCACCGGGCAGTCGACCTCTGGCCAGGGGTCATGGGTGCGAGCGTCTTCGATAAAGCGCCAGCTTACCGGCTCAAATCCGTCATCGGGCCCCGGAAGCCGGAGCTCCCCCTGCTCTTCCCAACGCTTCATCCGGCGCGGACCCACCAGCGTGGGCCAACGCTGCGGCAAATCAAATCCCGGCGCCAACAGAAGCAAGCGATCCACCCGCGTGGGATTGAGCTGCGCCCAGCGCGCGGCCAGATACCCTCCCATGCTCGCCCCCACCAGCCGCCAGGGGCGGCCATCCGGCGCGACCTCGGCGTCGAGTCGATCCATCGCCCTGAGCGCCTCGCTAAAGGTCAGGTCGTAAAATGAGGGGACATTCAGGTCGGGCTCATGCAGGTCATAGCCGTGCTCCCGAAGCCTGGCTGCCAGCCAGCTCCCCTTGGTGGAGCCTGGCCCCGAGGCAAACCCGTGCAGGTAGGCGAGATGAAAGTTGGATGATGGGTTCAAACCTGCTCCTTAATTGCCCCCTGAGATCCCCAGAAGCTCTGTGGAGGCGCACAGAACGATAACTTTGACGAATCTATGCGTTGACGTCTGGAACGCCACACAGACGCTCCTGCGAGCCGCAGGATCAAAAACGGCCACTCCCATCGGGAGCGGCCGCGCGTGCTCGTCCGGGGCCGCCCTGCGGCCCGCCTGGAAGGGCTCAGTCCTTACCGAAGAGCTTCGACATAAAGCCCCCCTTCTTTTTCTTCTCGCCAGGTTGCGGCACCGCGAAGGTAGGCGCTGCTCCGGGAGCGGGCGGAAGGTCGTCATCGCCCAGGAGCTCATCGAGGATGTCTCCTTTCTTCTCGTCTTCGGGCTCCTTCTTACCCTCGATTTCGCGGCGAGCGTTGGCCAGCAGCGCTTCAAAGGAATCGGGCGCACTCAGGTCGTCGCTGTCGCTGACGGAGCTCTCGGAGAGCCCGACACCCAGACTCAAATTGAGTTCGTCCGGCTCTGAACTCTCATCCATGGCGAGCAAGGAAAGGAGCTCTTCGCTGGGCGCCTCCTCGGAGGGCTCTTCACCAAACTTCAGCTCCAGCGAATCCGAGTCTTCGGCGAGTTCCACGGCACCGGAAGGCTCTTCGAGCTCCAGCTCCAGCGAATCCGAGTCTTCGGCGAGTTCCACGGCATCGGAAGGCTCTTCGAGCTCCAGCTCCAGCGAATCCGAGTCTTCGGCGAGTTCCACAGCATCGGAGTCCTCGTCCAGGTCTGCCACCTCGTCGAGGAGGAGTTCGACCGAGTCGGACGCCTCCGCCGGCGTCGACACCGGCTCTGAGAGTTCCAGCACTTCCTCGTCGGCGTCATCCTCGACCACATCGAGCTCGTCACTCAGGTCCACCACCGGCGTCTCCGCCAGGGGAAGCGAGGGGGGCTCGGGTGCGACGGGCATCGGCGATTCCTCAAGCTCGTCAGGCGCACTGCCAACACTCGCCGCTTCGTTGCCACCGCCGCCAAAGAGGTCGTCGCCACCGCCGCCAAAGAAGTCGTCACCGCCACCACCGAAGACGTTATCAAAGAGCTCGTCGATGTCGTCGTCATCACCGGCCGAAGCAAACGCTTCAAACTCGCGGGCGGCCTCCTCCAGGTGATCGGTCCCGTCGAAGGCCATCACTTTGAGGCCCCCTTCGGTGTGTTTAAGCGCCCGATCCCCGGCCAGGGCCCGAGCCGCCGGCGCCGGGACGGGGCTCTCGGCCGGCGCCTCGACCTCTTGCGCCGCAAAAGCATCGCCGTCCTCAGCCTCACTCACCGGCGCAAAAAAGTCGTCGTCGGCGCCCTGCTCCGCCGGCGCGAAGAGCTCGTCTACAGATGGGTCTGCCGGCGCAAAGGGGTCCTCCGCAGCCTCATCCGCCGCCGGGGCCGCCGGCGCAAAAAGGTCGTCGAGAACATCCATCTCCGGCGAAGGCTCCGAGGCCTCTGCCAGGGATTCGGGCTCTGAGCCCTGAGCCAGCGCCGCAGCCACCACCGCGGCAGGGTCGTCTACCACCGCCCCGGTCTCAATCGCCGACTCCGAGGCCGACGCGAAGATCTCGTCGCCGGAGGCGCTGCTCCCCTCGTCGGTGTCGTCCCTACCGGAGGCCGCTTCGTAGAGATCGTCGGGAATCTCCGCCTCGGCGGTATGCTCGTCTTGAGGCTCGGACGGGACCTCGGCGGGCACATGCACCCCGGAATGCTCGCTCTTGCTACGAACGACCTCGTCGATCAGCGCCTTGGACTCCGGGCTGAGCTTGGTGAACTTCACCAACATCCCCACCGGGCCGCTCTCCCCGTCGCGCTCCACCCCGCGCAGCTGACGTACCACCCCCTCGCCAAGCAGCGCGGAGGTGCCATCGGCCAGCAGAAACTGAAAACGCACCGTCGTGCCCACCGGCTTGAGCTTCTGGGGAGACATGGGCACGAACATCCCGCCTGCGGAGATGTAGCGGCCGTAGCCTTCTTTAAAAGCCTCAATCGACGGATATTTTAGCCGCGCACGAATCGCGGAGAAGTTGCTATCGCTCACCGAACTGCCTCATCCCTTCAAGAAGGGCCGCGCCGCTTGCCGCCAGGCAACGCGGAGCACGACCAGGTGCGATCTCAGTACTGGTAGACGATGCCTACCTTCAACCCCTGATTCATATCGAACGCATCCGATTCCGAAAACTCACTCTCACCCTCGCCGGTAAAATCGCTGCGGGTGAGCCGGAACGCGTACGAAGCCGACATGAACAGGTTGTCAATGAACTCGTAGACAAACCCCAGCTCCGTGCCAAACCCGTAGCTAAAGGAGTCTGTTCCAAAAACATCTGCGCCGTTGCTAAACACCGAGACTGGCGCCACATCCACCTGGGCGGTGACGGCGAAGGCATCGATGATCACCGGTAGCACCAGGCGAGTGCCCACCACCAGCGAGATCACACTGGTAGAGGGGAGCATCGGGTTCTCCGTGGCGGTGAAGGCATCGTAACGAGCCCCCAGTTTAAAGCGCAGCTGACGGTTATTATTGTCCAGCGGCGAATCCAGGCGATAAATCGCGCCGCCCTCAATCACCATGCTCTGCAGGCTGACGCTCTCGGTGTTTTCCTGCCCGCTTTCATCGGTGGTGACAATGTTCAGGCCATCGAAACCGTGGCTGTAGTTGACGTAAACGCCGGCCGCCATCATCTCCGGATTGGTGCGACCGAAGGGGAAGGCCTCCACATCCAGCTCAAAGCCCGGGAACCCGGCGGATTTGTAGCTAAAGATGGCGCTTTCTCCGGCGACCATGAAATCTTTGCGGAACATTCGACCGTAGGCGCGCAGCCACAACCAATCCCGCGAGAGACGGTTGAGCAACGCCTCCTCTTCGGCGGCTGCGCGACGGCGCAGCGCCTCCGGGTCGCTCGGGTCGACCGGCTCCTCGAGCTGCGCCACCTCCGCCGGGGCAGCGGACTCCGAAGACGAGGCCTGGGCGGCGTCCGAAGTCGTCGGTTGAGCCGGAGAAGCCGGCTCTTCGACCGGCGTGGAAGGAGCGGCCTGAGCGGGAGCGGGCGAGCCACCAAGGCCCAGAAAACGCTCCAGCTCCGTGCGCACCACCCGGGCTCCGGTGCGATTCAGCCCCTGCTCGCTGCGGTCAATGGCGAACTGGTGAGCGACGGTTCCACTCTCGGCGGTGATGAACTGAGCGCGGTACTCAGCCTCGTCATACGCCACCATGTTGACGACAACCGCGATGCTGCCGCCGCGCATCACCCACATCATATCCGAGGAGCGGCCGGTGATCCCTTCGAGGCGAAACGCTCGCCCGCGCACCTGATTGGCAAACCACTCCTGGTCGCGCACATCCAGCCCGGCGATGTCGCGCAGTTCCATCAGCAGCGTGTCGGTCCCGCCTCCGGGGATCTCGGTCACTGTCACCCGTGGCGGCGCATCCTTGTCGTCTCTCCCCTGAGCGCTGACAGTGGTCGCCATCACCATGACGACCGCCCACGTCAAACACGCCAACACGACCTGCCACGATGTTCTTCTTCGGTGCTCGCTCTTCACTTCTCGACCCCGTCGCCCTGAATCCATCGGAGACGCCGCCGCGGCCGCCTCCTCATCTGATATCAACTAATGTCGTGTCCTGTGTTGCTCGACGTGGTCGCTGTGCCAGCGCCGGCCTCACGCTAAAAACGATCGATCTCGAACTCGTCCAGATCGAAATCATCCTCGGCCTGGGGAGCCCTCTCCCGGCCTTCAAAGCCCTGCCACTGACCGTCGCCACTGGTCGAACCAATACCACTGACGCGCAACGCAAAGTCGTCGGGATTACTCGACTGAATCAACGCCTCTTCGTAGGTGATGTAGCCGTTTTGAAGCAGCCACATCAACGACTGGTCGAAGCTCTGCATCCCATAGTTATCAAAGCCTTTGGCGATCTGCTCGGTAAGCGAGCGCGCGGTCGCCTCCTCCAGGATCATCTCCCGAATGCGGGCCGTCGAGAGCATCACCTCCACCGCCGGCACCCGGCCCTTGCCATCGGCCCGGGGGACCAGGCGTTGGGCGATGACCCCGCGGAAGAGGTTGGCAAACTGGTAGCGCGCCTGATCGCGCATATGCGGCGGAAACGCCGTGACGATACGGGTAACCGCCTCGGCCGCATCCACCGTATGCAAGGTCGACATGACCAGGTGACCGGTTTCGGCAGCCGTCATGGCGATCTCGATCGTCTCCAAGTCCCGCATCTCCCCCATCATGATGACGTCGGGGTCCTGACGCAGGGCCGCCTTGAGTGCGCGGGCAAACGAGTTGGTGTCGTTACCAATCTCACGCTGATTGATAATGCTGCGCTTATCCCGAATCAAAAACTCAATCGGATCTTCAATCGTAATGATATGAGAGGTTCGCGTCTGATTAATGGAGTCGACCATCGACGCCAGAGTCGTCGATTTACCGCTGCCCGTGGCGCCGGTGACCAGAATCAGCCCGCGCCGCTCCTCGGAGAGCGTGCGTACCGCCTCGGGTAGCAGGAGCTCATCGATCGAAGCGACTTTAAAGGGGATGACGCGAAAGACCATCCCGATGGAGCCGCGCTGCTGAAACACATTGACGCGAAAACGTCCCACCCCGGGCACCCCGTAGGAGAGGTCGATATCCAGCGTCTCCTGGAAATGCTCGCGCTGAAAACGCGCCATGATGTCGGAGGCCATCTTCCCGATCTCCTCGGGACTCAGCCGTCTGGCCTCGCGCAGCGGAAGCAGTGCCCCATCGATCCGGAAAATCGGTGGCAGGCCCGCCTTAATATGAATGTCACTCGCCCCACCTTTAACGGCGATTTGCAAGATCTTATTGAGGTCCTGGTTGCTACTCATCGCCCTTCCTGGTGATGCGGTCCGGGCCCCTTAGGGTGGGTCGGGGCGTGCCAGAATGCCGCCCGGCGGCCTGCCGCCGCGCGCGCTCTTCCGGCGCTATGGAGTGCGGGGAAACTCGGGCGATTGTGGCACGCCCTCGGGCTAAACTCAACCCGCCATCTGGCGGCCCCCCCGGGGCTACTCACCACAAAAAACGGCCCCCTTTTCAGGGGGCCGCCTGCGATGCTTCATCACCGAGCTTGCCTGTCAGGCGCCGGTCTCGGCATCCGCCTCAACCTGCGGCGCCGCCAATCCGAAGTGCTCGCGAATCTTGGCCTCGACCTCCGCCTCGACCGCGGGATTGTCGACCAGAAACTGCTTGGCGTTTTCTCGGCCCTGTCCCAGGCGATCATCGCCGTAGCTGTACCAGGAACCGGCCTTATCGATGACCCCGATCTCCGAGCCCAGGTCGACCAGGTCGCCCTGACGACTGATCCCCTGACCGTACATAATGTCGAACTCAGCCTCTTTAAAGGGCGGCGCGACCTTGTTCTTGACCACCTTCACCCGGGTGCGGTTACCGGTCAGGTCGGTCCCATCCTTAATCGCCCCGATGCGGCGAATGTCCATACGCACCGACGAGTAGAACTTCAGCGCGTTCCCGCCCGTGGTGGTCTCCGGGTTGCCAAACATCACCCCGATCTTCATACGAATCTGGTTAATGAAGATCACGCAGGTGCGCGACTTGGCGATCGTCCCGGTCAACTTACGCAGCGCCTGGCTCATCAAGCGAGCCTGCAGGCCCATGTGAGAGTCGCCCATCTCCCCCTCGATCTCGGCGCGGGGAGTCAGCGCGGCGACCGAGTCGACCACCAGCAGATCGATGGCGTTGGAGCGCACCAGCATGTCGACAATCTCAAGCGCCTGTTCACCGGTATCGGGCTGGCTGACCAGGAGCTCCTCAATGTTCACGCCCAGGGCCTGCGCATACTTCACATCCAGGGCGTGTTCCGCATCGATGAACGCCGCCACACCACCGGCGCGTTGCGCGGCCGCCAGCGCGTGCAGCGTCAGCGTCGTCTTACCCGAAGACTCCGGCCCGTAGATCTCCACCACGCGACCGCGCGGGTAGCCACCCACGCCCAGCGCGATATCCAGCGAGATCGAGCCGGTGGGGATCGGGTTCTCCACGCGCACCAGGGTATCGTCGGTCCCCAGGCGCATGATCGAGCCCTTGCCAAACTGCTTCTCAATCGCTTTGACCGTCAGGTCCAGAGCTTTCTCTTTGTTGTTCTTATCGTTCGACATGATCTCTATCTCCCA
Source organism: Lujinxingia litoralis (assembly GCF_003260125.1). Classification (NCBI taxonomy): domain Bacteria; class Deltaproteobacteria; order Bradymonadales; family Lujinxingiaceae; genus Lujinxingia; species Lujinxingia litoralis. The sequence goes on from NZ_QHKO01000001.1 coordinate 341,503, forward strand.
GGCATGTTCCCCGGCCTTGATGGCCGGCGAGGATCTCGTAGTGTGTGAAGCTCTCGCAGGGTCGGGCTTGTCGGCTGCTCGACTACTATACAGGTGTATAGCCACGCAAAAAGCTCCCGTCAACTGTCTTAGCGGCTCGCCATACGATCATAAATAGACCTCACAGGCACCCCGGGCCGCTCATCTATTATCGCGAGCCGCGACACGATCTTTCCCCCAGCCCCAAAAAAATCGGGCGCGCCCGAAAGCGCGCCCGTCACACAGGCTCCCCACGTCGCCCCACCGACTCAGCTCAGTCGTACGGAGTTGCGGCCGAAGAGGCGCTCGATCGCCATCAGAAGCCCGTCGGTAGGACGGGTCGCAAAATCTGCCGGCAACACCATCTCGGCCTGCCCCGTGCCCTGGGAGGTTTCTTTCTTAAAGATAAGCGTCGTGCGGCAATGCCCGGAGTGGGCGGCCAGCACCTTCTGCAGTTCTCGGAGCTGTCCGTTGGAAACCTGCTCCACGCCGATCTCGACCAACACCTGGCGGACCTTGGCCTCGCGTTCGGACTCCAGCGTGCTGGCCGATTCCAGACGGATGCGTCGGGTACGGTTCTCCGGATCGCCCTCCTCCTGGATCTGCCCCTTGAGCAAGAGCGGCTCCCCGCTCTTAATCACTTCCTCGGCCTCGGCATAGCTGGAGCTAAACGCGATGACCTCGATCTCACCGGTCTTGTCTTCAATGGTGATGAAGCCCATGCGCCCATCGCCGCTCTTTAAGGGCACCTCGCGCATCGCGCTGACCACCCCGGCCACCGCCACATCGGCGCGGTTTCGCAACGAGCTGTTGGTCATCAGCTCATGGGTGGTCGACGCGCCGTAGAGCCCCAGCTCACTCTCAAAGCGATCCAGGGGATGACCGGTCACGTAGAAGCCCAGCAGCGACTTCTCATGCTCCAGCAGCTCGCGATCGTTCCAGGGCAGACACTCCGGGTAGCTGTCGTCGAGCACCTCCTCGCGCGCATCCTGGGCCATCATGCCAAAGAGACTCGACTGCCCCACCGCCTTATCGTGCTGCGCCTTCTGCCCGCGCTCCACCGCCGTCTCGATCGCCGCAAAGATCGAGGCCCGGGTCGCGCAGATCTCCCCGATGTAGCTCTCTTTGATGGGCGGCCCGACGGAGTCGAACGCCCCACATTTGACCAGCGCTTCGATGGTGCGCTTGTTGATCTTTTTCAGATCCACGCGCCCGCAAAAGTCATACAGGCTCTCAAAGGGACCGCCGGTGGTGCGCTCCTCCAGGATCACCTCGATCACTCCGGCGCCCACCCCCTTGATCGCCGCCAGACCAAAGCGAATTTTCTGTTCGACAACACTGAAATCGAGCAGGGACTCGTTGACATCGGGCGGCATCACCTCAATGCCTAAGCCCTTGGCCTCGTTAATGAAACGCACAATCTTGTCGGTATTGTCGCGGTCGCTGGTCATCAGCGCCGCCATAAACTCCACCTGGAAGTGCGTCTTTAAGTATGCCGTCTGATAGGTGATCAGGCCGTAGGCCGCCGAGTGCGACTTGTTGAAGCCGTAGCCCGCAAAATAGGCCATCAGGTCGAAGATGTCGGAGGCCTTCTGCTCCTCGATCTCCAACTCCAGGGCCCCGGCCACAAAGATCTCTTTTTGCTGCGCCATCACCTCGGGCTTTTTCTTGCCCATCGCGCGGCGTAGCAGGTCGGCGCCGCCCAGCGAATACCCGGCCATCACCTGAGCGGTCTTCATGACCTGCTCCTGGTAGACCATGACCCCGTAGGTGGGCTTGAGCACGTCTTCGAGCCAGGGGTGCGGGTACTCGACCTTCTTGCGGCCGTGCTTGCGATCGATGAAGTCATCGACCATGCCGCTGCCCAGCGGCCCCGGCCGGTAGAGCGCCACCGCGGCGATGATGTCCTCAAAGCAGTTGGGCTTGAGCTTCTTCAAAAGCTCCTGGAAGCCCGAGGATTCCAGCTGGAAGACCCCGGTGGTGTTCCCGGCCGAGATCAGTCGGAAGACCTCCGGATCATCAAGCGGGATGGCGTTGAGATCGAAGCGCTCCTCTCCCCGGGCGTCGCGCTGCTGATTGATCAGCTTCACCGCATCCTGGAGCACCGTAAGCGTCTTGAGCCCCAGGAAGTCGAACTTGACCAGCCCGGCCTCTTCCACCTCGTTTTTGGCATACTGGGTGACCAGTTCGCCGTTGGCCCCGCGGCAGATAGGCACAAAATCCCACAGCGGCGTCTCCGAGATCACGATCCCGGCGGCGTGCATCCCGGCCTGGCGGTTGAGGTTTTCCAGCGAGAGCGCGATGTCAAAGAGCGTGTCCACGCGCTCCTCTTCTTCGCACATATCGCGCAGGCGCTTCTCCTGATCCAGGGCCTCCTGAAGCGAGATCCCCAGTACGTCGGGCACCAGCTTGGCCAGGCGGTCGGTCTCGCCATAGCTGAAGTTGAGCGCGCGTCCCACATCCTTGATGGCCGCCCGGGCCTTGAGCTGACCGTAGGTCACGATCTGACCCACGTTATGGTAGCCGTACTTCTCGGTCACATAGTCAATGACCTCCCCGCGGCGGTTCATGCAGAAGTCGATGTCGAAGTCCGGCATCGAGACGCGCTCCGGGTTCAAGAAGCGCTCAAAGAGCAGGTCGTAGGGCATCGGATCGATGTCGGTGATGCGCATCGCGTACGCCACCAGACTCCCGGCCCCGGAACCGCGTCCGGGCCCCACCGGGATATCCTGCTCGTGAGACCAGTTGATGAAGTCCCACACGATCAAAAAGTAGCCCGGGAAGTCCATCTGGCAGATGATCCCGATCTCGACCTCCAGGCGCTCCCGGTACTCCTGGCGGTCGTAGGCCACGTCCAGCGCCTCGAACTCCGCAAAGCGCTCGTCCAGCCCGACACGGGCCACGTGCTTGAAGTACTCGTGGATGATCCCGCGGGCATCGGCGTCAACGTGGGCGTCGCGAAAGTCCTGCGGCACGTCGTACTGGGGCAGAAACACCGCCCCCAGCGGGATCTCCAGGTCGCACATCTCGGCGATGCGCACCGTGTTTTCGCAGGCCCGGGGGATGTCGGCAAAGGCCTCGTACATCTCCTCGGCGCTGCGCACGTAGAGCTGATCGACGCCGTGCTCCATGATGCGATCGATGTCGACATTCTTGCCCAGCTGAATGCACATCAACACCGCGTGCGCCCGGGCATCTTCCCGCGCCAGGTAATGGCAATCGTTGGTGGCCACCAGCTCAATGTCGAGTTCGCGGCCGATCTCGACCATTGCCTGGGTGCATTTGCGCTGCTCCGGAAGCGCGTTGTCCATCACCTCCAGATAAAAACGCTCCTTGCCGAAGACCTCTCGATACCGCGCGGCCAGCGCTTTGGCCGCGTCCATATCCCCGCGGAGGATATGCTGGTTGATCTCCCCGCCCAGGTCGCCGGAGAGGCAGATGATGCCCTCGTTACGCTCGGCCAGCAGCTCAAAGTCGATGCGCGGCGCCCCGGTACGCGGGTGCTGGCCGTTCAGCCAGCCCATCGAGTTGAGGTACATCAGGTTTTTGTAGCCGGTGAGGTTCTGCGCGAGCAGCGTCAGGTGGTAGCTCTTGGGCTCCTTCGACTCCTCGTAGGGATGCGAGGTCATGTACATCTCGCAGCCAATGATCGACTTGACCCCGGCCTTGGCCGCGGCCTTCTGAAAGTCCACCGCCCCGTACATATTGCCGTGGTCGGTCATGGCGACCGCGCCCATGCCCAGCTCTTTGATGCGGCTCATCAACCGGGGAATGCGAATCGCCCCGTCAAGGAGGCTGTACTGGGTGTGGACGTGCAGATGAACGAACTCAGACATCGGGAAAACCTGGAGCAAAACAGTTCAGCGGACAACGCGTTGCGCCTCATTTCAGCGCCGCGGCGGATGATACTCTCCGGGCCCGACCAGCGTAAAGGAGCCCGGAGAAGATCGTCGGCGCCCCGGACGGCGCCCCTCCCACAAAAAAAGACGATCGAGCCTGCGCTCGATCGCCTCCAGTGCCCCACCCCGGCCCCCCAGGCACGGCCTTACTCGGCGGCTCGCGCCTCGCTGTGCGTATCCTCCCCTTTGAGCTTCTCGGCCAGGAGATCGCGGGCGATGTCCATGAAGTCGCGCTCGGTGATGATCCCCACCAACTTCTCCCCATCGATCACCGGGAGACACGAGATGCGCTGCTCGCCCATGATCCGAATCGCATCCAGGGTGAGGGTATCAGGAGATACCGTGATGACGTTGCGCTCCATGATCTGACTCACCGGCACCGGGTCCTCATCGCGCAGCGCACCGCTGCCGAGCAGACGCATCATTGTCCGCCGGGTAACCAGCCCCACCAGCCGATGTTCGTTATCTTCGACCGGCACGTGACGCAGGTGCTGCCAGTCCATCACGCTGGCCACCAGGTCGATGAGCTCCCCTTCGTTCACCGTGATCAGATCGGTGGTCATGTACTGCGAGACCTTCAGGTAGTTATCGCGCCAGCTGGTCCGCTCCTCGGCCGAGGCCAGCGGCCAGGTGTGCACCGGCTCATTGGCCTCCTGACGCCGCACCGTGGCCGCGGTCAACGCGCTGAGCTTCTCGCTGGCCGCCAGGTTCGTCCCCAGCCCGGTGTAGGACTGCAAAAGCCAGGTCGCGCCGGTGCGCCGGGTGCGCACCCGCTCCTCAATGATGCCCATGTAACGATCGACGTCCTGCTGGCGGATGCCGTGGCGCTGCAGCGCCTCACGGGAGAGGGGCAGCAGCGTCGACTCAATGATCTCGCGCACCGTGCCGGAGTTTCCATCGAGCCAGGTCATCGGCGCGTCCAGCCCATGGCGAGCCGCGGCAAAGAAGTTATGCCGGGCGTCATCAAAGGACATCTTCTCGCGCATGTCGCCGTAGGCGTCGATCACGCCGGCCATCATGCCGAACCAGAACGCCGCGTTGGCCACCTCGTCGGCCGGCGTAGGGCCGGCGGGGAGCACCCGGTTCTCGATGCGCAGGTGCGGCTTACCCTCGCTGATCCCGTAACAGGGGCGATTCCAGCGGTAGACCGTACCGTTGTGCAGGCAGAGCGCCTTGAGCCCGGGGACGCGCCCGGCGGCGAGTGCCTCAAAGGGGTCCTCATCCAGCTCGGTGGCGAAGAGCAGGCGGAAACGGGCGATATCCTCGCGAAAGATCTCCAACACCGAGTCATCGATCCACTGCGTACCGAAGGTCACCCGGGGATTTAAGTCGCGCATATGATGGCGCGTGGGTCGGGTGTCGATCGACTGCTCCAGGAGCGCGATGCGGGTCTCATGCCAGAGCCGCTTCCCAAAGAGGAGCGGGCTATTGGCCGCCAGCGCCGTGACCGGCGCGGCCACCACCTGCGAGACGTTGTAGAGGCGCGCGAACTCCTCGGGCCCCACCTGAAAATGCACCTGAAAGGAGGTGTTGCAGGCCTCGAGCATCACCGAGTCGTGTTTGACGATAAACTCGTCCTGCCCCTTGATGTAAAACTCGTAATCGCCTCCACGCAGGCGGCTGAGCGCATCGTTGAGGATGCGATAGCGGGGGTTGGGCGTCATCATCTCCAGCCCCAGGTCATGCTTCTGGAGCGTGGGCAAAATGCCCGAGAGCGCCACATGCCCCTTCTGCTCAGAGACCACCTGGCGGACCTTGTCGACAAGCTCCACGATGTCGTCTTCCATCCGGCCCAGACAGTCGCCGCCAAAGACCCGGGGCTCCAGGTTGAACTCCAGGTTGAACTGGGCCAACTCCGTGGTAAAGCGCCCGTCGTTGAGGCGCTCCAGCGCCTGCATGGCCAGGGGCGCCGGCCGATACGAGCTGTCGAGTAGGAAGAGTTCCTGCTCGGCACCGATGCGACGTACACCGCTCTCGATCATGCCCTCATCGAGCATCTTCTCCAGCGCTCGTACATCTCCCAACAAGCGACGCATGAAATGGCGCAACTGCTCGCCATCGACCATGCCTGTAACGTCGTGTTCACCCATCCGACGATCTCCACGCAGTCTACGTTTGTTCTTCTGGAACGATCAGCGTAGACGACACCTTCCCCCCTTTCCAAGGAGGAAGGATGCAAGAGAGCCAGATTTCTAAGGAAATCGCGATTTTTGCCCCCCAAACGATAAAAGAATGACGCAGTGCGCTATCCTCAGCGCCCGGCGGCCTCGGCGACCATCCGGCGCAGGTCATCCTCGGAGTGCAGTCCGGCGCTGACCCGGTGCACCGCGCCTTCGGGATCGACCACCACCAGGGTGGGAATGGCGCCAACCTTGTAGCGCGCCCGCGCCTGGCCGTCGTCGAGGAGCGTGGTCAGCGTCAGCCCGAACTGATTCATGAACCCGGCCACCAGGGGCTCGCGCCCCTCGTCCGGGTCGTCGGTATTGACCGAGACAATGGCCGCCCCCAGCTCCGGGTCGTTGGCCATGTTCTGCAATGCCGGCATCTGCTCGCGGCAGGGGGGGCACCAGGTCGCCCAGAAATCGATCAGCACCACCTGCCCCCGGAACTCCTCCAGGCCCACGATCTCCCCGCTGCCGATATGCGGCAAATCGAGCGTCGGCGCGAGTTCCCCGGCCTTAAGCCCTTTGCTCGGGCCATAGAGGTTCCAGACGTTGACCGCCAGCAGCGTCACCACCACCAGCGCGATGAGCGTGCCGGTGGCCATGCCCTTTTTATCGATGGACGGCGGATGTTCTGACGAGGTCGCGGCCTCAACCGACGACGGCGACGGGGAAGGGTTCTCATTCACCGGGGATCCTGCGGGGCAGAAGGCGATGGGGCTTTATGGGCCGGCACCACCTGCTTGAGCGCGTCAAAACGCGCGTTGGGCGTGGTGTAGTAGCGCTCGGTCCCCTTTTTGAGGATGGCGATATTATCTTCGTGCCACAGCGACACATAGGGGAGTTCGCGGGCCAGAATCTGCTGCACCTCCGCGTAAATCGCTCGTCGCCGCGCCGGGTCGGTCTCCCGATCGCCGGCCTCCAGCAGCGTATCGACACGCGCGTTACGGTAGGCGCCCCGGTTGGCCCCGGCGGCGCGATTCTCGGCCGAGGGGATGTTCTCCGAGTGAAAGATCCAGCGGTAGAGGCTGGGCTCCATCACCGAGGGCCACTGCAACGTGGTGATCGCGAAGTTGCGGCTGCGAATGTCGTGAAAAAAGGTACCCCACTCATAGGCACGCACGGTCACCTTAATGCCCACCTCCCCCAGCTGCTGCGAGATCAGCTCTGCCATGGAGCGCCGAAACTTGCTGGCCGAGACTTTGAAATCGAGTTCAAAGCGCACCCCGTCGGCGCCCGGCGGATATCCGGCCTCTTCGAGCAACTCCCGGGCGCGTTGCGGATCAAACGCAAAGCGCGCCACCTCGCCCTCATACGCCCAGTGATCCGGGGCGAGCATGCCGGTGGAGAGGCGCGCACTGCCGCGAAACTTGTGTTCAATGATGGACTCGCGATCGATGGCGTGCGCGATGGCCTGGCGAACCTTGAGGTCCTGGAGGACCTCATGCTCCAGGTTGAACGCCAGGTAGGTGTATTTAAACGAAGGGGTACTCAAAATCTCCAGACGATCGGACTTCTCGACCACCGGTAGCATCAACGGCGCGACGGCGTTCTGCACCACGTCGGCGGTGTTCCCCAGCAGGGCGAGCAGGCGCGCGTTGTCGTCGCGCACCACCTTAAAGACCAGGCGATCGATGTCGGGGCGCCCGTCGTAGTACCCGGCGAAGGCGCGCAGCTCCACGCGCAGGTCGCCCTCCTGGGAGACAAAGGCAAAGGGCCCGGCGCCCACCGGGTCGCCCTCGCACTCTTTATGCCCGGCGCACTTATGCCGAGGGACGATGCCCAGGGCCATGTCGCTGATGAAGGGGGCGTGGGGCTCTTTGAGCGTGATGATAAAGCGGCGCTCATCGAGCACCTCAAAGGTATCAATGCGACGGGTAAGCCCGGCAAAAGGTGAGCGCACCAGCTCGCTGTCGAGCTCCATGTAGGTGTACTCGACATCGGCCGATGTCACGGGCATGCCGTCATGAAAATAGATGTCGTCGCGCAGCTCCACCTCGTAGCGCACTGGCGAGGTCTGCTCGATGGTGCGGGCCAGCCGCAACTCCCGGGCCCCGTCGGCGGTGTCCACCGAGACCAGCCCGGCGTGGAGCAGGCCCACAATTTTTGCGCTGGAGTCGCTGGTGGCAAAGCGCGGATCAAGCCCCTTGGGAGAGGCGTCGAGCAACACCACGAAGGCGGCGCCTTGATCTGACTCCTGGGAGCAGGACGAGCAGCCGGTGGTGCCGATGCCCGCCAGCACAAGCGCGCAGGTCAGAAGCATCAGCCACCGAAAAGGAGACCGGGTGTGGAGCATAGGAGGCGAAACTCGTGGCAGAACCGGAGCGGGGAGAAGCGTCCCTGGGCAGGGCTCGCGCCCCGAAGATACGCGGCCTCAAAATAGGGGTCAAACCCCGCCGACACGCTCCGCCTCGGGCTGACGGGTGGCGCCAAAGGCCCAGGCCGAGACCAGGAGCGCCGAGAGCCCCAGAAAGGTCAGCACCGATCCCAGCGCAAAGTTCAGCGCCAGATAAGGCGCGATGGTCGCCAGCAGGAAGTTTGCTCCGAAGCTCACCCGCAGCCCTCGCCGCAGTCGCGCCACGCGGTCGGAGCCTACCCAGCCCACCAGGCGCGCGATCTCCAGCGCCAGCTTCCCGAGCACCCCGAGCACGATCGCCGTTCCCACCGCGATGAGCGTATAGCGCACCACCAGCTCCCCGGTGCTTCCCAGCTCCTCCGATGCCCAGGCCGGTGTGGCCACCATCATGCTCCCGACCAGCCCCAAGAGAGCCGCCCCCCGGCGAAGTGAGGGTCCGCAGAGCCCTCGTGCTCGTCGTCGTTTTCTCATGACACTACCCTCACCACACTGCGTTGAAGCATGCGCCACCGGGGCGCTCCCACCCACATCTTCTTCAAATGTCGTGCCACGGCGTATCCAGGGCAACGTTACGCCTTGCACACCCCGGCCTGGCGGGCGCAGCGGAGTAGGCCTTGACCACAACCGGCAAAAGGCCTTCACACCGGGTTGGATGGCGACATGCGCCGGTGCATCGCCCGCGCGCGCCTTCGCCCGCCACCGGACACGCCCGGGCATACCCCGAACGGGGCGTCGAGGGGGTCCAAAGACGTTCGCGAACGCCTGGCAGGGGGGGTCGAGGGGGTCAAAAGACGTTCGCGAACGCCTGGCAGGGGGCGTCGAGGGGGTCAAAAGACGTTCGCGAACGCCTGGCCGAGGGGGTCGAGGGGGTCCAAAGACGTTCGCGAACGCCTGGCAGGGGGGGCGAGGGGGTCCAAAGACGTTCGCGAACGCTTTACTGAGGAGGGACGAGGGGTGTGCGGGAACTTACGAGCCCTCGGCCGGCTCGGAGGCCGCCCCTTCTTCCTCTTCGGCCTGCGCGCTCTGCGGGTCGAATTTCACCGAGCCCAGGCGCGCATCCAACTCGCCAAAGAACTCCTCGATATTGCGGGCGTTCTGCCCGAAATCCCCCTTGCCCACCCGCGACGCGCTGCGCACATGGACCTGGGTCACAAACTCGGTCACCGGCTCCACGCGAATGGTGATGTCATCGACAAAACCCAGACGAGTGCGGCGCTCGGCGACGATCTGCCGCTGCGCGCGATCTTCTTCGACCAGGGTCCAGCGCTCCAGCGCCTCCACGCTGGCCGCCGACTCGTGCAGGATGCGCTCGGGCTCGGTGGAGTAATAGCCCGGTTGAATCTCCGGGTACTCCGCGGTCTGTCCGGTCTCCACCACATTGATCATCGGCCACATGCAGGCGCTGACCAACATCAGGAGCACCAGGAGTCCGGCCACCGAACCTACCGTAAGATAAAGGCGTCGTTTCATGTCGCGTCCGATACTACAGTCATTACTTCTTCAAAGGTCGTGAGACCCTGGGCTAATTTTTTAATGGCGCATTCTCGAAGAGACATCATGCCGTTGGCGCGGGCGGCCTTGCGGATCTCCGGGGCGCTGGCGCGCCGGGCGATCAGCTGTCGCACGGACTCATCGACCGACAACAACTCGAAGATCGCGGTGCGACCGTAGTACCCGGTGCCCCGGCACTTCACGCATCCCTGACCGTACCACATCGGCAACGTCGTCTGACTTCGGGGGGGAAGTTTGATCTGGAGGAGTTCGACTTGCTCGGCGCTGAGTTCGCCGCGGACCTTGCAGCGCGGGCAGATCGTGCGCAGCAGACGCTGGGCCATCACCCCCACCATGGTCGAGGCCATCAAGAAGGGCTCCACATCCATGTCGATCAACCGGCTCACCGCCGAGGGGGTGTCGTTGGTGTGCAGGGTCGACAGGACCATATGGCCGGTGAGCGCGGCCTGGGTGGCCATCGCCGCGGTCGCCGCATCGCGGATCTCGCCGACCATGATGATGTCCGGGTCCTGGCGCAAAATGGTGCGCAGCGCAGTCGAGAAGTCGACGTCGATGCGCCGCTGCACCAACACCTGGTTGAACTCCTCGTAGACCATCTCAATGGGGTCTTCGACCGTGGTGATGTTGACGTCCGGGCCGGCCAGCTCGCGCAGCGTGGAGTAGAGGGTGGTGGTTTTGCCGCTGCCGGTGGGGCCGGTGACCAAGATCAGGCCGTGGGGGCGGTTGATGAAGTCGCGCCAGCGCACCAGATCGTCGTGGTAGAAGCCAATATGATCCAGGCTCTGGATCAGCGCCTGCGGGTCAAACACGCGAATGACCGCCTTCTCGCCAAAGGCCACCGGCAGCGTGGAGACACGCAGCTCGATCTCTCGCCCTCCCCGCTCGGTCTTGATGCGCCCGTCCTGCGGACGGCGCTTCTCGGCGATATCCATGCGCGCGAGCATCTTGACCCGGCTGATCAGCGCGGCGTGAATCGCGCGCGGAAACTCGTAGACACCGTGCAACACGCCGTCGATGCGCAGGCGCACCACGGTACGATCGCGCTTGGGCTCCAGGTGAATGTCGCTGGCCCGCTGATCAAAGGCGTAGTGCAGCAGGTACTCCACGGCGTTGACGATGGGGCGGTCGGTGGCCTCGATGTCGCCCACATCCTTGAGGCGAATGAGCTGCTCGAGGTTGCCCAGGTCCATGCCGATGGAGAGCTCTTCCTGAGCGGCCGAGATCGAGGAGCGCAGCCCGTAGACCTCGGTCACAATGCGCAGGATGTCGCTCTTGGGGCTGACCACAATGCTGAGTTCGCCCGGGATCAACGTGTGCAGCTCGTGCAAAAGCTGGCGATCGTAGGGGTTATCGACCGCGATCACCGTGCGACCGTCCTCTCGCCGCAGCGCCACACAGCTGTGACGTTGGGCGAAGGGGCGGCTCATCGTGCGGGCAATGAGCTCCATGTCGAGCTCCAGCGGGTCGGGCTTCTCAAAGGGAAGGCCGGCGTCGCTGGCGAGCGCAGCCATGATCGCGTCTTCGTCGAGCAGGTCGCCTCCGGGCTGGCGAAACTCCAGGCGCGCGATGACCTCGGCCGGCGTCACCTTGTAGCCGGCACGCCGCCGCCCACCGTGGCCGGCCTTTTCTTTGAGCAGCGCCTGGCGCAGGGCGCCCTCCTGCTCCACGGCCCGCTGCGCCTGCTCTCGGGAGAGCAGCCCCTGCCCCAGCAGCGCGTGGGCCAGGTGGCGTACTGAATAGTCGACGAATGAAGTGGGTCCGACCATGGAGTGAAGTCCGGTGCTCGCGCAATCTCGCCAGTGACCAAGGAGCGCTGGAAGACGCTCGGGCGCCATCCTATGATGAAGCACCCGGGGGAGCAAAAATCCTCCCGCCCGCGGGCACTTTCCGCCTCCATCCCCTCTCCACAGAAGATCGCCTGTGTCCCTTCGCCCCGCGCCATTGCTGCTTCTGATGCTGGCCACGCTCCTGCCGGCCTGCCCCACCCCGCTGCTCGAATCGCCGCCGGGCGATGACGCCTCGCCATTATGCGAGGCCGCCGATCTGGACCCGGGCCCGGGCTACTCCCGCCGACTTACCCACCAGGAGTACGTCTGGACGGTGGGCGATGTGCTCGGCGTGGACCTGAGCCCCTGGCAGGAGAGCCTGCCGCGGGAGTCCTACGTCAGCGGGTTCAAAAACACCGCCTGGGGCCTGCTGGCGACCGGGCGGCACGTGGAGGTCTACGCGCACCTGGCCCGGGTAGCGGCCCAGGCCCTGGCCCCGGACCACCCCTGGTTGGTGGCGCTGGAGACCTGCGCGGAGAGCACGCCCCGCTGCCAGCAGGACTTTGTTCGTCAGGCGGCCTATCGCCTCTTCCGGCGCCCGGCCACCAGCGCGGAGGTGCAGCGCTTTGCCGAGCTCTTTGCCAGCGAGGAGAGCGCGCCCGCGGGCGCGCGCCTGGTGATCGAGGCCCTGCTGCAGGCCCCCCAGTTTCTGTACCGCCTCGAAAGCGATCGCCTCGACACCGGCCTTCCCCGGGCCGCGATGTACAAGCCCGAGCAGCTGGAGGGCCCCCTGCCGCCGGAGGGCAAAGAATCCCGGGTACAACTTCAGCCGGGCACCTACCGCGCCCGGGTGCAGCTGGCCAATGACGCCCCCTACCCTCAACACGCGCAGCTGGCTCTGGGAGACACCCGCACCACCGCGACTCTCGAACCCTTTCGGGTGGGTCACCTCGCGCTGAGCTTCGATGCCACGCAGAGCGAGACGCGCCCCCTGCGCCTGGAGGCCCGCGCCTTGCACCGGCCCCCGGGCGCGACGGTGGCCCCGCGCGTGCTCCAGGTCGAGGTGCTCGGCCCGCTGCGCGCCGAGGTCGATCCCGGGGATGACCTCGCCTACCGGGTGCGCCGGCTCTCGGGCTACGAGATGGCCAGTCGCCTCTCCTACTTCATCTGGCACTCCGCCCCCGACGCCGCGCTCCTCGACGCTGCCGCCGACGGCGAACTCGAGAGCGCCGCCGGCCTACAGGCCGCGGCGCGCCGGATGCTCGCCGACCCCAAAGCCCGCCGGGCGTTTAAGAGCTACCTGGCCGAGTGGTTGCACCTGGATGTCCTGACCACCGTGGAGCGAAGCCCCGAGACCTTCCCCGACTTCTCCGCCCATCTCATCGACGACATGCGCCGGGAGATTGAGCACTTCGCGCAGGCCATCGCCTTTGATGGCGCCGCCGACTGGCTCACGGTCTTCGATGCCCGCTTTAGTTTTCTGACCCCGCGCCTGGCGACCTACTACGGAGTCGCGGCGCCGAGCGACCCCGCGCAACCCTACGCCTGGGCTCCCGAGAGCCCCCGTGGCGGGCTCCTGACCCAGGGCGCGCTGCTGACGGCGACGACCAGCAACGACACCACCTCCCCGGTCAAACGCGGCATCTTCGTGCGGGAGCGCTTTCTGTGTGAGTCGGTGCCCCCGCCGGCCTCCAACGCCGTGATGCAGGCCGCCCCCGACACCGAAGGCCTGAGCACCCGGGAGCGACTGCGCCGTCATAGCGAGAGCCCCTCGTGCAACTTCTGCCACCGACGGGTCGACCCGATAGGCTTTGGGCTGGAGGCCTTCGACGCCACCGGGCGCTATCGCACCCTCGACGACACCGGGCATCCGGTCGACACCACCGGCGCCATCACGCGCAGCCCCTATGAGCGCGACACCCTGCATTTTGAGGGCGCACGCCAGCTCGGTGAACTCCTGGCCACCAGCGAAGACGCCGAGCGCTGCATGGTGGAACAGATGTACCAGTACGCGCTGGGCCGCCCGGCCGCCGAGATCGATCGCTGTACCCTGGAGGCGATCATCGCCGAGGCGCGCGCCGGGGGGCGCTCCTACACCGACATCATCGTGGCGATCGTCACCAGCGAGGCCTTTCGCAGCGTTCGCCAGCACCACTATTCGGGAGAGCAACCGTGAGCCGAGACAAGACCATGACTCGCCGCGCCTTTTTGCGCGGCGCCGGCACCCTGGCGATCGGGCTGCCCTTTATCGCCGCGCTGGGCGGCGACGCCCTCACCGGTCACCGGCTCCTGCGGGCCACCGAGGCCGCCACGCCGCAGGCCCCCCGGCGGCTGATCACCTTCTTTTTTGCCAACGGCTGCCCTCCCGAACTCTGGTTACCGGAGCACGCCGGGCCGCTCACCGAGCTCTCCGGCGTGCTCGCCCCGCTCCACCGGGTGCGCCACCGCCTGGCGTTGATCTCGGGGCTGAGCGACCCGGCCGGCAAAGAAGGCTCCGGCGACGATCACAGCCGGGGCAGCGGCGCGTTTGCCGTGGGCGCCTCCAATCCCTTTTTGGAACACGACCGGGTCGACCACACCGGCAAACGCTACGCCAACTCCGCCGGCGGCCCCTCCCTGGAGCAGGTCGCCCTGCAGCGCCTGCGCCCCGACACCCGGCTCCCCTCGCTGGAGCTGGGCGTGATGCGCGGCGCGCCCAACACGCGCACCTACCACATCAAGTCCTGGCGCGGCATCAACCAGCCCAACCCGCCGATTCTCAACCCGCTGGACACCTTTCACCACCTCTTCGGTCACGATGACCGGGGCAACCTCCCCGGCGCGCGCCAGCAGAGCATCCTGGACACGGTGCTGCCCGAATACCACCGCGTGATCAGCCCACGCTACGGCCTCGATCCCTTGAGCCGCACCCAGATCGCCGACCACCTGGAGCAGCTCCGCCAGCTGGAGCGCCGTGCCCAACGCCACGATGAAGCGATGCGCGCCCAGTGCCGCCGGCCCGATCAACCCGCCTCGTACGCCGACACCCGCTACTCCGAATACGCCGAGGTCTTTCGACTCCAGGCCGACCTGCTGGCCACCGCGTTGCGCTGCGACTTCACCCGCTTTGCCAGCGTGATGCTGGGCGCCGGCGGCGAAGATCTCTTTTTGCCCGGCACTCAGGCCGCCCACCACGAGCTGGGCCACCGCTACAACGCCCGCCCCGACAACGATTTCGCCACCTACACCCTCTTCCAGATGACGATGCTCGCCGAGCTTTTGGAACGCCTGGACGATCCGAGCTTCGTGGAGGCCAACGGACACACCCTGCTCGAGAACTCCGTGGTGCTGGTGGGCACCGAACTCTCCAACCCGGCCACCCACAACCACGATGAGATGTTCTACATGGTGGCCGGCGGCTCCTTTGCCGCGCGCACCGGCTATCACCACCGCGTGAGCGACGGAAGGCGTCGCGCAGTCAACGACCTCTACACCGCCTGCCTGGGCGCGGTGGGCGTGGAGACGCGTACCTTCGGCGATGCCCGTCACTGCACCGAGCCGCTCAATCTGAGCTGAAGCGGCCCCGAGGCGAAGATTTGGGCGGCGCTCCCGGGTGGCTAATTTTAAGGGTGTTCGCCCGCTTTTAAGTCTCAACGCTGCCCCCGAGGCCGCCATGACGCATCTGCACGAGCACCATCACGACCACGGACACCATCATGAGCCGGGCTGTGGCCACACCGCCATTCAGCACGAGGATCACGTCGACTACCTGCACAACGGGCATCTCCACCACCCCGAGGAAGGCGACATGGTCGAGGAGCACCGCATCGAGGTGACCGACATCAACCCCCAGCGCTGCACCCCCTACCACCGCTGCGGCGCCCACCCTCCCGATCACGTACACGGGCCGGGCTGTGGCCATGAACCGGTGCCCCACGGCGATCATATCGACTACCTGGTCGACGGCCACCTGCACCACCCCCACGGCGATCACTGCGATAACCACGGCCCCATCGAGGTGGTCGAATCCGGCGAGTAGCCTATTTGCGAATGGCCCGGGCCTGCAGGGGGTCTTCGGGCCAGGGGTGTTTGGCGTAGCGCGCGCGCAGCTCTTTGCGCACCTGGGGGTAGGTGCGCTCCCAGAAGCCGGCCAGATCGTCGGTCACCTGCTGCGGCCGATAGTTGGGCGCCAGCAGGTGCAACAGCACCGCGACCTGCCCGCGAGCCAGGCGCGGGGAGTCGAGCCAGCCAAACACCTCCTGAATGCGCACCGCCAGCACCGGCGGCCCCTCCAGCCGGTACTCCAGGCGAATCTGGCTCCCCGAAGGCACCTCCAGACGAGGGGGGAGTTCCTCGTCGAGCAGGCGGCGCTGCTCCCGATTTAAGTACGCCGAGAGCTGCGCCCCCAGGTTCATGGCACGCAACTGCCCCAGAGAGCGCTTCCCCCAGCAGACCTGCTCCCAGATGGGCTGCGCCGGGTCCCCCCGGCGCGCATCGAGCATCAGTCGAGGAAAGTCCGCATCCGGGAACCACCGCCGCGCACACTCCCAGCGGAGCAAAAACTGGGCGTCATCGGTGCCCAGACCAAAGGCCGCCACCACGTCGTCCAGCGCGTGGTTCAGCAGGCAGGTCGTGACCTCGGCAGCATCGGCATGCCTGTCAACGGAGGCCACCTGACGCTCCAGCGCGATCCCGTCGAAGCGCCGCTGGCGCTCGGCCATCACCCGTTCACGCTCGCTATCAAAGGCCACCACCACGCGTTCATCAAAACGCCGGGGATAAACGTCTTCGAGCCACGCCATCTCCACCTGACTGGCCATCCGAATGAGCCCCCGGCTGGCCACGCCGCCCACAGCGTCTCGGGCCCGGGTGCGGCCGCCGATCGAGGCGGCCACCACCACCTCGGCGTCACGCACCACGCTCTCGCGCGCCAGCGCCAGCGCCTCTCCTCCCACCATCACAAAACGCGCCGCGCCATCTTCGCGCCGAAACGCGATGCGATCGGGAAAGGCCACCAGAAGCGTCTTCAGGAGGTCTACTGCATCGCCGGTATCCGGGCGGCGGGCGCCGATGGTCTTGAGAAGTTGATCGCGCACCTGAGCCACCCGTCGCGCCCCACCCTGATGCACTCCCAGCCCCAGTCGCCGCGCGGCCTGACCACTGCCGCGGGCCGCATCCTCCAGCAACTCCGCCCGGATCAGCACGTCGCTGCGGCCGGCCGGGGCGTCGGACGCCACCGACGTGACAAAATCACGCTCCGAGAGAATCGCCGCCATCGCGCAGGTCTGGGCCGCGCACCCTCGGCGTTCGCCCTCGATCAACATGCGGCCCAGGCGAGGGTGCAGCGGAAGGTCGAGCAGACGGCGCCCCACGTCCGTCGTGCGAAAGTCGTCGGGCTCCAGCGCGCCGAGTTGACGCAAGAGTTCCACCGCCTGGGCAAGCGCCGGCGCGGGCGGCGACTCAAACCACCCGAACTCCCCGGGGTCCGCGCCACTCCAGGCCACCACCTCCTGCACCACCGGCGATAACTCCACGCGCTGAAGCTCAGCATCGTCATACGCGGCCATCCGGTGTTCAAACGCACGCGTCCACAAACGCAGCGCGCGCCCGGCCCGCACGCGCCCGGCCCGGCCGGCGCGCTGATTAGCCGAGGCCAGGCTCACATGCTCCAGCACCAGCTCATTGAGCCCACTGGCCGGCGAGCTGCGCATGGTGCGCACCTGCCCCGAATCGATGACCAGCGTGACCCCCTCGATGGTCAGCGAGGTCTCGGCGATGTTGGTCGAGACGATGATGCGCCGACCGCCCCCCGGAGCCAGCGCCCGATCCTGCTCCTCATTGGAAAGCGCCGAATAAAGCGGATAACAGGCCACGCCCTCGGCCGGTGCCCAACGCTCGAGCGCCGAGAGGCAACGGTGAATCTCGGCTCGTCCGGGCAAAAAGATCAGGATGTCGCCGCCATCATCATCAGCCCCGCCGACATAGCGGCGCGCGGCGCGGGCAGCTTCATACTCCAGGCGCTCCTCCGGCGGCTGCGCCAGGTACTCCACCTCCACCGGAAAGGTCCGCCCCAGACTTTTGACCACCGGTACGTCGAGAAACTCCGCGATCGGCGCGGTGGCGATGGTGGCCGACATCACCACCACCTTGAGATCATCGCGCACCTGCTGAACCTCGCGCAGAAACGCGATCGCCAGGTCGCTATGCACGCTGCGCTCATGAAACTCATCGAGGATCACCAGGCCCACATCGTCGAGCAGCGGATCGCGCTGCAGCCAGCGGGTCAGGATGCCCTCGGTGATCACCAGCAGTTTCGTGTCGGGACCGGCGCGTCGGTCAAAGCGCACCTGGTAGCCGACCTCCTCGCCAAGGCGCACACCACGCTCCCGGGCGATGCGGCCCGCGGTGGCGCGCGCGGCCACGCGCCGTGGCTCGAGCATCACCACCTGCCGGCCGCCGGCCAGACCGGCATCGAGCAGCGCCGGCGGCACACGGGTACTTTTGCCGGCACCGGGCGGCGCTTCAATCACCACGCCGCAGTGGGCTCGAAGCGCCCCGACAATCTCGGGGAGCACCTCATCAATAGGCAAACGACTCATGCCTTCCTAGCGTGATGATTTAAGGTACTCGAGAAACTCGCTCTCGGTGGTGAGCATCAACACCGAATCTTCACCGAGCACGTCTTCGTAGCTCTCCATCGTCCGCAAGAAACGATAGAACTCCGGATCGACGTCGTAGGCTTCGGCGTAAATCGCGGCGGCCTGCGCGTCGGCGCGACCACGGATTTCTTCGGCCTGACGAAACGCCTCGGACTCAATACGTTTGAGCTCACGCTCCTTTTCCCCGCTGATCCGCGCGGCCTCCCCCTGGCCCTGCGAGCGGAACTTCTCGGCGATGCGGTAGCGCTCGGCGATCATGCGCTCGTAGACGCGCTTTTGCACATCTTCGTTGTAATTGATGCGCTTGAAACGCACGTCCAGGATTTCGACGCCCAGGTCAGTAGCCAGCTCGGCCGCCTGGCTCAACACATCGGCCATGATCTTGCTGCGGCCATGTTCGATCGCGGCCAGCCCGGCCTGCAGGTCGTCTTCGTCCTGTTGCAGGTCCTCATCGACCAGGGGCACCCGATTGGTCGAACGTACCAGCTCAATCAGATCGTGGTTAGCGACCGCATCTCGAGTGGCGCCGTCGATGATGTCGTCGAGGCGCGAGCGGGCCCCGCGCTCATCACGCACCCGCTGATAGAAACGCAGCGGGTCGACAATCCGCCAACGCGCATAGGTATCCACCCAGACAAAACGCTTGTCGCGAGTGGGCACCTGATTGCGGTTGCCATTCCACTCGAGAAAACGCTTCTCAAAGCGATGCGCGCTCTGAATGAAGGGGGTCTTAAAGTAGAGCCCGGGCTCGGTGTAGGCCTGCCCCACCGGCTTTCCGAACTGAGTGATGACCACCTGTTCATTCTCATCGACCACCAGCGTGGCGTTGCTGGCAAGGATGAAAGCCAGAATGATCCCCGCCCACACAAAGGAGCGCTTCCAGCTACCTTTCATCGCTGACCTCCCTGTGCCGCCATCGGCGCGAGCCCCGGACCATTCACGTCCCCGAGCTGCATCACGGGCATGGTGTTGGTGGCCTCCGAATCGAGAATCACCTTGCGGCGAATCTTAGGAAGCACCTGCCCCATGGTTTCCAGATAGATGCGCTGCCGCGTGATCTCGGGGGCTTTGGCGTACTCGGCGTAGAGGCTCCGGAAACGGGCTACCTCGCCCTTTGCGCGGTTGATACGATCGAGTTCGTACCCCTCGGCCTGCTGCACCAGCTGCTCAGAACGGCCCCGCGCCCGCGGTATCTCCGCGTTGTAGTCGCGGCGCGCCTCGTTGATCATGCGCTCCATTTCCTGCTGAGCCTGGTTCACCTGATTAAACGAGGGCTTCACCGGATCGGGAGGCGTCACGTCCTGAAGGATGACCTGGCCGATAGCGATGCCCATCTCGTATCGGTTACACAACTCCTGGAGCCGTGCTTGAACCGAGGTCGCAAGCTCGGTGCGACCGGCGGTGAGGACCTCGTTAACGGTGCGGTCGCCCACAAACTCGCGCATGACCGCCTGAGACATGTAGCGCAGGGTGTGCTCCACATCGCGCACACGAAAGAGATAGAGGTAAGGGTCGCTGATGCGATACTGCACCGTCCACTCCACGTCGACGACGTTGAGATCACCGGTGAGCATCAGCGACTCGTCCTCATGCTCGCTATCGCTGTAGCGGGTGGTTTCTCCCACCCGTACGGTGCGAAAGCCAAACTCCTCTTTGCGCTGCTCCTCAACCGGCACCTCGTAGACCTTTTCGATCCCGAGCGGCGCCTTAAAGTGCAGGCCGGGGCCTACCGAGCGCGAGAGTTTCCCCATGCGCAGCACCACGCCGACGCTGTTGGCATCGACCTGGAACATGGAGCTTCCCACAAGCACCAGCGCCACGATGCCCAGCGCAACCATTCCCGGAAGGCCCTTACCGAGGGGCCCGGCAGGCAACTTGAATCGACTCAGGTCCATCGGTCAGGCCTCCGCTTCGAGTTGAATTGCGCTGAGCCTATCACACTTAGAGCCCCGGGAAGAGCGGACGGAACCAGGGAATGGCTCCGAGGATCAGCAGCAGCCCAACCGTAAAGAAGATCGCGCTGCGCTTATGCTTCGCCGCATCATTGTCGGCTTTTTTGGCCATGATCGAGCCGACCTGAACCACCACCACGGCCACGATCATCAAAAAGATGTGTTCGACGACAAAGAATCGAATGCTGCGCTCTCCCATGGCGGTGGCCATGTCGGCGAAGCCGGAGCGTACCACCGGACTGAGCCCGTAGAGCACCAGCCCGAGCAAAAGCTGAGTGTGCAGCGAGGCGACCAGGACCACCGAGCGCAGGCGGTCACCTTTGGTCCAGGCGCGTTTGGAGATCACGCCCTGCCAGGCACCAGCGATGGCGGCAAACGCCGCCATGAGCACGACCCAGCGCAATACGTTATGAATCGCAACGAGAACTTCTACCATCACCAGACTCCTTGGGCCGCAAGAGGGGCCGCTTGTTTCGGGGACAACCAGGCGGCGGCACTCTAACGGGGGGCGATCGCGGCGGCAAGGAGAGCCATCAGCCCAGGACATAGTGCCGCAGGCCCTCCAGGTCTCGCACGGTCAGCGCGCCGCGCGAGCGGGCAATCAATCCGGCGCGCTCCAAGAGCGTAAGAGCGCGACGGGTACGTTCGCGCTCTAGCCCGGCGAGCGAAGCGAGCTGGGCGGTGGAAAGCGCCGGGGCGCGGCGGAGATTTTCGGTCTGGTGCTCCCCATATCGCTCCACGATCTCCAGGATGACCTGTCCCAGACGTGTACTGGCCGAGGAGCGCAAGAGCGGAGCCAGGGGTACGCGCAGCTCCTGGCGGTTAAAGATGGATCCCGACACCACCGCCCGCTCCCTCAAGATCGGCTCTACGATATCTCGAAGCTCATCGCGCTCCATGACCACAATGGTGGTCTCCTGGTGGGCACGGGCCTCTGGAATCACTTCTTGGCTTTCGCCAGAAAATGGCGCGAAAGCGTCGCCGCGGCCCAGGCGCAGCTCGCGCCCCACCATCACCCGACCGCTCAGGACCACGATGAGCTCGTCGTGCTCGCCCTCCAGATGAATGCGCGCCGCGTGGCCCCAGCGTTCCACGCGGCCCCGCTCACGCAGTTCGCGAAAGGCGGCCTCGGCCTGCTGACCGGTGATCAGCCCCCGAAACCTCCAGATATTGGCTCTCGATTCTTGCTCTACCACTGCGCCCTCGCCGTCATACAGCGCGCTCGACGCGAGCGCGCTCTGGGCGACTAGCCTACCCGGGCGACGTCCCCGGCGCATCTGGCAATGAGTTCGGCTTTGAGTTCGAGATGCTCATCCAAGATCTGGAGCACGGCCTGGAGCGCCGGGGCCTCGGGTCCTGCCAGCCCGGCACGCTCGGAGAGTTGAGCCCGGGCGTTGAGCAGCGCCCCGCGCAACTGGCCGGGGTCGGGCGTGTGGGAGGGGGCTGCCAGGCGCGTGGTGTTTACCGGCGCAAACAATGCCGGCTGCGCCAGGAACTCCCCCATCATCGCTGCCACTTCCGCCGGGAGCGTGGCCTCATGCAGGTGCTCGGTGATGGCTCGGCGCAGCTGCCCGACCTCTTCGTGAGCCTGCTCCGGCCAGGCCGTGGATGGAGCCCCACTCTGATCAATACGACTCATGGCTGCTGCTCCCGCCACAGACGCGTGGCGATCTCATCCATCTGCATCTCCGCCCGGCGGCGAGCGCGGGTTTTCTGCTCGTCCTGCCAGGTCTCGTGGTGACTCTCCACCGCTTTAAGTGCGCTGATGGCCCCCTGCATCGCCCGTTGCGCGGCATGGACCTGACGCTGCGCAACGCGCTCCTCCTCCTGCACTCTGGCAAGCTCTTCCTGCGCCTCGGAGCATTGATAGCGTAGCCCCTCCAGGTATCGATCCATGGTCTGAAGCTCCCCCAATGCCAGCCCCTTTTGCCGCGCCCGCGCATCAAAATCCTGCGCGCCCTGTCGACGCTTCGCTTCCCTCGACTCCCACACGCGCTGAGCCTCGCGTACACGCTGACGTACACGCTCCAACCCCGCAACCGCTTCGGCAAACACCGCCTCGGCCTGCTCGCGCTCCCCCTGTCGAAGTTCCAGGAGCACCTGCAACTCATACGCCTCACTGGTCATCTCGTTCCTCCCTTCCCTGGAGTTGACTGCGTTGTGACACCGACCAAAGTGTCGGGCTAACCGAATAAGTCACTGATCCGCTCAATGGTCTCCTCAAGCGAGGTATGTTCATCCAGCCCCTGCTTCAGGAGCGCCTCCATCTCCTCGATGCAATCAATGGCAAAGTCGACCTCCTCGTCGGCGCCATACTCATAGGCGCCCAGGCTGATCAGATCGCGGCGGCTCTCATACATCGCCAACACCTGGCGAAAACGCTCGGCCACCTCCACATGTGCGGCGCTGGTGACCGAACGCATCACCCGCGAGAGCGAGGGCAACACATCAATCGCCGGCCAATGACTTCGACTGGCGAGCTTACGGCTCAAAAGAATATGACCGTCGAGAATGCCCCGGACCTCATCGGCAATGGGCTCCTCCATGTCGCCGCCGGCAACCAGCACGGTGTAAAGCGCCGTGATCGATCCGGTGGCGTCGTTGCCGGTACGCTCCAGCAACCGAGGCAGCATCGAAAAGACACTGGGCGGGTAGCCTTGACGGGCCGGCGGCTCGCCAGCAGCCAGTCCCACCTCGCGTTGAGCCCGGGCAAATCGTGTGACCGAATCCATCATCATGAGCACCTCGGCCCCCTCGGCACGAAAATACTCGGCGATTGCGGTGGCCACGAACGCTGACTTCAGACGCACCATGCTCGGAGCATCGCTGGTGGCGACCACGACCACCGCCCGCTTCATGCCCTCCTCACCGAGCACCTCTTCGAGAAAGTCTCTCACCTCCCGGCCACGCTCACCGATCAGGGCAATGACGATGACCTCGGCCTCACACCCACGCGCAATCTGTCCCATCAGCGTGGATTTGCCG
The DNA here is from genome assembly GCF_003260125.1 of Lujinxingia litoralis. Lineage (NCBI taxonomy): Bacteria > Deltaproteobacteria > Bradymonadales > Lujinxingiaceae > Lujinxingia > Lujinxingia litoralis. The sequence continues at coordinate 364,791 of NZ_QHKO01000001.1, forward strand.
ACGCCGCTACCCGCAAAAAGCCCCACGCGCTGCCCCTTTCCCACCGTCAGCAAGCCATCGATGGCGCGTACCCCCATCGAGAGGGCTTCGGTGATACGGCGACGCTGAAAGGGGTCGGGTGCCTCACGCAAAATAGGCCAGCGCTTAAAGCCCGCCCCTCCAAGCGGTGGCCCGCCATCGATGGGACGCCCCAGCCCATCGAGCACTCGCCCCAGGAGCCCCGGCCCGCAATACATACTCAGCGGCTCACCGGTCGACTCCACCTCGGCGCCGGGGCCAATCCCCTCGACGCTCCCCAGGGGCATGAGGACGGCCAGCTCCCCCTCAAATCCCACCACCTCGGCGGGCATCACCCCCCTTCGTCCCAGACGAATCTCAACCAGGTCGCCGATCGCGGCATCGGGCACGCTGGCCTTGACCACCAGCCCGGTCACCGCCTGCACTCGCCCGGTCACTCGGACGGGACTGGCCGAGTCCAGGCGCTCCATATAGCGCGAAAGAAGCGATCCCTCGCCATCAAGCATCACTGGCCTCCTTCGAGGAGCGCGTCCTGGAGCACCTGCAGTTGGGTCTGCAGGCGCGCGTCGATCTGCCCCGACTCGGTCTCAATGAGGCACCCTCCACGCTCCACATCTTCATCGGCCTGCAAATGCACCGATGCGCCGCCCACCACATAGGAGAGTCGCTCTTCGGCCTGACGCAACGCCTGAAGATCGTCTGGATGCACTCGCAACAGGAGTTGGCGCTTCCCCCGCACCAACTCCAGCGACTGCGCAACCATCGCCTCGACGCGCTGGGGCGCCACCTCCAACGCCTCCCCGATCAGGCGTCGGGCAATCTGAAACGCCAGCCGCACCATGTCGGGCTCGGCGCGCTTGAGCAGCGCATCGTACTCCGCACGAGCCATGGAGAGTCGCTCCAGGGTTTCGACAGTCGCCTCGCGCAGGCCTTCGGCACGAGCTTCTTCACGTATCGACTCCGCCTCAGCACGAGCCTGCGCGAGCTCCCGGGCGGCACTCTCCCGAAGCTCATCAAGCGTCTCCCCCAGGCGCTCCAGGTCGTCAAACACCCGAGCGCGCACCACGCGCGCCTGTTTAAAGGCAGGCTGAACGGCACGGGCCAACTCAGTGTCGGCCTTAAGAAGCACTCGGATATCAGCTCGTTCACTCATCGGATGCCTCATCTTCCCCGGAAGCCTCGCACCTCTCCTCCCCGGGCTCGGTTGTGCGGGGTGCCAGAAGACGGACGATCACCTCTTCGATGGCCGGAACCAGGTCGGCCCGACTGGAGCGTCGCGCGGCCTTTTCAAAGTCGTCCTGACGCGCCCGTAAACGACCGTCGAGCAGTCCACGAAGCTCAATGCCCAGCCCGGGATGACGCAGCGCGGAGACCTGCGCCACAAAAAAGAGCCCCAGCTCCGCGAGCCTGTCCGGACTGCGATGACTGCCAATCAGACGCACATAGGTCTCCTGAACCCGACGTTGCAACCCATCGCAAAGTTTCGGCGGGCTCAGGAGCCAGGTCCGTAGCTCCAGCGCCTGGTCTTTCGGAAGTCCCAGCGTAAGCTCCATCAGCGGACGCAGCGGCGCCTCCGGCCTCATGGACGCGACAAGATAACTTCCCAGACGTGTGAGGGAGGTTAGCGCCGCCGCCCCGGGACCGCTGAGAAGCGTGCGCGCGTCGTAAGCCTCCGATTCGTCGGAGATGCCTGGCACCTTCTCACCGGACGCCGGGCCGGACGCTCGCCAACCCTCCAGCGCGTGCGTCAGCGGCGCACTCGTAGCCGGATCGCACGCGGGTCCTCGCCCGCCCCGCTCACGCACCCCATGCCAGGCTCGTGCAAACCCCCGCTCCGCCTCGGTCATGGCCAGGGGCCGGCTCATAAGCCCTCCTGGCGACGGCGGCGCACCACCAACACCACCAGACCGGCGGAAAGCGCCATGATCATCAAGCCCATCCCCACAATCAGTGCTCTGACCAGGGCGGCGCTCTGCGGCGCGACAATCAAGGGACCGACCTCCGCAAAGATCGCCTCGCGCTCCTGAGCTGGCGGCATCTGCACGCGGGTCATCACCACCTCGATCTGATCGGGCTGGAGCTCTTCCACCGCACCGGCCACCAGTGCCCGGATCTCGTCCGGCCCCACTGCGGGCCCCTCCTCCTCAAGGGTCCGCCAGCGCACCAGAACGCTGGCCCGGGGCTCCGGGCGCGGAGCATTGCTCAGCTGCACTCGAGCCTTTTGGGGAAGCACCAGGTGAACATGCGCGTCGACAACCCCATCGATCTTCAACAGGCTGGTGCGAATCTCCTGAGCCGTGGCGTACTGCAGTACCACGCGCTCCTCCTGAGCCGTGGGAATCAGCCCGGCTCCGGGGTAGAAGTCTCCAAATCCCGACTCCGCAGGACGCGGCAGACCGGCCTGCTCCAGGCGCTCCCAGGCCTCGACCCGCTCGACGCGGGGCACCTTGACCACCCAGAGCGCCGGATCCGCCGGGTCGGGCTCTTTGACGGCCGCAAAACCCGCCCGGCTAAGCTCCACCACCATCTGGTTGGCCTGCGCCTCGTCCAGCCCATGATGCAGCGGCTCAGTGCAGGCCAGCGCAAAGAGTGCCACGGTTGCCACAAGTAGGTACCACCATCGACCGCCCATCTTCCCTCCCTTAGACCTGGGTATTCATGACCTGTTTGATTCCGCCGGTGGCCTTCTCTACGACCTTGGTCGTGAGTTCGACCTTCTGGCTGTAGCTGTAGATGAGCGCCTGCATCTCGAGCATCTCCTGCGGCCCCAGAGCATCGCCGCGCATGCTGGACTCCAGGAGCTCGTGGATCCGTCCCTCATCGCCCAGAATCCCCTCAATGTACGCGTCCAGACGCTGCGTCTCGTCGATCTGAGCGCTTGCCTCAATGGGAGCCGTCTCCGGCGCCGCTCCGGGCTCGCTTTGCGGGGCGTTGAGCACCTCGGCGAAACTCTTGCCGCCGGAGGGCGCAACCTCCGGTTGCGCCTGCTCCTGCATGGCCTGCGCCGCCTGAGAGGCGATCGATGCTGAGATAGGATCGGTCATCTGCAATATCTCCTGGTCACGTCGGGTTGCCGGGCTCTCGTTATTATCGAGAGACGTGACCGGAGTTTGCGTGTCCTCCCCGGATTTTTAGAAAAAAGTTCGGACCAGGCGCTCAGCGCGGCGCCAACTCCACCTGGTCGCCCTGATGTTGGGCATGGAGCTGAAGGTGCTTCCCGCTGACGATCTCCACCGCCGCTCGCAGGCGCCGCCCTTCCAGGGTTTCGAAGATCACGGTGTGAGTCCCCTCCTCAAGCTCAAGATCGCGCACGGGACCGGCACCATAGGAGCGCCCGCCGATGTAGATGGCCGCCGCGGGCTCCACGCTCAGGCTGAGCGTGCCCTGGCCCAGGTCAGCCGGACGCAGCCCATGATCGATCTGCACGCTGGCAACCCTGCGCAGATCGAGGGCGAAGGACCGGGGGAGATGCTCATGCGCGCTGATCTCCAGCTCGACGATCTTCGCCGACGGCAGCACCGCCTCCACCGGCGTAGACCCCACCACCTGCCCATCCACTGTCACGCGACTACTTCGGGGCGGACTGCTCACGCGCACCGACGTCGACGTGCTCTCCTCCGGTGCAAGCCCCCCGGAGACTGTGTTGTCCTCATCGATCTGAAACTTCAGCCAGGCCACATGCGGGCGGTGCCCCAAGAGCTCCAACTGCACGTGACTCACATGATCGGCCGCGACGTTCTCCAAACGCAGGGGAGTCACCCCCAGACGTTCCCCATTGAGGTAAATCGTAGCCCCGGGCGGAGTGCTCTCAAAGCTCACCCGGGCCCGCGCGCTGCCTACGGCACGCTCCAGCGACACCGGCGTCAGCGCCTCCTCATCGCCGACCACGACACGCTGCGGATGATACCCATCCAACATCACCCACAGCTCATGCGCTCGCCCGCTGGCCAGTTCCACACTCAGCGGGGTTCGCCCCTGGAGTCGTACGCCGTTGACGATGACTGCCGCCCCCGCAGGCTCCGTGGCTATCGCCCTGGGCTTCATGTCGCCGGGCGCCGCCGAAGATGCCTGAAGATGGATATCAGAATCACTTTCCGTGATGCCCGAGGCCCCTCCCAATGCCCAGACGAGCCCCCCGACCAACGCGGCGATAAGCAGGAGCGCCCCGAGCCACACCACCTTGTTGGAAACGCCCGCGCCTCGCTCCGCCTCCAGGGTAGCCATCGCCGCGGTCACCGCGGGCTGGCCCTGCGACGACCAGGGCGAAGGTTGCCGGGAAGACGCGACCTTCAGGTCGGGAATCTTGCGCCAGAAGGAGTCGTCCTGCGACGCTCCTTTATCCTCACCGGCATCCAGCCGGGGCTGGGGCTCTGCCTCCAGACGCTCAACCGGGCGCGGGGGATAGGCCTCGGCGGCCTGCTCCTCCACCACATGCTCACTCAGATAGATCTCTGAGGTTGTGATCAGCGTCTCATCCCCGGCGGCCTCCGCGTCGCCTGCCTCAGGTTCGACGGCCAACGCAACGTCGCCAACGCGCCGGGTTGTGACCAGCGTCTCATCGATCGAGTTGACGGGGAGTTCCGAGTTGAGCTCCGAGTCCTGACGCCGGGCACGTTCTTCGGTGGAGATGCGACGCACCTCGACCACCGGCGCACCGAACACCTCGGGAGGTCCCTCGCTCTGCACCCCCTCTCCCAGCTGCAAGGTGGAAACGTCGACGGCGGGCACCCGGGTACGCTCCTCGATGACATCCACATCCTCGAGCACTTCGAGGTCGTCATCATCGAGCACGAAGTGTTGCTCCGAGATGGTCACCGGACGCGTGATATCATCCCCCTCCGGGGTCGCCGACAAGACTGGCTCGGCGTCAGCCTGCGCGCGCGCTTCCAACTCCTGCATGTACTCGGCAAGCTGCGTGGTGCCGACCCGAACTCGCCGCTCAAAGAGCCAGTCTTCCAGCGCCTCGGCGAGTTGACCGGCGTGCTCAAAACGCTCCTCGGGAGCCCGGGCCAGGGCCTTGAGCACAATGCGCTCCAGCGCCTCCGGGTAGTCCGCGCGCACGTCAGTAGGCGGCGTAATCTCGCCCTCAGTGATCTTGCGCATCGTCTCGTACTCGGTACGCGAGCGGAAGAGGCGCGAGACGGTCGTGATCTCGTAGAGCACAATCCCCAGGGTGAAAATATCACTGCGGTGATCGACCTTCCCCCCGTCAAACTGCTCGGGGCTCATGTACGAGAACTTCCCCTTAAACTCGCCAGTGCGCGTATGAGTAAGGCGGCTCTCGGCCTTGGCAATGCCGAAGTCGCAGATTTTGACCGCACCATCGACGCTCAAGAGCACGTTCTGTGGCGAGACATCGCGATGAACCACGCGCATCGGGCGGCCCTGGTCGTCGCAGCGGGTGTGCGCATAATGAAGCCCGCGCGCGACCTCCGCGATCACGCGCGCGGCGAGTTCGCGCGACATGAAATAGTCCTGCTTCACGCCCAGTTCACACACCCGACGCAGGTCCAGGCCCTCGACAAGCTCCATGGCCAGGTAGAACGAGCCCTTGACCACGCCCAGGTCATAGATCTGCACGATGTTAGGGTGCTGCAGACGCGAGGCGATGCGCGCCTCATCGATGAACATCGTGATGATGTCGTCACGATCGACGAGATGCGGGAACATGCGCTTGATCGCCACCGGGCGGCTAAAACCACCGATTTCCCCCCGGGCCCGGGCCTCAAAGACCTCGGCCATGCCCCCCTGAGCGATCTTTCGGATAAGTTGATACGTCCCGAACTCTTCGGGCATCGGCGACCTCAGAAGCCCGCAGAATATCATCACACACTTCGACTTGAGCAAATCCGGCGCCAACTCTAGAAGACCTCTGAGAAGAGCGTCAAGCACGCCTGCGGAGTCTCAACAGAAGGAGCACGACCATGAAGCGACTAGGCCTTTTATGCATCGGTGACGAGCTGCTCGACGGGCGAGTCCGCGACAAGAACGCCCATCACGTGATGATGCGCGGCGAAGATCGTCTCTTCAAAGTCGTGGAGATGCGTGTGGTCCGGGACGACGAAGCACACATTATTGCCGCTCTCGACGCCATGAGTACGGCCGACATCATCGTGGTCAGCGGCGGACTGGGGCCAACCGCCGACGATCGCACCCGCGACGCCGCGGCCAACTGGAGTGAGGACACGCTGCTCCACGATGAGACCAGCCTGCAACGTCTCCAGGCGCGCGCGGCCGCGCGCGGCTACACCCTGAGCGAAAACAACCGTCGCCAGTGCTCCTTCCCCTCTCGCGCCACGATTCTCGCCACCGAGGTCGGCACCGCGCCCGGGTTTCGAGTGGATCATAAGGGGACCCAGGCCTTCTTCTTTCCCGGAGTCCCCCGGGAGTTTCAGTGGTTTGTACAACGCTACCTGCTGCCGGTCCTGGGCACTGATTCCGACCAGCAGGCTGCCACCACGCGCCTGCAGTTTTACGGCCCCGGTGAATCCAAACTCGAAACGGACCTCGCCGGTATCGAGGAGCTCGCTACACGCCTGCAGGGCCGGGTGGGCTACCGGGCGAGTTTTCCACGCATTGAAGTCTCCCTCAAAGCCCCCGAAGAGGAGGCGCTGGCGGAGATGGTGACCTTTGTCAAAGAGCGCATCGGCACTTACCTCATCACCGAGGGGCATGAGACTTTTTTTGCCCGCGTGGGACGCCGGCTCAAAGAAGCCCAGGCCACCGTGGCCGTGGCCGAATCGTGCACCGGAGGGATGCTGGGCGCGGCCTTGACCGAAACGCCCGGAAGCTCCGCCTGGTTTGAGCGAGGCTTTTTGACCTACGCCAATCAGGCCAAGATCGACGCGGTCGGTGTCCATCCCGAACTTCTGGAAAAGGAGGGAGCCGTGAGCGCCGCGGTGGTGTGCCAGATGGCGCGCGGCGCAGCGCGCGAAGCCGGCGCGCCCTTTGGCCTGGCGATCAGCGGCGTCGCTGGCCCCGCTGGAGGCACGCCCGAGAAACCCGTGGGGACCGTCGATTTCGCCCTGGCCACGCCCGAGGGCACCTACCATCGCCGCACCTATTCGCCAGGGCGCGATCGGGACGACATTCGCCTGGCATCGGTCTACACCGCGCTCTCGCTCTTGCTCTGGCGACTCGAAGACCGCCTTGAGGCACACACACTGCGGGGCCCCTTCGACGACCGACAGGTTGACCTCGGTGTGCCACAGCCTGACTGAGCCTTGTGCTTGTCAGAGCTCCGGCTTTGGTCGATAACCCACAGGCTCCGCGCTGACCTCTTCTCCTGCCCCCCTACGCCCTTATGATGCGACGCCTCTTCATCGCTGTAGATCTCTCCATCAACGTGGTTGAGCGCCTGGTGCTCTTTCAGGATGAACTTCGTGAACGTCTGCGCTCGGGCTACGGCGACGATCTTCGGGTGCGCTGGACCCACGCCGAGAACATTCACCTGACGATGAAGTTTCTGGGGGACACCTCCCCGGAACTCGTCTCCATGCTCGAATCGACCTTGCAGCGTCTAACCGAACCCCTGTTCCCATTTGAAGTGGAGTGTCGGGGGTTTGGGGCCTTCCCCGAGCCGGCTCGCCCGCGCATCCTGTGGGCCGGGCTTGATGCCAAGAGCGCCGAGGTATTCGGACTGCTGCAACAGGCATTGGAGCGGGACCTTCAGGAACTCGGCGTGCCGGCCGACCCCCGGGAATTTCTACCCCACATTACGCTGGGGCGGCTCAAATCACGCGCGGCCCCGAACCTCGCCGAGTTGCAGACGCCCTTTGAGTCGGTGAGCTTTGGCAAAAGCTACATCAAGGATCTGGTGCTCTATGAATCGCACCTGCGCCATGATGGCCCGCGCTACCAGGTGGTCTCGCGCTTCCCGCTGGGTACTCACTGAGCCCCACGCTCCCTCCTGAGCACGTTCTGACCACATTGCCCCCGCAATGCTCGGCTACTGGCCAAGGCTGCGACGAAGTTCTTCGCTCTGAAAACGAGCAATCGAGGCCTGGGGCCCGCCAGGAAGGCGGGCCAAATAGGTTTCGTACGCCTCGATCGCCCCCTGCACGTTCCCCCGCGCGCGCTCGGCGCGTCCCAGACCGATGTAGGCATCGCCAAAGCTGGCCTGCCGATGAAGGGCCCGGCGAAACTGGGCCGCCGCCGAGTCCGGAGAGCCCAGCTCCAGGAGCGCCCACCCCAGCCCGGTGATCGCCTCGGGGTTGCCCTCATCGAGCTCGATTGCCCGGTGGTAGCGGGCCCGTGCGAGCTTCGCATCGCCCCGCCGGAGTGCCCGTCGGGCGCCCGCCAGGACCTCGTTCACCCCCTGAGAACCGCTGCGCCGCACGGCCCGCTCGCTACGCTCGCGGGCCCCTCTTACCTGCTGCCGCGCCTCGGCCACAGCCTCGGCCCACTGCGGCAGAAACACCTGACGTCGCGACCTCGCTACGGCATCACCCACCCTGCGGCGAGTCTCCACCAGACTCCGCCCTCCCGCTCCCTTCTCATCGTCGGGAATTTCCGAGGCGACCTCGGCCCCCTCTTCCTCCGCGCGTCCCTCAAGCAGGTGATCCACCCAGCCCCCGTACCAGGCGGCCGCGCCGATGCCCACAAGCACCAGCCCGAGCACCATCGCCCCCAGGCGCCCTCTGGAGCGACGCTTGCCCCGCCCCTGAAGCACCAGCTGCGAATCCGACTGCGTAACACTCAGATCCCCCAGCGACCAGTCGTCCTCCCGAAGCTCAGCCTGGCCCAGATGTCCGGCCTGGAAGCCCTCTCCGGTCGGCCGGCTCTCCCCGGAACTTCGCGCGTCCCCGCCACCGAAGCGCGACACATCGAGATTGGCACGCGGCGCCTTCGCCGACTTCCCGGGCTGAGGAGTAGGATGCGTTGTAGCGACAGGGCTCGGCTCAACACCCCGCGGCGGCCGAGACACTTCGGGCGTCGTGCGCGGTCGGGGCGCCGGGGTGTCTCGGGCCCGGTGTTGAGGTGCGGTGGCGCGACGCGCGCGCTCAGACGGGTGCAGCGCGGTCGGAGCCGACGTCTCCCGAGACGTCGCCCCCGCCGATCGGTTCAAATCGGCGATGGACGCCACCGCCTGAAAGATCGGCGCGAACTCGCCAACCTCTCCCAGCTCACTCCAGCGCCGACCGGTACGCGAGATCGCATCTCGCCGGTCGATTTTGCCTTCCATAAGCCAACGATGCAGCTCATCGAACCCCCAGAAGTAGAGCACATCTCCGCTGGCATGCTGACGCACCATCCAACGTCGCTGGCTCTCATCGCGAAGTTCTTCGGGCAGCTCCAGACGAAAGAGATGATCGCACTGGCTGCACTGAAGCGTCACGGAACCAGCCGAGCGCAGCTGAGCCTCATCAAACTCGTAGAGTGTCTGACACTGCGGGCAAGAGACGTCCATGGTCCTTGGTGGCCGGTGGCGGCCTCAGGGGGCGCCAACCACGCCTACTCCATCGTGGGAGGCGGAGAGCCACCATCGTTTCGAAGCTCCCGGGCTTTTTGGCGCATCTCTTCGACTTTATCGCTCTGGCCGAGCTTCTCGTAGACCTCAGCGTTCATGTCGTAGATCTGAATGCGCTCCGGAGCGAGAAGCCGAGCGGTCTCGAGGCGATCGAGCGCCGAGGAGAGGCGGTTGGAATCGATATCAACACGCGCATCCTCGAGCATGCGGTCCACCTGCACCCGTTGCCGAGCGCCATCCTGGGCAGCGCTCTCCGGAGCCTGGGGCGCGGCGGCTGCCGCCGGAACCGGCGCTCCTGCGGCGGGGGCCGCCGGTGCGGGGGCCTGGGGCGACACCGTCGACTCGCCACCAAGGACCGGGAAGGTCACGATTCCGCCCAGGTGTAACCCCAGCGCCACGGCCACGAGCCCGAGAATCCCGAACACTCCCCACAACACCATCGTCAGCGCGTTGCTATCCCGCGAAGGCGGACGAAAGCCGGCGTTGGGATCGATCTTCACACGCTCCGGAGCACCGGCAGGATTCTGACCGACCGCCGGCATGCCCGCGGTCATAAAGGGCGACGCTGCCGCCGGAGCCGGCGCAGGAGCCGCAGGTGCAGGCGTCATCGGCGACACCCCGGGCTGAGCCAGCGGAGGGCTCATTCCATCGCCGATCGGAGCTGGCGAGGCCGCCATCCCCGGTATCGGAGCCTGCCCGCCGGAAGAACCAACCGAGAAGTTCCCCGAACGCCCCGCCCCGCCCTCGGGTTGAAACTGCGGATAACTGCTCAACGCATGAAACTCGCCGCCGGCCGAGAGCTTGTAGCCCTCCAGGTCATCACGACTGGCGAGCCAGGTGCGCAGGCTCTTGTTGTCGGCAAATTCGTAGGTCAGTCCGAAGTTAGTCTGAAGTTTCCAGGGGCCGTCGTGCCCCGGATCGATGTCCGAAGCGGCGGCCGGCGGCGTCATCCCCGGCGAAGATGGCGATGAGCCTCGGGAGCCCACCGGCGCCGGCGTGGCCCCGAAGTTCGCGGCCCCCCGCGGGGCCGGCGTGGGCTCGACCGATGCGGAGAGGCGCTGACGCGGCGCCAGCTCATCCATCGACGGCGGAGGCGCAATCTGGGTGGCCGGCGAATCATCGAGCTCGGGCATCGCCGCGGGCACAGCTTTGGCCTGGGCCCGCACATGCTGCAGGCTCTGCTGCACGATATCCGGAGAGAGTTCCTGAGTGTTGAGATCGTCTTCGTCGCTCGGCTGCGCCCCGCCCATGCCGGGAAGGAAGCCGCTGCCCAGGGGATTCGACATCTCGACGGTCTGGTCCCCGCCCTCCCCAAACATGCTGGCGAAGTCGGGAAGCTCCGCCCCCGACATCACCTCGGTCTTCGCGACCTCGTCCTCACCGGCCGCCGGCGCCTGAGCCGCGGCCTTGTGCTGATTCATGGAGTTGAGGAGTTCGTGGATATTGGGACGCTCGGCCACAGAGGTCTTATCCGCCTCGTACTCCGGCTCCACCGGCGCCTCCGGGTAGACCACGAAGGCGTGTGCGCACGAAGGACACTTGATCTTGCCCCCCGAGGCCGGAATGTTGGCGTCATTGACGCGATATCGCGATGAACAGCTGGGACACTGGACGATCATTCCGAGCTCTGCTCCGGATGGTATGGATCAAGGGAGGGCCACGCGCGAACGCGTCGGGACCCGGGCGTCTGGGGCCTGCAGCCCTGGTCCTGAGCGCGAAGTATCGTGCGCCGGACCGCCCGCCTCCAGATTTCGCATTAAAACACAGGCCCCCACCCCACGCAAGTTAGAGCCCGCGCCCCGGCGGGAGGCCGCGGCCCAACGCCGGACATAAAAAAAGCCCGGCCGAAGCCGGGCTTTTTCATCGCTTTCACAACGACTTAGAGGGCCGCGGTGATGTCGATGTTCAGGACCATCAGGATCGAGATAACGAACGCGTAGATGACGAGCGACTCGATCAGGGCCAGACCCAGAATCAGCGGGGTGAAGAGCTTACCGGCGGCGCCCGGGTTGCGAGCGATACCTTCCAGGGCGGCGGCAGCAGCACGGCCCTGCCCCAGCGATCCACCCAGGGCAGCAAGACTCACGCCGAAGGCCGAAGCGGCGCCCAACCATGCGTAGGTCGTGAAGACGTTATCGGCCGCAGCAGCGGTACCCTGGGCAAACGCCGAGGTGCTCCAGAGTGCGACAATTGCGAAAGTGCTCAAAAACGTGATCGTGCTTTTCTTCAGCATGGACTGCGTCCTCCTAGCTCGCGCGACGCCGATACAAGTTGCGGCGTGCGCCATTGTGACGGGTATCAATGTGTTGATACGCCCTGATGAAAGCCGTCTAGGCCAACAACCTTTCTGGCGAGTCGTTTAATGGTCTTCGTGCTCAATGGCAAGGGCGATGTAGATGCTGGACAACAGGCTGAAGACCAACGCCTGAATGGTGCAAACCAGCAAGCCCAGGAAGAGGAAAGGTACCGGGATCAGGAAAGGAACTCCGAAGATTCCGGCGGCCAGGTCCCCAAACACGCCCAGGACCATGTGGTCCCCGGTCATATTACCGGTAAGTCGCACTGCCAGACTGACCGGGCGGAAGGCGTGTCCCACCAATTCGATGATAAAGATCAGGGGAGCCAACAAGAGAATCGGCCCCATGAAATGTTTGATGTAGCCGAATCCCTGCTCCATGAAACCGGAGACGTTGTACACCAGGAAGACGACAATCGCGCAGGCCAGCCCCGTATTGAGGTTTGAAGTCGGCGGCGCAAAGCCCACGACCAGCCCCATCAGGTTGCCCAGGTAGATAAAGACTGCCAGCGACGCGATCAGCGGGAAGAACTTTTTGGCGGCCTTCTTGCCCATCAGGTCGCTCATCATGCCCATCACCGCTTCGAAGAGCACCTCGAAGAATCCGGCCACCGAGAACTTACCTACCGGGACCAGGGCTTCGTCGCGCTTGCGGTACTTACGGCTGGCGACAAGTGCAAGCACCGTGATCAGCAGCACCAGTACACCGGTGAACACCACGTGAGTGATACCGACCGCGGCCGAGGGATTCAGCACAGGGTCGCCGAAGATGTGATTCCATCCCTCTCCGTGTTCTTGTTCGGCAAACGCGGGAATGAGGTCTAAAAACGTATAATCAGCCATGAACTACGTGCTCTCGTTGTCAGCGGCGTTGTCCTCAACCTGCTGGCGACTCTTACGAGTGGAAAAAGTCTGCCAGCCCAGCGCGAGTAACAACACTTTGTAGCCGAGGATAAAGCCTACGGCGTGGGCACCCAGGGTCGAAAGGCAAAACCAGATGGCAACGCAGTTTGCTGCCAGCTTGAACACCAGAACAACAGCGCCTCCCCTTGCTGCGGGATTGCCGTTGATGGCGCCATTGAACATCTTCCTGACGACAAAGGCCGTTGCACGGAGGCTGAGCGCCGCAAAGAGCGTGCCCAGGGCCATGGAGTAGCCAAAGCGCAGGGAGACTGCCCAGCCCGTCATCAGCGCCAGCAGAGCTCCCAGCGCCAGCATGCGCCAGAAAACCCCGTTGACGAAGCTTCGGTCGAGCCTGGCCATCAGTCTTCACCTTGTGTTTTCAAAAACCGTTGCGAGATCTTCCAGACATGCCACCCGGCGCCGAGCATCGCCAACGCCATGGACACCAGAAGTAGTACCGGGGCCGTTCCAAAGTGGGCATCGAGTCTGGTGCCGATAAACGCACCGCCGAGTACAAACCCGACAAACTCAAAGCCCAGAGCTCCGATGGCGCCGGCGACCAGCCAGGGGCTTCTGGGTCGCGTCTGCCTGTCATCTTCTGGCGAAGAGGCCATCTAAACCACCTCGCGCCAAGCCCCGAGAGATGCCCGCAGATCCTGCCTGCAAGCGCCTCCCCGAGCAGCGGCGCGCACCCTGTAACACAGGGAATTGAAGGGCGTCAACCACCTCGAATCAGTTGTCATCATCGCCGTCTTCGACGCCCTCTTCGGGGCCGGATTCTTCGCTGATTTCCCCAGCCTCGTCGGCGTCGGCGCCCTCTTCGAGCAGGGCGTCGTCCTCGTCCTCCTCGTCCGCCGTGAGCGCGGCGATGGAGACAACCAGTTCGTCATCATCCAGGCTCATTACCCGCACGCCCTGAGTGTTGCGGCCGTAGGTCGAGATCTGCGCCACCCGGGTGCGCAGGACCTGCCCCTTGTCGGTGATCATCATCAGCTCGTTGGTCTCATCGACCACGCGGATGCCCACCAGGGCGCCGTTGCGCTCGTTGGTCTTGATGGTGACCACGCCCTTACCGCCGCGGCCCTGGGTGGGATAGTCCTCCACGCTGGTGCGCTTGCCGTAGCCGCGCTCGGTGATCGTGAGCACGGCCGAGGTGGTATCGCCGGCCGGGATCACATCCATCCCCACCAGGGTATCTCCGGAACGGAAGCGCATCCCGTAGACGCCGGCGGCCGAGCGCCCCATCGAGCGCACGTCCTGCTCATGGAAGCAGATCGCCTGACCGTCGCTGCTGGCCAGGAAGATGCGATCATCGCCACTGGTCGCGCGCACGCTGATGAGCTCATCGTCGTCATCCTTAAAGCTCAGCGCGATGATGCCGCCGACGTGCACGTTGGCGTAGGCCATCAGATCCGTCTTCTTGATCACCCCGTTGCGCGTGGCCGTGACGATGTAGCGGCCCTCCTCAAACTCTTCGAAGGGCAGGATCGCCTTGATCTTCTCATCCTGGGCGATCGGCAACAGGTTGATCACGGCCTTGCCGCGGGTGGTGCGCGAGCCCTGAGGGAGTTCGTGGACCATCAACTTGTAGACCTTCCCGACCGAGGTAAAGATCAGGAGGTTGGTGTGGGTCGACGCCACAAACATATCGGTGACGAAGTCTTCGTCTTTGGTATCCATCCCCCGCTTGCCGCGGCCCCCGCGGTGCTGGGCGCGGTACTCGCTCAGCGGGGTGCGCTTGATGTAGCCGGCGTGGCTGAGCGTGACGACCATGTCCTCTTCGGCGATGAGGTCGAGGTCGCTGAGTTCGGTGACGTTGTGCAGGATCTGGGTGCGACGCTCATCGCCATAGGCCTCGCGGACCTCTTCGAGTTCCCCGACGATCACCGCCATCAACTTCTTCTCATCGGAGAGGATGCCGCGCAGGCGCTCGATCTCGGCCAGGACCTCGGCGAGTTCTTCGAGGATCTTGTCGCGCTCCAGACCGGTGAGCTTCTGCAGGCGCATATCCAGAATGGCCTGCGACTGACGCTCACTCAGCGCAAAGCGGCTCATCAGCCCCTCGCGGGCCTCGTTTGGCGAGGCGCTGGCGCGAATCAGGGCGATGACCTCGTCGAGGTGATCGAGCGCAATTTTGAGGCCTTCCAAAATATGGGCGCGCTCTTCGGCCTTGCGCAGCTCAAAGATGGTGCGGCGAGTGACGACATCGCGACGGAAGTCGATGAAGTAGTTGAGGACCTCTTTGAGGCTCATGATGCGGGGCTGTCCGTGGACAATCGCCAGCATGATGATGCCAAACGAGGACTGCATCGCCGTCATCTTGTAGAGGTTGTTGAGGACGATGGCCGGGATCACATCGCGGCGCAGCTCCACCACGATGCGCATCCCGTCGCGGTCCGACTCATCGCGCAGGTCGGTGATGCCTTCGATGCGCTTGTCCCGGGCCAGCTCGGCGATCTTCTCAATGAGGCGCGCCTTGTTCACCTGGTAGGGAAGCTCGGTGACGATGATCGAGCTCTTCCCGGTGCGCTCATCTTCCTCGATGTTGGCGCGCGCGCGCATCTTGATGATGCCGCGGCCTTCCGAATAGGCGTCGCGCAGACCGCGGGCACCGTACATGATACCGGCGGTGGGGAAGTCGGGCCCGGGAATGTGCTCCATGAGCCCTTCGACATCGATCTCCGGGTTTTCGATCAGCGCGAGCACCCCGCTGATAACCTCCCCGAGGTTATGCGGCGGGATGTTGGTGCTCATCCCGACGGCGATCCCGGAGGAGCCGTTGATCAGCAGGTTGGGAATCCGCGTGGGCAGAACCGCCGGCTCTTCGATGGTGTCATCGTAGTTCGGGATCCACTCGACGGTTTCTTTGTCGATATCGCTCAAGAGTTCCTGAGCGACGCGGGCCATGCGCACTTCGGTATAACGCATGGCCGCGGCCGGGTCGCCGTCGACGCTCCCGAAGTTACCCTGGCCATCGACCAGGGGCACGCGCATGTTGAAATCCTGGGCCAGACGCACAAGGGCATCGTAGACCGAGGAGTCGCCGTGGGGGTGGTACTTACCGATGACGTCACCGACGATGCGCGCCGACTTCTTGTAGGCCACGTTCCAGCGGTTGCCGAGCTCGTGCTGGGCGAAGAGGATACGCCGGTGGACAGGCTTAAGGCCGTCGCGCACATCGGGCAGCGCGCGCCCGATGATCACGCTCATGGCGTAGTCCATGTAGGACTGCCGGATCTCTTCTTCGATATTGATCGGAATGATGCTGACCGAATCCGTCATCGCGTTCCCTTCACCAAAGCGGGTCGTTTCCAGAGTTGGGGCACGGGCAATCACAAAGAGGCGCTGTGAGCCCGGCCCAGAGCCGCGGAACCCTACCAAGGCCGGGGGGATCTCACAAGGGAGCGTGGAGGGCCGGCGCGGATGCCGGCTGGCCTTAGGCCAGGCGGTGCTTAACCTTGATCGGGGTAAGTCGCCTCCCCGGGGCATTGGTCTGCCCGGGCCGCCCGGATCACTTCAGTGAGAGCGAAAGTTTTCACTCCCGATGGAATCTTTTTTGAAACCTTTCCCGGGGCCTCGGCGTCTTACTTGTGAACGCAGCTCGATCCCCTCGCAGCGAGGCTCTTTAGAGAAGGCCTGCTGGCGAGTGCGAGATAAACACGAAAGGAGTCCCCCATGCTCAAGCTCAACGAATTCAACCGCTCCGACGGCGAATCTCCCAAGAACAGCGGGTTTGAGGAGACGGCCCTGCCTCATCTCGATGAGCTCTACGCCACGGCGCTTCGCTACACCAAAAACGAGAAAGACGCCGAAGATCTCGTCCAGGAGACCTTCATCAAGGCCTACACCAACTGGCACCGCTTCGAGCAGGGTACCAACTGCCGGGCCTGGCTCTTTACGATTCTGACCAACACCTTCATCAACAAGTATCGCCGCAAGAAGAAGGAGCGCGAGATCCTCAACGCCGATGATCTGCGCCCGATCGAGGAGAACTTCTTCAACCGCGAGCGCACCGAGTTCTACAACAGCCCGGAGCGCGAATCGATCAACAAGGCCTTCACCAGCGAGCTGCAGGATGCCCTCGGCCAGCTCAGCGAAGAGTTTCGCACGGTGGTGGTGCTGGCCGACCTCAACGACTTCTCCTACAAGGAGATCGCTCACATCCTGGACTGCCCGGTGGGTACGGTCATGAGCCGGCTCTTCCGCGGGCGCAAGATGATGCGCGAGCTTCTGGTGGAGACGGCCTACGAGCGGGGGATCATTCGCGACATGGAGCCCTTCCTCCACGAAGAGTCCAACCGTACGCGCCGTTCGGTTCGCCGCGAGAAGCTCAACGCCATCAAGGAAGATCTGGATGACGATGCCGTGGAAGCGGCCTCCTGAGCCGCAGACCGGCTCCGGAGCATCGCGGCATGCCCCGTGCGCCAGGTCCTCCTCTCCCTGGCAAGCGCCCAAAGAAACCTCGCCGCCCATCGGGCTGCGAGGTTTTTTTGGGCGCATCCCGCCCTGCGCAGGCGCTTTCGGGCGCGCTGGTCAGTCCCCCGGCCGGGGATGGATATCCGCATCGGTCAGGGCCCGCCAGCGCTCGGCCTTGGAGCGCTGATCGCGGCGCTGGCGGCTCATCACGCGCACAAAAACCTCGACAATCGCCGGATCGAACTGAGTTCCGGCGCAGCTCTCAAGCTCTTGCATGGCCACATCGTGCGGGAGGGCGCGGCGGTAGGCCCGGTGCGAGGTCATCGCATCGTAGGTATCGGCCACCGCCAAAATACGCGCCATCAAGGGGATGTCCTCGCCACGAAGCCCCACCGGATAGCCTCGCCCGTCCCAGCGTTCGTGATGATGGTAGACCCCGGGGATCAGCGGATGCAGGAAAGTGATGGGCTGCAAAATCCACTTGCCGCGGGTGGTGTGACTTTTGAACATCTCAAATTCGGAATCGGTGAGCGGGTCGGCCTTATTGAGCTCTTCGAAACGAATGCCCAGCTTGCCGATGTCGTGCATCAACGCGCTGTCGGCGACGCGCTCAATCGCGTCGTCGCTGAGATTCATCCCCTCGGCGATCTGACGAGCATAGCGACTGACCCGCTCGGAGTGGCCGCGGGTGTAGGGATCGCGATCTTCCAGAATGTTGGCCAGCGCCTGGATGGTCTGCTTAAACGTCTGCTGTAAATCACCGTAGAGGCGAGCATTATCCATGGCGGCGGCCGCGCGCCCGATCATGATCGCCAGCAGCTTGCGCTTGCTCTCGCGAAAGGCCGGCCGCGGCGAAAAACGCGCGGCGACCACCACTCCCAGGAGCTGATCCTTGGTCCAGAGCGGCGCACAAAACAGGGAGACGGGAGCGCTGTCGTAGCCCATGCCCATCGTGGCCATGGCCTCGGGTCCCAGCACCCGGGCGACCTTGTCTTGAGCACAGGAAGAAAGCTCCCGAAGATCGATTCCTTCCAGAAAAGCGCGGCCCGCCATCGGAATGTCGGGCTCCTCCCAACGGGCAGCAAGCTCTAAGCGGGGCGCCTCACCGGCAATCTGGCGCCAGAATCCCACCACGTCGGCCTCGGCCTGCTGCCCGACGGTTGCGACCAGCAGATCATCGACGTGGTCGCGGGCCAGGCTCGTGCTCAGGCGCTCGGTAGCGTCGTAGAGGTCGACGAGCTCTTTGAGACGGACGTTCTCGCGTTCCAGGCGCTTCTTTTCCAGCCCCCGCTCAATGACGCGGATGACCTCATCGACCTTAAAAGGTTTGAGCAGGTAATCGTACGCACCGACCTTCATCGCGGCGATCGCCGTCTCCACGGTTCCGTAGCCGGTCATCATCAGGGGCAGCACCCGAGGATGGTGCGTGCAGACGTACTCCATCAGCTCAATGCCGTTCATCCCGGGCATCTGCAGATCGATCAACGCCACGTCAACACGGTGCGTCTTCAGCGCCTCTATCCCCTCTTCTGCGGTGGGAATGGCGAGCACGTCGTAGCCTTCCATGCCGAGAAAATCGACAAGGACATCGCGAATGGTGGTTTCATCGTCGATCACCAGCACTCGAACCGGTCTGATCTCCCCGGAGGGAACTTCATCGCGCACCATCGGAGCTACACCTGAAAGAAGAGACGTTGTACAAGCGTCTGAGAGCTATCACAGCGAGATTTCAAGCGTCAAATCACGGTGTCCCCGGGGAATGCCCCACACCGCCGAGGGCGTTGCCTCCGTCTGAAGCTCCATGCTAGGGAGCGCGCCCGTGCCTGCGAGCGCATGCCTTCGCCTCTTTTCTGTCTGTTATTGCGGTCTCCATGAGCTTTAGCGATCCCCCCGAAAGCGCGCCCGAGACGCGCACGACTGAGGCCCCCCGCGTGGTGCTCGGTGAGCGAGGCGAAGCCGCTCGCCCGGAGGTGCGCCTCTTGCCCGGACGCATCAAGGCGTCACGACTGCTCTACCCGGCGTATCTGCTGGTGTGGGTGGGCGCCGGCCTGGCCTCGCTCTTTGCCTGGGCGCGCGCGGAGTGGCATCCCCTGATGGTCTTTGTGGGCTGGGGCGCCCTCTTCTGCTGGTACTGGGTCTATGGGGTGGCCTACCGCTATCGCCGCTCGCTGATGAAGGTAATGGCCGTGGGTATGTCCGTGCTGATGGGCCTGGTGCTGATCTGGGTCAGCCTGACGCGCGCCGCTCCGATGCGCGTGCCGCAGGGCGGGGAGCTTGTGGAGCGCGGCGCGCTCGTATTGCCCGGGGCCGCCGGAGTCGCCACCGCGTTGAGCCTGGCCGTGGTTCTGGCCCACCTGCTCTACTTCGGCCGGGGCTACCGGGAGAAACGCGCGCGTGATAGCGTCAGGCTCTGAGTTTGTGCGCGCCTGCGGGTGCAACGCGACGTCTCCGAGCGCCGAGTTTTCATGTCCGTCGACCTCTTCTATTACGTACTCACCGCCTTTGCGTTCGCGCTGGGAGCGGTGGTCGGTAGTTTTCTCAACGTCGTCATCTACCGAGTCCCGGCCGGGCTCTCGGTGGTGCGCCCGGGGAGCCGCTGTCCGCAATGCGAGACGCCCATTGCCTGGTACGACAATATCCCCATCCTCTCCTGGCTCCTGCTGCGGGCCCGCTGTCGCCACTGCGAGGTGAAGATACCGGCACGCTACGCGCTGGTGGAGCTGTTGATGGGCGTCCTCTCGGCCGGGCTCTGGGTCAAAGTGAGCTGGCGCCACTTTGCCATCCTTGGCGAGCCCTGGCGCATGGGGTTTCCGCCACCGGTCGCCTCCCTGGAGCAGCTGCCCTGGGGTTCGCTCGGCCTGGCCTTCGGGCTCTACTTTCTGTTCATCGCCATGCTCGTGGTCATCACCTTTGTGGATCTGGATCACTACCTGATCCCCCATGAGTTCACTCTGCCCACGATCGTGGGGGGCGTGGTCGCCGCGCTGGTGCTCAACAGCGCGTCGGTAATGGCGCCGGGCTCCATGATCGGGTTCTTCCCGCCGGTGAGCGTGTCGATGAGCCTGATCGGCCTGGTGGTCGGCGCGCTGGTGGTCATCGCGATCTTTTTTCTGTACTTCGCCGCCCGGGGCGTCGAGGGCATCGGCGGGGGTGACGTCACGTTGATGGCGTTGATGGGGGCCTGGCTGGGATGGCCGGCGCTGATCTTTATCTTCTTTGCGGCCAGCGTGCAGGGGCTGATCGCCGCCGGACTGGGCACGCTCTTCGGCGCGGGATTTGTACGCGACTCCCGCGACATTCTGGCCGAGGAGGACCCCCGTGAGCTGGCTCGGCGAGAGCGCGAGGCAGCGTCCCCGAGCGCCGACACACACCAGACAAACGAAACATCGGCCGACGCCGCCGACCGCGCCACCCGGAACGACGAAGTGGGCCAAGGTGAGCAAGACGAGGACGAAGGCGGCGGGCTAGCCGTACCTTTTGGCCCCTTCATCGTGCTAGCCGGCCTGGAGTACTTCTTCTTCGGCGAGTTTCTGCCGACGTATGCCTCGATGAGCTACCTCTATTACGGGTTCTGAACCGATGTTGTCGCCCCCCACCACCGAGGAGTTCACCGGGCAGCGGCCGATCCGCCGCGGTGGACTCCGCGCGACCCTCTCGGTGGGACTGGTGGTGTTGCTGGTGGTCGCGCTCGCCCTGGTTGCTCTGGCGGTGGGCCAACTCCACAAGCGTCAGGTCCAGCAGCTCTTGCTCGACGAGGCCGGGCGACACGCGCGCATGCTCGCCGCGATGCCCCCCTCCCAACGCGGCGCGGCCACCGAAGCTCTGGCCGACCAGCCGGGTGTACTTTTTGCCGGCGACGCGCTTCCCTTAGAGCCTCTCCCTGCGCC
Source organism: Lujinxingia litoralis (assembly GCF_003260125.1). Classification (NCBI taxonomy): domain Bacteria; class Deltaproteobacteria; order Bradymonadales; family Lujinxingiaceae; genus Lujinxingia; species Lujinxingia litoralis. The sequence goes on from NZ_QHKO01000001.1 coordinate 385,780, forward strand.
GGGATTCGGACGTTTTGAGGGCGCGCCGGCGGTCTTCGCCGGCGGGGCATCCGGTCCCTGGGTGGTGCTCTCGGCCGCTCCGGCGCAACACGCGCTGGAGGCCAACCAGCGTGCGCTTCTCCTCTACCTGGCGCTCACCCTGCTTTTTGTGACGCTGGTAGGCTACGCCTTCTACTTCTTTGTGGTCGTGCGCCCGCTGCGGGCCATCGGTGTGGCCACCCGACGCGCCGCCGAGGGCGATCTGGCCAGTCCCATCAAAGTGCTGCCGCGCAACGAGTTCGGGCAGGTCGGCCACAGCTTCAATCAGATGCTCGCCACGCTTGACGCCCAGCGCGCCGAGCTCCAGGAGCGTCTCGAAGCTCTGGAGCGCGCGCACCGAGAACTCAAGCGCACCCAGGACTCCCTGATTCGCTCCGAGAAACTTGCCAGCGTGGGCCAACTCGCTGCCGGAGTGGCCCACGAAATCGGCAATCCTCTGGCCGCCGTGATGGGCTACGTCGATCTTCTGGGCGATCGCGACCTCGACGAGGAGAGCGCCCGCGAAGTGGTCGCTCGCACGCAGAAGCAGCTCAGCCGCATGCGCGAGATCATCCGGCAACTTCTCGACTACAGCCGCCCACATCCCGAGGCATCCCCCGAAAACGTCGTTCTGCGTGAGCTTGCCGCCGAAGCCCTGGAACTGGCGCGCCTGGGGCGCCGAACGCGTCCGGTTGACCTCGTGCTCCGGGCCCCGGATGACCTTCCCGAAGCGCGGGCCATCGCCGCGGAACTCAGCCAGGTCCTGGTCAACCTGCTCCTCAACGCCACAGACGCCCTGAGCGATTCCGACCTCGACACGCCCCAGATCCTTGTGGACCTGCATGCCGACGAGGAAATGCTCTATGTGGACGTTATCGACAACGGTCCGGGAGTGCCCGCGGAGCTGCGCACGCGCATCTTCGATCCTTTCTTCTCGACCCGCGCCCCGGGCCAGGGGACCGGGCTGGGACTGGCAATCTCGCAACGGCTGGTAGAGCGCGTCGGCGGCGAGCTTCGTGCTGGCGAGCGCACTCTGATCGGATTCGACCACGGCGCGCACTTTGAACTTCGTCTGCCCCGGGCCGCGGCCCCCTCCGCTCGCCACTCGGTACCGGCCGCGCCCGAGCACGCTACCGAAGCGCCCGATTGACCGCCTTGCCGGCCGCCCTCTATCTTCTGATCTGGTCCTCCCGACGTCGGCCCCCGGCATGAGCTCCCCATGAACGAATTGCGCGTCTTGATCATCGACGATGAAGAGAGCATCCGACACATGCTCTCGATGACCTTGCGCAAAGAAGGTTGCTCGTTGCGTGCGGTCGACAACGGCGAAGATGGCCTTAAAGAACTCATCGCCAACACCTACGATCTGGTCTTATGCGATGTGCGCATGCCCAAACTCGGCGGGCTGGAGCTGCTCGACGAGCTCAAGGCGCGAAACATCGACGCCACGGTCATTATGATGAGCGCATTCGGCAGCCGAGAGTTGGCGATTGAAGCGCTCAAACGCGGCGCCTACGACTACATCGACAAGCCCTTTACCCGTGACGAAATCGTGCTCACGCTGGCCAAGGCCGCTGAGCGCCTGCGTCTGCGCGCCGAGAACCGGGCGCTGCGCGCCCGGGTCTCCCGGCGTCAGGGGCTAGACCGCCTCATCGGCCAGTCCGACCCCATGCAGGCGATCTTTGCCACCCTGGAGCGGGTGGCCTCCTTTAAGTCCACGGTGCTCATCACCGGCGAATCAGGCACGGGCAAGGAGCTGGCCGCGCGGGCCATTCATGAGCTCTCTCCACGCCGCCCGGGACCTTTTGTGGCTATCAACTGTGGGGCCATCCCCGAAGCCCTGCTCGAAAGTGAGCTCTTCGGCCATGTGCGCGGCGCGTTCACCGATGCGACCACCGATCACGACGGGCTCTTTCAGGCGGCCAGCGGCGGCACGCTCTTTCTCGATGAAATCGCCGAGCTTCCGCTGGCTCTCCAGGTCAAATTGCTGCGGGTGCTTCAGGAGGGCGAGGTCCGTCGGGTAGGCGATACGACCAGCCGGCCGGTCGACGTGCGCATCGTCGCGGCCACGCTCCACGACCTCAAAAAACGCGTGGACGAGGGCCTTTTTCGAGAAGACCTCTACTACCGCATCCACGTGATTGCGTTGGAGCTCCCGACCTTGCGTCAACGTCCGGGCGACATCCCGCTGCTGGTACGCCATTTCATCGAGGAGCAAAACCAACGCCAGGGCACCGCCATCGAGGGCGTGCACGACGAGGCTCTGGAGGTGCTGACGCGCTACAGCTGGCCCGGCAATGTGCGGGAGCTCCACAACGTGATCGAGCGCGGGGTGGTCCTCTGCGCCGGCGCGCGCCTCGCCATCGACGATCTTCCGGCACATCTTCGTCAGGCTCAGACGCCACTGCAGCAGGTGCTCGCCGAGGATGAACTCTCCATCAAGAAGCTCTCCGCCAGACTGGAGCGTGAGCTGATCATCCGGGCGCTAAAACGCACCGAGGGCAACCGCAGTGCGGCTGCGCGGCTGCTTGAGATCAGCCACCGCGCCCTGCTCTACAAACTCAAAGACTACGCCATCGAGGCCTGAGCCCTCCGGCGGCGCCCCCCGGCTCGCTTTAACTCAGGCGATAGAGCTTAAAGCCAAAGTCGGGCCGCGAAAAACGCATACCCAGGTGCGCGTCGAGCACAAAGGCCCCCAGGTTGAACTCGCCAGGCGCCTGCGCCCCCAGATCGCTCTCGGCGATCCCCTCCATCGCCCGGGCAAAGGCGCTTGCCCGCGCCTCCTCATCCAACGCGTCCATCCGCGCTTCGATCGCGTCCTGGTAGTGGCGCGTGTACATCTCCAGAAAGATTCCCCCGATCGTCTCGGCACTTCCCAACGTGCGGCGGTAGATCTCGGGCATCAAGCGCTCAGCCTCCACCTGGCACACGTCACGTGAGAAGTTAAAGAAGTCATCCAGGTAGCCCTCCAGGCCGGTATCACCCACGGCGCGCAGCACAAAGTAGGCCGCCTTCAGCTGCAAGATCAGATGATCGCGGGCCATCGGCTTGACCAGGTGATCCTGGAGCAGGTCCTGCAACGGGCGCGGCCCTCGCCCGACGACCGGACGCCAGCGCCGCGGCGGCACCAGGCCCAGCAGGTAGTTCGCGCCGCCGGGGAGCTCGCTGCCCCTGGCGAGTTCACGCCAGGGTGCCACTTCATCGGGCTCCCGGGTGTACAGATGCATCGTCAGGCCGGCCCGAGTGCGCAGCTCTTCGAAGATCTGCGGGGCTTTGGCCCGCGCATCAAGCGCCAGGCCGCGGAACCCACCGCGAAGCTCCTCCACCGTCGTGCTCTGCAGCGGCTGGCGACGATGAATGCCCATGCGCAGGATCATATCTTCATAGAAGATCTGACGGTCGTTGGAGATCCGCGTCTCCGGGTTGGCCGGGAACAGACGCAGGAGCAATTTCACCTGCCCGAAGTTGCCGTCGGCGAACTTCTGCTCCACCAGCCTGGCCAGGGGCTCGACGCGCTGCTCCACCCCCTGGGTCTGAGCCAGAAGCTGGGTCCAGAGGTCCGCGGCCACCAGCAGCTCGGCCACCGAGAGTTGCTGGGGCACCGGGAGGCGATCATTATCCAGAAGCACCGCCAGCAACACGCGTGCCCCGTGCAAGAGCTCCGGATCATGGAGCGACACCGGCCACTGTGCAGCAGCCCCACGCAGCGGTGGGGGCTCAAATTCCGCGGTATCGTCCAGAGCGCTGACAAAGCCGGCCGGCGCCGCCTCCCCATCATCCTCAACGCTTAACGTGCCCTCGCTCTCCAGCGCAGCGCTCTCTTCCTTCAGTACGACCTCGCCGACCACCGAGCTCTCATCGAGCGTCTCAAAGGTCTCGGCGGCCTCCTCTTCCACGGCGGCCTCGGCGACCACCGAGCTCTCATCGAGCGTCTCAAAGGCATCCGAATCTTCATCGAGCACCCTTTCCGCACCAGGAACCGGAGGCAGCGGCGGCTCGGAGCGCGGACCGGCGCCCGGTGGAGGCGGCGGCGAATGCACCGGGGTATGGGCGTCGCGAAGCGCTCCCTCCAGGGGCATAAAACGCTCGGGGAACATCTCGGCAAGCGTCGCCGCCGCGAGCTCCAGGACCGGGTCGCTGTCGGGATACTCGCCCAGACGCCTGGCCAGGGTCGGGCGCACCAGTTCCAGCAAGAAATCCAGGTAGGATCGCCCCGGGGGGGCTTCGCTCATCGCCTGCAGATGCGGGTGATCGATGTCCCTGGCGGGGTCGCCGGTGGTACGAAATCGTTTGAAGAGTTGCTTCAGCATTGCCATCCCCATCCCGGGCAAGGGGTTGAGCCGAGGTGAACTCTCGGCTGCAAAGCGCGAGCGCCAGATGACGCCAGCCGACCAGAGCACGCGAGCAATCGCGTCGCTCCCAGGACAGGGCTCAGAGCCAACTTCGACCTGCGAGACACCCCCGAAAAATCCCACAATCAGGGGGCGCGGTGCAAGAGCTTTCCAGCCGATCAGCGCTCGTCAGAATAGGCATGTCCTTCGCCGGTGATCTGACGTACGTACACGTCAAAATCAAAGCGCGGAGAATGCTCATCGACATGGCAGGTCGCGCAGGCCTCGGCGGTGGGTTTTCGGAGAATATGCTGGGGAGTCCCGCTGGCATCCAGGGGCTGCATCCGGTGGTTGGAACCCGGACCGTGGCAGCTCTCACAGCCCACGTTGTTCAGATCTTTGGTGTAGGTCTGACCGGCGAGTTCGGCCTCGTAGGTGATCTTGCCCAGCACGCTGCCACCGGGCTGCTCCCAGCCGACCACGTGACAGCCGATGCAACTCTGGTCAAAGGCCTTGTCACGCTCCTCCAACGTGGCCACTGCCCCGGCGTGCGCAGTCCCCTCCCAGAACGCGTGCGCCTCCACGTGGCAGGTGGCGCATTGAGCCGTGCCGATGTAAAAGGCCTGCCCTTCTTCCACCGGGGGCACCTCGCGTTCGACCTTCGCGTTGAGCTCGGCCAGGTTGGCGTTGTAGTCCTCGCGCGCCTTCTTAATGGCATCATCCAGCCGGTAGCCTGGCTGCATGTCGACGGCCTCGAAGATAAAAGCGCGACCCTGTTCGGGCACGTCAAAGCCTTCACGCTCCAGACGGCTGAGCTCATCTTTCAGCCCTTGAACCCGCTCGCTGAGACGCGTGCGCAGGGGTGTCTCCTCGCCGCCGGTGCGCACGTCGAGCAGGCGCAGGTTTCCTTCGACGTGCTCCATCTGGGTGCGCAACGCCGCGCGCGCCTCGCTGCTGGCCGCCCGGGCATCGACAAAGGCCCCTTCGTCACCGGCGCCATAGAGCTTGAGACGCCCCACATAGCGCCCCTGGTCGTAAGCCTCCAGCAGGTAGGTATCGGCATCAAGTGCCACCGCGTCGACCCGCTCCTCGGGGTTGTGCCCCCGGATCACAAAATCGACCCCGGCCTGCGCTGCCAGCTCCTCGGCACGCTCGGCCGAGCCCTGATAGACCAGCACGCGAGCGTCCACCTCCGGATCCAGTCCCTCGAGCACACGGCGCAGCGCAGCGGCATCGTCGCTGGCCTCCACTCCCGCGATCTCATCGACCAGCGCGGGCTGGGTCAGCCCGACAAAGGCCACGGTCCAGTCCCCCAGATCTGCAACATCGCTGGCCTGGAGCGCCTGCCCCTTAAGCGTGAGGTTGGCCGAGAGCGGCGTCATCCCGGCGGCTTCCATCATCTCTCGGTAGACGTCCACCCCCAGCGCCAGATCTCGGGGCCCGGGCACCGAGAAACGGGTGCCCATCTTGCGGTGGGCCGCCGCCAGCACCGCCGCCTTGGCGCGCTCCTGCGGCTCCATATGCGCCTCGATCGTCTCGTGCTCAAAGAGCCAGTCGCCGGCGTCGATCATCAGCGCCTGCGGGTGCAGCTTTTTCGCTTCATCCACAAAGGCAGTGATCCGGTCGATGCCCCCCAACAGGATGTCGGCGGTGCATCCACAGGGCTCGGTGTAGCCGTCGAGCCCGGCGGTAAAGTAGATCGCCGGCGCTTCCGGCCCCAGATCTTGAGGCTTGAGCAGCTCCGCCGGCGCCTCCTTCTCGGTGATCGTCTCCTCCTCCGGCACTGGCGAGGCGGCCTGAGTATCCGTCTCCGCCGCCGGCGAGGTATCGCGCTCACAGGCGCCCAGCGCCAGGGTCATCACCAGAAGCGTCAGACCCAGCGAGCCGCCGCGCCATTGAAGATTCATCATCGCCATCATCGTTCCAGAAGTCGGGGCAGGTTACGTTGTTCCCAGGCCATCGCCTCGGCGTAGCGCGGAAAGCGCTCCTCCATCTCGCGAAAGCTGCGGGTGTGCACCACGCGTCGGTTCGCCAGTTGCCGGGGAGGAAAGAGCGCGTGCAGCAGCTCATGATACACCACAAACTCGACAAAATAATCCGGCACCCAGGCCTGATCGAGCACCGGATGGATGCGAATCAAGCGCCGATCGAAGTCAAAACTCCCAAACCGGATGGAGCGACGGCCCCGCCCGTAACGGCCCCAGGTGATCACGATATCGTTGAGCGCTTCGACCGGAAAACGCGCGCGCCAGCGATCGAGCATCGCCTGCAGATCATGATGCTCCCCCAGGGCCTGGAGGCGTTCCTCATCGACGTCGAATCGAATCGTATCGCGATTCTGTGCGATGTAGGCCCGGATGCAGGCGCGGGCGGCTTCGACCCCGGGCGCGCGTTGAGCCAGGGTGGCCAGCGCGTCGACCACCTCCGACGCACACCCCACAAACATATGATGCGCCCGAATTTCAATGCGCTGGCCCACGCGCCGGGCGCTGACCATCCGCCGGCGGTTGTCGGTTAAGATGAGGACGACCGCGCCCAGGCGCTCCTCCATCGCCCGATGAAGCGCCTGGGCCTCGGGCACAGACAGACGCAGGCCGGCGGGCAGCTCGCCAAGCACGAGCTGCCCGTGGCGCGGGCGCGGTCCTTTCTTATCCTTCCACAGGTTCTGCTGAGACATCCTTGTACTCGCGGGGCCGGCGGCGGGGGGAAATCAGGCGTTGCTCGAGGCGGCCAGCGCTTCCAACTCGGCCAGGCCCTTCTCCAACGTGGCCTGCTCCTCTTCGTATGCCGCGAGCTTCTGCCGTTCCTTGGCCACGATCGCCTCCGGCGCCTTCGCCACGAACTTCTCGTTCCCGAGCTTTTTGGAGACGAAGGCAATATCGTCTCGCACCCGCTCAAGCTCTTTGGTCAGGCGGGCACGCTCTTCATCGATGTCGATCAGTCCGGCCAGCGGGATGCGAATATCCACGCCGGCGGCCACCGCGGTGGCCGCGCCGCTGAGCGCATCGCCCTTCTCGCGTCCCACCACACTGACGCGCTCGACCTTGGCCTGACGCTGAATGTAGGCCGCGCCGGCCTCAATGATCGCGGCCTGAGCGGCGTCTTCGGTCACGAAGAACGCCTCCTCAATGGTCTGGCTCGGCTTGACGTTGGTCTCTCCACGGATAGTGCGAATCGCGGTGATGAGCTCAATGAGCGTCTCCATCGCTTCGCGCTCCCCGGCAAAACTCAACGCCGGGCGCACCGTCGGCCAGCTGGCGATCATCACGCTCTCCGGCGCATCTTCGCCGCGCGGGAGCGACTGCCAGATGTCCTCGGTGATGTAGGGCGCGATCGGGTGCATTAGACGCAAGATCGTGTCGAGCGTGTAGGTGAGCACGCCCTGGGTGGCGCGCCGCTGACCGGCGAGTTCCGGCGCATCCACATAAAGCGTGGGCTTGATAAGCTCGATGTACCAGTCGCAGAAGGCATGCCAGACAAAGTGGTAGAGTTCCTGAGCAGCCTCGTTAAAGCGGAACCCTTCCATGGCCGACTGCACCGTGGCCACGGTGTCGTTGAGACGAGCCAGAATCCACTTATCGGCCGTGGAGATGGCCTCGACGTCAAAGGGCAGCGCATCCGACTCGCTCTGGTAGGTGGCGTAAGGCGCGGCCTCAAAGTCTTTGAGGTTCATCAGGCCGAAGCGTGCACCGTTCCACAGCTTGTTCAAGAAGGCCCGGTAGCCTTCGATGCGCTTGATGTCGAGTTTCACATCGCGGCCCTGAGCGGCATAAATCGCCAGGGTGTAGCGCAGCGCATCGGCGCCCTGGGCGTCGACGCCCTCGGGATACTGACGCAGCAACTCGGCGTGGATGTTCGGATCGAGGTCTTCGGCCTGGGCCCCGTAGATCATATGCAGGGGGTCGATGACGTTGCCGGCAGTCTTCGACATCTTGCGCCCGGCGGCGTCGCGCACCATCGCGTGCAAGAAGACCTTCTCAAAGGGCACCTCACCCATGAAGTGAATGCCCATCATCATCATGCGGGCTACCCAGAAGAAGAGGATATCGAAGCCGGTCTCCAGCACCTGCGTGGTGTAGAACTTCTCAAGCTCCGGGGTCTTCTCCGGCCAGCCCAGCGTGGAGAAGGGCCACAGCGCGCTGGAGAACCAGGTATCGAGTACGTCTTCATCGCGCTTGATATGGGTGCTGCCGCAGGCGCTACACTCGGTGGGGTCTTCGCGGGTGACGATGACCTCGTCGCACTCCTGGCAGTACCAGGCCGGAATCTGGTGGCCCCACCACAGCTGGCGGCTGATGCACCAGTCGCGAATGTTGTACATGAAGTGGTCGTAGGTCTTCTTCCAGACCTCGGGGATGATCTCGGTCTGCCCGCTCTCCACGGCTTCAATCGCCGGGTCAGCCAGCGGCTTGCCCTTCACAAACCACTGCAGCATCGGGAGCGGTTCGACGATCACGCCGGTGCGCTCGCTGCGGCCGGGCGCAAAGGGGCGGTCCTCGATCTTCTCCAGCAGCCCCAGCTCCTCAAAGCGCGCGATCACGAGCTTACGCGCCTCATAGCGGTCCAGCCCGACAAAGGCCTCAGGAGCCGGCGCGATCATCTTCGCGTCGAACCCGATCACCTGGATCAACTCCAGATTGTGACGCTTGCCGCACTCAAAGTCATTGGGGTCGTGGGCCGGGGTGACCTTCACCGCGCCGGTGCCCTTCTCGGGATCGGGCAGCTCGGTATCGGCAATGATCGGGATCTGGCGCCCCACGATGGGCAGATCGATCATCTTGCCGATCATGTCTTTGTAACGCTCATCCTCCGGGTGCACCGCCACCGCGGTGTCGCCCAGCATGGTCTCGGGGCGAGTCGTCCCCACCACGATCTCGCCGGAGCCGTCGGCCAGCGGGTAGCGCATGTACCAGAACTTGCCGGCTTCCTCCTCGCGATCGACCTCCAGGTCGGAGAGCACCGTTTGACCGACCGGATCCCAGTCGACCATACGCTCCGCGCGGTAGATCAGCCCCTCCTCATAGAGCGTGACAAAGGCCTCCCGCACCGCGCGACTCAGCCCCTCATCCAGCGTGAAGCGCTCCCGCTCCCAATCACAGGAGGCCCCCAGATGCTTGAGCTGATCGATGATGCGTCCACCGTGCTCGCGCTTCCACTCCCAGACCCGCTCAATGAAGGCCTCCCGGCCCAGCTCATGGCGGTCCGTCCCCTCGGCCGCCAGCTGGCGCTCCACCATCACCTGGGTGGCGATGCCGGCGTGATCGGTGCCCGGAAGCCAGAGCGCTTCGTAGCCGTCCATGCGCTTCCAGCGGATCAACATATCCTGAAGCGTCACAAAGAGCGCGTGGCCCATGTGCAGGCTACCGGTGACATTGGGCGGGGGGATCATGATCGTGTAGGGCGGCTTCTCGCTGTTGGCGTCTGCCTTAAAGAATCCCTTCTCGGTCCAGAACTCGTACCAGTTGGATTCCACCCGTGTCGGATCGTAGATCTCATCGACTTTCATGAAGCGCACTCACTGTGTTTAAGACGTCGGTATCATCGTCGAGCAACTTTTAGCCCCTCCTTCTTAATCGCAGCCCGGGCCGCCAGCAAGGCGCAAGGCAGCCCGGAACTCCGCAGGAATGGGGCGCAGACATAAAAAAAGAGCCCGGGGCGATAAAGTCCCGGGCTCTTAAAAAAGGTGCCTCAGCGGGGCGATGCGCTCACTCTTCGCTGAGCAGGCGCTCCAGCTCCATGCGCACCTGGCGGGTGACCCGTTCGGTGAGCTGGGCATCAAGCGATTGCTGAATCTTATCATCGCTATGCTGCAGAAGTTTCGGGAGCACCTTCTGCTGGAAGACCTCGCCCATCACGTTGCGCAGCAGACCGGGGAGCTCATCTCGCACCGCGTTTTTGACTTCCTCGCGGATGAAGTTTTCGATCTCGGCGCGTCCCATCGGCAGCACACTGGCTCCGGAACCTCCGGCAGCGCCCCCGGGCATCGGGGTATTGGCCAGGGGCTGGCGCGACGAGGCGTTGATGTCCGGCGTGGCGATCCGCGGTTGGCTTCCCGAGGGGATGCGCGGCTGGCTGCCCGAAGGCGTACGCGGAGGCGTCGACGAGGGGATGCGCGGCTGGCTGCCCACGGCCGGTTGCGGACGCATCGGCGGCATTGGCGTGGCATCGCCCGCCGAGCCGAACACTCCGGCACCGGCCGGCCGCACCGGCGGAGCCTGCGGCGGCATCGCCTGGCGCGGAGGAGCCGGGATCGCTCCGGGCTCCCGCACGACCTGCTCGATGGCCTTGATCAGGTCATCGGTTTTAAAGGGCTTCATCACCACCTCAGAAGCACCGCAATCGCGGGCCATCTGAGCGTCGAAGCTCTTGTAGCCGCCTCCCAGCATGATCACCGGAATGGCACTGGTGGCCGTATTATTCTTGAGCGCGCGGCAGACGTCGTAACCGCTACCGTCAGGCATGTAGTAGTCGAGCAAGATCACCGAGGGGCGCTGCTGAGCCGCCTCCACAGCTTCGCGCGCGCTGCCGACACCCACGACCTCATAGGTCGAGGCTTTAAGCGCCATCTGGACCACTTTGCGGATCGTGCGGCTGTCATCGGCGACGAGGACCGTCTGGCTCATGCAAACTCCTTCCAGAACGCTGAAAACTCGCGGACTTTCGCCCGGACGAGTCTCTTTCTTACTACGGTCGTGTAAGGGACGCCAGTAAAGAGCTGTGGCCTCCCGTACTTTTGGGGGCTATGGTCTGAACGCCGCCGCCGGGCGGCGAGGCGACGACCCGGAAAGGTACAGGGGAGCGTCAACTGAGAGAATCGGTATCATGTGCCGACAACGGGGGTCAAGGCGGCCCCCTCCCCCGAGCGCGACCACCGGCGCCACGGGAACGCCCCTTCGCACCCGACACCGACAATCGGGCTTGCCTGGTGCGCGCGCCGGGGTCATCATAGCCCCCTTGACTTCCGGGGGCGCACCTTGCCCCCTCGACCGAATCGCCTGGTCTGCGATGACTCCCCCTCAAGCTCTGAGTCCCGGCACCCTACTGGCGAGCCGTTACATCATCGAGACACGCCTCGGTGCCGGCGGTTATGGCGAGGTGTATGCCGCCCGCGACAACCAGGCCGGCGGCATGGTCGCCGTGAAGATCCTGCATCATGAGGCCGCGGCCAACGATCCGCGCGCCGTCGAACGGATGCGCCAGGAAGCCGAGTTTTTGCGCGCCATCGATCACCCGCACATCGTCCGGGTCTTCGATGTGGGCGTGGCGGTACCCTATGGGGAGTACCTGGTCATGGAACGCGTCGAGGGTATGGGCCTGGACGCGCTCATCGCCGACCAGGCCCCCCTGCCCGACACGCAGGTGCTGCGCATCGGCGCCCAGCTCTTAAGCGCGCTCGATGCGGCTCATCACATGGGCATTTTGCACCGCGACTTAAAGCCCGAAAACATCCTCATCAGCACCGATCCCGAGGGCCAGGAACACGTCAAACTGGTGGATTTCGGCATCGCTAAAGCGTCGACCTCGCTGAACGCGGAGACCGACGAGGGCGTCACGCTGGTCAAGACCCGCGTCAACAGCTTTGTGGGCACCTCCCGCTATGCCGCCCCCGAGATGATCGTGGGCGATCCCCTCGAGCCCAGCGCAGACCTCTTCTGCGTGGGGCTGGTGCTCTACGAAGCACTCACCGGCCAGGGCTTGATCAAGGGCACCACGCGCGCAGAACTGATGCACGAGCTGGTGTTCCCCCGCCCCTTCGACCTCTCAGCGGTCCCCGAAATCTGGCGCCCCTGGCTTGATAAGGCCCTGGAGAAATCCCCCTCCCGGCGTTTTCAAACGACGCAGGAAGCCCTCGACGCGCTGGCCAGCCAGGTGGGCGACATCGCGCCCCTGGTTCCTGCCCTGACATCGGGCGTGCCGCAGGACGACGCCGACGCCCCCACCCGCTCAATGGAGGCGCCGGCCGCCGCTCTCTTTCGCGAGGATGCACTCCCCCGGGCCGGCGCCGCTTCCCCTGGCGAGCCCCTGGCAGAGCCGGCCCCCTCACTCGACCCCCTGGAGATTGCCGAGACCAGCCAGTGGGAGTCGCTCGACATTGATTACGACGTACTGAGAGCCCGTCGCCAGCAAGCCGCGCTCGCCAGTGGACCGCTGCGCCCCGCATCCTCGGAGCCTTCTCCCCGAGCCCCCGGGCGACGCGCGAAGTTCGGCGCGCTCGCCTTTATTGCGGTGGCAATTCTGACCTTTTTATGTGTGCTCGCGCTCTTTTTCGTGCTGAGTTCGGGAGGCCCCCGGTGAAGCTTGCGCTGATCTCGACCAATCGCAACCTCTACTCCACCCGACGCCTGTGGGAGGCCGCTCGTAAAGACGGTCACGATGTGCGCTTTCTGCATCCGCGCCGCTGCACCACCGGCGTCGATCTTAAAGGCACCGTGCTCAGCACCGAGGGCCTGCGCATGGAAGGCTTCGACGCGGTGGTCCCGCGCTTTGGCGCCTCCCAGACCCGCGCCGGGCTCGTAGTCCTGGATCTGCTGCAGTCGCGGGGCGTCGTAACGCTCAACTCCAGTTCGGCGATCGAGCGCTGCCGCGACAAACTCCGCTCCATCCAGCACCTGGCGCTGGCCGGCCTCCCGGTCCCACCGACGGTGAGCATCTACAACTCCGAGCGTCTGGAAGAGATCGTCGACACCCTGGGGGGCGTGCCGGTGATCTTAAAACTCATCAGCGGCTCTCATGGCGTGGGCGTGATCCGTTGCGACACCCTGGAGACGCTGCGCTCCACCCTGGAGACGCTCTGGTCACTGGGAGAAGAGGTGCTCCTGCAACGCTACATCGGTGAGAGCCGTGGTCGCGATCTTCGCATCTTTGTGGTGGCCGGCGAAGTGGTCGGCGCCATGGAGCGCAGCGCAGCGCCGGGCGACTTTCGGGCCAACCTGCACCGGGGAGGCACCGCTCAGGCCATTGACTTAAGTGACGAGCTGCGCGACATCGCCCTTGGTGCCGCCGAAGCCCTCGGGCTCGGGATGGCCGGCGTCGATATCCTGCTCAGCGCCGAAGGTCCGCTGATCATCGAGGTCAACGCCTCGCCAGGGCTCGAAGGCATCGAGGGCGCCACCGGCAAAAACATCGCTCGCAAGATCATCCGCGCGACCCTCGCGCTGACCCGCACCTGACCCTTCCCGCATCACCCTCGCTCATCGAGATCCTCATGCCTCAACTCCCCACTCGCCAGCTCGCCATGCTCCTGCTTCTGGCGCTCCCCGCGCTGAGCACCGCCTGCAAAAACGCTCGCCGGGCCCCCTCTCTCACCGAGGACCAGGTGGCCGAATACACCCGCGACCAGCCCGAGGTCTTTGTGCCCCGTGGCGGCGCCATTGGCTTCGATCAGTTTGAAACTCTGCACCTGGGAATGGAGCAGGCCCCGGCCATGGCCGAACTCGAGCGCATCTGCGGAAAGCTGGAGGTCTTCGAGGGCGGCTGGCGCCACAAAGAGGCGTCCTTCCACGGGTGCGTCATTGAGAATGACGACGGCACCCAGACGGTGATTCGCGGAGGCTTCTGGCCCTTTAACGACAACCGCCTCTCCACGCTGGAGTTGAAGTCACGCAACCTCGGCGCCGGTCTGGTCCGTGCGCGCTTTATGCAGGTCGCCGGCCCCCTGACCGAAGACCTCCCCCGTCGCGGCACGCTGATGATGGCCTCGGAGCGATACCGTCTCTTTGCCAACTGGGACGAGGGCGGCCAGGGGCCTACTCACCTGACCATCGGCTACGAGCCCACCCTCTTCGAATAAGCCCGCGGCCCTGGCCGAACACTCAGCCCGGCGCCTCAACCCACGCCGATGGCGCGCAGGCCCCACTCTGCCAGTGAGCCGGCGCCCGACATGACCAGCGCGGCCCCTAACGCCCAGCCGAAGCTGTCGATCGTGACCTTGTCGGTGATCCCGTCGACGATCTTTAGAATGATCGCGTTGATGATCCAGCGGGTGATAAAGGCCAGCAGTACCGCCAGTCCCAGGGTGCCGATGGCGAAGATCGTGAAGAAGAGCCACCCCAACAAAAAGTTGAGGACACCGAAGAGCGCCGCGACAAAGATCGCGCTCCCAAAGCCTTTGATTCGAAAGCCGGGCAAGAGCAACGCGGTAACCCACACCGCGATCGTCAGGACCAGCCAGGAGAGTAAGATGCCCATCGCAAACCTCCGCAACTACGAGTACGTGGCCTGAATCGCGACTCGAATATCCGACATACTCGAAAGCGCTCAGGTGAGGCAAAGATGCCCACCCGAGCGCTCGCTTCAAGCCCTCTCCCGCGCCCCCCCGGCGCCTCACCGCCTTACTCCGGAGCCGATCCCACGGTCTCAATGGTGTAGCGGTAGCCCTGCTCGGTCAAAAAGAGCTGGCGCTTGTTAGCGTACTCCTGCTCGGTGGTGTCGCGGGTGACGACCGAGTAGAAATGGGCCTCGTTGTTGCCCTCTTTCGGCCTCAGTACTCGCCCCAGCCGCTGGGCCTCCTCCTGACGACTGCCAAAGGTGCCGGAGACCTGAATGGCCACGCTGGCGTCGGGCAGGTCGACGGCGAAGTTGGCCACCTTACTCACCACCAGCACCGGCACCTCCCCCTTGCGGAACTGCTCGTAGAGCACCTCGCGCTGGGGCTGCGGGGTACGCCCGGTGATGATCGGGGCATCCAGGCGCTCGCTGATCTGATCGAGCTGATCGAGGTACTGCCCGATGATCAAGGTCTGCTCGCCACGGTGCTTCTCCAGCAACGTATCGAGCACCTTGAGCTTGGCCGGATTGGTCGCGGCGATCTTGTACTTCTGACGCTGCTCGGCCAGCGCGTACGCCATGCGCAGGTCATCATCCTCAAACTCCACCCGCACCTCGGCACACTCGGCCGTGGCGATAAAGCCCTTCTTCTCGAGCACCCGCCAGGGCACATCGTACTTCTTGGGGCCGATCAGGCTGAAGACCTCTTCCTCTTTGCCGTCTTCGCGCACCAGCGTGGCGGTCAGCCCCAGCCGGCGGCGGCTCTGCAGGTTGGCCACCGCCCGAAACACCGGCGCCGGCAAGAGGTGAACCTCATCGTAGACGATCAATCCCCAGTTGGCCTGATTGAACACCTCGAAGTGCACAAAATCACTATTCTTATTCCGACGGTAGGTCAGCAGCTGGTAGGTCGTGATCGTGATGGGCTTGATCTCTTTAACCTCGCCAGAATACTCCCCGACCAGCTCCGGATCGATGTCGGTCTTATCGATGATCTCATCACGCCACTGGCGCAACGCCGTGATGTTCGTCGTCAGAATCAGCGTCTGCGCCTGAACCGCCGCCATCGCCCCCAGCGCCACAATCGTCTTGCCGGCGCCACAGGGAAGCACGATCGCCCCGGAGCCGCCTTTGACCGTACCACCGGCCCAGAACGCCCCGACCGCCTCGCGCTGATAGTCGCGCAGCCCGAAGGCCTTGCCTCCCACCGTCGTCTCGCGGAGCGCCACTTCCAGCGGCTCGCCCTCCACGTAGCCCGCCAGGTCTTCGACCGGGTAGCCCACCCGGATCAGCGCGTGCTTGATCACGCCACGCTGATCTTTGACCACCCGAAAACGCGTCGGACTCACGCGCCCCAGCAAATAGGGCTTGACCGTGCGCTGGCGACTGATCTCTTCCAGAAGCGCATCGTCCTCGCTCTCCAGAAAGAGTTCATCGTCTTCGCCCACCAGCTTCAGCCGCCCGTAGCGACTCATGAAGTCGTCGATGTCGGCCAACAGGTTCGAGGGCAACGGGTACTTGCTGTACTCGGCCAACTTCCCCTTAATATGCTCTGGCTCGTAACCCAGCGCGGCGGCGTTCCACAGCGAGAGCGGCGACACCCGGTAGGTGTGAATATGCTCCGGCGACTTGACGAGCTCGGCGAAGATCGAAAGCGCGTCACGGGCCGCTTCGAACTTCTCGTTGGCCGTCTCCAGAAGCACGGTGCGGTCGGATTGAACGATGAGTGGATTATTCGGATCGTACGACATAGACCGTCGGGGCAGAGAGCGGATGAACGAACTGGGAAATCTTGCGGTCGGGCGCGTGGTTTTGCTCCTGAACGCGGCCAGAAAACACCGGCCCAGGGCATCCGGGCGCCGAGCAACTTAGGCACCGGGCGCACTTTGCACAACCGCCAAACGAACCGAACGCTCCCCGGGGACATTCCCCGCCCTCCCCTGACCTGAGCGCCCCCCACACCACGGGCTTTTTTGATGATCAACCCGCTGAAATCCATCGAGGTCAACCGCTACCGCCTCTGGCACCCCCGGGTAAGCCCGGCGCAGAGCGGGTTTCGGATCGCCCAGATCAGCGACATCCACCTGGGGCGCTGGGTCAAGCCCCGCCATATGGCCCAGGTCGTGGACTACGTAAACCGCCAGGCCCCCCACCTGGTCGCCCTCACCGGCGACTACGTCGGCTACAGCCGCCACGACCTGATGCCCGCCGTCGAGGTCCTGGCCGGCCTGAACTCCCCCACCTACGCGGTGCTGGGTAACCACGATCACTGGACCTGCACCGACACCGCCCACCAGGCCTTCTCGCGCTTTGAGATCCCGCTGCTCACCAATGAGAACCGCCTCATCGAGAGCGCGATGGGGCCGATTGAGGTGGTCGGGGTCGACGATCACGTCACCAAAAAATCCGACGTGGACCAGGCCTTCAACGCCCTGCAGGGAGACGCCTTCTGCCTGGTGCTTAACCACGTGCCCTCGCTGGCCCCGGAGCTGGCGCTACGCGGCGCCAACCTGATCTTGAGCGGGCACACCCACGGCTACCAGTTCAACATTCCCGGGCTCACCCATCGCATCGCTCACGGGATGGGCGCGCGCTATCACGTGGGGGCGTACTACCTGGACGGCGCCTACCTTTACATCAACCGCGGGCTGGGCTCGGCGTCATGGCCCTGGCGCATCGGGGCCGCCCCGGAGCTCACCTTCTTTGAGCTGGCCCCGGGCTCCCGACCGCGCCTGGAGCTGTTGACCACCGAGACGATGGGCGTCAACCACCGATGACCTCAAAGAGGGCCTCGGCGCGCGGATCGACGCTGCGGTCGACCACCGCCTGAGCCCGCAGACTCCAGGTGGCGCCGTCTTCGCTGAGTACGGCGTCTTCGGGGATCTGCACCTCGATCGGGATCACGAACTCATGGCCGCCGGGAAGCGCGGTGTTATGGGCAACCTCGGCGCGCTGATCATAGTCCTGCCACTTCCCCTCGCGCTGAACCTGACCACGCAGGCTGATGGCCACATGCGTGAGCTCGCGCTCCCCGGACTCCGGCGAGCGCACCCGGGCCTGGGCGTGAATCACTGCCCCGGGGCGCACCTGGGCCTCCTCGACTTCGAGCAAAAACTCCAGGTCACTGCCCGTGATCTTATTGAGCCGG
Source organism: Lujinxingia litoralis (assembly GCF_003260125.1). NCBI lineage: Bacteria > Deltaproteobacteria > Bradymonadales > Lujinxingiaceae > Lujinxingia > Lujinxingia litoralis. The sequence goes on from NZ_QHKO01000001.1 coordinate 403,543, forward strand.
GTCCCCAGAAAGCGCAGCGTCTCGCTGAGTTTGATCTTTGCCACCTTACATCTCCTGCGCCGAGAGGGCGCGCTATCTACACGCCGAAATCCATGAACATCATCCTCCCGCTGTGTTAGCACAGCGTCGACGGCGCTTCCAGACCCGGCGTTCGCTCCCCGGCCCACCCGTGCCCCGGCCGCCCTCAGGGCGTAGGGCCTTCGTAGTCGCGGTTGACTCGAAAGGTGACCCGGGCCCCGGGGCCCAGCTCCAGGCGCACGCCCTGGTCCATCATCCCGTGGCAATCGAACTCATCGAGATCGATGGCCGCATCAAAACGATCAAACTCACAGCGATAGCGCCCCGGCGGCATCACCAGGCGTGCAGTCCCCTTTTGCAGACGCACGACCAGCAGACTGGGGCGATTGGCCACGATCACATCGACGGTCCCCTCCCCCAGGTCCAGCTCGATATGATCGGCGCTCAGATGCTTGCCCACCACCTGCCCTCGGCCCACCCGGGCCCGCACTTCTCCGGCCAGATGGTAGAGCCCCAGGTGCCCCTCTTCCATCTCCACCGCCACGCGACTCTGCTCGGGAAGTGAGAGGTCGTAGCGCGCCCGACACCCCCCGGCCGACGCACAACTCGCCACGACCTCCACGCGATCCCCACTCTGGTGCTCCTCCAGGCGAGCGAACTCCTCGCGCGGACTGCTCCAGCGATCGAGGACCAGCCCCTTGCTCTGGTCGGAACCAAAGACGTGAACCTCGTCGCGCTCCACCTTCACCTGAACCTCGGAGACCGCACTCTCAAAGACGCGCCGATCCACCTCCTCCAGCTCCTCGCTGCACCCCAGCCCAATCACGACCCCCGCACACACCAGTCCCCACAACGCCCACCCTTGCGCTCCTCGCATGACCTCCCCCCGACACTCGATGAAAATCCACCAACTCGCCGCTGCCGGCCCCTTCGCTTCCCATATCTCCCTGTAAAATGTGCGCCCCGCCCGCCAAAAAACCACCCTTTGCGCCGGTCTCCCCGCGCTCCCCTGCGACGCCCCCCAGAGCCCGCGCCTCAAAGCCCCCGCAAGCGCGGCCCGGAGAGGTTGCCAGCCCCTGACCGGCTCACTATAGTGCGCGCGAGCGGCGCCCGGCTGATTTTGGCGCGTCTCCCCACCTCCTCTCCCCTCCCCACAGCGAGTCATTCCCATGCCCAAGCATCGCACTACGAAGTTTGTTTTTATTACCGGTGGCGTCCTCTCCAGCCTCGGCAAAGGCATCACCGCCGCGGGCCTGGGAGCGCTGATGGAGAACCGGGGCCTGCGCGTCAGCTTCATCAAGCTCGATCCTTACATCAACGTCGACCCCGGCACGATGAACCCCTTCCAGCATGGCGAGGTCTTTGTCACCGACGACGGCGCCGAGACCGACCTGGATCTGGGGCACTATGAGCGCTTCACCACCACGCGCATGACTCGCGCCAACAACTTCACCACCGGCCAGGTCTACGACTCGGTCATCAGCAAAGAGCGGCGCGGCGAGTACCTGGGAGCCACCGTCCAGGTCATCCCGCACATCACCGACGAGATCAAAGCCCGGGTGATCGATGCCTCCGAGGACTGCGATCTGATGTTTGTGGAGGTCGGCGGCACCGTGGGCGACATCGAATCGCTGCCATTTTTGGAGGCCATCCGCCAGCTGGGCATCGAGCTGGGACGGGAGAACGCGGTCTTTCTGCACGTGACCCTGGTCCCCTACCTCCCGGCGGCCGACGAGGTGAAGACCAAGCCCACCCAACACTCGGTCAAGCAGCTGCGTGAGATCGGCATCCAGCCCGACTTTTTGGTCTGCCGCTCCGACCGCGATCTGCCGCGGGACATCAAGCGCAAGATCGCGCTCTTCTGCAACGTGCCCACCGAGCGCGTGGTCACCGCCCGCGACGCCCGCTCGATCTACGAGATCCCGGTGCTCCTGGCCGAACAGGGCATCGATCACGAGCTGGCCACCGCGCTCAACATCTGGTCGCGCGGCACCGACCTGACCGAGTGGCGCAAGATCGTCGACCGCATCCACAACCCTCGCCATGAAGTTACCGTGGGCATCGTCGGCAAGTACGTCGACCTGACCGACAGCTACAAATCGCTCAACGAGGCGCTCTTCCACGCCGGCATCGCCAACGAGGTTCGGGTCAACCTGAAGTTCATCGACTCCGAAGATCTGGAGCAGCTGGAAGCCGAACATCTGCTGGGCGACTGCGACGGCATCCTGGTCCCGGGCGGCTTCGGCAAGCGCGGCACCGAGGGCAAGATCCGCGCGGCGCGCTACGCCCGCGAAAACGACGTGCCCTACTTCGGGATCTGCCTGGGGATGCAGCTGGCAGTGGTGGAGTTCGCCCGCAACGTCGCCGGCCTCAAAGACGCCAACAGCGCCGAGTTCAACCCGGAGAGCAGCGCGCCGGTCATCGCCCTGATGGCCGACCAGGAAGCGATCAAGACCAAGGGCGCCACCATGCGCCTGGGCGCCTACGACTGTGTGCTTGCCGACGATAGCCGGGCGGCCCGCATCTATGGCAACACCCTGATCAGCGAGCGTCACCGCCACCGCTACGAGGTGAACAACGCGTTTCGCGCCCCGCTGGAGGAGGCCGGCCTGGTGTTCAGCGGCACCTCCCCCGACGGCGTGCTCGTGGAGATGATCGAAATCCCCGAACTGCGCTGGTTCATCGGCTGCCAGGCGCACCCCGAGTTTAAGAGCCGCCCGGGCCACGCCCACCCCCTCTTCGCGAGCTACATCTCGGCCTGCATGGATCTGATGCACGCCCGCGCCGGCTCCGACGTTCAGGCCAGCGCCGAATAACCCCGGGGGGGGGCATCACCGCCCCTCTCAGCAGGCCTTACGCATCGCCGGCTTCGATCCAGACGAAGTCGGCGATGTTCTTTTCTTGAAGGTAGCGCAGCCGACGATACTCGTCCTGGCCGGCGTCCTCCTCCCCGACCGCGCTCACCGGAATCACCACCGGGACCGCCGCCGGTTCGCCGGCCGCGGTCATCCGCCGCTCAATGCGCGGGGGGATGCCAAAGCCGCGCTCGGCGTGACCGCGCCCCACCAGAAGCACCATCTGCGCAAGTTCGGGGCTGGCGAGCATCACCTCGACGGCGCGCGCGGCCATCGTCTCATCCCAGAGCACCTGAGCGGCGAAAAAACGATCGAGCGCCTGCGTATCATCGCCCATCCCGTGTGCGGCAAAGATCGCCTGCAACCAGGCCCGGTACTCCGCATCGCTCAAATCGAGCTCGGGCAGCCCCCGGCGCTCCTCCTCGCTGAGCGCCTCCAGCCCGCCTCGCCCCACCCGGCGCACCAGCTCGCGGGGGGCATTGAGCCCCACCACCGGCTGGGCGTACTCCCGGGCCGTGCGCCACATCGGGGCGTACATCTCCCAGTCCATCCCCCAGCGCTCCTCCCACCCGACGCCTTCGAGCATCGCCGCCTCGTCCTGGGAGCCCTCCAGATAGGCGTCGAGCGCGCTCTGAAAGCGCGCCTCCACCATCTCCACTCCCAGCGCCACCTGGCCCGGCCGCTGCGCGCTCAGGCCGGCGTAGAGACGGCGCTGAACCTCATGGTGCCAGTCATCGTCATGGGATTCCCCGGCCACCACAAAGCGCGCACCGGAGAGCTCGGCCACAAGCTCCGCCTCACTGAGCTGCCGACCGGTGGCAACCTCCCAGATGCCCGGCCCCAGCAGCTCTCCCGGGGCCTCGGTGCCGGGTGTAGGCGCCCGGGTCGCGCCCGAGGGCGAGGCACAGGCTCCCTGCACCAAGAGCACCATCATCAGCACCACAACACCTTCCCAACCGAGCCTCTTCAGCACGCTCCACTCCCTGGCAACAGCCCCTTAAAAGACGAGCCCCACCCCACATCCCGCACCGACGCATCAGCGCGCGAGCTTCGGAGGGTCATCGCCCGAACGAATAAAACTGAGCTCATCGAGCACCACGATCGGGTCGCCGCGAAACATCGCCACTTCTCCCTCCACGTAGACAAACTCGCGTTTCTCGAAGTCGCCCTTTTTCATGTCCCCGAATTTGACCGGTCCCGGAGCCTGGATCATCAGCTCCTCGCGGTAGCGATGCGAGAGGTAGAGTTTAGGCGGACGTCCCCGTGGCGAGTAGCGATCGACGGCCCCAAAGACCACCACCCGCTCCCCCGTACGCTGGCGCAGCCGGCCCATGGCATCGTCAGTGCCCAGCTCGACCACGTGGGGGTGATCGGCCAGGCGCTCCCGAAAGAGCCCGATCTGGCGGGCCCGCGGAGCCCACTCCTCAAAGCGTTGCGGGTAGTCATCGTAGCCGCGTTGCCCCGGCTTCCAGATGCCTCGCCCGGCAGCCTGCGCCTGACGTTGAGCCTCCTCAAAGGCCTCGTGATAAGGATCGCAGCGCCCGTACTCCGTGGCGTAAGGCGACCACCCGGCGCGTACCGCTTCCACATTGTAGTTGAGCCAGTCGCCCCCGGGCTCCCGCACCCAGACGTAGCCCAGGTGACGCCCGAAAAAGCCCCGGGTGTGCACCTCCGAGGCGTACTCGACAAAGACCTCGTCGCGCCCCGCAAAGAACTCTCGGGCCCACTCCTTAGCCTGGTTCCCCACAAAGGTGCCGTAGCTGCGGGTAAAACGCCCCTGCCCCTTGCGCTCGCGCTGGTACGACTCCCAGTCAGCCTGGGCCCGCTGAAGCTCCTCGCCACGGAGCACCTCCTCGGTGTCCAGGCACAAGAGACGTACGCTCTCATCAAAACCGACCAGGCGCAGGGTGTCGCCATCAACCACCCCGTTCTTCCGAAGCTCGGCGGCCTGCGGCGTCCTCCGGGGCGCCACTGGCGAGCTCGCCGGCGCCGACGACGTTGGCGCGGGGAGCTCCAGCAGCCTGCCAACCTGCTCCAGCGCATCACAGGCACTCAGCGCGCAACAAAGCGCGGCGAGCACGGCGGCCCACCCGGGACGCATCAAGGCGGTGAGTTGCATCGATGTACTCCTGAGCCTGATTCTCATCCCGGGGGGCCCCCGCCGGCGTCACCGGGATTACTCTTCCGGCTGCACCAGCTTGCCAAAGCGCCCACCGATGGCCAGATAGAAGCCCCCATCACTCAACCAGAACGAGTCGAGCTCTTCGCCCCGCTGGATCTCCAGGTCGAGGGTCTCCGAGCGCGGGTTGTATACGTGCCACTGGTTGAAGCCGGCGCGCAGGTAGACCGCGCTGTAGGCATCGGGGAAGTGACGGCTGACCTCAAAGAAGGGACGCAGCACGGTGAGCGAGGTGTCCATCTCATGCTCGCCGACCGAGAGCTGCTGCCCACCGAACATCGCGCTCAGCCCCACGGCCATCTCCCAGGTGCGGTTCCCCACGGCGTAGGCCGGCTCCAGGCCCACATACCAGGAGCTCACCGAAGGATCGCCCTGGTAGTTGAACGCTGCCCCACCGAGCACCGAGACGCGCAAGTTGCGCACGACCATCGCCTCGATGGCCAGGTCGATGTGCTGGGCCACGTTGCCGTCGATGAGTTCCTGGTTGTTCGGCGCAAGCACGTAGTCGTTTAAGCGCTCATAATCGGTGAAGAAGAGCCCCAGCTCCAGACGACCGCCCACGGTCGTCTCGAAAGGACCGTCGAAGTCGACGTCCTCATCGTCCTCGCTCACGCCCAGAAGTTTATCGGCCTCGGCGAAGGGGTCCTCTTTTTCCTCATCTTCCTCTTCAGCGTCAGCTTCCGCCTGCTCGTCGTCGGTGGCTTCTTCTTCAGCGTCGGCTTCCGCCTGCTCGTCTTCGGTGGCTTCTTCTTCAGCGTCGGCTTCCGCCTGCTCGTCTTCGATGGCTTCTTCGTCGGCCTCTTCTTCGCCATCTTCAGCGTCGGCGTCCGCCTGATCGCCTTCCGTGGCGGCGTCTTCGGAGCTCTCCTCCTGAGCCAGCTCGGTGCTCTCCGGCGAGTTCTCCCCGGCCGAAGCATCCTCCTGAGCGACCGCCGGCGCCGCGCTCGCGACCAGCGCCAGCATCAACGCCACCAGCAAGCCATTGTATGTATACCCTCGCGTCATCATCCTTCTCCCGAAAAAAAATCGTCTCGCGGTACCATCCAGAGCTACCCACAACTACAGCGAAATGGCCGCTCCTCAAAACAGTTTCTCCATGAGAGCCCTCTCATAGCCCCAACGTATGAGCAAGGCGGCGCCGCCTTGTGGGCCTGCCGACGATCGACGATACTTGTGAATACTTGGCCTTGCACCGCCCCTCCTCTTTGCATCGACGAGACACGTTTGAGCAGCGCCGCACCGCAGCTTCCCCGGGTGGGAGATCTGATCGCCGGTCGATACCGCGTGGTAAAAGAACTGGGCCGCGGGGGCTACGGGGTCGTCTTCCAGGCCCGCCAGGAAGCCATCGCCCGCGACGTTGCCATCAAGTGTTTGCACCCCGAGGTCGCTCATCATGAGCGCGAGGTCGAGCGCTTTCGTCGGGAGGTCTTCCACGCCAGCGGGCTGCACCACGACCACACCATCACATTCTTTGACTACGGCCAGACCCCACGTGGGCTGCTCTACGTCGTCATGGAACTCCTCATCGGTGAAAACCTCCGTGACCACGTGCACCGCTGCGGCCCCCTCGCCCCGGTGCAGGGGCGTCAGCTCCTGGAACAACTGTTGGGAAGTCTGGAAGAAGCCCACTCCCGCCAGCTGATCCACCGCGACTTAAAGCCCGAAAATATCTTCGTCAACGACGTCCCCCAGGGCGCCCCCCTCTCGATCAAGGTGCTCGACTTCGGGCTGAGCAAATTCATCGGCGATCCGGGCGCCACGCTCTACCGCGGCCCCTCGCTCACCGCCGATGGCGAGGTCTGTGGTACGCCTCAGTACATGTCGCCGGAGCATGCCTATGGAGAACCGGTAGGACCGCCGGGCGACATCTACGCGGTGGGGCTCCTGCTCTACGAGGCGCTCGTGGGCCGTCCGGCCTTCGACGGCCCCACCCCGCTGGACATTCTGCTCAAGCAGGTCAAAGCCCCCCTCCCGACGCTCCCGGAGGCCATCGCCCGCACGACGGTCGGGCGTTTTATCACCCGGGCCACCCACAAAGAGATCGGCGGACGTTTCGCCGACGCCGGACGCGCGCTCAGCTGGCTCCTCTCTCAGGAGGATCGCCCCGAAGAGACCTCTGGCGCCCGGCCCGCACTGGTCGGCCTGGCGCGTTCGGCCCGCCGCACCTTAGCCCCCGAAGCGCTGCCCGAATCAACGCACGCCGATCCTCCCGAGCCCCCGAGCCCGCGTCCCGTCGACAACGACACCCTGCGCGAGGTACCGGCCGCCGCGACGGCTCCCACCGAACTTCAGCTGGAGCCGGCCCCGGCCGCGCCCCTGCACGCCTTTGAAAAGCGGGTGGCCAGCCTCCCCTTGCTGGGACGCCACCGAGCCCTCGACGCGCTGACCCACTGGCACGCAAAAGCCTCGCTACACGGGGGTATCTTTCTGCTGACAGGCGACTCCGGTCAGGGAAAAAGCGCGCTGCTCCAGACCTGGCTTACACACCTGCCGGCTCCTCCCGGCGCCCGAACGCTCCGCGGTCGCTACCGCCGCCACGGTGAACCTCTTGCCGGACTACGCCAGGCGCTCTCGCCACTGCTCGCCCCTGACGAGCCCCCCCGGGAGCATTCCACTCGCCTGGACCACTCGCTCCAGGCGCTGAGCACCTGTGCCGCAGATTCCCGGACAACGTTGAAAACCCATGCCGTGCATCCACTCCATCAGGTGGTGCACGCGCTGCACGCGATCAGCGAGCAACACGCACTCCTGCTGGTCCTTGAGGATGTGCAGTACGCAGATCCCTTGAGCCGCCAGGTGCTCGACCAACTTCTGGAGATGCTCACCCAGCACCCGCGGCCCATCGCGCTGATCCTCTGCGCACGCTCCCCGCGTCATGTAAAACGCTGGCACTCCCCGGCGTCGGTCAGCGCCGCTCGCCACCATCTCGCCCCCCTCCCCAACGCCGCGATGCGCGAGCTCCTCGCATCGGTGCTCCCGGCGAGCAGCGTCCTCCAACGCGATCTTCTCGATCTGGCCGGTGGTAACCCGGCGCTGCTGCTGCATCTGATTCGCCATCTTCTGGAAACCCACCAGATCCGCCCCCGCAAACCCGGCGCAATCTACGAGCTCAGTGATCCTTCCGTGGCGCTCTCCTCGCTGGTCCCACCGGACCTCCGAGAACTGGTCATCACACGCGCCAACCGACTGCTTCAGAACCACCCGGAAGAGGCACGCCTTCGCGCGCTCCTTCATCGCGCGGTGCTTTTTGGCGATCGCTTCGAGGGAGCCACCCTGGCCCGGGCTATCTTCGCCGATGGCCAGCCCGAGCTGGCCCGACAATGCGGCGAACTGCTCGAAGCCCTCTGCGCCATCGGGCTCCTACGTCGCGACGGCGGCACCGACGCCCCGGTGCACTTTGCCTTTGTGCAACCGCTTCATCGAGCCTCACTGGTGCGCATGGTCGAGAGCATCGACGACTGGCGGACCTTCCACGGGCATGCGGCCCGTGCCCGGATCGAACGCCACGGCGAACCCGATGCCTCGGAGTGCGAAGCGATCGCCGAGCACCTGGAGCGCAGCTCCCAGAGCGAACGTGCGCTTCCCTGGTGGCTGCGCGCCGCCGCCGAGGCCGAAGGGGAGCACCGCCTTCACGAAGCTCTGCGCCTGTTGCGCCGCGCCGAGCCGCAGATCCTGCACACCCGCCAGGTCGATCACACCTCGCTCAGCGCGCTTCGCCTGCAACAGGGACGCCTCTACCATCTGGCCGGCGAGTTCGGCCCGGGCGAAGATGCCCTGCGCGAGGCCATCATCCACGCCGAGAGCGCCGACCACGTCGCCAATGAAGCCCACGCCCGCGAGCATCTGGCCGACGTCGTACGCCTGCAAGGCCGTCTCGACGAAGCCGAAGCCCTCCTTCAACGCACCTCGGAGCTCTGTGTGATCCTCGAAGATCGCGCCGGGCTGCGCCGCGTGCTTCTGGGACAGGCCGATCTGGCCCGCTTCCGCGGCCGCTACGCCCGCGCCCGCGCCGACCTGGAGATGGTCCACGAGGCCGCCAGCCGCGAGGGCGACCCGGCGGCGGCAATCGCCGCGACCCTGGCCCTCTCGCGCTGCGCCTATGCCAGCGGAGAACTCCGGGAGGCCTGGAGCCTGGTGGGTAAAGCCATCACTCAGGCCCGGACCGGCGGCGACCACCGCGCCCACGCGCTCGCCCTGATCGAGGCCTCCCATATCTGCATGATTGTCGACGGCCTGGAGCGCAGCGAAGCGCTGGCACGCCAGGCCATGAACGCCGCGCGCCAGCACGGCGATATCCTGGCCCAGGCCAACGCCAACTTAAGCCTGGCCCTCTGCCTGCGCCGCACCACGCACCTGGACCGCAGCGCCGCGCACCTGCGCCGGGCCCGCGAACTTCATGAACGCCTGGGCCATCTCTACGGCGTCGCCAAAGATCTCCTGCTGGAGGCAGAACTCTGCTGGCTCCGTGGAGACACCGAGCGCGCCCAACGCCTGGCCGATGACTCCCTCCAGCTTCACCAGGACCTCGACGACCGCCACGGCTGGGCTCTCTCCACCATTTACCGGGCACTCTTCCGAATCGAACAGGGCCAGCCCGCCCGGGCCCTGGAGCTGCTCCAGGATGTCTTCGACCTCGAAGACATCCTGGGTCTGGGCCTCTACGCGCCTCAACTCCTCTTCTACGCCGGCATGGCGTGGGAAGCTCAGGCCAACATCGACGAGGCTCGCGAGTACTACACCCGCGCCCAACATCGGGCCCAGGAGATGGGACATCGCGAAATGATCAGCTTGAGCACCATCAGCCTGGTCAAACTCGATCTGGTGCAGGGCGACATTGACTCCGCCCGATTCCGCCTCCCGGAAGCCCGGCGCCAGGCCGAACGCACCGGCCACGCCTACTCCAATATGTTTGTGCTCCTGGGCACCGCCCTGCTCGCCCACATCGACGATGACCGCCCGGCGCTTCGCGCCGCGCTCGCTCGCCTGCGCCCCTACCTCAGCGTTCCCAACGCCCCCGATCTACGCCTGGAAAAACGTCTGGGCGACATGCGCCGTCTCCTGACGACCCTGCCGCCCAGTCCTCGACGCCGGCTCCTGGATCAGGCCCTCGAAACCATCGTCGAGACCCTGACCCGAGATTAACTCGCCCCGTAAATCTCGTCGTCGGAGAGCAGGCCACGCACCTGCCACAGCTGCGGATAAGCGCGCTTCTCCAGCGTGGAGCTCAGGTAAGCCACCCCGCTCGATCCGCCGGTCCCGGGCTTGGTGCCCAGCAGACGCTCGACCACACGCACGTGATGAAAGCGCCAGAGCAGAATGTTCTGATCGTGCTCCACCAGCGACTCGGCCAGCGTGTACAGGTGAAAACGCTTCTCCGGATGCCGATAAAGCGGCAGCAGCGCCGCCAGATTCTTCTCCAGCCGCTCTCCCTCCAGAACCTCCCCCTCTTCGGGGACCACCACCTCAAACCCCTCGCGCTCAAGCAGGCGATAGAAACGCGTGCGCAACGAAGGCTCGGCCAGACGCGCCAGCAAACGACGGTGGTCTTGATCGGTCTGATCGATATGCGCCATCACCGAGGTGTCGCGAATCCCGGTTAAAAACTCCACCTCACGGAACTGAATCGACTGAAACCCACTGGCAGGATTGAGCGCCGAGCGAAAACGCAGAAAATCGCGCGGTGTCATCGTCTCCAGCACGTGGATCTGCTGGACCAGCAACTTCTCGATCTGCAACACCCGCTGCAGAAGACGCCCGGCCTCGTAGATCTCGTTCTTCTCGATCTCCTCGGCCACCTGATCGAGTTCAAAGAGGATGAGTTTGAACCACAGCTCGTAGGCCTGGTGGATGACGATGAAGAGCAGCTCGTCATGCGCCGCCGGGCTCGACTCAAAATTCTGCAACTCCAGCAGCTGCGGCACCTTGAGATACGAGTTGTAGGTCAATCGCTCTCCCCCCGAGGTCATCCGGGGGGCATCGCCGCTGAAGGGGCAACTCAGGGTGCTCTTCTCGTCGCTCATGGCCAGTCCGTCGCTGTGGGGTGGTGCGCCTTAAATGCGCCTGGTAGGGCATGGAGAGTTCAAGGCGCGGGCACCCCGCTTAGGCCTGGACTTCCATGATATCGCGAATTGGCTCGAGGAAGATCTGCGCCATTCCCTCAATGAGCCGGCGCAGGTCGGGATACGCCGAAAACGCTTCACTGGCAAGCGCTTGTCCACGCAGTCGGTCAATGTCTGCCAGGCACTCCGCGAGAGCGCCCTGCTCGCGAAAAGCCTCAATCGCCCAACGCACCTCGTCATCGGGCGTCGCCTGACGATCGGCCTGCAACAGCGCCATCAACCGGCGTCGGTTCTCCGCGTCGGCAAGCTGCCAGAAGGCCACTACCAGCGCCGAGATCTTGCCCTCACGCAGATCGCTCCCAAAGGTCGCGCGCCCCTTCTCTCCGTAGAGGTCGAGGATGTCGTCCTGAATCTGAAAGAGCACTCCCAGGTGACCGGCCGCCACCTCCAGCGCCTGGACCACCTCCGCCGGGGCATCGCAGAGCTCGGCGGCCCCGGCCATCGGCAACGCGAAGAGTCCGCTGGTCTTACCGCGCACCATCTGGCGATAGGCCTGCGGATCAATATCGTGGACCGAGCCCTCTTGCAGCGCAAACTCGCGCTCCTGCCCATCGATCACCTTGAGCACATCGCGGAAGATGCGCGCCAGTACCCGCTGGCGCCCGTCGACCGAGGCCCGGGTCTGCTCCAGGCAAATCGGCGCCAGATAGAGCATCGCGTCTCCCAGGTTGATGGCCTGGGGCGCACCGAACTTCTTCCAGATCGTCGGCTTGCCGCGGCGCACCTCATCGCCATCCTGCAAGTCGTCATGCACCAGCGTCGCGTTATGAATCAGCTCACAGGCGGCCCCAAACCCCACCAACGCCTCCGGCGCCACGCCCAGGCTCTGGGCCACCGCCAACGGCAAGATCGCCCGCAGACGCTTCCCCCCGGTCTCCAGATGGTAGCCCAGCATCGCCTTCAGCGATGATTCGCCAAGCCCGGCGGCTTCCACCGCCTGATCCATGCTCGTGAGCACCTGGCTCATATAAGACTGCGTCAGCTCTCGAAACGCCTGCTCAATCGTCGTCACGTGTCCTGCTCCTGTTGAGATCGCCAATAAGGATAGTAGCGCGAGCGCACACTCAGACCGACCTCCTCGGAGAGCCAGCCGGTGACCTCGCACAGCGCGCTTAAGTCGGCATCGACCCTTGCGCCCATGGAGAGCAGGAGATTGACGAGATCTTCACTGGCCAGGTTGCCCGCCGCGCCCGGCGCATAGGGACAACCGCCCATCCCACCGACCGCCCCATCAAACAGGCGCACCCCGGCCTGATAGGCCATCAGCGCGCTGGCCACCGCCAGCCCCTGCGTGTCATGCAGGTGCAGCGCCACGCGCTCCACACCAAAGTGTTGCACGGCCCGAGCGCAGCCCTGGCCCACCTGCAGAGGCGTACCCGCCCCGATCGTATCGCCCAGCGAGAGATGTTCGGCACCATTGCCCAACAGCTCCTCGCCAATCTCCAGCACTCGGGCAAAGTCGACATCGCCCTCAAAAGGGCAACCAAATACCGTCGAAATATACGCCCGAACCACCATTCCCTCGCTCACCGCCGCCTCGGTGGTACGTTTGAGCGCCGCCAGACTCTCGTCCAGAGAGCGATTGAGGTTGGACTGGTTATGCGCTTCGGTCGCCGACATAAACACCGCGACGTGCTCCACGCCGGCCTCCCGGGCGCGCTCCAGCCCCTTGAGGTTAGGCACCAGCGCCCAGTAGCGCACGCCCTCTCGCCGCGTAATCTGGCGAGCCACCTCATCGGTCTGCGCCATCTGCGGCACCCAGCGCGGATGCACAAAGCTGCCGATCTCCACGTCGCGCACCCCCGCGTCGACGAGCTTCTCAATCATCGCCACGCGATCCGCGCAACTGAGCACCCGCGACTCATTCTGAAGACCATCGCGCGGTCCCACCTCAAAAAAACGAATGTCGTTGGTGTCCATCGACGTCCTTAACCTGGTGGCGCTCCGCCACGCTGCGTCAGAAAGAGGGAAATCGCGCCAAACTTATCCCTCGCTACAAAAGGGTGTCAATGTGGCCTACCTCACTACGTTGACACACCTTCAATGCTGCTCCTATTCTCGGACGAATGGTCCGCCACGCCTCCCCGAGACGTCGGCGTAAGACCTCCCCTTTCTGCCTGAGGACTGCGACGTTGGCTCAAGACCTGCTTGTTGTGAATCACGGTCTCGCGCTCATGCTCTGTGAGGATGCCGCCATCCTCGAAGAGACTCTGCGGGCGATCGAGCCCCTGGATCTGCACATCCGCCGCCTGGGCGACCTGGCGCTGCTGGTGCCCGCCGATGAGATCGAAGGAGTACTCGAAACCCTCCACGCCCAGGGAACCTTTCCCCGGGTGGTAGGCCAGTTCCCCTCCTCGACACCCGGGGAGGTCCAATGAGTCTGCGCCCCGATCGCCCCCTCAGCCAGGGGCCCCTTGACGCCACCGAGTTCACTGCGCTCCGAGAGCGCGGCTATGCCGACGCCAGCCTGCGTTTCTTAGCCCGCGCCTGGGAGGTCTCCGCCGACCCCGAAGATCTCTGCGCCGCGCTCACCGACCCACATACCCGCGCGCTCGACACCGAGGCGCTCTCGGAGATCGAGCGCGCCGTCTTCTGGCTGATCCAGGAGCGGGGGGGCCGGGCCCGCGGCGAGAACCTGCGCCGCGATCTGCTCCTGCGCGGCTTCGGTGAATCCGAACCCGCCCTGGCCGCCCTCATCGCCACCGGCTGGCTGATTCCCATACCGGCCGCCGGCGAGCACGACTGCGACATCGAGGTGCTCCTGGAACGCGGCACCTTCTTGCAGCACGATCTGGCCCTGAGCGCCCCCACCCTCACGCGCCTCGACGCCCGCCCGGATGCCCTGGACATCGACGTCCCCGGCTGGACCGAGGTGAGCCTGGAGCCCACCGTCAGCTCGGTCGACGACCTGGAGCTCAACCTCCTCCATCTGGCGTCACTGATCCGACGCGACCCGCTCAAACTCAACAAAGACGGCACCCCGAACCGCCGCTCCCTGGCTCGCTCAGCCCGTGGCATCTCCATGCCCGGCCAACTCGGAGAGGTTGCCGGCGACCTGGATCTGCACGATCCCCGACAACTCGACTTTTTGACCTTCCTCGCCGCCCTGGGGCGCGAGCTGGGGTTTCTGGAACCGGACGACGACCGCTACCGCACCCACGACGGCGCGCTCTCGGAGTACTTCCATGCCTCCGGCGCCGAACGCGACCGACGCCTGGCCGAAGCCTTGCAAAAGTTGCGCTTCTGGAACGAGGTGCAGAGCGTGCGCCTGGCCGACATGACCCTGCGCGGCGCCGACGACCAGCACTTCTCCCAGCATGAATCCACCGGTGAGCCTCTGATCGGCGCCCGCGGATTCGTGCTCTCAGTGCTCCGTCGAGCCTCGGTGCGCGACTGGGTCTCGCTGGATGCGCTCACTGAGCTCTGCACCCAGATCGACCGGCAGTACCTGGATCGCACGCTCTCGAAGATGGCCGGCCAGTGCGAGCCGGCAGAGTTCATTGAGGCCATGCTCGAGCGCACCTTAAGCTGGTCGGGCATCCTGCAGTTTGGCCGGGCTACCGATGGCCAGCGCGTCGCCAGACTCTCACCACGAGGCGCCCGAGCCCTGGGCCTGGAAGGCTCCCAGCTCCCGCCTCCCCAGGGCGGCTGCCTGATCGTGCAGCCGAACTTCGAGGTGATGGTTTTCCTGGACAACGCCCCGGTGGCCGTCCTCCACGACCTCTACCGCGTTGGCGAGCGGCGCAAACTCTCCGATCGGGTGGCGACCTTCCAGCTGGCCACCGAGTCGGTCCAACGCGGCTACTCGCTCGGCGCCAGCGCGCAGGGACTTGTGGAACTGCTCAACCGCTGCGGTCACACCCCGGTCCCCGAGGCCGTGGCCTTCCAGCTCAAAGACTGGGAACGCGTCCACCAGCGCCTGACCATCCACCTGGGAGGGGTGCTCCTGCGTCATCCCGACCCGGAACGCTTCGACATGATCATCGGCCAGCTCGAACATGACCTCCGTGAGAGCCCCTATCGGGTCATCCGCCTGGGCGCCCGCGACGCCTTTGCGACCGGCTCCAAACACGATGCGTTGCGCCGCGCGGCCGAGGCCCACCCCTCACTGACTCTCGATTCCACCGGCCAGCCCGCACGCTCGCTCTACTTTGTCGATCCCCTGGTGCTGATGGCCGACCCCTACGAACTCGACGTCGTCACCCAGGTCGAGCTCGCGCGCCTGACCACCCCTCTCGAAGAGGAGTCCTCGCCGCGTTCGCGTTTCTTCGCGCTGGACATCGATAAAATCAACGCGCGCTTTGAAGACGATCCCCTCGAACGCATCACCGCCTTCCTCGATCCCCGCTGCCCCGGCGGCCTTCCCTCCGGACAGGCCCTGCGCCTGCAGGCCGAACTCGACCGCCCGGCGCGCGCCCACCTGGCCGACGGTCTCACCATCTTAAGTTTCGAAGACGCTCCCAGCGCCCGGCGCTTTGCCGCGCTCGAAGAGGCCCCGGACCTCATCGAACGCCGCCTGGGCGACCTGCACTTCGTCATCCGCGCGGGCGCAGAAGACCTCCTCGACGAAATCCTGGACGAAACCGGCCTGGTCCTCGCAAACACCCCCTTTCCCCGCGACGAATAAGGCCCCTGCTCCCCCGTCTCACAGCCCGACTCCCTTGCCAGAAAAGGGGCTGCGCGATACATTGGCGCCAGACTCTCTGGTCGCCACACTATTGCGCAGCAACGCGTTCTCCGCAGGCTTCGGCCCTCCCCCCGGGCGGCGCCCTCTCACAGATGCCACCGAGCTGTGCGCCCATCGAGCCGGCGATCTCACACCGACGCCTCTTCGAGGCCGAATCCCCGACAAGCGATGGAACGCTACTACGTCAAACGCCCCTCCGGTAAGGTCTTCGGCCCCTTCGACCAGAACGCCATCCGGCTGATGCTCCGAGGCAACAAACTCGGCGCCGACGCCCAGGTCTCCACCGATAAAGAGACCTGGACCCCGATCTCAAACGTGGCGGCATTTGCCGAAGATGCCGGTGGAAACACCACCCGGGCAGGCTTTGCGGGCCAGGATCTGCCCGTCTCCGCCAGCGCCCCGGCGCTTCCCGCGCCCCGATCGGCCCCCGATCTCCCCCGGCCGAAGCTCGGCGACCTGCCCAAACCCAAACTCGCCGACCTCCCCCGGGCCAAAGCCGATGTGCCCGCGCTTCCCCGGCCAAAGCTCAGCGACCTGCCCCGCCCCGCGGGCAGCAATCTGCCACGCTCTGCCGCCAGCGATTTGCCCACCGCCGCGGGCAACGACCTGCCCACCGCTGTCCTTAAAAACCTGCCCACCGCCGCGGGCGTCAATCTGCCGGCGAGCCCTGAAGACGACGACCTCTTTGCAGCCCCGATTCAGGATGACGACGACCTCTTTGCAGCCCCCCTCAGCGCCGCGCAAGACGACCTCTTTGCGGCACCTGCAACCGTTGAGGCCGAGGACGACCTCTTTGCCTCTCCGGCCGGCATGGCCGACCCCGCCGACAATCTCTTCGCTGCTCCCCTGGGCGCGGAGCCCAGTGACGATCTCTTCGCAGCTCCCCTGGGCGCGGAGCCCAGTGACGACCTCTTCGCTGCACCGGTCGGCGCGGAGCCCAGTGACGACCTCTTCGCCGCTCCCGTAGGCCAAGATGCGGCTGACGACCTCTTCGCCGCTCCCGTAGGCCAAGATGCCGCCGAGGACCTCTTCGCCGCCCCGGCCGGCATGGCCGAAGACAGCGATGATCTCTTCGCTGCTCCCGCGGGCGATGATCCCTTTGCCGCTCCCGTCGGTTTCGACGACGATCCCTTCGCCGCCCCCGCCCCCGCCCCCGCGGGCGATGATCCCTTTGCCGCTCCCGCCCCGGATCCCTTCGCTGACGGCGCCGGCGACGACCTCTTCGCCGCCCCGGTCATGGACGACGAAGACCTCTTCGCCGACGCTCCGGCCGACGAAGACGATTTTCTGGGCGGCGACCAGGGCTTCTCCTTCCTGGATGAAGAACCCGAAGAGGACGAGTGGGGTCAACAACTTCAGGGCAATGATGCCTTTGGCAGCGACGACCTCGGGGTCAACGAAGCCGACTGGGGCGATGACTTGATGGGCGGCCCGGCTCCGCCTTCGGTGCAACCGCCCCCTGCCCAGCCCCGGGCTCCCGCCTCGCCTCGCTCCGCGGCTCCCGCCCCCCAGGGGCACGACCCGTTCCGACCGGCATCTTCCGGCATCCGAGAGCAGGCGCCCGCCGCCACCAAAGGCGTGGCTGAGACCGTCGACGCCGACAAAAAACGCGGCTCCATGGCGGCCATCGGCATCCCGGTGCTCGCCGTCCTGGTGCTGGGGGCCGCCGGGTTTGGCATCTACACATCGTTCTTCGCGACCGAAGAAGTCGTCCAGCAGCAACGCGCTCCGGTGGCCCCCACCCCGACGACGCTGCTCCCCGATCAGGTGGCCATCGATAACTACGCCACCTACTTGCAGCTCTTTGACCAGGCCAAAAAAGGCAGCCTCGATACCGAGAGCAAAGCCCTTTTGCTGATGGGCCAGTCCTTCTTTTTGACGCGCTACGACGACGCGCTGGCGGCCAGCGCCGAAACCCTGGCCGGCGAACTGGCAGCCCAGGGCGAGGTGCCCCTGGTCAGCGCCGCACTCGCCGCCAATGAAGCCCGTCTGGCGCAGGCCGATGCGGCCGCCGCCCTGGCAGCCGCGGCCATCGCCGACGCCGAGACCGCCTACTGGGGCCACCTCGGCGCCGGAGTGGCCCACGCACTGGCCGCGCTCGATGGCCAACACGAGCCCCCGGCCGACGCCCTCGATGATGAGAGTACGGCAGAGGCTCCGGCCACCGCCGGCGAAGACGCGCCCGATGGTGAGGCCCCCGCCGCCGATGAGCCCGGGGAGGCCGAAGCCGCCGAGGCCCCCGAATCCCCCGCGGTGTACGCATCGCTGGCCGAACACGCCTTCCGCCACCTCAAAGCCGCCAGCGACGCCAACCCGGACACGGCCACCCCGCACTACTGGCGAGGACGTCTCCTTGCCAAACAAGGCGATTCAGACGCCGCGATCGAGGCCCTGGAGTTCGGAAGCAACGCCGATCCCGGCCACGTGGCCACCCGTCTGCTGGCCGGTCACCTCTACTACGAGGATGGCGACCTCAACGACGCCACCGAGCACCTTGAGAAGATCATCAATGAGCTGAGCAGCGCCGCCTCCACCGCCGAGCGCGGCGAGGCGCATCACCTCATGGGCATGGTCTACATGGCCCGCCAGCAGAGCGAAGAGTCCATCAAGATGTTCACCGAGGCTCTCAACCTCGACAGCTCTCGCGTCGACAGCCTGCGGGCGCTGGCCGAGCAGTACGAGCAGGCCGAGCGCTATCAGGAAGCCCTCAACTTCTTCACCACCAACAAGAATCTCGGCCAGCAGGACCCCGACGTCATGCTCGGCATCGTCCGCTCCCATATGGGACTTGAGCAGTGGAACGAGGCCATCCTCAAACTCGAAGATGGCGAGAAAGAGTTTCCCGAAGATGCCCGATTCCCCTTCTATCTGGGCCGACTCAATATGCAGCGCGGCACCTTCTACGAAGCTCGCCGGGCTTTTGAGCGCGCCGTCGAAATCGATCCCAGCCTGCTGACCGCGCAGGCCGCCCTGGCCCAGCTCGCCTGGCGTATCGACAGCGATGTGGCCCGCGGCGAAGAGCATGTGCGCGCGATCATCGAGCGCCCCGAAGGCATCGACGCGGCCATCGCCTCGCAGGTCGCCGACTACTACCGCCTCTCCGAACGTCGTGCGCTCGCGCGTCAGTGGAACGAAGAAGCTCTGAAGCTCGACCCCAACTTCTGGAACGCTCGCCTCAATCTCTCGCGCCTGCTGCTCGAAGATGGCGAAAGCGACAAGGCCCTGACCCTCCTGGAGCGCGCCCGCTCTGAGGGCATCCAGGATATTCGGCTCTCCGCCTACCTGGCCGATGCCTACCGGCAGGCCGGTCAGTTCGACCGCGCCGTCGACGAGATCAACAAGGTCATCGAGCAAGAGCCCTCCAACGAGGAGTACATCTTTATCCGCGGACGCATCTACTTCGACCGCGGCAACTACGAGACCGCCCGCGAAGACTTCAACAAAGCCTACGAGCTCAATCCGCGCTACCACGACGCCTACTTCTTTGTGGGACGCACCGCCCTGGCCGAAGAAGACTTCAACACCGCCAAGCGCATCTTCGGACACGTGCTCGACTATCAGCCCAACCATGGCGAGTATCACTACTACATGGGCCGCACCTTTGAGACCGAGGGCAGCGATGCTCAGGCCCTGGCCCAGTACCAGCGCGCCACGACGGTCGATCCGGCCTACGGCGTCAAAAATCCCGAAATTTATGTGCGCCGCGGCCTGATGCTCGCTCGTACTGGCTCGACGCGGGCGGGCAAGAGTGACATCCTGCGCGCTCTGGAGCTGCGCCCGGACATGCTCCAGGCTCAGCTGGCCATGGGAGAAGCCAACTTCCGTGAACAAAACTACCCGGGCGCCATTGAGCACTATACCCGGGCGTTGCAAAACTCCCCGGAGAACCCCGACGCCCAGTACCAACTCGGCATGGCGCTGATCTACGAAGGGCAACGCGAACGCGGGGCTCGCCATCTCCAGCTGGCCATCCGTCACGGCTACGATAACCCCGAAATCTACCGCCGTCTGGGCTACCTCTACCGCGAGCTCAATCAGCGCGCCTCGGCGCTCGAGTCTTTCAAAACTTACCTGCGCGAAACCGCCGACAGCTCCGTGCCCGACGCCACGCGCCGCGAGATGTTGCAACAAATTAAAGAGCTGGGAGGCTGACGCGTTCCCACTCGCCAAGCCCCCCTATCCGTGCCCCACGCCGCGCTCCTGCGGGTCTCTCTGACGCAGTCGAACATCTCCTATGGAGAACCTCCTCATTATCAGCGCCGACGCCTCTCTCTTCGAGAGGCTTGAAGGCGCGCTCGCCACACACGCCAGCGTGGCCCGGGCCAGCTCCTGGGACGCCGCACGCCAGCAGTTGATGAAGTACCCGGCCCGGGTTGTTGTGGTGGGCCCCGATCTTGCGCAACCCTCCCAGAGCGCCCAGTTTGTGGCCCTGGACAGCGTGCTCAGCAAAGACGGCACTCCGGCTTTTTTGCTGGCCGAGCGCCTCACACCGGCCCTGGTGCAGGTCGGAGAGGCCTTCGCCAGCATCGCCGACGTCCTGGCGCTGCCGCGCAACCCCGATGACTGGCGAGCCCTGCTGGAGATGCTTCTTAAAGCCCTTCAAGCGCAGCCGCCTTCCCAGGCAAACCAGGACTCCCCCTTCGGAGCGTCGTCCCCTCAGCTCTCGGTGCGCCTGCCGAAGTTGGCCCGGGGCACACTCAGCTCGCTCTCGTTTTCGCGCCTGCTCTACAGCATCTCCATGCACCGGGAGTCTGGCGTTCTCACCCTGCAATCCGGCCATATCAACCGGGTCTTCGGCTTCAAAGGCGGCCACTTCCTGGAGCCGATGCCGGGCGCCGCGCTGGCAGATAGCGCCGCACTCACCGGCGTCTTCGCCTGGCCCGATGGCGAGTTCACCTTTCATCAGAACACCAACCTGCAGGGCACGCGCACCTCGCTGGTCCCGCTGATGGTTCAGGGCGTCAACACGCACCTGCCCCAGCGCGAGATCATGAACCGTCTGATGCCCATGATGGCATCCTACCCGGTGCTGACCCAGTTCTGGGAGAAGCGTCGCGCCTCCCTGCGCTGGGGGGTGCTGGCGAAGTTGATGGGAGGATGCGACGGGCAACGCTCCCTCGAAAGGCTCCTCAGCCTGATGGGCAGCGATGTCACCGAGGGCTTTCGTGCGGCGCTCTTTGCCAAAGAGATCGATCTGTGGGTCTTTCGCCGCGAGCCCTGCGCGCGGGCGGTGACCATCCACTACGACCACCTCGCCACCGGCTCCACCCCGGCCACCACCTCACCAGCGTCGAATCGCCCGGCACGCACCTCCTCGTCGGCGAACTCCAGGCAGGTGCAGCCGGCGGCATTTCAGGCCCCAGCGGGCCTGCGACCGGCCACCGGGCGTACCCAGAGTCTGGATGTCCAGCTGCGCGAGAAGCTCCAGAGCCTGGAGCAGATGAGCTCTCATGAGATCTTCGGCGTCTGGAAGGGCTGCGGACGCGAAGTGGTCAAAGAACGCTTCTACATTCTGGTCAAAGAGCACCACCCCGATGTCTACGGTGGCAACGTCTCTGCTGAGATCAAAGACACCGCTCAGCGCATCTTCATCGGCGTGCGCAACGCCTACACCGAGTTGATGAAGGTCGAGCACGAACAGACCCTTCCCCCGCCCGGCGCCACCGCGTCCTCCCCGACGCCGCCCGCGCCGGGTCAGCCTGCCTTTACCCCGCGCAAGCGCCTGAGCACGCTTCACCCGGGCCAATTCCACAGCGGTGAACCCCAGGGCCTCGACGAAGAGTCCCAGGTGCGTTTTACCCCGCGCACGCAGACCCCGGGGCGAGTTCGACGCGACTCCACGCCGATCCGCATGAAGCGTACCCCGACCAATCATCACCCCGATCTCCAGAATCACGGCGCCCCCCCGGCCTCCGGGCACACCACGCCCTCCGGCCAGCCCCAGGGCTCACCGAGCAACGCCCAGGAGACGCGCCGCGACCGCACCGCCTCGCTCTCCGGGGCGCGACTTAAACGCACCACCTCGCTCTCGGGAGCCGGCCTGGGCCGGGAATCCTCCGATGTCGAGTGGCGTAAAGAGCAACTGGAGCGCCTGGGTAAAAGCCCCACGCGCACACGCCGGCCCACCCCGGCTCCGCTGAACAACGCCGGCATTCCCGGCCCGGCCGACCCGGCCCGAGACGCCTTCAATGCCGGCTACCCCCTCTTCAAACAGCTGGCCTTCCGCGACGCCCTTCCCCACCTGCAGCGCGCCCTCAAACTGGAGCCGCAGAACGGGCTCTACATGACCTTTGAGGCCTACACCCGCTTCCAGCTCGACGCCCACCAGGCCGACGCCGCCCTGGCCCAGCTCGATAAAGCCATCTCCTCCGGGCACCGCCAGGCCATGCCCGATGCCCACCTCTTCAGCGGCATCATCCTCAAAGCCCAGGGCAAAGAACGCCAGGCCTACGAGTGCTTCCAGAACGCCTACCGACTCAACCCGGCCAGCCTGGAAGCCGAGCGGGAGATCCGCCTCTACGAACGGCGCCACAGCGCCGACGAGGGCCAGCGGGGCTTCTTTAAAAACCTGTTTAAAAAATAGCGCCGCCCGCATACGATGCTATCGTTCCACGCGCGTTGATGTTGGGGTGCCTGCCGGCCCGAAAGGCCGG
Organism: Lujinxingia litoralis; assembly: GCF_003260125.1. Taxonomy (NCBI): domain Bacteria; class Deltaproteobacteria; order Bradymonadales; family Lujinxingiaceae; genus Lujinxingia; species Lujinxingia litoralis. Next base: position 426,054 of record NZ_QHKO01000001.1, read on the forward strand.
TTAGACACCTCCTCCGGGGAGCTCACCGCACCCTCATCTTTTTGGGCTCGCTGAACCGTTTAGCCGGGATTGTCGTTCATGGGAAAAATCATTGGCATCGACCTGGGCACCACCAACTCCTGTGTCGCGGTCATCGACGGCGGGGAGCCGCTGGTCTTGCCCAACAGCGAAGGCTCGCGCACCACGCCTTCGATGATCGGCTTTACCGAAGACAACGAACAGTTTGTCGGTCAGCAGGCCAAGCGCCAGGCGATTATCAATCCCGAGCGCACCGTCTACGATATCAAGCGCCTCATCGGTAACAAGCGCAACTCACAGGTCGTCCGCAGCTACGAGAAGACCCTCCCCTACACCATCGTCGAAAACACCAACGGCGATGCCTGGGTCGAGGTCAACTCCCAGAGCTACAGCCCGCAGGAGATCTCCTCGATGCTCCTGCGCAAAATGAAGCAGACCGCCGAAGACTACTTCGGAGAAGAGATCACCGAGGCGGTGATCACGGTCCCGGCCTACTTCAACGATGCCCAGCGCAGCGCTACCAAAGACGCCGGAAAGATCGCCGGACTCACCGTCCGCCGCATCATCAACGAACCCACCGCCGCCGCCCTGGCCTATGGCTTCGCCAAGAGCAACGACGCCAACCTGGTGGTCTTTGACCTGGGCGGGGGCACCTTCGATGTTTCGGTGGTCCAGCTGCGCGGTGGGGTCTTCGAAGTGGTCTCCACCAGCGGTGACAACCACCTGGGGGGCGAAGACTTCGACAAGGCCGTGCTCGAGTTCTTGATGCAGCGTTTCTACGACGAGACCGGCATCAATGTCAGCGAAGACAACATGGCCTTGCAGCGGCTTAAAGAAGCCGCCGAAAACGCCAAGTGCGAGCTCTCCACGCTGAGCGAAACCAACATCAACCTGCCCTTCCTAGCCGTCGATGAATCCGGCCCCCGGCACCTCTCGCTGAGCCTGTCGCGCTCGCAACTCAATGACCTCTGCTACGACCTGGTCGAGCGTCTGGAAGGCCCCTGCGTCACCGCCCTTGAAGACGGCGGCATCGATCGCCACGCCATCGATGACATCCTCCTCGTCGGCGGCATGACGCGCATGCCCCTGGTCCAGGAAAAGGTCGAAGAGATCTTTGGCAAGAAGCCCAACAAGAGCGTCAACCCCGACGAAGTCGTCGCCACCGGCGCCGCCATCCAGTCGGGCATCCTGGGCGGGGAGGTGCGCGAGGTCATCCTCCTGGACATCACCCCCTTTAGCCTGGGCATCCGCGTGACCGGCGATCGCTTCAGCCCGATCATCGAAAAGAACACCCCGATTCCCACCATGGAGACCAAGGTCTTCACCACCACCGAGGTCAACCAGGACATGGTCACCGTGACCGTGCTCCAGGGCGAAGACCCGGTGGCCAGCCGGAACAAGCTGCTGGGGATGTTCAACCTCACCGGAATCAACCCCGCCCCGGCCGGAAGTCCGCGCATTGAGGTGACCTTCGAGATTGATACTGACGGCATCGTCAACGTCTCGGCCCGTGACCTGCGCACCGATGTCCGCCAGTCCATCACCGTCGAGGGCCACTCCGGTCTCTCCGACGAGGAGCTTCAGCGCGCCATTTTGCGCAGCAAAGCCCACCAGCGCTGAGCGCCCCCCCGGCCTCTCCTCCTGCTGACGCCAGCTCTTAGGCGCCGACCGGCGCCGGGCTGGCGTCGCGCATTTCTTGATAGAGCTGCATCCGCCAGTCGACCCCCAGAATCTCCCCGGGCTTCATCGCTTCCCAGATGTTCTCCCCCTGGAGGGGCTCGCTGGAGACGATGAAGTGATTGACAAAGCCCGAACGCGAGCGCGCCTCGCAGCAGGGCGCGTAGCTCGGGCAGATCTCGCGATCGGGGCAGGCCGTCTTATGCGTGCTGTAGAAAAGCTCCTTGCCCCCCTGGTGGGCCACCATCACGTGCCCGTTGGTAACGAGCAGGCTCAGATAAAACTCCTGCTCTTTAGCCCGGGTGTAGCAGTCTAGGCCGGTGACCTCCTGAATCGCTTCGACCGTCTCGCGCAGCGCCGCGCTTAACTCTGCCAGCGGGGCCCCTTTGCGGTGCACATCGAAGCGCTGGGCCATCTTCGAGAGCAAGAGATAAAAGATCACCTCACTGTCGGTATCCCCCAGAATGAAGCGTCGAAACACCGGGGAGACGCGCGCAATCACCGCCTCGCGATACCTGGCAAAGTCGGGGATCTGCCCGTTATGCGCCAGCACCCAGCTGCCGTACTGAAAAGGGTGCGAGTTGAGAATCGAGAGATTGCCCACTGTGGCCTTGCGCAGATGCGCCACCACGGTCTCGGAGGCCACCACGCCGCTGACCCGCTGAAAAAGACTGTCGGAGACCGCCGAGTTCACGCTTTTCACCACATGCGGCACGCCCGCCACGTAGTAGGCCACCCCCCAGCCATCGGGGTGGCGCTCACTCTGGCGCATCAGCGCATTATCTGCGCTGATCAGGCTGCGGTGGACCTGGCTTGTGATCACCGAACGAAAGCCAAAGAGCCGGCACATAGCTCACTCGTCGAAGTTAGCGATCGCCTGCGCAATGCGGTCCTGATGCGGGCGGTAAACCCAGGCGCGACGGGGCGGATCGTTGATCAGGATGGAGAAGGCCGCCTGCCGCCCGGAACGGGTCTGCACGTACCCGCTCAGCGCGGTGACGTTGTTGAGCGTCCCGGTTTTCGCGCGCAGATTGCCCGAGACATGAGGCTCTCGCAGCCGATTGCGCAACGAACCATCAATGCCCGCAATCGGCAGCGACGCGATAAACTCCGGCCCAAAGGCATGCCCCCGCATGTAGCGCAACAGCGACACAAACTGCCGGGCGCTAACCTCGTTGCCCTCGTAGAGCCCGCTGCCGTTATGCAGGCTAAAACGCTCGGCATCAAAGCCCGCCCGCACCATAAAATCGGTGGCCTTAGCGATGGCCTCCTCCCAGGTCGCGGGCCCGTCGGACTGACGCGCCGTGGCCAAAAGGAGCTGCTCGGCCATGAAGTTGTTGCTCCACTTGTTCATCGCCGAAATCGTGTCGATCAGCGGCGCGGAGTGATGTACATGCAGGCGCTCGCGCGTCTGGGGCGCCGCGCCCGGGCGCACCTCGCCATCAAACCCAATGCCCACCATCTTCAGCGCACGCGCCATCACCGCGCCGGCAAACTCCGGCGGGTTGTCCACACGCTTGCGCACCGAAACCGGGTTGGCACGCTGACCGATGGTCCCCCCGACCTCAATGATCGTGCCCTCTTCGCTGGGGCGAGCGCTGACCTGCACCCGCGAGAGGCCCCCGGCGACCGTACGGGTGCGGTTGACCACCTCCACATGCTCCTGAGGCGGATCCAGGCGCACCTGCGCCGGCTCCCCGGGCGTTGCCGGCGTCACGGTCGTGGTCACCGTGTTGAAGTTCACCGAGAGCGCACCGATCGACGAGCGATAAGAGGCATCGGTATCGCGCGTCTCATAGCCCGGCGGCAGGTACCCCTCTTCAAACGCCGACTCGTCGATGATCAGATCGCCGCTGATGGTGTCGATGCCCTGCAACTTCAACTCCCCGGCCCAGGCCAGCACGTCTTTAAAGAGCAAGAAGGCCTCACCGGAGCCGATCACGTAGAGATCGCCAATCGAGGACTCACTCCGCCGGTTGGTCGCAAGCTCGGTGCTAAACGTATAATGCGGCCCCAGCAGATCCAGCGCGGTCGCAGCGGTGATCAACTTGATGTTGCTCGCCGGGTTCAGCGGCGCATCGGCGTCATGGGAGTAGAGCACCTCGCCAGAGGCCGCATCTTCGACATGAATGCCCACTTTCGCGCGCTGGAGCTCCGGGTCAGCAAGCACCTGCTCAATGGCTCGCTCCAACTCCGGGTAGCTTGGCCCGGCGCTCTCCAGCGCCGGCACCTCGGGCACCTGAGGCACCTCCAGGGCCGAGGTCTCTTGCCCTTCCTGGGCCACGACCACATTGACCCCCACGCCGCTAAGCAGCAGCACGGCCAGCACAGAGGTGACCGGCCGTAGCCAGCGCGACGAGGTGCGATTGGCATGGTGTTCCGTTGATTTCATAACGCGATAAGCTCCCGTTCCTGTTGAACTTTTACCCTGACACTAGAATATGACGCACAGGTAGAAGACGAGCACGAGGGGGTTATTCCTCGGCGCGCTCCTGGCTCGCAGAGGGCTCCTCGCCCGAACGCCGCGGCTCGGCCGCCGGGGAGGCATCGCGCACTCCCAGCGCCGCGTCGAGTCGCTCCAGCCGCTGACGGTTCAGCAAACGCCGCTCCCTCCAGATATTGACCGTAAGAAACACCCCCAGCGCCCCCCCCACCACCAGCGAGGCCACGCCCCATCCAAACGCCTGCGCTACCATCATCAACACGCCTTAATCGACCACTCCACCTTGACCCGTGCGGTCTCCACGCCATCGGCACGGCGCCCCACGACTTCCAGAAGCTGGTTGACGCGCTCTCCGCTGCGCGATGCCTGAGCAAAAGCCCGGGCTACCTCGTCGCCCTGCACGCACTCAAAGCTCACGCGGCTGCGGGCTGGTTTCACAAAATCGGCGCTGATGTGGCGCACGATGTACGAGAAGCGCTCCGGACGCACCGCGTTATGAAAGAGCACCAGGCCCCCGGTGGTCATCTCGGCGGCCATCATCGAGGCGGCAAAGTACATCGTTCCGAAGATGTTGCGGTTTCGCCACCCGAAGGGGATGTCAACCTGACACGTCGCCTCGTTGAGCACCTCCACCCGGGGGGAGACCAGCGCCAAAAGCGGCATTCGGGCCCAGAGCACCGCCTGGGCAACCGGTCGCGTGGTCAGCGCTCCGGCCACCACCCGCCCGGCAAACGCCGGACGCTCCGCGGCTACGGCCTCTTTGACGGCATCGTTCAATAACATCTGCACCTCTTACAGGAAGTTGAACCCGGGTGGCGGGCGTTGAAACAGCGTCGACCTCCGACGCGCCTTCGACTATACACGATGCATCGCCCCGGGAGCAGTCCCGACCGTGGAGGGTCGCCCGACGCTATGAGCGCTTCGCTTCGAAAACTCGGTCGCTACGAACTCACTCGCCGCCTGGCCAAAGGCGGCATGGGTGAGATCTATCTGGCGCGCGCCCGCGGTGCCGGCGGCTTTGAGAAGCGCGTCATCATCAAGACCATCCTCCCCCACCTTGCCGAAGAAGAGGAGTTTGTCACCAAATTCCTCGACGAAGGGCGCATCGTCGTCCAGCTCACCCACGGCAATATCGTGCCGGTCTTCGACATGGGCGAGCAAGATGGTGAGTACTTCATCGCCATGGAGTATGTCGATGGCCTCGACCTGCGCGAGGTCTTAAAGCGCCTGCACAGCCGCGGCCAGGAGCTCGCCGTCGAGCTGGCGCTGCACATCGCCTCGGAAGTCTGCAAGGGCCTGGGCTATGCCCACCGCAAGACCGATCCGGTGGGGCAGCCCCTGGCGATCGTCCACCGCGATGTCAGCCCCTCCAACGTACTGATCTCGCGAGAGGGCGAGATCAAGATCATCGACTTTGGTATCGCCCGCGCCGCCGGGAGGCTCTCTCAGACGGCCAACGGTCGCATCCAGGGCAAATGCTGCTACATGAGCCCGGAACAGACCCGGGGCCAGGCGCTCGATCACCGCAGCGACATCTTCGCCACCGGCGTGGTGCTCTACGAGATGCTCACCGGCCAACGCCCCTTTGAGGGACGCTCCGACCTGGAGAGCCTGGAGCTTGTGCGCCGCTGTGAGTTTGATCCCCCGGGGGTGCTCCGCCCGGAAATCCCCGACGAGGTCGACCGTATCATCGTGCGGGCACTGGCCCCGACGCCCGACGAGCGCTACCAGGACATCGAAGATCTCTATGTCGATCTGCAGCACGCCATTTACGCTGTGGGACGCGCGGTGACCAGCCAGGGGCTGGCCCAGGCGCTCAAAGAGGTCTTCGCCGCCGAGCCCGAAGCGACCGCCGCGCCCCGCAACCTGGATGAGGCCCTGGAGCTGGAGCTGGCCCGCCTGGGCTCGGAGACCTCGGCCCCCGCTCTGCACACCGGCACGGCGCCGCGGGGCCCCTCCCCCGGCGCACTACTTAGCCCCGGGCAGGCCGACGCGATCGCCCACGCCCCCACCGCCTCGCGCCAGCTCCCGGCACCTTCCCCCACCCCGGCCACCCGCGCGCTGGCCCCCACTCCCACGCCGGAGCCTCCCACACCGACGCCGCCCTCGGCCCCCGAGCCTGACCTTGAAGACGCCCCGGCAGACCGCTCCCCCGGCGGCGCGCCGGCCCTCCCGGACACCCACGCACCGCCCGTCGAAACGCAGCGCCGGCGCTGGCTGGGGCCCCTCCTGGTGGCGGTCGCCGCGCTGCTGATCGCGACGTTTATGCTGCCCGGCATGCGCCAGGCCGAGCTTCAACTGGAGAGCGATCCGCCCGGCGCCACCATTCGCCTCGACGGCGAAGAACTCGCCGGTCGGCGCACGCCACAGACCTTGACCCTGGAGCCCGGCGACTACCGCATTGAGCTCGCACTGGACGGTCACCAGGCCCGCAACTTCCGCGTGCAACTCGCCCCCGGCGAGCGCGTGAAACTTCAGGGGCAGGATCTCCACCTGGCCCCGGAGCTGGCTCCCGATCGCACCTTCACCATCACCACGCAACCGGAACGCGCCCTGGTGACCGCCAATGGCGAAGAGCTCGGTGAAGCCCCGGTGTCCCTCACCTTGAGCCAGGGCGACGTGGCCGCCCTCTCCGCGGCCTACGAAGGCTGTTCGTCGGCCTATTACACCCTGAGCTACGGTCACCAGCGCGAGACCGTCTCGCTGAGCCTCTCCTGCCTCCAGGAGCGCGCGCTGGCCGAGTTGAGGCGCCCGCCCATCGACGGCGTCCCGTCGGTGCGCGACGATGCCCCGCCCACCGTCATGGGCCGGCCCCGCGCCCGGGAGCGCACGCTACGCCTGGCACCTGCGCCACCGGAGGCCGAGCTCTTCCTCAACGGCAAGAGCCTGGGCTCGGGAGCACGCCAGATCCAGCTGACGCCGGGCACCCCGGCGCTCATCGAAGCGCGCGCCCCGGGCTTTGAGCCCCTGCGCCGCCAGCTCCGCGCCGAGCGTATCCATAGCAAAGAGCTCGTGCTCAACCTGAGCCCGCTCCCCCAGGGCTGCCTCAACTTCCGGGCTATTTACCCGGCCCACAACGAGATCGCCATCGACGGTGCCTGGCTCAAAGGCCGCCATATGACCCTGCGCAATCACCCCTTGAGCGTGGGCAACCATCGCATCACCGTGCGCAACCCTGAGGCCGGCAAAGAAGAGCACTTCACCGTCCAGGTGGAACCCGGTGAGGAGTGCGCTCACCTGGTCGTCTGGGACGAAGGGCGCTGACCGACAGCGCCGCCTTGTGACCCGTGGCCGCCCTCGCTATGGTAGCGGGCCTCTGGACCGATGTTCTTGACCTCGCCCCCCCGGATCGCATGCCATGAGTGATGCCACACGCACCATTTTTCTCGATGACGGCGCCGAACAGCTGGAGCTGCAACGCTTCCGCCTGGAAGTCGTCGAAGGCCCCAATAAAGGCACCTCCAAAGTCTTTGAAAGCGCCGAAGTCCTTATCGGAAGCTCTCCCGACTGTGACATCGCGCTCGACGATCCGGCGGTGAGCCGGGTGCACGCGGCCATCGTCGTCGACCAGGAGGGCTACCGCCTGGTCGACCGCGCCTCCAAAAACGGCACCTTCGTCGAGGGCCTGCGCACCCTTGAGGTGTACCTGGCCGACCGGGTGCGATTTACGCTCGGCGACACCACCCTGCAGTTTCACCTGACCGACGAGAAGGCCGAGGTGCGCTTCTCCGGCCGCGAGCGCTTTGGCAATATGCTGGGCAAGAGCCGCGGGATGCGCGAGATTTTCTCGATCCTGGAGCGCGTCTCCCCCACCGACGCCACCGTGCTCATTGAGGGCGAGTCGGGGACCGGGAAGGAGCTGGTCGCCGAGGCGATTCACCTGAACAGTCCGCGCAAAGACGGTCCCTTCATCGTCCTGGACTGCTCGGCCATCGCCCGCGAGCTCATTGAGTCGGAGCTCTTCGGACACGTCAAAGGTGCCTTCACCGGAGCCACGGGCTCGCGCAAAGGCGCCTTTGAAGCCGCCCGCGGTGGCACCCTCTTTCTCGACGAGCTCGGCGAACTCGCCATCGATCTTCAGCCCAAACTGCTGCGCGCGCTGGAGAAACGCGAGATCAAGCCGGTGGGAAGCAACCAGAGCGTCAAGACCGATGTGCGCATCGTCGCGGCGACCAACCGCAACCTCTTAAGCGAGGTCAAAGAGGGGAACTTCCGCGAGGATCTCTACTACCGCTTCGCCGTCATCCGGGTGAACCTCCCGCCGCTGCGCGACCGACCGGACGACATCCCCCTGCTCGTCGAACATTTTTTGCGTCAGGCCAACGAAATGACCGGCCGCGACGACGTGGACATCGCCTACAAGACCATGGAGAAGCTCAAGCGCCACCGCTGGCCGGGCAACGTGCGCGAGCTCAAGAACTTCATTGAGCGCGCCGTACTGCTGACCCAGGGCGATGCCATCGAAACGCGCTACCTCAACGCCGGCGAGCCCTCCAACACCGAGGTCCCCGAGGCGATCGAGGAGTCGAGCCTGCCGATGGTGGAGACCGCGCTCCAGGAAAACCTCCCCTTTAAAGACGCCAAAAACCGCCTCATTGAGCACTTTGAGAAGGAGTACTGGGGGCGACTGCTGGAGCGCACCGGAGGCAACGTCTCCAAAGCCGCGCGCATCGCCGGCGTGCACCGCAAGAGCGTGGAGTACATCCTCAAAAAGCTCGACCTTACCCGCGAAGACCTCGGGATCTCCTGAGCCTGTCTGTGCCCTACCTTCTCTGCTGAGCTGGCTTGATGTCTGACGTATCCGCCGTAGAAACACCCGCCCATGATGTTCTGATCTGCATTCCCACCTACAACGAGGCGGGCAACATCGGCCCGATCACCTCGGCCATCCTGGAGCGCTGCCCTCAGGTTCACCTCCTGATCATCGACGACGGTTCCCCCGATGGTACCGGACAGCTGGCCGATGAGCTGGCCCGCGCCGATGAACGCATCCACGTGATGCATCGCACCGAGAAGGCCGGGCTGGGCCGGGCCTACATCGCCGGGTTTAAGTGGGCGCTGGCCCAGGGCTTTGAGCATGTTGTGGAGATGGACGCTGACTTCAGTCACCGGCCCGAAGATCTTCCCAAACTTCTGGAGCAGCTCGACCACTTCGACGTGGTCATCGGTTCGCGTTATGTGGCCGGAGGCGCCACCCGGGACTGGGGGCTCTTTCGACGGCTGCTCTCACGCGGCGGTGGCTTCTACGCGCGCCTGGTGCTGGGAGTGGACATCCGCGACCTGACCGCGGGCTTTGTCGCCTGGCGCCGGCAGGTGCTGGAGACCATCGATCTGGAGAAAGTCGAGGCCTCGGGCTACGTCTTCCAGATCGAGCTGAAGTACCGCGCGCATCAGCACGGCTTCCGCATGGTGGAAGTGCCCATCGTTTTCCCGGACCGCCAGGTGGGCGATTCCAAGATGACGCCGGATATCGCGGCCGAGGCGCTCACCCGCGTCTGGAAGATCCGCCTCAAGCGCTAAAGCGCGCCCCCCCGCTATCGCCCGGGGGGCGCTCGGCTCCGGGCGCCGGTTAAGGGCGCTTCTTCGTGAGCTTATGCATCTCGTAGAAGTGGCTCAGCGCGCGCACCATCTTGCCCCCCATCAGGTTGCGGAAGGTCCCCAACATCGCCTCGTACTTGGGCGCGTAGGGGTACCAGAAGGGCTCGACCTCCAGCAGACCTCGGTCCACCATGATCGCCTTCTGATTCATAAAGGCGTAGAGCCCCTCAGGCCCGTGATAGCGCCCGAACCCGCTGCGCTTCACCCCGCCAAAGGGCAGCGCCGGGTTGCCCACCGAGAGCACCAGGTCGTTAACCGAGCATTGCCCCGACTCCATCCGGCTGGCCAGCGCCAGACCGCGGGAGACGTCCCGCGTCCACACGCTACCGGTGAGGCCGTACTGATGGTTGTTGGCCATCCGCAGCGCCTCCTCTTCGTCGGCCACGCGGATCACCGGGAGCACCGGACCGAAGGTCTCGTCGCGGTAGATCTCCATCTCTTCGGTGACATCGAGCACCAGCGTGGGTTCAAAGAACTGCCCGGGCCCCTCCATCGGGCGGCCTCCCATGGCGATGGTCGCGCCACGCTCGCGGGCGTCCTGGAGATGTCGCGCCACCGTGCCCATCTGAGCGCCAAAGGTCAGCGGCCCCATATCGGAGCCCTCGTCCGGCGCCCCCACCCGGATGCGCTCGATCTCGGTTTTAAGTTTTTCCAAAAATGCGTCGTAGACCGCCTCGACCACAAAGAGGCGCTCCACCGAGATGCACATCTGACCGCAGTTCAAAAAGCCGCCCCAGACCGCCGCGCGTGCGGCCCGGTCGAGGTTGGCATCGTGACAGACGATCATGGCGTCTTTGCCCCCCAACTCCAGCTCCACCGGAATGGGCTTTTCGGCGGCCGCGGCCATCACCTTGCGCCCGGTCGCCACCGAGCCGGTAAAGAAGATCTTGTCGACATCGGCCCGGCACAGCGCCGCCCCGGTCGCGCCGTCGCCCTGCACCACCGAGACCACGCCGGCGGGGAGGCCCGCACGCTCAAAGATCTCGCGCATCAGCTCCCCGGTCAGCGGCGTGACCTCCGAGGGCTTGAGCACCACGGTGTTGCCGGCGATCAGCGCCGAGAGCACCGGGATCATCGAGAGCTGAAAGGGGAAATTCCACGGGGAGATCACCGCGATGACCCCCATCGGGGCGTGCTCCACGTAGCTGGTCTTGGTCGGAAAGAAGAGCTGGCGAGAGAGCTTGCGTCGCTTCAGCGCCCGGGGCGCCTCTTTGCGGTAGTAATCGATGAAGAGCGGGATCGACATCAGCTCGGTCAACAACGAGTCCAAGAGCGGCTTGCCGGTATCCTCGCTGATGGTCTTCGCAAACGACTCGCCATCGGAGCTGACGATCTCGCGCAGCCGCTCCAGATACTCAAAGCGCTGATTCAGGCTTAAGTCGCGCCAGGCCGGGAAGGCGGTGCGCGCGGCGGCCACCGCGCGCTCCACATCGTCGGCGCTGCTGATGGGAAAATCGCCCAGATGAGACCCGTCCACCGGACTGAACTTTTCGATCCGGGGGGCCTCGGCGAGGTGGGGAGCCTGGGTGGCTTGAGCAGACATCTTCAGTCCTGAGTCTTGAGGGATGAACAGGGCGCGGGCCGCACAGCGGCGCGACGATTCGTAAACACCAGACCCGGCGCGGCGAGTCGATATTCCCGGAGAAGTTAACGCAGGTCCAGTACCGGGCGAGTGTCGGCGCTAACGCGGGTTTCCAGGCGAGGAGAGAGGCGATCGCCCAGATGGGTCTCCCCGACCTTCGCCGAGAACACCCCGCTGAGCCGCCCGAACCCGCTGCCCCGGAGGGCCCCCAGCGTGGGCAGGGTCCCGGCCACCGACCAGGTCGACTGCCAGGCGGGCACCAGCACATTCCAGACCGGCACCATGTCGTCGACCTCGGCCGCGTAGAAATAATGACCGCCGCTGGCACAGGCCAACTCCGCATAGGCGTCCACCGGCCCCACACGTCCCTGACGGTCCCGCGCCGGCAGGCAATAGGCATCCGGGGTCTGACCCGCCGCGCCACCGGGCTGCTCCGCATAGAGCCGGGCCGATCGGCAACGCTCAAAGCTCTGGCAATCCGCATCGCTCTGGCAGGTCGGCGCCCCGCAGCTCGCGTCATCGCGACAGGCCTCGTTGCCTCCCCACTGGCTGGGAAGATCGCGAAGCAGCGCGGTATCAAGCGCCGTATCCAGGTGCACCACCACCAGTCGCACCCCTGTCTCTACCAGGCGCTCGCGGACCTCCTCGGCCCCGGCCTGCGGATCGTAGACCTGATCGGGAGCATCGGTGAACACCACTAAAATCTTCTCAAACTCCTGGTACTTCTCCAGCCCCAGGTCGCGATCGAGCACCCGCAGGATCGATTGATAGACGTTGGCCTCCCGCGGGATCAGCGTGGGCAATTCGCGCAGGCGATCGTTGAGACTCTCCAGATCCCGAGTGAAGTAATCCGAGAGCCCACCTTCGGCTCCCGAGGTCAACGGACGGGCCTGGGCGCCGACATCGCCACCGAAGAACCACAGGCTGACCGCGGCATTCTCGGGGCTAAAACGCCCGGCCAACGAGGTCAAAAAGTCCTGGATCATCACCCGATGACGCAGCTCCGCGTCGGTGGCTCGGCCGGGATTGGCCACCAGCGCCTGCTCGCCATGCTCATCGTAGAGCGCCCCCACCGACGTGGGCAGGCGGCCGTCAAAACTGGCGGTGTTCTGAATCAGCACACTCAGCGCCAGCTCCCGGGAGCCCTCTCGGCCCAGCGCCAACTCCTGGCGTACCGTCCCCGGCACAAAGCTGGCCGTGACAGGCGCCGCGCAGAAACGCTGCCCGTCGGCGCGTTCGGCCGCGGTGCAGCTGAGCCCCTCGGCGCACTCGACATCGCTGCGACAACTCGGCCCGGAGCGCGCCACGTACCCCTGATCGAAGCTCAGGTGCCCGGCCTCCAGGGTCTCATTGGGCCGGAGCCACTCGCCATCGACCATATCCCCCTGGGCCAGGGGCGTGCCCTCCTGACTAAAGAGCACAAAAGGAAAACGCAGCGTTGGCTCGCCCCCACACTCCTGCCCCTGCGGCGGCAATAGTCGCAGCGCAGAAGAGGTCAGCTCCAGGCCCGGCTCCCCCACATCGGCCAGATCGCCGGAGTCGGCGTCGGTGCGCCCGTGAGCCGGGGCATCATCACCACAGGCTCCCAGAGCCAACCATATCGCAGAGAGCGTCACCCATGCCCCGGTGCGCACACCGGACCCCGGAAATCGCGAGAGCCAGCTCATAGGAGCTCCTTCAAACTATAAGGTTGATTCGCAGCTTCACAGCACGGCAGACCGCCGCTCAGAGCCGCAGGAAGATGATCACGATCAGCAGGATCGTGGCGAAGAGAGCCACAAAGATCCACAGAGAGATCCGACCGCTGGGGGCCGGCTCCAGGCTCTCTAAGAGCGCCATATTACGCTGGAAACGCCGCCGCGAATAGTCCAGACGCGGAAAGGTGTAATAGAGTGCGTCGGCCTCTTCGTCGACGGTCACGTCAATATAACCTTCAGCCCCGAAGTCGTTAAGCAAGCTCTGAACCTTGGCCGAGGGCATCTCGGTACGACTGGTCAGATAGCCCAGCTCCACCCGGGGCTCCCGGGCTCCGGAGGCGATGCGCAAGATCTCGTGCTGCTCACGCACCTTTTTAACCCACTCGGCGTCCTGTTTGAGGCTGGCGACGGCCTTCATAAACCCGGCGGCCTGCTCCAGATGAGCCTGCTCCTCGATGTCGAGAGGGCCCGGCAAAAAACGCTCCGGAGTCTCGATCTCGTAGGCCGCCAGTTTGCCGAGCTGAACGCGATCCACCCCATCGAGCTCCTCCAGCCCCTCGAGCACCCGGGCGATGCTGTCGACATCCATCGGAAAGAACGTCGTCACGCCCAGTACGGTCACCGGGATATCGCCGCGGCGAGCGAGCTCAGCGGCGACCTCCGAGATCAGCTGAATCCCCTCGGGTACCGAGCGCAATCGTTGACTATCAGCCATAAACGAGGTCCATCAAAGTTACTCCAGTGCCCGAGCCGCAATCGGCCGCCGGCAGCGGCGGCGCAATCTAGCGGTCTCGTGGCGAGTCGACAACCTCCCATACAACGCATCGCGCCGCCGGCAGGGGTGACCCCGCCGATGATACGCCAGCCCAACGGCGCTGTCACTGCAACGCCGGGCTGCTCCCCGGGCCCTCTTCTCCCGGGATACCGCGGTGCTTAACACTCTTCGGGGCACTCCAGCCGGCGAAGCCCAAAACACCGCCAGGACAACATTCACGCGCGGGGAAGGACGCGCTATAGTCGCGTACCCTCGCTCGTATCCGAGGACATCGCCGAAGCACCCAGGGCCCCATGAGCCCGATTGCCAAGAGAATTCATGAGCTTACGCATCGTCATCGCAGAAGACAGCGCGATCTTTGCCGAGGTTCTCCTCGACGTGCTGCGCGCCGAGCCCGGCATAGAGATTGTGGCCATGACCGACAACGGCGTCGACGTGGTCAACCTGTGTGAGGAGCATCGCCCCGATCTGGTGCTGATGGACATCCACATGCCGCGCCAGGATGGTCTGGCGGCCACCGAGGCGATCATGGCGCGCTGCCCCACGCCGATCCTCGTGGTCACCGCCGATCCTCACCGCGGTGGCGTCGACCTCTCGTTTAAAGCGCTCTCGGCCGGGGCCCTCGACCTGATGCCCAAACCTCAGTGCCTGCCCTTCCCCGAGGGCGAGCGCGAGGCGCTCCTGCGCAAAATCCGGCTCCTCTCCCAGATCCCGGTGGTTCGCCATGTGCGCGGCCGCAAGCGCCAGGGGATCGAGCGCCCCAGGCTCACACCGCAGACCACGCCGCGAAACGCCGCCGATCGCCCGGTGGCCGTCGTGGGCGTCGTCGCCTCCACCGGGGGCCCCAGAGCCCTGGCCGGGATCGTGGGCCAACTGCCCGCCGACTTCCCGGCGGCCATCACCGTGGTCCAGCACATTACCCACGGCTTCTCTACCCACCTGGCCCACTGGCTCGACAACCACAGCCCGCTCACCGTGGTGGAGGCCCGGGAGGGCATGGCGCTCAAGCGCGGCCACCTCTACATCGCCCCCACCGAGCGCCATATGATGCTGGAGCCCGACCTCAAACTCAGCGTCGTCGAGGGGCCGCCGGTGGGAGGACACTGCCCCAGCGGCGATCGCCTCCTGACCAGCCTCGCCCGCCACGCGGCGCCTCGGGCCATCGGTGTCATCTTAAGCGGCATGGGAGACGACGGAACCGTGGGGTTGACGGCCATGCACCATACCGGCTGTCCCACGCTGGCGCAGGATGAGACCAGCTCGGTGGTCTATGGCATGCCCCGCTCCGCCATTGCCCACGGCGTGATCGACCGCGTGGTCGACATCGATCAACTCGCCGACGCTCTGATTCGGGAGGTCGAGAAACTTCAGCAGCGGGAGCGGGCATGACCCAGCGTCGCTTCCCACGCCGTGAGGTGATTACCCAGGCCTGCGAGCTCTTTGAGCGCTGGACCGGCTTCGCGCTGCGCGGAGCTGCGCCCACGCGCATCGCCGACACCTTTGCGCGCCGCGCTGAAGCGCTGGGCTACGACGATCCTCTCACCTACGTCGAAGCCCTCCAGGATCTCTCCTCCACCGCGGCCGAGCCCCAGCGCCTGGTCAATCTGATCACCAACGGACTCACCGCCTTCTGGCGCGACGAGCCCCAGCTCCTGGCCCTGCGCTCCATCCTCCGCAAGCTGGGCGCATCGGCCACCCGCGAGCGCCCCCTACAGATCTGGTGTGCCGGAGTCTCCACCGGCGAAGAGGCCTACACCGTGGCCATGCTCGCCAGCGAAGAGCAGGTCCCCGCCGATATTCTGGGCACCGACGTCAACACCGAGTTCTTAAGCGTGGCGCGCCGGGGACAATACGGCAGCTGGAGCCTGCGACGTCTTGATGAGACGCGCCGCCGCACTTTTTTGCGTCCCCTCAATGAGCACACCTTCGAGGTGGCTCACCCCGATCTTCAGGCCGTGCGCTTCGATCATCATAACCTGCTGCACACCGCGCCCCGTTCGCGCCGCGCCGACATGCGCTGGGATGTGATCCTCTGCCGCAACGTGCTGATCTATTTCACCCCGCGCGCCTCCACTACTGTGGTCGGCCACCTGGCCGACGCGCTGGCCCACGACGGCTACCTGATGCTGGGCTCCTCGGAGCAGATCCACGTGGAGCAGCTCAACACCCAGGGCCCCCGCCTCCGTCCCACGCGCCATGGTGAGGGCTTTCTATACCGCCGTCACGAGACCCGCCCGGGCCAGACCATCGAGCCCGGCGCCTGGACGATCTCGGAGAGCACGCTGGAAGAGCTGCTCAATCCCCCGGCCCCCGACTACGACGGGCTCGATGAAGTCACCAGCGATGTGGGCCTCAACGACACCGTCGTCAATCTGCTTCAGGACGCCGCCAGGCACATCACCGACGGCGAGCTGCGTCTGGCAATGGCCTGCCTGGAGGCCGCCACCAGCTACGATCCCTTTGTCGTCGAGGGACACTGCCTGATGGGCGAGGTGCTGGCCGCCCTCGATTCCCGGCGCGCCGCCCTCAAAGCCTACCAGAAGGCCCTCTTTCTGGAGCCCTACCACTGGGTGGCCGCCTGGGGCGCGGCCAGACTCCATGAACACTTTGGAGAATTGGAGGCCGCACGACGGGCCTGGCGCCAAACTCTGGAGGGGCTGGCCGCCCACCCCGACCCGCTGCGTTTCGCGCTGGTACTCCCCCGACTGATCGGCCCGATGGACGACGCCCGCCAGCAGGCCCATGAGCAGGCGCATCGGGCGCTCTCGGTGGTCAGCGAACTCTAATATTTCTCCAAATTCAGGGAATGAAAACGGGCCTGCATTCCTTCTATCTATACCTCGGCAACGAGGTCGGAGCGTGCGGTCCCTGACCGCGATCTCAGGCAACGCTCGCTCCGAGCATGGCACCTCCTTTCGATCAACGCGCTCTGTCGGGATGACAGAGCGCGTTGGTTTTTCTTGGCCCTCTTCCACCGCCGGCGCCCGGGGCTTTTGACAAGTTCGCAGCGGACAGGCAAAGAGAGGCGGCGCGCCTGGCGCGCGTCCCATCTGACATTCATCTGCGCGGAGAACGTATGTCCGACCAACGCTCCTCAATCGTGGCGTCGCTGCTCGACGCACGCGTGCCGGCGATCAGCCAGACCGAACTCGAGTCCCTGCTCCAGAGTCCCGAAGACGGTCCCCTGCTCGCCGCACTGCTGCTCACCCACCCGGAGCTTCGCCGGGCGCAGACCCCACAGCTTCACAAACTAAGCATCCCCGCCAGCGACGCCCCCTCCTGGCTCTGGGCCTTGCTCGCCAGCCTGGAGCAAGACGCCTTCGATGATGCCATCGATCAGGCACTGGGCCGCGAAGACCAGGCCCCGGCCATGGTTCAGGCGCTCTTCCGCGCGGGCGCCGACTGGTACCACGAGTCCTTTGTGGAGCTCCTCGACGAGAGCGACGTCGGCCTGACCAGCGCCGCCCTCCTGGGAGCGGTCGATCCCGAAGAACTCAGCGACGCGCTCGAAGAGATCGCCTCCCCCGACGAGCTCATCGCAGCGGCACGCGGCGCCGCGCTCGCCGGTGCCTCCGAACTCTTTGACACCATCGCCGACTGGCGCCAGGAACTCACCGATGAGCTCAGCCTGCCCCAGCGCGCGGCCATCGACGGCGCGCTCGCTTCGCTCGCGCCTCATCGCTACGCTCGCCAGCTGATGCTCGGCGAGCTGGAGCGCGACTGGCTCGCTGACGACCGGGCCGTGGCCGACTTCCTGACCCGCTACGGCTTGAGCCCCTGGGTCGAAACCCTGGCCGTGATGCGCACCGTACGCGACCGCGACGGCTTCGACATGGCCGCCGCGCTGGCCACCAGCGCCGCGCTCCTGGCCTGGAACGCCGACGACATCTCCGACGACGAACTCCTGGGCGAACCCGACGCGCTGATCAACCGCTACCCCGCCCAACTCGCCTTCCAGATGGCCCTGGGCGAAGACGACGGCCTGCCCGAACTCCTGGTCGAAGTCGGCCAGCACGACGCCCTCATCGACCGCGGTCTGGCCTCCCCCGGGGTGCGCGGCCTCCCCCTGAGTGCCGGCATCGAGGAGCGCCTCACCCCCGAACATATCGCCCGCGCCCTGGCCCGCTTCGCCCACGACCGCCCCGCCTCCATCGAAGAGCGCGTCGCCCTGGTCCACACCCTGGGCGAGCTCGAGCGGGAGTTTGAGCTGGGCAACCTGGAGCTTGCCACCCTGCGCGAGCTGGCCTCTCCCTTTGCCACACACCCCGACGATGCCGTGCGCCAGATGGTCGAAAACCTGGGCAACCCTCAGGCCTTCACCGCCTCCGATGACTGGGGCGGCCGCGGCCTGGCCTGGCTGCTCACACAGGTCCGCCACACCGAGCCCGAGGCACGCCTCCACGCACTGGCGCAGGCCTGGTTCTGCGGCCCCATCGCCCGCGCGCCCATCGCCCGCGATGCTTTCGCCGGCGCGCTCTACGCCCTGCTGGGCCTGAGCGATGACGATCTCGACGACGAGAACTCGCTCTAAAGTTCGCGCCTGCAGTGGCGGGCAAAGCCCGCCGGCACCATAAAAAAAGCGGCCCCCTTAATCGGGGGCCGCTTTTTTTACATCGCACCTCTCAACCTCGCCTCACTGCGGGTTGCTATCCGGCTTGGAGTTCACCTGGAAGTGACGGTACGACACCGCCACAAAGTTGATCGGCGCATCTTCCGGATCGTCGTCGCTCGGGCGGTACTCTCCAAAGAACGCAATGGAGTTGGTCGCCGCAAAGTAATCGAAGCCATTGATACGGCTGCGCGGCACCCACTGCCCGTCCTTGAACACGCGCAGCGAGCTCGAAAGCGGCACGTCCGGAAGCACGTAGTTCGCCGCCCGACCGGTGGCCGCGATGATGATGTCGTTGATCGACTCCTCGATGTTCGGCGAATCCAGCGAGTAGTAGTTCCCACCGGTGGCGGTGGCCACCTGACGGTAGGCCTCGCCATCATTGGTCACGATCGAGAACATCGTGGTCCGACCGGTGAAGAAGCCGATGAAGTCATTCATCAACGCCTGGCCCGCCGGCGTATTCAGCCCGCTGTTCTGGAAGGTCTGGGCTTCCTCATCGCTCATCAGCACCGTCACGATCTCGGCGTTGGGGCGAATCCGCAGCTCGGCCGGCGCCAGGTTGCTGCTCATGTACTCAATGGCCGAGCGCGCATTCTTGATGCCGTACTCCGCGCCACCGAAATCACCGGAGCAGCCGTTGCACGCCACAACCCACTCCTCGATCTCCTCCAGGAAGCTGGCCTGATCGCGGTGCCAACCCGGCGGGTTGCGCAGCTCTCCCTGACCGCCCTGCCACATGTTGGTCACGCCCAGGCGGTAATCGAGCGGCGTGTTGCGCAGCTCGGCAAAGAAGCCCTCGGCCACATCGCGCACCCGATCAAAGTCATCGCTCATCGAGCCCGACTGGTCGAGCACCCACAGAAACTCCACCTGCGGGATCTCCTCCACCGGCGGGAAGCGCGTGCAGCGCAACACGTCGGCAGCCGTCGCCGTGGCCAGCCCGGTGGTGTTGGTGAGGTCATCCATGCGGAACTTGGTCTTGTCCTGACTCTCGTACTTGGTGTCCGGAGCCAGCGCCACCAGCGTGATCAGCTGATGCTGTCGCAACACCGTGGTCAAGTAGACGCGATACTCGGTGTAGGTGTTCCCGCTGGTCGAAGGCAGCCCGCTGATATCACCGCTGCCAAAGGGAGCCACGCCCGCCAGCAGATGATCGCGCATCGCCCGCGCCGAGCGCGGCTGCGGCGAACGCAGCAGGTAGCGGCTCACCGCCGCGCTGTTGTAATCGTGCGTGCTGAACTCCCCGCCGATCACCTCCTGCACCACCGTGGACACACTCCCGATAAGCTGGCGCTTGAGCTGCACGGCCTGCACCGCCGAGCTCACCCCGTCGGTCGATTGCGAGAGGATAAACCCGGCGACCTCGTTGGCCGGGTCATCAAACACCGCCGCGGCCTGGCGGTTCTCCACGCTGGCGCCCGAAATCGTCAGGTTGGTGTAGTTTGCAAACGCCGGCGGCAGACCCACCCCCCAGTTCCCCACACCGTTCACAAAAAACTCGGTGGGCTCACTGGCCGGCTCATCGCAGGCACTGACCACCCAGAGGTCGCCGTCTCGGCAGGCCTCCGGATTGGGGTAGTAATGCGCCGGGTAGCTGCACACGTTAAGAGGATCGAGCTTGAGCAGCTCCTCCTCATCGTCGTTCACCCCGTCGGCATCGCTGTCTGCGGCGCAAGGGTCGGTGCCCAGCTGCAGCTCTTCCAGATCGCTGAGCGTATCGCCGTCGCTGTCGTGATCGAACTCATCGGTGCACAGCTCTCGCTCCTCGCAATCCGAGAGCCCGTCCTGGTCGGCGTCGCGCTGCCACCCCTCACCACCCGGCTCACAGTAATCCACTTCCTCGACATCCGGCTCCCCACCGCCGTCCACATCGGGCTCTTCCGTATCGGGATCTTCCACGTCGGGCTCGACATCGCTGTCGGGGCCTGCATCACCCGCGTCAGGATGCTCGATGTCGGTATCCGGAACCTGCCCTTCACCGTCGGGGTCGGAACAGGCCGGCGTCCACAACACCAGCGCCAGAGCCAGCGCCAGATAATTCCTACCGAAAGACGTCTTCTTCATAAGTTGTCCGGGTGAACAGATGCGGAGAGGGGCTGCGTTGGGGAGTGCAGCAGGAGGGAGGGGATTGCAGGTGGGGGCCCGCAAAAGGGGCTCCCGATGTGGTACCAGAAAGACTCAATCATTTCAAAAGGATCGAGTTATCCGGACCTGGACACGCCGAGTTCGGCGTCGATCGGGCATCGGGATCAGCGCCCGAAAGTCACCGAAGGCCGGGGCTGAAACTCGGCGCGGGCCGGGGGCTCCACCGGGCTCATGCGCACCACCAGATCGCCGGGGTATTTGCCAAAAAATACCAGCGGCCACATGGTGCCCAGCGTGCACACGCACGCCACCCAGCTCTTGGAGTTCGCCTTCGCTTCCAGCTCCACCACCCGGGGATGATACCCCTCCATCGAAAGGTGGTAAGAGCGGCGACTGAAGAACCAGGGCAGGTCTCGCACCTGCACCGGTGTCTCCCCGGCGTAGCGCTCGCCATCAATGATCAGCGTCGCTCCGGCCGGCTGGCTCTCAATCAGCGTGGTCGAGGCGCAGGCACTGCTCATCAGCAGCAGCGCCGCGAGCAAACCCTTTTTCATCAGCGCGCGCATAGGCAACTCAGCGTGTCTTGGTGAAAGTGGCGTCACACAACGACGCCACGGAGAGGCACACTGACACGATTTAACGCCTGCTTCAACTTCAAGGCCCCACTTCAAAGCCGGCAGCGACTGGGAAGCCGGCCGGCTTTGAAGTACGCTCGGGCGGACTGCTGTCTATATTCGGCCTGAGCCGGTCGGCGGCGCTCCCAGCCCCGCCCCTTGACGTACATACGAGGTACCCGATGAGCGAACAAAGCGACTACCCCGAGGCCTTTCTCGACGAGATGCGCCAGGAACTGGAGGCCCAGCGCCAGGAACTGGTACGCAGCAGCACCGTGACCTTCCACGACATGCGCGATCGGGAGCGCGAGCCCCGCGACTCCATCGACGAATCCAACGATGAACAGGGCAACGCCACCGAGCTGCGCCTCAAAGATCGCGAACGCCTCCTCCTGGCAAAAGTCAACGACGCGCTCTACCGGATGGACACCGGCGACTACGGCGTCTGCGAGGAGTGCGGCGTCCTCATCGGCGAGGCCCGACTGCGCGCCCGCCCCATGGCCGAACTCTGCATTGATTGTAAAGAAGATCAGGAGCGCGAGGAGCGCCGCCTTCATGCCTCGCGCCCCGGGATGTTCTCGGCACTGGAGTAGACCGGCCAGCCGGGGCTGCCATCGCCTTCTCCCAAAAAAGCCGGCGCCCCGAAATCGGGCGCCGGCTTTTTTACATCCTCACTCCGGGCTCCCCCCCCCCGTGGTCCTAGCGCTCGGTGGCCTTGGACCAGCGCCCCTCGTAGAAGCGGTTGTTGGCCTTAAATCCGAAGTTTTCATACATCTTGATCGCCGGAGCATTCTCGGCCTGCACGTTGAGCGCCACCAGGGAGACCCGCTCAAAGAGCTCCTCCAAAAGGCGTGCCGTACACGCGGTGGCCAGCCCCTCGCCGCGCCGCTCCGAATGCGTCACCAGGTTGCCGATCACCGCGATATCGTGCGCCTCACTCACCACATGCACCCCGGCGATGCTGACCAGGGCGCCCTCCGCATCGCGAATCCCAAAATAGAGCCCGGTCTCCAGCTGGTAGGGCTCAAAGAAATTATCGGGGTAGTGTTCATAGAGCGCCATGATCTGGGCGGTATCGCGGTGTCCCAGCCGCTCCACCCGCGCGTCGCGCTCCCCGGGCTGAAAATGCTCGCGCTCCAGCCCCATCCGGATCATCGCCTCGGCCTGCCCCAGCTCAAAGGCCGAGGTCAAGCCGCCCATCTGCGTCTCCAGCACATGGAAGTGGAAACGCTCCGGAACCTCCTCGTAACAGGCCTCCAGAAACTCAGACAGGTCCTCCCCGCGACCGCTGGTAAAGACCACCGGCAGGCTCAACCCGCGATAGACCAACATCAGGTGGGCAACCTGGCCGCTCTCATCGCGCGCCCCATACCACCGGCAGAACTGAAAGTAGGCCGGGTCGAGGTTCCCCAGCAAATAGGCATTGGCCAGGCGATCCTGAACCAAAAACTCTCGCAGTTCATCGCGCTGGGTTAGCTCTTCGACAGCCATGGACACTCCGGTTGCACGCACCACCGGCCGACAAGCTCAACAGGCAAGTCGGCCGGTGGCGGCGAAAATATGGTGCGGAGAACGACACCCCCCACCGGGGCGGCGTCGCCTTTATGTGCCATCAGCAGCGCGGGCCGACCGGGGGCTCCGTCTTGATGGCATCGCCTAAGTTTACGTGGGCCCCGGGCCGGGAGCAATCGCCCGGGCCCGGGCATCTGTGGGGGCTCGTCCCCCATCCAAACATAAACGCCGGGTATTTGCATTCCCGCGCGCCTTGCCATTCCTGACGACAGACGACATAACACTAACGGAACAAATTTACAGCTCCGAAGTTCTCTGGATATGATGACGATGACTCAGGACTGGTTAAACCACCTCAACAACGCCCAACGTCAGGCGGTCACCCACCCGGCTGGCCCCCTGCTGGTGCTGGCCGGTGCCGGCAGCGGTAAGACCCGCGTGCTCACCCACCGCATCGCCTACCTCATTGCCGAGGAAGGCGTGGCGCCTCACCAGATCGTGGCGATGACCTTTACCAACAAGGCCGCCCAGGAGATGCGCGAGCGCGTCGACCACCTCCTGGAGGGACAGGCGCCGGGACAGGGCTCCCAGGTCACCATCTCGACCTTTCACAGCCTGGGCGCCCGCATTCTCCGCCGCCACGCCCCGGCCGCCGGTCTGAGCTGGAGCTTCTCGATCTACGACGACGCCGATCAGCGCCGGCTGATCACCCGCGTCCTGGATGAGGCCGGCGATGAACGCGCCCGCGCCGATGTGCGCCGCCTCCAGAGTTACATCGATGCCTGCAAAAACCGGGGCTGGACCCCGGATCAGGCCCACGAACACGCTCACGATGCCCGCGCCGAGGCCGACGCCGAGCTCTACGCCCACTACCAGCGCGCCCTGGCCCAGGCCGGCGCCGTCGACTTCGGCGACCTGATCCTCGGCGTGCTCTCCCTCTTTCGCAACCACCCCCAGCTGGCTCGCCAGTACAGCTCCCGCTGGCAACACGTGCTCGTCGACGAATTCCAGGACACCAACCCCGCCCAGTACGAGTTTCTCGATCATCTCACCTCGGTGCACAACAACCTCACCGTGGTCGGAGACGACGACCAGGCCATCTACCGCTGGCGCGGGGCCACCGTCGCCAACATCCTGGGATTTGAAGACGCCAACGAAAGCGCCGCCCGCGTCAAACTGGAGCAAAACTACCGCTCCACCTCCCTAATCCTGGAAGCCGCCAACGACGTCATCGCCCGCAACGACCGCCGCCACGCCAAAAAACTCTGGACCGAGCGCCAGGGCGGCGAACCGATCGTGGCCTTTACCGGCGCCGACGATCGCGAAGAAGCAGCCTACGTGGCCGAAACCATCTTCGATATGACCCGCCAGGGCGCGGACTACGACGACTTCGCGATCTTCTACCGCACCAACGCCCAGGGACGCCTCTTCGAGGAACAACTCCGCAGCTGGGGCGTGCCCTACCGCATCGTCGGAGGACTGAGCTTCTACGCGCGCGAAGAGATCAAAGATCTGCTGGCCTACCTGCGCTGCGCGCTCAACCCCAACGACGACGTGGCCACCGCCCGCGTGATCAACACCCCGCGGCGCGGCGTGGGCAAGACCACCCTGGAGAAGCTCGCCCAGGCCACCTCCGTCCAGGGGGTCGAGAGCCTGCAAAACGCCCTGCTCCTGGCCCTGGAAGATCGCCCCGCCCAGAATGACCTCTTTGCCACCCGCCGCCCTCGCCCCCGAAACCCCGCCGAGCGCATGCTCGTGGAGACCGTCGAAGAGCTCAGCGGCGTCTCCCGACGCGGCATCCAAGAGTTCTGGGAGATCCTCCAGGCCACCCGCGACGATCTTCTGCACTACGAAGAACTCACCCCGATCCTGGAGCGCCTCATCGAGCGCATCTCCTACTTCGAGCATCTGGAGCGCACCGACTCCGAGAGCGCCGAAGACCGCATCCGTAACGTCGGCGAACTCCTCAGCGCGATCGAGGAGTTCGAGCGCGATCCCAACAGCATCGCCCTGATCGAAGCCGTCCAGGAGGCGATGCCCGACGACCTCGATGACCTGCTCACCACCGCCCCGGCCTCCCTGCGCCTGCGAGCGTTTCTGGACCGCTCCGCCCTGGTCCAGAGCACCGACCAGGAGGGCGCCTCCGGACAGGCCGTCACCATGATGACCATTCACGGCTCCAAAGGCCTGGAGTTTCGCACCGTCTTTGTCGCCGGCCTCGAAGAAGAAACCTTCCCCAGCCTGCGCGATCAAAACGACGCCGAAGAACTCGCCGAAGAACGCCGCCTGGCCTACGTGGCCATCACCCGCGCCCGCGATCGCCTCTACCTGACCAACGCCCGACGACGCCGGGTCTACGGCCAGTTCAAAGACACCGTCCCCAGCCGTTTCCTGCTCGACATCGCCCCGGAGCGCCTGATCATCGACCCGCGCTCCGCAGCCAAAGAGCTCGACTACGCCCGGGACCGCCGCCAACGCCTGGGCCACCCGTCACACGAGTTCCCCGCGCCACAGATCCCCGCCCAGCACAGCCCGGGCTTTGACTTCAATCAGGCCCCCGCCGCCGATGAGGCCTTCTCCCAGGAGAGCTTCGCCCAGGAGCAGCCCGACTGGGAATCGAACTTCTCCCAGACCCCCGACGCCTGGGATGTTCGCACCACCCCCACTGGCGACGATCAACTGATCGGCGCCACGGTCAGCCACACAAAATTCGGCATCGGCGAAGTCGTCGCCATCTCCGGTCAGGGCGACAAGGCTCGCCTGACCATTGATTTTCCGGCGGTCGGCCAGCAGACGGTGATCCGTAAATTCTTGAAAATACTCGGATAACCCTCCCCAAAAGATTCTCCGCGCCCCGGCGCACTCCCCACAAAAAAGCCGCGCCCCCCGAAATTCGGGGGGCGCGGCTTTTTCATTCAACGCTGGCAATATCCGGGGGGCTTAGCCCTCCTGAATCGCCGAGATCAGCGCCTGGGTGTACTGCTTGGTAGTGGCCTTGCCGCCCAGATCACCGGTGCGATTCTCCGGGTTGGCCATCGTGGCGGTGATGGCCTTCTCCAGCAACTGGGCCTCGTCCACATAGCCCAGGTGACCGAGCATCATGCCCCCGGCCCGCATCAGCGCCGTGGGGTTGGCAACCCCCTTGCCGGCGATGTCGGGCGCAGTCCCGTGCACCGCTTCAAACATCGAGGCGCCTTCACCGATGTTGGCTCCCGGCGTCAGCCCCAGCCCACCGATCAGCCCGGCGGTCAGGTCGGAGAGGATGTCGCCGAAGAGGTTCTCGGTGACGATCACATCGAAGTTCTCCGGACGCATCACCAGCTGCATGCAGGCGTTGTCGACGATCATGTCTTCGAACTGAATATCGTCGTACTCCCGCGCAATGCTCTGCCCGACTTCCAGCAGAAGACCGTTGGTCTCCTTGAGGATGTTGGCCTTGTGCACCAGCGTCACCTTGGAGCGGCCCTCGCGGCGGGCAAAATCAAAGGCGTAACGCACGATGCGCTCACAGGCCCAGCGCGTCACCAGAATGATCGACTCGGCCGCAGAACGGTTGGGCGGAATCACGTGCTCAATCCCGCAGTACGCACCCTCGGTGTTCTCACGCACCACCACGATGTCGACCTTGGTGTCGGAGAAACGCGTGGTCAGCGCCGGCGAAAGCCGGGCCGGACGCACGTTGGCGTACATGTCGAAATGCTTGCGGATCGCCACGTTGATGCTGCGGAAGCCGGTGCCGATCGGCGTCTCCAGCGGCCCCTTAAGCACGCACTGGTTGCGCGCAATGCTCAAGAGCGTCTCTTCGGGCAGCGGAGTTCCCAGGTCCTTAAAGCACCCCGAGCCGGCGCGAACCTCTTCCCACTCCAGATCGACGCCCAGCGCTTCAATCACCGAAACCGTCGCATCGACGATCTCCGGACCAATCCCATCACCGCGAATCAGGGATACTTTACGGCTCATGACAACTCCCTTCGTGATCGCCGCGCGTACGCGGCGTCTTTGACCATGTTCGATAGCTTCAGCGCGCGCGCAACGATGTGCCGTGGAGGCTTCGAAGAGGCGCGCGGCGGCGACACCATAGAAGAGCCCCACCATCGGGGTCAATAGCCCGCCGAGCGCCGGCTTGCGCCGCCCTGCTTTTGCCCCGAACTCCCCCCGAAAACCGGCCACGCCCCGTGCAAAATCACGCTGATTTTTGGTGAAGCACCACCGGGAATTACATTCATAGTGTGAATAGTGTTCTCGACTCAGGGCGGGGGGACCGACGTTCGGTGGCCTCCGGAGTCGACTTCTCGCGAAGCACAAGGAGGTCCACCATGGCACTGACCTGGGCACCCCGATGGCTGGCCATGCTCTCTCTGGTGATGCTGGCCATCACTGCATTCTCTGCTCACGCTCGCGCCGAAGAACCCGCCCCGGCCCCGGATGCCGACGATCCGGTGCTGGTCGCCGAAGACCGCGTCATCGAAGAACGCGAGCGCGAATCCCCACCGACCCAGGCCACCCAGGAGCGCGAGCGGCAGACCGTGATCACCGACACCGAATCGCCCAACTACATGGGGGTCATCGCCCGCAACGCCTTTCTCGGCGGCGTGACCGGCGGCCTGGTCGGTACCGGGGTCTACCTGCTCAGCGGGCGCGAATACACGCCCTGGACCATCGCTTATGTCGCCGGGGGTGGCATTCTGGTGGGCGCGGCCGCCGGAATCGTAGAGCTCAGCGTGCGCGAACAACGCACCTCTGATGCGCTGGCCGCCCGCCGTTACATGCTGGAGCGCGAACTTCCCAAAGCGGTGAATGTGCCGCTACTCAAGGTGAGTTTCTAAGGCGCCACAGGGCCTGGCCGCTACCAGCATACACCTTAGCTGGCGCGGGCGGCCGCCCCTCTCCTAAGACTCACCCGGCTTACACCTCATCTCGCTGTTGCAGGAGGTCGTTATGGCCACAACCTCACTTGTTCGTCTGCTGATCTCTCTGGTGCTTCTCTTAACCCTGGCGCTGAGCTCGGTATGGACCTGGGCCTCCCCGGGATAACCCTTAACCCCCTCCCGGCCAGAATCGCGGCGTAAGGTTGTCGTCGGGCGGCCAACGGGTTAGATCCGCGCTGAAGTGGTCCGCGGGCTCATGCCGCCCGGCGGATCGTCCCCCGCGTCTAACCCCAGGAGTGCACGGTGACCACGCCGCAGCTCGACACCATCGTCCGGCTCATTGAAACCGCCCAGCAGGCCCACGCCCTCAGCGACCGCGCCCTGGTCGCCGCCATCCAACTCTTCTCGCGCACCGGGGAGCTGCCCCAGGCCGCCGTCGAAGAGGACCAGGTCGCCCGGGCCGTGCTCGCTGCCAGCTGGCTCCTCTTTGTCGCGGCACCGGCCCATACCCCCCGAGCCTTTGTCACCGCCTCCATGCACCTGGAGCTGGTCAGCGCCGGCGAACGTGAGTTCGACGCCATCTTCCCGGAGCTCGAAGCCCTCCTCGGCCAGGCGCCCGAACGCCCGGACGAGGCCCCGAGCTGGCTCCCGGCCTTCCTCGACGCAGCGCCCGCCGAACTCGACCTCAACGACGAGATCGTGGCCCTCGAAGAACACATCGACGCCCCCCTGCAAGTCCTGCGCGATCACCACGAAGCGTTTACCAACGATGTCAGCGCGATGATGAACCTCATCGTCGCCGGCTTCGATCAGGACGTCAGCCGCGGCGCGCTCAGCGCACTGGACGCGCTGGATCTCCCCGCAGACTTTAACCGTGACGACGCCAGCGCGCTGCGCGCGCTGGCCGATGAGCGCAACGCGCTGGGCGATATGCAGGCCACCGAGGCCCTCCTCTCCCGCTACCTTCAACTCCACCCCGACGACGCCCCGGCCCTGGTCGAGCGCGGCATCGCCCGCGGCGCCCTCGAAGACCTCACCGGCGCTCAGGACGACTTCGCGCGCGCCCTCGACCTCGACCCCACCCTGGTCAGTGCCCGCATCAATCGCGCCCTTACCCATCACGCCCTGGGCGAGATTGAACAGGCCCTTGAAGACTACGACGCCGCCCTGGCCGAGATCTCAGACGACGCCGACCTCTGGACCAACCGCGCCGTGGCCCGCTTCGCCCACAACAACTTCTCCGGCGCCATGGCCGACCTGAACCGGGCGCTCCAGCTCAACGACCGCCACCTGATCGCCTACTTCCAGCGGGGCAACGTGCGCCGGGTGCTCGGTGAAGTGGGCCACGCCCTCCAGGACTACGAACGGGCCATCCAGATCAAACCCGACTTCGTCGACGTCTACGCCGCCCGGGGCTTTCTCTACCTTCAGCTCGAAGAGACCAAAAAAGCCGCGGCCGACTTCGGCCTGGCCATCGGCTTTGAGCCCGGCGAACCCATGCACTACTACAACCGGGCCCACGCCCGACTCCTCGACCAGGACTACAAGGGCGCCATCGCCGACTACGACGCCGCCCTGGAGTTGGCCCCCGACGATGTGGAAGCCCTGACCAACCGCGGTGGCGCTCGCATGATCGACGGAGACCTCGAAGGCGCCGTCGAAGACTGGGAACTCGCCATCGAAATCGATCCTTACTACCCCTCGCCCTACCTCAAACGCGCGGCGATGTGGATCGCGGCCGAGGAGCATGAGGCCGCCGCCCAGGATCTCTCCGCCGCCCTGGATTGCGCCCCCGAAGAGTGGGAGCACCGCAAAGAAGTGCAGGAGACGCTCAATGAATTGCTCAACGAGCTGGGGTTTGATCGCCCCGACTGAGCCGCACACGCCCCTCCCAAACCCCTGAAATCATTCCACAACATCCGCACCGCAACCAAAAAAAGCCGGCCCTCAAAGGGGCCGGCTTTTTTGTACCATCAACAGTCCTGTCAGAAGCGTGGCTTCATCGCCTCAAAGCTCTCCTGACCGGTCCGCGTGGGCTTATCCGGAATCTCGTCAATCAGCGCCTGAAGCCCCTCGATACGAGATTCCGGATGCGGGTGAGTCAGCAGAAACTCCGGCGCCCGCGCGCCCCCCTGCCCGGCGAGTGTTTCGAAAAAGCTCACAAAACCCTGGGGGTTGTAGTCGGCGCGTACCATGTAGCGCAGCCCCCACTCATCGGCGTCGCGCTCGTGATCACGGCTGTACTTGAGCATAAAACCCTGGGCCAGCACGGTGCCCACAAGCTGACTCAAAAGCCCCGGATTCTGCCCCAGCGCGAGCTGCGCGATGGCATCGAGCCCATACGCGGTGACCAGACGCTGGGCAATGTGCCGCCGGGTCACATGCGCCACTTCATGGGAGAGCACCGACACCAGCTCGGCCTCATTGCTCATAGCCCGCAGCAATCCGGAGTACACATAAATCCCCCCGCCGGGAATCGCGAAGGCGTTGATCTGGGAGGGATCGTCGACCACCTTAAACTGAAACGCCAATCCTTTGGGCCGGTTGGGCACCGCTCGCACCACCTCCATCCCCAGCTTTTGCACATAGGCCTGCACCTCCGGATCCGGATGCAGCGTAAGCTCCTGTTCCAGCTCCTGGGCCATCTGACGGCCCATGGCCACTTCGTCGCTCACCGGCACCAGCACATCGGCGGCCGCCCGACCCGGGGTGGTCGCACACCCCACGGCGTTCACGCCCGTGGTCAGCACCAACGCCGTCATCCACATCATCATCCATCGTCGCATGTCGTCCTCCGTATCACTTCGTTCACAGGCGCCGGCCCGACTCCGGCCATCGCGCGCCAACTCTTTAGAACATCGCGGACGCGATTACATTTAATCAAGCCCCTTGCTCGGACTCCCCGACCGGCGCTGGTCAGGAAGAACCCGGGCGCTTACGCTTGTTCTCTTTCACATCACCACACGAGGCCCTACTCGCCTCGCCATCTTCGCTCGGGAGTCTTCTATGTGTCTTATCTGCGTGGAGTTCGCCAAAGAACGCATGACCCCTCCGGAGGCGCGCCGCGCGCTGGGGGAGATGATCGAGGGATTGGACCCGGACCACGTCGCCGAGGTCGAAGATATGCTCACCCGCGCCGAAGAAACCACCGACGACGACCAGGACTAAGCTCGCCCCGGGCCTGAGTCCGAGGCGTCGGCGACGCGCCACCGCCTCCTAAAAAAACACGCCCGGGGTGCCGCTTCCGCGGCGCCCCGGGCGTGTTCACGTGGATCTCTACTGCGCTCAGTCGCGCTTGAGTCGCTTGTACTTGATCCGGCTCGGCCGCAGCGCCTCGGCGCCCAGGCGCTTCTTGCGATCGGCCTCGTACTCCGAGTAGTTGCCGTTGAACCACACCACTTCGCTGTCGCCCTCAAAGGCCAGAATGTGCGTGGCAATGCGGTCCAGGAACCACCGATCGTGGCTGATCACCACCGCGCAACCCGCAAAGTCGAGCAGCGCTTCCTCCAGCGCGCGCAGCGTGTTCACATCCAGGTCGTTAGACGGCTCATCGAGCAGCAGCACGTTGGTGCCCTCCTTGAGCACCTTGGCCAGGTACACGCGGTTGCGCTCCCCACCCGAGAGCACCCCGGTCTTCTTCTGCTGATCGCTGCCCCCGAAGTTAAACCAGGAGACATACTGGCGAGAGTTCACCGTGCGATTGCCCAGCTCGATCACATCCTGGCCCTCGCTGATCACCTCCCACACCGACTTCTCCGGGTCCAGCGGGCGACGCTGGTCGATATACCCCAGCTTCACCGTCTCCCCGATGGTGATCTCGCCACCATCGGGCACCTCCTCCCCGGTGATCATCCGAAAGAGCGTCGACTTACCGGCGCCGTTGGGACCGATGATGCCGACGATACCCCCGGGCGGCAGGTTGAAGCTCAGGTCTTCGTAGAGCAGACGATCGCCAAAGGCCTTCATGATCCCCTCGGCGCGAATCACCGTATCTCCCAGACGCGGCCCGGGAGGAATGGAGATCTCCAGCTCCCGCTCTCGCGTCTGCTGCTGCTCAGCAACCATCTTCTCGTAAGCGCTGATACGCGCCTTCGACTTGGCCTGACGCGCCTTCGGCGAGGATCGAATCCACTCCAGCTCCGCCGCCAGCGCTTTCTGGCGCTTCGACTCACTCTTCTCTTCCTGGGCCAGACGCTTCTGCTTCTGCTCCAGCCACGAGGAGTAGTTCCCCTCAAAGGGAATCCCCTGACCGCGGTCCAGCTCCAGAATCCACCCGGCCACGTTATCCAGGAAATAACGATCGTGGGTCACGGCGATGACCGTCCCCTCGTACTGAGCCAGATGCTGCTCCAGCCAGCCCACCGACTCGGCGTCCAGGTGGTTGGTCGGCTCATCAAGCAGCAGCACATCGGGCTCCTGCAAAAGCAGACGGCACAACGCCACGCGGCGACGCTCGCCACCGGAGAGCACCTCGATCTTGGTCTCCCCCGGCGGGCAGCGCAGGGCATCCATCGCCATCTGCAACTTGCTGTCGAGGTCCCAGGCGTTGAGATGCTCGATCCTCTCCTGGAGCTTGGCCTGCTTCTTCATCAGCTCATCGAAATCCGCATCCGGATCGGCAAACTGCGCGCTGATGGCCTCATAGTCCTTAAGCAGGTTGACCGTCTCCTGCACGCCTTCCTCGACCACCTCCCGCACGGTCATATTCGGGTCAAGCTCCGGCTCCTGGTGCAGGTAGCCAAAGCTCACGCCTTTATCCCGATGAATCTCTCCCACGTAGTTGGGATCTTCGCCGGCAATGATCTTCAGTAGCGTACTCTTCCCGGAGCCGTTAAGCCCCAGCACGCCGATCTTCGCCCCGTAAAAGAAGGAGAGGTAAATGTCCTTGAGAACCTGGTGGTTCGGCGGATGAATCTTGCCGACGCCGACCATCGAAAAAATGATCTTGTTATCGCTCAACGGGCCTGCCCTCAGGTCAATGGATTCGCAACACAGATGGACTCGCCAGGCTGGCGAGCCACTTCACGTGGGCCGGATTATGAGCGGGGCGGCTCGGCCCCGCAAGCCCCGGCGCCCTTGCTTCACCAAAGATCCTCGCGCCTACGTTTTAAGGCGCGCCCGCAGCTCCGCCGGCGTCATCACCCCCTCGGCCTTCACCACGCGCACCCGCTGGAGCTCCGAGGGGGACATATCCCAGTTTTGAAGCGAGGTCTGCAGGTATGCCGCGGCGATAGCCTCCACATCATCGCCCCCATCCATGCCCTCTCCGACCACCTCACGCACTCGCCAGCACGCTAGATCGGGGATCACGCGCTTCTCCTCGCGCCCCTCCAGATACCCCACCATCTGGTTGGCCATGCGCAGCTGCCGGATGCCGGACAGGGTCACGCTTGTCTGAAACCCGATCGCCAGCGAACTCGGCGCAGCGAGCAATGCATCGAAACGATCCCGGGCCAGCCCCAGCAGCACCACCTCATCGACCGCCCGCAACGTTGCCCTTCGTCTGGTATCGCGAAGTAGCGCCAGCTGCCCCAGCACGCTCCCCGCTCCAACACGTGCCAGGCGATAGACCCTCTCTCCCACAGCCCGCAACACATCCACCCACCCCTCAACCACCACAAACGCCGCCCGGGCAGGCTCGTCCTGCACACAAATGGTCTCACCGGGCGCAAAACGACGGGCCACCGTAGCGCTTTGAAATACCTCGAGCTCCCGGGCCGAAAACGACGCGAGCGCGCCACTCGCCAGCAACGCCACCGGGCCGCGATGGGGCCGACCGCGGGTGGCCCCCGAACAAAGCTCCTTCAAGCTGGGCTGGCGAGGTTGTGTAGGCGCGCGCTTCCGAACCAGCAGCGCTTCGATCTGATCGTTGGTACGCTCCAGACGTTCGGCCACGCGATCGGCAACCCCACGCACCAACCCGGAAAAGAGCACCGGGGCATTGGCCTGAAGTGACTGAACCATCGGGCGCTCCAGCACATAGATCCGGGCCTCTCCCTCCGCGACTACCGTGGCCGAACGCGGCGCCGGATCGAGCATGCTCATATCCCCAAACACATCGAAACGCCCCAACCGCCGAACCTCGGTCGCTCCGGCGCCACTTCGAATCCGTACGCTGAGCTCTCCCCGGGTCACAACCGCCAGAGAGTCCCCGGCATCGCCCTGCTTGCAGACCACCTCGCCAGCCTTTAGATCCCGCACTCGGAAGACCGACGCCAACATCCGACGTTCTTGTTCACTCAGGCGCCCGAATACAGCCGCCTTCCCCAACCACGAGATGTCCTCTGCCCTCGGTCGTTCCATGCGCCTCACCTCACCCCGGTAAACTCGCGCCGCGCCATGCCGAATCCCGCGACGCTGACTGCTTCCACAAGCCCCCCCACCTTGAGAGCCCCCATGTCCGACTCCCCCATCCTGCTCTTCGATGTCATGAGCACGCTGGTGTACGACCCGATTGCGGCTGAGATTCCGGCCTTCTTTGATCTTCCTCTCCCGGAACTCTTTCGCATCAAACACCCCACCGCCTGGGTGGACTTCGAGCATGGCGAACTCAGCGAAGAGCACTTCTACGAACTCTTTTTGCCGGAACCTCACGGCCCGGTTGATGGCGAAAAACTCCGGGACACCCTCTTCCAGGCCTACCGCTGGCTTGAGGGCATCGAACCCCTGCTCGCCGACCTTCAGCAGGCCCAGGTGCCCATGCACACCCTGTCGAACTATCCGGTATGGTACGAATTGATCGAGGCTCGGCTCAACCTCTCGCGCTACCTGCCCTGGACCTTTGTCTCGTGCAACACCGGGGTTCGCAAACCCGATCCGCAGGCCTACGCCGGCGCCGCCCGCACCCTGGGAGTCGTCCCGCAACGCTGCATCTTTATCGACGATCGCCCGGACAACTGCCAGGCCGCCCGCCAGGTGGGCATGGGTGCGATCACCTTTGAACACGCCTCCCAGCTACGCGCCGAACTCCAGATCCGCGGCGTCCTCTAGGTCCGCTCCCCGGCACGCAACACCTGCCCGTCGAGCACCTCTTCCTCGCGGGCCATCAGCACCGCCGACTCCATAAAACTCTGGAGCTGGCGGACGTTGCCCGGCCAACCATAGCGCTCCATCCACTCGGCCAGCTCCGGCCCCACGCTGCGGCAGGCCGCGCTATGGCGATGCGCAAACTTCGCCAGAAAGATCCGCGCCAGCGGCAAAATATCCTCACGCCGCTCCCGCAGCGCCGGCACCTCGAGCACACCGGGCGCCAGAAGCTGATAAAGATCCTCGCGCAGCACTCCTTGCTCACGCAGAGCCTGAAGATCGTGATGCGTACTGGCGATCAATCGCGTCTCAATACGGCGCCCCACCCCCTCGCCGATCCGTCGAACTTCGCCCTCCCGAATGACCCGCACGACCTTGCCCTGAATCAATGGCGAGAGGCGATCGATCTCATCGAGAAACACCGTCCCATCGCGCGCTAATTCGAAGATTCCCTCCCGCGGCGCCACCGCCCCGATGAGCTCACTGGCCACACACCCAAAGAGTTCAATATCGACCAACTCACGGGGCACCTCGGCACAGTTCAACCGAATGAGCATCCCACCCTGCCGCCCTCCCAGGTGATGAAGCGCCCGCGCCAAAAGCTCCTTGCCGGTGCCCGCCTCACCGGTCATCAGCACCGGATCACAATCATCGACCCGGGCGTGCACCTCCTCATAGACCTGCCGCATTGCCGCGCTCTCGCAGACCAGATCTTTAAAGAGGTAGTGGCGCCGCTCCCGCTCCCGAAAATAGCGATTCTCCTCGATCGCCTCGGCCAATTGCCGCTCCAGACGATGCCGCTCACACAACGCGCTGGCCGGCGAATCGAAGATCCCATGCACGCGCCCCAGAGCCTCACGATGCTCCGACGCCTCGCCAGCCAGCCTGCCCGAAGCAAAGAACGCTCCACAGGCCTGGTGCCCGTTGCCAAAGGGGATAAAAAGCTCCGCATCCTCCCCCTGGTGCAGACGCCAGACCGCATCACCGGCCTCGATCACCGCATGGCGAAGCTCCGGATCCCTAGCCAGCAGGCTGGACAGCGGCGCTGATTCCTGCCCGCCCGGCCGACTGGCCTCCGCTTCCTCGCAACGCCCGCACCAGATCACCTCATGATAAAAGGCGTCGTTTCCCGCCCACAGGATCGTCGCCGAAGCCTCCACCTCCCGAAAGATACCCTGCTCCTGAAGCACCTGCTCCAAACGCGCCAGCAGCCCCTTCCAGCCCTCGTCACGGTTCAACCCACGATGCAGTGCCAGCGAGGCCAGCGAGGCCTCCGCCGACGCCGTTACTTCCTCGGCCAGCGGCACCCGCTCCAACTCACGCTGCCCGCCGAACGAGGTTGCCACGATCTCCAGCCGCACCCCCTGCGCCTCAAAGAGCACCCGGTCGCCGGCCCTCAACGCCCAGCGCATCGCCTGAAGCTCATCGTCGTCCCGGGGCACCCGCTCCGGTGTGATGTCTTCGCCCTGGCGTTCCTGGCGTACCCCCTCGGGCTCATGACGCCACAAGAGCTGGGGCCCATGCTCGGCATCGTCGAGCAGCGCCGCCCACTCCCAGCCTTCCGCCGGACGCGTCAACGAGAGTTCCCCCGAGGCGTCTGTCCACAAGGAGACCCGCTCGCCCATCATCGCGTAGCGCTCCTCCCCCTCCTGTGTTGCCCACCGCAATCGCCACGCCATCGCACACCCTCCCGCAGAGCCACACCGCCACTAATCCATCATCAGAGTTCCTCAATGGTATCGGGTCCGGGCCCGGCCTGCAGCTCAAATTCCTCCAGCGAAGGCACCGGCGCGACCTCCGGAATCTCCACACTGCGATCCTCGCGATGCGCCTGCATACTGGCCCAGGCCTGGAGCCTGAACGCATCGCGATTATCTCGGCTCAACGCCGTGACCCGCTTCATGGTCGCCTCACAGAGCGGGTAGTCGCGTTGCACACAGCTCTGATACCCGATGATGTAGAGGCGTTGCGCGCGCTCGTCATCGTCCATCGTAAACGCCGCCCGGGCCTCGACGAGCGCCTGCGCAGCCTCCCCGGCTGACGCCACCGCAAGCGTGTGCGCATCCTCCAGGTCGACCACCGCGGCATCGACCAACGCCGCCACAAGTTGAGCTTCGGCATGCCGAAGCTCCTGCGCGCGCTGCTCCTCCACAATCCCCCACGTCACGGCGAGCAGGCCCCCCACCACCGCCAGCGCCGCCCACCAGTTGAGCGCAAAACGCATCGCCCGACGCCCTTCTCCCGGCTCCGGACGGGGCGCATACCAGGTACGAATCTGCTCGCCATGCTCCCAGGCCTCGCGCACCGAACGGTACCAGGGCCAGAGCAAGAAAAAGCTCCAGGCGTACCGCTGCGCACGTTCCGGCTCCCCGTTAAAAACCTGTCCGGCACCCGGGGCCAGCACGCTGAGCACTGCCGCAATCAGCGGCACATGCTCCGGGCGCGGATCATAACCACGGGGCGCATAGGGTGGACGCTCTTCATCGTAGCCCAGCGCCCGCGACAGCCGTGAGGCATCCAGGGGCGCCGGCGTCTCATCGCGCGTGGAGCCCTCCGGCGCCCGCTGCCCTTTTTTCGCCGACCTCGCATCTTCGCCGGCAGCAACATGCTGAGCAGTCGCAGGTGCACTGCCCTGCACCGGGGCGCCTGCCGCAGCCTGCGGAGCCAGATCAGCGCCCGCCCCCTCAGCCTCCGACACCTCCTGCAGATCCGGAAAAAACTCCGCCCAGGGGTTCTCCCCTCCGGGCGCCGCCGGTCCCACGGCATTCGCCCCATCTTCCGAAGTACGCTTCCCGACCTCAGCGCCAGCACCTCCCGAAGTCGCGCCGGACGCCGCGGCGAGGGCGGGCGTCGTCGACGTAGGCGCACGTCGTTGCAAGAGCACCTCCCTCACCGCACCCGAC
Source organism: Lujinxingia litoralis (assembly GCF_003260125.1). Classification (NCBI taxonomy): domain Bacteria; class Deltaproteobacteria; order Bradymonadales; family Lujinxingiaceae; genus Lujinxingia; species Lujinxingia litoralis. The sequence continues at coordinate 463,464 of NZ_QHKO01000001.1, forward strand.
TGCGCCACCACCCGACAGGGAATCCGTTTGCGAACCAGCTCACGCTGCAACTCCAAAGACTCCGCATAGCTGAGCGAATCGGCGATCGCTACGTCTCCGGCCTCCAGTAGCACCTGTATCTCGTCCGGGGAACGTCCGGCGATCGCTGCCACGCGGATGGCGAGCTCATGGAGCTCAACCTTTGCCTCGTCACACGAAACTTTTACGCTGTAGTGTGCTGCCATCGGGCCGATCACCTCAACAAATCGCCACGTCCTCGCTTCGCGCCAGCTTAACGCAGCGCCCCCCCTGTGGCCAGCCATCGCCGCCGGACTTGGCCCCCGATCCTCGACCGTGGTAAGGCTACCCCGCATATCATCTATGGCCTTCATGGACCTCGCTAGCTCGCGAGGCTCGCTTACGGAGAATTCTATGATGCGAACGCTCCTCGCCAGGACGCCCCTGCTTTTGTTGGTCGTGGCGCTTCTCTCCCTCTCGGGCTGTCTTCTCGATCCCACCGAGCCGGGCATCGCCTCGATGACCATCACCCCCTCGGTCATCTCGCTCTCCGAAACGGGCATGACCGATGAGTACTTCACCATCGAACTCACCGTGGTCAACTTCACCGACGAAATCGAAGAGGTGACCGTCTTCACCCAATCTCCCGAGATTGAAGCCGTGCCCCAGAGCGTGGTCGCCGAGGGCAATGTGGTGGTGCTCAGCGGCATCTCCAAGAGCTGGTTCACCAACTTTGACACCGGCGCCCACCCGATCGGCGCCACCGTCACCTCGGCAAGCGCCTCAATCACCGAGCGCAACCTGGCCACCGTCACCATCGAAGCCGCAAACTAAGCGCTCCCACCGGCCTGAGGCGGTGGACCGCAATCGCGCTGCGATTAGAGTTTAGGCTGTCCCGCTCGGGCCGACCGCGAGACATTGCGTTCGCCGTCCCAACGACCACCGGAGGTTTTGTGCAACGCCGCTCCGACACGCAGGGCCAGGCCGGCTTCAACGCTGCCATCCACGGCCTCTCCGAAGGCTTCTCCAATCTGGTGCGCCAGCACGTAGAACTGGCTCGCCATGAAGCCAAAGAAGAGCTCAAGCAGGTCGCCACTCAGGTCATCGGCCTGGTGGTGTTCGGCGCCCTCGCGCTGGTCGGATACCTGCTTTTACTGGCAGCGATCGTGCTCCTCGCCCTCTGGCTCGGAGGCTCCGGGCCGATGTTCATCACCTGCGCCGTACTTGCCGGACTCCATCTGGCGGTAGCCGGCGTCGCGATCGCCCGTCTCTCCAGCCAACTCAACGACAGCGGCGTGCGCTTGCCTCAGATCTCCGAGGAGCTTGAAAGGAACAAGCAATGGATAAAACAACTTCGCAAGAGCTCGTCCCCACAGCTCCCGGCGGAGCCCTCGTAAACATCGACTCCCGCCCCACTCCCAACTCTCCCGACGAGATTCGGCGCGAAATCGAGGCTTCTCGCCGCCAGATCGCCACCAGCCTGGACATGCTCCAAACCGAGGTACGCTCCACCATGGAGCGGGCTCTTGACTGGCGCCAATGGGTCCACGACCATCCCAAGCAAACTGTTGGCATCGCCTTCGGGGTGGGGCTCTACTTTGCATTGCGCTGAGCGCAGTTGCTTTTTCTACGCGGGTGCATACTTTACGCGCTCCCGGCACCCGTCTCTCGTCGCCAGGCCGCCGGCAACCCCGGCGCCTTGCCTCCCCCCGATTTTCCTCGATAAGGACTCTGGACCATGACCGAGGCCAAACCCACTTCCGCCGCTCCCGTCACCGAGCCCACCGGCCAGCCCGGCATCAGCGAACGCGCTGCCGAGGCCCGCACCCGCATCGAGCAGCAGTACCACGAAATTGAGCAGGGCTACGATGATACCCGCCAGCGCCTCCAAGAGTTCAACGACCAGGCGGTCGACTTCATCCGCACCAACCCGGGTCTGAGCATCGTCGGCGCGCTCGCTGCCGGCTACCTGATCGGACGACTCGCAAGCCGGCGCTGGCTGGCCTGATCCCCCCTTCCCTCGCGCTGATGATGACCCGTCGCTGAGAGTATTCTATGTCTGACCAGAAGCACGACCTCGAAGAGCCCCGCGACTACCTCGACGAGTCCCGGCGTCTCATAGATGACGCCCGGCACCTGTACGACGACTTTCGCCGTGATAACCCCCTGGGGCACATGTACGACCGCAACCCCTACGCCGTGCTGGCAGCGGCCGCCGGTGTCGGCTACGTGCTCGGCGGAGGCCTTTTCACCCCCTTTACCCGTCGAATGATGCGTGTAGGCCTCAAGGCGATGGTCTTGCCGATGGCCGCCTCACACTTACGTTCACTCACGAACACCGAGCTCGACCCCTCTCAGCGCTGAGCGTCCCCACGCTCTCATCCGTCTTTGCCCACACTCACCCTCTCGCCATCAAGGAGAGTTCTATGGATTGGAAGAAAGTCATCAATGACGTCAACCGCAACGTCAGCTCCACCTACGACGCCTCGGTCGAAAACCTCCTCGACCGCCTGGGCCTCGAACACCGCAAGTCCACCATGGATGTGGTCCTCCCCATGCTCGGCGTATTCGGCGCCGGCATCGCCGTGGGAGCCTCTCTCGGCCTGCTCTTCGCGCCGAAACGCGGCAATGAGCTGCGCAGTGAGCTGCGCCACTCCCTGGAAGACCTGCGAGAACGCGGCAACGAAAAAATCAGCCAGGCCAGCCGCAAGAGCAAAGAAGGTATGGAGGCCACGCCCGCCACACAGGCCGGCGACTCCTCCGCGGCACGTGGCTAATCCCTGATACCGCACAAAAAAGCGCCCGTTACGGGCGCTTTTTTTTACTCTTTCGCATCCACACCAAGATGAGCGCCCCCTTCAGAATTCCAGCGCCTTACGCTTTGTCTGAGTCTCCTGACGCTTCGACCATGTTGCAGGCACGGCATACATCACATGCTCCTCAGGCGTTTCCGGCAGATAGATTAATCCCAGCGGGTCCCCCGCACGCAACGCTTGAAAGGCTCGATCCCTCGTCGCAAGACTCCCATAGACATATCCCGTCCCAACCGGGAAGCGATACGTCAGCCGAACCCCTTTGGCCGTGTCACCACCAATGTCCGTAAACCTCCCGGTGACCTCTCCCAGCGTATACCTTCCGGCTCGATACACCGCGATATCGTGAAACGCCCGGGAGCTGGCCGCCCAGGCCATGCCCAACGTACACAGGAAGATAAAGGCCCCCAACACCGCCAGGCTCACCATCCCGGTCATCCCCGCGGCGATAGGAAAACTGATCGTCGCCAGGCATGCCACACCATTGATCGCCACGACTCCCAGGTGACTTCGTCCCAGATAGGCGTCTCTTAAGAAAAACCCCGGGAAAGAGCGCGGAGCATCGAGAATCTCGTGAGGAACAGGCAAGCGCCCCACCACCGATGTTCGGGGAATCATCAAAAACTCATCCGCCAACGCGTCCAACACCTCACGAGCGCTTTGAATTCGGTGCCCTACCTCCGGCTCGGTCATCCCGAGTAGTACCCGCTCAAAGCCGAGGGTTACCGAAAGGTCCTCAGGCAAGCGGAAGGTATGCAGCCCCTCAAAAAGCTCCCCGGGCGGCGTTCCGCTGAGAAGTTGCACCGCACTGGCCCCCAGCGCAAATAGATCGGTCGCCGGCTGTGCCGCCCCTGCATACTGCTCGGGCGGCATGTACCCGAACGTTCCAACAATCGTCGACCCCAGCCCATCGGCGGTGACCGACTCCCGCACCGCCCCGAAGTCAATCACTGCAATCGAGCCGTCGCCACGCATCATCAGATTGGCAGGCTTAATATCCCGATGAATCACCGGAGGGTTGAGCCCGTGCAGATACTCCAGCACCTCCAGCGTCTGGCGCACAACATCACGCACCTGCTCCTCGTCAAAAACACGCCCCTCATCAAGCATGTCCTGGAGGTTCTTCCCCTCAATATACTCCTGTACGAGGAATGGGCGCTCTGGCGATCCTTCATCTTTCCCGGGAATCGTAAAGTGCGCGCGATAGCGTGGAACTCCCGGGTGATGGAGACTTCGTAACATCTCGCATTCACGGTGAAAGAGTTCGTAGTCTTTCCACCGCTTCATTCGGTTGGGCAACAACTCCTTAACGGCTACTGGTGTCTCTGCCCCCTCGAGTTCATAAGCGAGATACGTACGCCCAAGCGCCCCCTCACCGAGCACACGAACTAGGCCGTAACGCCCGCCCACCACCTCGAGATACTCCCGAGTCCCGGCACCGCTATCAACGCCTTGAGTCATGCCTTCGCTCATCTCATCGAACTCCCGATCAAGAGGCGAGTTGTAGCCACATCATCTGAGCGTACTCCAACGGCGTTTTTGCTGACAACACATGCTCCTGAGCTAGCAGCCCCCCCCTACAGTCGGCCCGAACTATCGCACCTCCCCGCCGCGGATCTCAGTACGCAGATTCCGGCACGAAAATAATGTCCCCCGGGAGGAGTCGCAGGTTTCTCTGACGCCCTTCCACGATCTCCTGGAGCGGCACACGCACCTGAATCTCCACCCCGTCGACGACCCGGGTAAGCTTGGTATTGTTCGTACTTGCACGCTCGCTAAAGCCCCCGGCCAACGCAAAGGCTTCGATGATGCTGATATTATTTTTATAGGGGAAGGTTCCCGGCTCCCGAACCTCACCAAAGATAAAGATGCGCTTGGAGTTATACTCCATGATCGTGCACTGAACGTTGGGATCCTTGAGCACATGCTGACCAAGCCCCAGGGTCAGCTCAACCTCCACATCAGTGCAGGTAAGCCCTTCTGCACGGAAACGCCCGATATGCGGAAAGTTAATGGTACCATCCGCGCCAACCGTAAACTCGCCGCTTAACCCCTCCTCCCCATAAACGCGCAACAAAAAACGATCTCCTGGCCCCAACTCGCCGGTCGGCGGCAGCTCTGCTTGCTGCTCCACAAGCGCCAGGTAAGCCGGATCGACGCGCTCATGAGCGCATGCGCTCAAAAACGCGACGATGGCAACCAGCGCCGCCCACCAGCAGAATTGCACCCGAGAATGAGTCACGTAAGCGTCTCCAGAAGTCACACACATGCCCCTGCAGTCGATGCCCGCAGCGACACGCTTCAGTAGGTCAGCGTCGTGCTCAACACGACATGATGTCGCTGATAGTCGCGCACCGAGTTTTCACCGAGGCCTTCCACCTCGATGATATCCTCGGTGAAGTTCGACACAAAACGGTAGCTAAGCCCCAGGTCCCATCCTTTGCGAATCTCAAAGGATGTCTCTCCGAGTACCCCGACTAACAAATCGGACACATTCTCCGGCAGTGTAATCACGTTGTCTTGTGTCACGACCTGTCGTACTCCCAGATCCGCGTAGTCGCGCATTTGCGCATCCGCCTCGAGCCCCAGCCGCAGCCGCCCGCCCACAAGCCCCTGCTGAAACCCCACCAGCGCACGGTGGTAGGTATAGTAGTTCCCAAGCGTCGAATCGGTGAAGTCCCGCTGATAGCCGGCACGAATGCGGCTATCGAGTTCCACAGGCCCGAACTGATAGCTGGCTTCAGCCTGCACCAGAAGCCCTTTAAAATCAGGCCCGGAGTTCGCTTCGTAGAAGCCCCATCCGTAGCCGGCCTGCAGCCCGAGAGTGATCCGCTGCGTCAAAAGCCCCCGCAACCCTCCCGTGAGACGAAGCGGCGTGCTGTTGGCATTACGCAGCCGCCCCTCTGGACTGACCACATCGCCACTGGGCCCGCCCTGGTAGGCGCTCACGTAATTGATGCGTCGATAGTCTGCCTTTGCCACCAGTGCGGTCTTCGGAAGGAAGGACCAGTGGCCTTTCCAACCCACGTGATGGGTTGAACGATCGAGTTCCTCGTAGAGATTGTGACGATAGAGCGAAAAGTCGTAGCTCAGATACGACTCCAGCACCCGACCACCGGGATGAAACCCGAGCATCGCTCCTGCTCGATTAAAAATGCGGTTTACCGAATCCGCCGACTCGTAGCTGGGCGCCTCATTGGTGCGTACGAAGTTCTCCGAGAGCCTCAGACTGAACACCCCGCGCGGGTTCCATGTCAGGCTGGCTCCCAGGTTAGCGGCCAGACCGCTCTGGCTGGCCACCGTTTCCTCAGAGCTCAGATACTGGCGCCAGCCAACGGCGGCCGACCCGTTGAGATCCCACATCGCGGGGTTCGGGGTGCTCAGCTTGAGACTCGGCTCGATGTAGCCCTCGGGCACCTGGCGAATGCTCGAGTTCTCGCGAGATGAGGAGTAATAAAGGTTGGAGTCAAAGCCCGCCCCGAGCGTCACGCCTGGGTGCAGGCGTAAGGAGCCTCCCTGGACTCCATCGCCCCACTCTGCCGCGGCCGACTGTGACGTGAACACTACTGCGCTGGCCGCCGCACAGATGGCGGCCCTTTTCAACCATCTTCCCATCATGGGCAATCTCATATATCGGGGTTAGCCGTCGCCGCAGGGCGACTGGCTCACTGGTAGGGGGTCAGCTCGGGGAGGCGATCGAGCACCTCACGTTCATCGGCGAGGAAGTCCTCATCCGGAGAACCGATTCCCGGATCCACCGACACCTCCAGTACCGCGTCGTCCGCGTAGCGCAGTTCCTCACCGGCGCACACGCGCGCCTCCTCACCGAGGCCCGAGACACGCTGCCCCGCAATACTAACCAGCGTGTAATGGTGCCGCGAGGCGGCCCCGTCATTTGCCGAGACGCTATCGGTCAGGCTCACGTAACTCTGCTCGCTGACTTTCACAAAACCGCGAATCGAGGCGAGCTTCTCGTTAATACAGTTGATCTTGAGAATATCTCGCTCTTCGTCCCGAGCGTTGTCGAGCAGCTGAGTGGTACTCTCCAGCGTCACCCGCATCGCATCGATCTTATTCGCCGCCCGATCGCTCATTTGCGCCGGAGTCAACGCATCGAGGTCTTCGTCAATCACACCTCCGCCGTTGCGATCGTTAAAGTCGGTCAACAAACGCTCGCCTTCATCGGACTGTTGAGCTACCGCGGCACCGCCGCCGACCAGCATCAACCCGAGCGTTAACATCGTCGCCCATCGCATGGTGGTGTTCATGGCACATCCTGAGATCAGTGGGTTGAGCGCATCAGACAACACGTGGTGATTTGACCCGCCAACCGGTTGCGACGGTCGCTCCCTGTCCCTTACAGCAGTTCGGGGAGCCCCCCGTCGTCATGATCGCCTTAGATAAATAATAAGATCACGGAAGCGCGCAGCAAGATATGCCGCGCGCTTCCCCCCGAGCCGGCGATCAACTACCGGGGGAGAAAACAAAGGGCAACGTGAACATCGCGTCCCCGCCATCGGGCGAGGGAACACGCAGACGGCGTTGAATCTCGCCGGCCACACACTGACCGACGCCACCACCGACTTCGTCCACCGCTACCTGCGTATCACTGACGCGCCCGCGTGAACCCGCCGCGGAAATCGTCACCACCACTCGAACCGTACCCGATGCCGAGTTGTTGCGACGAAGCTCCCGCTCGTAACAATCCTGGATGTTTCGCTGAATTCTACGAAGTGCGCGCGACACGGCATTTTGATCGAAATTCCCTCCGACCGCATCATCCGGGTTGGGAATCGAAATCGGGCGAGCTTTTATCTCTTTGGTCTTTCGCTCGCCGGTATCAACTCCGCCTTTGGCCTTGGACGCACCTTTGGTCGAACCGATCTCACCGATCGATGCGCTCGTACCCACGCCATCCGCATCGCGGTCACCGCGCCCAAGTTCCAGACGATCACCACCGCCGGCCGAATACTCAATGCGCTCCGAGCCGGCAAACGCCTCGTCCGCGCCAATGTTGCGCAGACTGTCGGTCACCCGGGCAATGGCCGACTCCCCGCCTTCGCCCTCCGCGGTAAGAACTCGGAGAACCGTTGCATCACGAACCTGCTCGGTCAGACGCAGACGCTCTTCCTGACGGGACTCCGCGACGTCTTCCGGCGTGCGACTGGGCTCGGCGGGAGCGGCCTCGGCGGGTTCCGCCGGACCTTCTCCGCTATCCTCGCCCTCTTCGTTCTCGATTTCCGGAATCTCGGGCTCCGGCTCATCTTCCGGCTCCTCGACCATAATGCGGGCAATTCGATCGGGAATCCGAAACTCCGTCTCCTCGGGCACGGGCCATTGCTTGTTCTCGACGAACACAACAAAGCCGACCTGAATGATGGCGGAGAGTAAGATCAGAACTGCCAGCGGACGATCGATTCCCTGCAACAGGCCTCCACGCATGGAAGCGGGAAGCGCAGGCACCGGTCGCACCGGAGGAGGCGTGACAAATTGAAAGAGCACGGTCGTATCTTCGAGGACCACGCGACCACGCATCGTCGCATCGAGTTTGACCTGGTAGACATCGCCCTTCTTCTTGGCGACCCCACTGGACCGAAGCTCGGCCAGCGATTGTACCGAGCCTCCTCGGGAGACCCGCCCCTCCATCTTTTCCGTAAACTGCAGCACGTAGCTGCCACCTGCGTGCTCAAAGAGCACAAAGGATTTGGGCAGGTTGGAGGCAGGCACTACAAGCAAATTTCGCTTGTAGTCTGATCCGATCGTGACCGTCTCCTCCTTGCGCAGGAGACGCTCCTCCAGAACTTTTTCGTTCTGGATCAAGCCAACCCGTAGAATTTTTCGACCGGATGCTTTTGCCATGGTGCGTTTCCTCGGAGCCTGACACCTCGGAGGGCGCTCACACCCACCGTCAAAGCCACCAAACAATCCTACTCTGAGTCAAACGAACCCCGGAGGAGGTCCATCCGATCCGCCTCGCTACCGCCGCCCCCCGTGAGCGAAAACGGCGGTAAGGAGATCAAAGGTGGCCTCATTCCGCGCTTTGGCCACCCAGGGACGTAAACGTGGAGCGAATCACCGCAAAACGGAACTGATTGAGCTGTGCCTGAGACGCCGTGAAAAGCACCTCCAGCATCAAGCGGTGCGGGGTGCTCTGATCAGCGATGATCGTAGCCTCCGGCACATAGTCTTCCTGAAGAAGACGTTGCTCGTTCTTCTTCTGTTCAACCGCCTTGGTGATTTCTTCAAGCAAGGGATTGATGACCATTGCCGACGCCTCTCCATCCCGCTTCTTGCTGGGATCGATGGCGCCATCTTTCACATCTACCGCAAAGTTATCGTCCACCAGGATGGAGGAACGCGTCACGGTAATCGTGGTGGAATCTTCCGGATTAAGCTGAGAGGCACTCGACGGAACCTTGAGGTCTTCATCGATCGCCTTGAGCGGCTCGTCGCCATAGCTCTTAAGCAGGAAGACGAGCATGATGACCATGATGTCCATCAGGGAGTTAATATTAAGGCTCCCGCCTTCATCTGCCTTCCGGCGAGCAGCGCTCTTAGCGCGTTTGGCATCCCGAGCCCGCTGCGCCTTGATCCACTCTTCGTCGTCGCGCTTAAAGCCGCTTTGCTGATTATCTGCCATGGATCACACTCGTAAGATCAGGTTCTCGTGCTCTTGTGCGAGTTTAGCGAGGTGCGCTTACTGCATCATGCCAAACGCCGGGTCACCAAAGAGGATCGCGTAGGTGTCACCCTCGGCGCGAGGTTTCGAGTCCCAGAACTCCGCGTTGGAGTCGTAGGAATCTTCCTCCAGGCGATAGCGAACCACGTCCATCACACGGGTCGTAAGCGCGAAGGGCAGCTTATCGTCGGCCGTAAGCGTGACGGTGGTTTCTTCAGGAAATTCATTTTTAATGATTGAGAGACGGTTGTAGAGCTCGCGATAATTGTACGCGCTGAGCCCTTCCAGGAGCACCTCTTCACCGCGGACTTTATCATCCGCTGCGTAAAGGCGACGCGCCTCTTCAAAGCGTGCGGCGGTATCGATCGAGTCATCTTCCAGACAGATCGAGGGTCCACCGGTGGGACATCCGGGCATCGGCTGCATCTTGGTGCCAGCCGCCGTGATGTAGAAGCCCTGGGCTGACATGCTGATTGCCAGATTAAGCGGCTGCTTATCTTCTTCCGGCTTTTCGCGATCGGAAGTTGCCGCCCCGCCTACAGGCATCGTCACGTTAATGACGCTGACCTCCAGGAAGACCACGGACAACAGAAGCATGGGAATCAGGATGATGACCAGGTTCATCATCGGTGCCAGGTTGAGGTCTTCGGGCAGTCCGATTTCCTCGCGTGGACGGCGAGCCATCTGGCCTCCTTAACGAAATCGTAAAACGTGCGTGCAGATGCGTAGGGTGAGTGCCGTGGGGAGGAGGAAACAGCGGGCACCTGGTTAACGTGATGCCCGGCTGTTTCTACCATACACGGAGGTCAGGCTTACTCGACCGGGCCACCCTTGCCGCGGGTCACCAGAAGGTTCTCGAGCTTGACACTGTACATGTCGATTTCGTCGAGAATCTTCTTGGTCACGCCCGAAAGCACCAGGTGAGCGATCATCGTGGGGATGGCCACAATCAGACCGAACGCCGTGGTGTTCATGGCCATGGCGATACCGCGAGAAAGCATGCGCTGGCGGTTTTCCGGGGTGGCGCTTTCCAGCGCCTCGAACGCCTCGATCAGACCCATAATCGTACCGAGGAGACCCATCAGGGTCGCAACGTTAGCGATGGTCTGCAGCGAGTTGGTCCGCTTTTGAATCTTAGGCACGATTTCCAGAGTCGCTTCTTCCATCGCGTTCTGAATCTCGACCTCGCCCTTATTGGCACGAGTCAGACCAGCCTTGATGACGTGCGGCAGCGCGCGCGACGAGGCGGCGTTGCACAGCTTAATCGCGCGGTCGACGTTGTCGGCCATCACCAGTTTCTGGATCTGCGCCATAAACGCTTGCGCGTTCATGTTAAACTTGAAGAACAGGAAGAAGAAACGCTCAAGAGTCACGCCAAGTGCGATGACGCTGGTGACAAGGATGATGTACATCCAGAAACCACCATCGCGAAAGGCTTCACTGATCGCAGCCATGTCCGATTACCTCCGTACGTGTTGGGATTGTAGCTTGCTCGGCAATGCTGTTAGGGGAATGAAGAACTATACGAACACTCGTCTCGGAAACCCTGCCGGCTTGCCGAGCATTGGCGCTCGTGGACCTGTCTAAAAGCGCCCACTGAGGGATGAAGGTATATCACAAAGAATTTAGGCCAGCAAAGCGCTTTTTCACCCGAGTCAAACCCGAAAATTCGGCGTGTTCTCGGCACTTAACGGCCTGTTACGATCCTCTCAGAAAGGCTCTTCTTCAACGGATTCCAGCAGCTCGGGAAGAAAGGTTGGTTTGGGGTCTACAGGCTCGTAGCTGAGATTAGCCGCCTGGATGATATAGAAGGCTTCCGGCTTTTGAATTCGCCCCTCCACAACGATCTCATCGAACTCGAAGATCGCCTGCTGCGCATGCGCCGGAGTTGACCTGAAGGCGGCCAGGGACAGACTCGCTGCCACCAGCGCACCCGCGGCTGCCAGAAGCCGAATTTTCTCAGACATCATCACCTCCTGTATCGTCGTCGGCCGGAGCAGGCTCCTCTTGTTGCTGTTGAAGCATTTGCTGGCGACGCAACATCTCTTCGCGCGCGCGTTCTTGCTCAATGGCGTTGTTCGCCTCGTTGATATAGGCGTTCACCGGATCGTCGGCGCCCAGGCGATCGCGGCTGGCCGCGCGATACTCGTTAAAGGACTCGATCGCTTTGGTATAGCGCTCCATCGCCTCATAGCCAGGCACTTCGCTCTCCAGGTAAAGGATCCCCAGATTGAAGTGAGCGTCGGCGAAGGCCCCGTCCAGGGCGATCGCCCGCTTGAAAGACGCCTCAGCCTGACCGTACTCCCCGGCGCCTTTCTGAGAGTTCCCCAGATTGACGTAGGCCTGTTTAAACTCCGGAAAGTCCGTGACGGCCTGTTTCAGGTGAGCGATCGCTCCGGGGTAGTCACCGGCCTGATGCAAGAGCACGGCGAGGTTGTTGCGCGCCTCCGGGAAAAAAGGCTGAAGCTCAATGGCCTTCTCAAAGTTTGCGATCGCCCCTTCATCGTTCTCCAGATCCCACTCAATGACCCCGAAGAGGTAGTAGAGATCGGCACGCTCCGGGGAGAGCTTCAACGCACTTGCCAGGATGGAGCGCCCGAGTTCCAGCCGCTCCAGCCGGTAGTTGGCCCGAGCCATCTGGAACATTGCCTCCACATGACGCTCGTCCTGCCGGAGAATATCCCGGGCACCACGTACGGCATCTTCGTAGCGCCCCTGGGCGATCGTCACCTCCAATCGGGCGGCGCGATGATCGAGATTATCGGGGCGCGCTTCCAACATCCGCCGCGCCACGGAGTCCGCGTCCGAAAGCGCATCAGCGCGCAAATAGAGGCGAATCAGATTGACCAGCGCCGGCGTAAAATCGGGCTCCAGCTGCAGGGCCTGAACATAACGCCGTACCGCGTTTTCGCCTTCTCCCCGGCGATCGTAAATCACGCCCAGGTTGTACGCCGCGAGATATCCACCTTCGGGCTCGCCGACCAGATCGCTGAGAATCTCGATCGCAGTGTTCGCATCTCCGTCGTCAATTCTGGCGAGCGCGGCATCAATGCGCGCCTGCACATGACCGGAGGCCGGCGCCACACCGGGGGCGTTCTGCGCTCGGGCCTGCGACGTCGTCGCTTGCGCCGGTTCCCCGGGCTCGGAGTCACCGGGCTCCGCGGCGCCGGGCAACAATTCCGCCACGTTCCCCTCTGCGGGGATCTCATCGGGTTCAACCGGCGCGCCTGAACACCCGGCGAGAAGGATGGCGCTCAGCGATACCCCCAGCAGCGTTCGGGTCAGAATCCGCGAACTCATGGTGTGTCCTCCTCAGCGTTGAGTTCCATGCGCTGCTGACGCGTCTGATAGGACTCCGGACTCAGATAGGGAATTCCCTGGCGGGCGATGCCTTCGCGAAGGCGTCGCTCCTCTTTGAAGAGCGGATACTCATTGGGGCGGTAGCGGTTGAGCTGTTCCAGGGTTCGTTTGGTCCACTCATTGACCACCCGGGCATTTCGCGCCTCGGCAATCGTGCGCTCGTAGCGCTCAATCGCCTGCTCTTCCAACGGATAGGCCACCGCCTCGAGCTCGCCCTGGTAGATGAAATACTCATCGGAGTCCTCATCAAAGGGAATGGGTACTTCGTAGAGAGATTCCGCAAGGCTCTGCGCCAGGAATCCGATGCGGTAGTTGGCCGCCAGCGTCCAATCGAAGGACCGGTAACCAAAGACCTTGCTGTACTCCTGGCCCAGCTCTTGAAGCTCTTCGATCTTACGCTGGAGCAAGCGCCCCTGCTGGGCGACCGATCCCTCGATCTTGAGCTTCTCCCACTCACGGAATCGATGCTCCACAAGCATAAACTGCGCCTGGGCCGCAAAGAAGCTGGGGGGCTCCAGCCCCAGGCGCTCATAAGTCGTCAACACATCCTGGTACCAGCGCGCGGCACGACGGGTATCACCACGATCCTCGTAGACCTGGGCAATGCGGATGCGCGCCTCCATGGAGCGCTCTTCCTGCCCTTCAGCTCCGCCGAAGCGCTGAATGTAGCTCTCCAGCGTGCTGACCATACGGTCGAGATCGTCGTGTTTCTCCCACACCTCGGCGGCCTTCCAGACGGCGTCTGCCGAATTCTCATCGCTGGCGTAAACCCGGGCATACTCGGTGTAGGTTTGCGCGGCTTCCGGGTAGCTCTGGAGGCTCTCGTTGAGCACCGCGATGCTCATCAACGAGGTCTTGCGCCGTTCTTCGATGTCAAAGCCCATCGCCGCCAACTCCGGCGGGCTCTCCCCGCGATAGCGATCATAGAAGAGCTGGTAGTGTTGAATGGCTTTCTCATACTCGAAGAACTGCTCGGAGTTCACCGCGACGCGGTAAATGGCATAGCCGGCCAGGTCGTCATCCGGATATTCCTGATAGACGCGCTCGTAGAGGCGCAGCGCAGAATCAAATTTGCGGATCACTTCGTAGGCCACAGCCGCGTTATTGAGGGCCTTGGAGGCGTACTGGTGATCGGGCGCGTCATTGACCAGCCGCAGATACTCCTCAGCGGCTTCCTCGTAGCGCTCCGCCGCATAAAGATCCTCAGCCGACTTAAAGAGCGCCCCCAGGCGGAACTCCCGCACCTCGGCACGCACCGCGTCGGCCTGCTCGCCACGAATGACCTCAGCCAGGCGATCGGCCCACTCCGCCATCGCCGCGTAGTTATTCTCGTCGCGGAAGGTCTCCAGAATCAGGCTACCTGCCAGGTAGGCCACCTCGTGCTCGGGGTAGTTTTCCACAACCCAGGCAAAACGCCGGCGCGCCTCTTCGTAGTCTCGGAAGTCGTAATAAATCTTGGCTGCCTGAAAGGCGAACTTCGCTCCCAGGAACGCATCATCCGGATTCTGCAGCTGCAGCACCACGTAGCGATCCATCGAGGTCACGTAACGATCGACCAGCTCCGGAACGGGTTCGCCTTCGATCGTCACCGCTTGCTCACCACGGGACTCGTCATACTCGCGCTGCTCTTCCATCTCCTGCGCAGCCTCGCGAGCCTGATCGATATCGGCCCCAGCCATCGCCGTCGGGGTGAGTTCTCCGCGCTCGACCTTATCGCTAATCATGAATTCAAGTGCCTTGATCGCGTTAAAGGCACTGATCTCTTGATACTCGTTATTTTCAATATCGAGTTCGCGCACCACCTGGTACTGGCGAAACGCTTCGTCATACTGCGCGGAGTAGTAAAGACACTCCGCGTAGTAGAAGTTCCACTGGAAGACTTCGCGATCGTTGGGATAGCGGCGCAGGAAGTTTTCGTAGGCATCCGCGGCCATCGCGTAGCGCTCTTCGGTGAGCGCCAGCAGAGCCGGGTCTCGACGCACCAGCGCTTCGTTACGCAGATTCTGAGCCTGCTCATGGTACCAGGTTGCCGCCGTCAGCAGATTGTCGCGTACCAGCGTGTCCGCCTGGCGTAGCGCTTCATCGTTGCCTAGCCGCTCATGGTAAGCAAACCAGGCACTCTCCGGGCCGTAGTACTCCAGCATCTCCCGGCGGACGGCAAACGCCGCCTCCGGCTGCCCATCGCGGTGCAGCGCGACGATGATCTGCTCGTGAATCTTCGGATTATCGCGATGCTCTGGATATTGGGCGAGCATATGCTCGTAGAGTTCGACGACCTGCTGATAGTTGGCGCGCTCAAAGACGTAGTCGGCCAACTGCGCCATGACCTCGCGCTCGTAGGGCTGCCCACTGGAGATGTACTGACGCACCCGATCCATCATCGGGTCGGCATCCGGATCGAACTCTTCCGGGTCTTCCTCGCCAAGATCCCAGTCTTCCTCCGCCAGGCTGATCGCGATGTACTGCACTGCCTCTTCGCGGAGCGCAGCGCCGGAGCGACCGGTCCGTCGTTGAACTTCGTCGCTGTATTCAACGAGTTCTTTGAAGTTTGTGATCGCCTGGTGATAGTCGCCCAGCCGGTAGTAGGTCCAGGCCAGCTTGTAGAGCGCCTCGGAGTAGAACGCGCTGCCCTCGGCATCCATGGCGTTCTCATAGGCCTGAC
This sequence comes from Lujinxingia litoralis, assembly GCF_003260125.1. Lineage (NCBI taxonomy): Bacteria > Deltaproteobacteria > Bradymonadales > Lujinxingiaceae > Lujinxingia > Lujinxingia litoralis. The sequence goes on from NZ_QHKO01000001.1 coordinate 478,975, forward strand.
GCGCGAGGTTGAGGTTCTCCACGATCATGGAGGGACCGTCGGCTTCGGCATGCTCAAAATGGTATTCACCGATCCGCAGCCAGGACTCATTGACGAAGCGGCTCTCCGGGTACTCGATGATCAGCTGTGCCCAGAGATCGCGGGCGACATCGGGTCTCCCCATCTGAAGTTCGACGTAGGCCAGCAGATAGTAGGAGCCGTCGGCAAAGCGAAAGTCTGGCCAGTCGGTGATCAGGCGTCGAAAGAGCGCCGCCGTGGTCTGAAGATCTCGCTGGGGAGGACGGGGCTCATCGGCGATTTCCCCGCGATCGTACCGCGCTAACTCGCTTTGATAGCGCTCATCGGCTCGCAGGTAGTCGTCGTTGGCCTTCTCGAAGTGAAGTTCCGCCAATCGAAAGAGCGCATCCGGGGTGTACTCCGGATCGTTGGGCACATCGCTCAAAAACTGCTCAAAAGAAGCGATCGCCTCCACGCGGCGCTCCCGCTCGATGGCCTCGCCGGCACGAATCTTCTCATCGTACGCACTGTTGATCTCGGCCAGGCGGCGATTGAACTCCGCCTCGACGATGCCATTGATCGTCGTCTGATAGTCCTGAATGGCTACAGCGTAACGCTCATAGGCTTTGCTGTAGTCTTCCAGGGCCTGGCGAAATGCCGGATCGGCGGACGCCGGCGCCTCCAGGGCCACCAGGCCCGGGGTCTCTTCGCCCGAGTCGACAGGCGCCCCCTCCTGCTCCGTGGTCTCCTCGCCAGCGTCGCCGGCTTCGGTCGCGGAATCCTGTGGGTCGCCGGACTCCGGGGACTCCTCGACGGCGACGTCGGCCGGACTCACGTCATCTTCGGCGGGCTCCTGGGCCCACAGATGCGCCGGCCCCGCGCACAACGCGATGAGCACCAGCGCTCCGATCCACCGCCCCCGGCGGCTGTATGGGGTCTTCTCAGCCATGCTCTGCCTCACTGCTCGGGCGACCTGCACTACCGAACTTCACGAAACGCCTCTCGCAGTACGTTGATCTCGGTGGAGCGATCTTCAAAGAGCTGATTGATATCGCGGGTGGCGTCCTCTTTTCGTTGCCACCCGACATCCAGCAGCCCGACGTGGCCGCGGCGAATCAACGCCTCGAATTCGTCGTCCACCCGAGAGAAATTCCACAACGCGATCGAAGACACCGTCCGTTCCGTATCGAGTCTCCACTGATCGAGCTCTTGTTGATACGACGCCAGCTCCTGGCGTTCGATCGTGACGGTCGCGCGAATATCAACTACGCGCTCGTCGATGACCTCATCGATTCCCGAGAAATATGCGTTGAGTCGGGACTTGAGTTCCGGCAACCGGCGTCGTTGCTCGGCAAGCGCGAGCGCCCCGCTGCGGCTGGAGGTGCTCAGTCGGGCACTCTGCTCATCGATCAGCTCGCCGAGCTCCGAGAGACGGGCGTGATAACGCTCCCGAGCATCGCGCTGCTGAACGAGCATCGCATCGCGGGCGCCAAACTGGCGCTGCACACTCCCGACCTCCCGGGTGAGGCGCTGGTGCTCGGCCTGCAACGCGCTGATGTCATCGCGCATCTGCTGGCGAATCTGACGAATCTTGGCGCGATCCTCGGCACTGAACCCCTCCACAGGATTCTGGCTCAGGTAGGTATCGATCCCATCCAGATTTACCGTCAAACTCTCGATATCAAACGCCACCCGCTCCATTTCGCGATTGAGGTGCTGAAAGTCCTGGCGAATCGCCGTACTCCGACTCTGCAGATCGTCAACCGACTGCGGACCGCGCTGATGTTGCTCTCGCAGCGTCACCAGTTCTTCTTCCAGTTCCGCCACGCGCGCTCGTTCGGAGGGCCCGAGAACGCTCTGAGCCTGCTGGAGCTCATACGCGATCAACTGCTCTTCCAGCGAAATCAGCTGTGCCTCCAGGGCCACCCCACGCTTCCAGCCCTCCGAAAGGACCGGGAACGCCTCGATATTGGAACCGTAGGAGAGCATCTGCTCGACCTCTTTGAGCGCCTCCTCGGCCTCGTCGATATCGGCCTGAGTAAATGCCCCATCTTCAACCAGCTGACGGGCATCGGCCATCAGCGGCTCGCCATCCACCCAGTCCGAGACCATTGTCGGCATGTACTCGGGGCGTAGACCCTCCAGGTCCTGGCGGACCAGCTCCACAAAAAAGCTCTGCAGATCGGGTTGCTCTTCGATAAAGCTCACCAGCTCGGTGCGCACCGGCGTGAAGGTGGCGATGATATCGTTGAACCACAACCGAGCCTGATCGTACTGGCGCAGGCGCATGGAGAGATCGGCCATCAAGAGCTTGGCCTCGGGTACAAAGCGCGGATCTGGATCGGAGATAAGTAGGATGTCCAGGTTACGCAGCGCTGCCTGATAACTCTCCTTGGAGACCAACGACCAGGTCAGCTCGTAGAGGGAGCGCTCAAAATAGGGGCTGGTACGAGGCAGCTGAAGGTAATGATCGATCGCCCGATCAAACTGCCGTTCCTCGTAGGCCAGCCGCCCCAGCGCCAGATGTCCGAGGTCCACCACTCGACTCTCTTCCGGGGTCGAGGGAATCTTTGTGACCAGCGAAGAGAAGGCCTCACGGGCCGCGGCGATATCCCCGTCGGCCGCCAGCGTCACCCCTTCAAAATAACGCGCAATCAGCTCGTATTGCGGGTCGCGCGCCGCGCGCTGGAACCAGGGCTGAGCCGCCTGATAACGCCCCTCCTGATAGAGGGTCTTTCCCCGGGTATAGTGCAGCGCCGGATTGACCTGCTCCAGATTGTCGAGGCGAGCATAGAGCGCGTCGACACCACTATAGTCGTCGATTTCGCCGGCGATCTCGAGCAATCGGACGATCGCCGGCTGATAAAACTCAGCGGGCCCTAACTCCACGACCCGCCGGAAATAGCTGCGCGCAGCGCGAAAACTGCGCATCTGGTAGAGGCTGTCCCCCAGCAGATAGAGCGCTTCGGCGTAGCTATCGAACTGGCGCACCCGGTCGTTATCGACCACCGCCACAAAGAGCACACTCGCGCGCGGATAGTCCGCGAGCAGGTAGGCGACCTTGGCGTCATTAAAGCGCGACTCCAGACGGAAGCGACTCTCCACGACCGCCGGCACCAGATAGCGCTCCTCCAGCTCGTTGAGCTGAGCTTCCAGCGCATTGACGCCATCGCGGGCCTGCGCCGAGCTAAACGCACGGACCCCTGTGGCCTGTGCAGCCGCGCTGCTGCCAGTTAGTCCGATCACGGCCAGTAGCGCTGCCGCCACCAGACTCCGTCCCGCCCTGCCGTGCATGTTCATCGCTCGCCAATTCCAAAAGCGCATCGCGCGACCTCGACTCAAGCATCACTTACGCCGGCGGCAACGCCGCCGGCCGCGGAACCTCCCCGATTACTCTTCGGGGGCCTGAGCCGGCTCTTCAGCCAGATCGTCGAGGTCCAACTCCACCATCGTTACCTGACAGACCCCGTCGGGGCGGTCCTCATGCGCTGTAAAGGCGTTGCCGCCCTTATAGGCCCGAACCGTCACAATGGTGGTGCGCCCTTCCTCAGCAGTGAAATTGCACGAGAAGCGCAGGTCAAACTCATAACCCCGCGCGTACGAGAACACACCATACCCGCTGCCCTGTAACTCCAGACTCACCGACACCGTCCGCGTTCCCGGATTGACCGGCCCGCTGAAGATCTCCAGGTCATTGGCATTGCTAAGGTTGCCATCGCGGTCGAGCTCGTTGAACACCCGAGAGCCATCTACGCTAAAGAGCGCGCGGCGAATGTTGTAGGCCGAACCCAGATCGTTTTCGAAACGCAGGACCGCCCGACTGCCCGCGAGATTGCCGCTGAGAATCGTCTCTTTGAGAAGCACAATGCGACTCTTCGAGCGGAACACTCGCTCTTTGAGATCGTCGATCTTCGTTTCCAGGTCGCGCACGCGCAGATCGTAGACCTCCTCCGGGTTTTCCCCCTCGGGGATCTCGATGCCTTCGATGCGATCGGTGTCCATGCGCGCCTGCAGCGAGGCTTCCGTTCCGGGGTAGTCAGTGCGAAGCACGCGCCCGCCGGGCCCAAGCACGGGCTCCACCGGAGCCTCATCCTCGGCAGCGGCCTCCGCGCTGGCATCCGAATCCGCCTCCTCGGCAGGATCGACTCCCGAGGTGGCGTCATCTGCCCCCTCGCTGCCAGTAGCTTCGCCCTCGGAGATCTCCTCCTCAGGGCGCTCTCCATCAAGAGCGGGGCTCTCGTCTTCCGGAGTGCCCTCTTGTACTTGCTGCGCCAGTGCGCTGCCAGGTGCCAGACACCACAGCAGCACGACGAAGATCAGCCCGGGCCATATTCTTCGTTGCATAAACGGCTTCCTCACTTCGAATTTATTAGCACGCTCGCAGCGCTCCACGGGCAGCCAGCGCCGATGGTTTCTCAGCGGATCGAGGGGCAGCCTACTTGACCTACCGGTCGATCTCAAGCCGACCCGACGCCCCTTTGACGCCCTGGTTTCGGCACACATTCATTTGCCCCCGCGCATCGCGCGTTCCTGCGGAGGCAGGGTGCGCGCGCTCCACCGGGCCGTCAAGAAAAGACACGGCCCGGAGTCGTAAAACACCGGGCCGTACAACCTACGTCGTGACTGCTAATGCATCAACCGCGAAGCTGATCGCGCAGAAACTTCGGCAGCACAAAGGCCGCTTGATGCAGCTCCTCGTGGTAATAGGAGAGCTGTGCGTCGAGCTCGGCGATGCGAGCGCTGTCCAGCCCGCGGGTCGGATGGGGCCCCTTGGAAGCAAAGGCAAACGCCCAGAGCGACCCGGGATAGGTCGGCACAATCGAGGTATAAAAATCGACGCTCGCGAAGGATTCTCGCAGCATTTTACCGACGCCGGCCACTCGCGTGGGCTGATAAACAATCGAGTCACTCTGGGGCACCAGAATACCGTCGGCGCGCAGCACCCGATGACAAGCGGCGTAGAATTCCGGCGTAAAGAGAACCACGCCGGCATCCACCGGATCGGTGGAATCCACCAGAATTACGTCAAACGACGCGTCGGGCGCCTCGTTCACATAGGCCAGTCCGTCACCAATGATCAGATTGGCTTTCGGGTGGTCAAAGGCCGAGGCGACCTGCGGCAGGTGCTTTTTGCACTGCTCCACCACAACCTGGTCAATTTCGACCATCACGGCTTCTTCAACCCCGGGATGCTTGACCACCTCGCGCAGCGTTCCCCCGTCGCCGCCACCGATGATCAGTACTCGTCGGGGGTTGGGATGGGCAAAAAGCGGCACGTGAGCCAGCATCTCGTGGTAGCCGATTTCATCGCGCTCCGAGACATTGATCACCCCGCCCAGCGCCAGCACGGTGCCAAATTCCGGGGTGCGAAACACATCGACCTGTTGATAGGGCGTCTCCTGGCTGAAGAGCCACTCACTGACCACATGCTCGGTGACGGTGTTGCGGTTTAGAGGATCGCGAAAGACGATCTTGGCCATGATCTTCTCCTTAGTACGCTACGCTGAGGTGGGGGCGAACTTTGCGTGCGAGCCAAACCGCGCACAAACAAAGAACCACCGTCACCCGAGAGCCGGTGCTCTCGGGCGTAAGAAGGCGTCCCCTCCTCACCGAAAGCCTCCCGCGCATTTCAGTTGCGAGGCAGGGGCGGCGAGGAAGTCACGCAGTCGTCATTTCACCTTATTTATCGAGGTCGTCGCGGGTGACGCCGTAGGCCGAGGGCAGCGTGCCCGGGGCCACATCGAAACTGCCGCGTCGAAACTCAACGGTACTTTCCCGGGTCGCGCCGAAACGCTCCTTCAGAAAAGCATGAGCCTCCCACGGATCGATGACCGTGCCACAGGTAAACACATCGACCGCCGCATAGCCGTATTCGGGCCAGGTGTGAATCGTCAGGTGGCTTTCGCTGATCACCACCGCCCCGCTGACACCATGGGGGTTAAACTGGTGAAAATTCACACAGACGATATGGGCACCCATGCTTTCGGCTGCGGCTACCATGACCTCCTCCACAAAAGAGGCGTCATTGAGCTTTTCTGCAGGGCACCCGTAGTACTCGAGGATCAGTTGACGTCCGAGAGCTTCCAATTTGGTGTACCTCGTGGATGGTCGCCCCGGATCCACACTCCGTGTTGGTCTCTTCTCGGCCTGCGTCGAGCCGTTGAACTAATCAACGTGCCCTCCTCGAAGCGACCTCGCCAACGGAGCCTGGTCCAGAGCGAAGTTCGCTACCATCGTGCGCATAAGTCACCGTGGTGTGAGTTCACTCATGCCTCCGATCGCGGCCTGGCGAGGGCACGCTCCGAAGGCTGGCTACGCCCCCTGTACGGCTGGTCTTACGTCTCCCGACGTCGAGCTTTGCACCCCGCTACACAGCGGGCATACAACTCCGGAACAGGCCGACAGAGTTTGGGTGTCGCTACCGAAAAATTCACCGCTCGCAAGCGGGCCGCAATACCTAACATCTTGGCTTGGAAAATCAAGCTCAAAGCATCTATCGTGCCCCAAATTTTTGCCCCGGCGAGCGTCGAGATTCGACCCCGTCGGGCAGCACCTGATGGGAGTGTAACCGCATGAACAATCGTGACTACGCCCGAGTCCTCCAGGAGATCGCCCAGCTGATGGAGATCAGCGGTGAAAACCGGTTCAAAATTCGCGCCTTCGAGAACGCCACTCGCACGGTGGAGACCCTGCCCGAAGAGCTCGAAGCCGTCATGGATCGGGGCGACCTCAAAGAACTCAAAGGGATCGGCGCATCCATCGCCCAGGATCTGCTACAGATTCGCCAGCATGGCACCTGTGACATCCATCGCTCGCTGCTTGAGCGTCTGGATCCGGGGCTGCTCGATATGCTCAGAGTCCAGGGACTTGGCCCCAAGCGCATCAAACTCGTCTACCACGAGCTTGGCGTCTCCAATCTCGACGCGCTCAAAGAAGCCGCCGAGTCCGGACGTCTGCGCGAACTCAAAGGGCTGGGAGCCAAGACCGAAGAAAAAGTCCTCGCCGAGATCGAACGCCTGGCCCGCGGCGGCGACCGCACCCCGCTGCCCCAGGCACGACACGTTGCCGAATCGCTGCGCGATCAACTCGCCGCCCTCCCGCAGACCGAGCGCATCGCCATCGCCGGATCGATTCGACGCGGCCGCGAGACCATCGGCGATGTCGACCTGCTGGTATCATCCATGGACCCGGCGCCCATCCATCAAACCTTCTGCGGGCTTACCGAAGTCAAAGAGGTCCTGGTCAGCGGCGACACCAAAACGTCGGTGCGTCTGCACAACGGCATTCAGGTCGATTTACGCACGGTCAAAGACGAGGTTTTTGGCAGCGCTCTGCACTACTTCACCGGCAGCAAGGAGCACCATATCGAGCTGCGCACCCGCGCCAAACGCCAGGGCCTGCGCGTCAGCGAGTACGGGGTCTTCCGAGATGATGAGGATACTCCGATCGCCTCGCACACCGAGGAGGAGCTCTACCAGGCCCTGGGGCTTCCCTACATTCCTCCGGAACTTCGCGAGGGGCGCGGCGAAATCGAAAGCGCCGCGCGCCACGAGCTACCGGTGCTGCTACAGCCCGACCAGATCCGTGGCGATGGGCACATGCACACTACCGAAACCGACGGCCGCCACTCCATTGAGGAGATGGCTCTCGCCGCCCGGGATCTCGGCTACGAATTCATCGTCATTACCGACCACTCGCAGGCGGTGCGCGTGGCCAACGGCATGACTCCGGAGCGCTTCCGCGAGCACATGGCGCGTATCCGCGAGGCCGACGGCCGGGTCGAAGGCATCCGCATCCTGACCGGAATTGAGGTCGACATTCTCAAAGATGGTACGCTCGACATGGATCACGACCTTTTGGCCGAAGCCGACTGGGTGGTCGGCAGCATCCATAGCCACTTCAACCAGGCTCCCGATCAGATGACCGAACGCCTGCTCCGGGGCATGCGCACCGGCCTGCTCTCGTGTCTCGGGCACCCTACCGGTCGCATTCTGGGCGGCCGGGACGGGTACCGCTATGACTTCGATGCCATTGTGGAGGCCTGCGTGGAGCTGGGCGTAGCACTGGAACTCAACGGCAGCAGCGGGCGTCTGGACCTCAACGCCGAACTTGCTGAAAAAGCACACCGCCAGGGCGCCATGCTGGTGCTGGGCTCCGACGCTCATTCCACCGCGGGCCTCCACGATTTGAGTTTTGCGGTTCAGCAGGCCCGTCGCGCTGGCCTCCCCGCCGAGGCGATCCTCAACACTCTGCCGGTCGATGCCTTTCTCAAAGCCACGCGCCCCGACCTCTAACCTGTCGTCGGATTGTCCCCGGGACATTTGTGCACACCATGACGACGCGTTGTGCTGGCCCCCCGAACACTGCCCGGCCTTTTTCATGCAATGGAGCAAGCTATGACCACCATCACCTTCAAGAATTCGCCCGTCACCCTCAGCGGAGCCCCCCCCACGGTTGGCGAAAAGGCGCCAAACTTTCACGTCCATAAAAATCCCGTACAGACCCTGGCGCTCAACGAGGCCGCCGGCAAACGCGTGCTCCTGACCACGGCCCCTTCAGTCGACACCGGCGTCTGCGCCGCCCAACTGCGCGCCTTCGAGGCCCGGCTCGCCGAAGCCGGTGACGACGCGGATTTTGAGCTGTGGTTCGTGACCCGCGACCTTCCCTTTGCGCTGGAGCGCTTCGCCAAACAAAGCGGTATCAGCCACGTGAAGACCCTCTCCGACTACAAAGACCGCGATCTCGGCCAGGCCTTCGGCCTGGTCGTCGAAGAGTTGGGACTTCTGGCACGCACGGTCTTTGTCATCGACAAAGACGGCACGGTTATCTACCGCGAAATTGTCCCCGAGATCGCCACGGAACCCGACTATGACGACGCCTGGGCGATCGTCACCGGACAGTAGGCGCCGGGGACACGGCGTCACGATCACGTTGACACCCTTTGAGGGCCACGCTAGCATCGGCGGTGGCCCTCGGGCGTTTCCGCCTCTCTTGAAGTCTGCGCAGGCCTACTATGCTGGTTCGCACTCCTTCCGCGCTCATTCTCCTGACCATGATGTTGCCGGCGGCACTGCTGAGCGCTGGCTGCTCCGATACCGCCAGCGACGAGGCACGCACGATTAAAGAGCTTGAAGCTCGGGCGCAGTCCCGACCGCGTCAGGTCGAACTCTCGCTGGGCTACCTGCACCACCACGGCCCGGACTGGCCCGTAGACAACGTGCGCATCGGCGGCCCGCAAGGTCAGGAGGCCGAGCTCTCCCGCCTGCTGGTCGTCACCTCCGCCGTCGAGTTCCACCTCTGCGCTCCGACCAACACGCTGGGGGCCTGGCTCTACGAGCAGGCGATTCCCACCGCCGCCGCTCACGTCCCCAGCTCGGCCAATCGCCTGGGCACCCCTTACGTCGAAGACCTGCTCGGACCGGCACGCGCCACACGCATGGTGGGCGGGGTTGCGCCCCCGGTCGGCGACTACTGCGAGATGCACGTCCTGCTGACGCCGGCCGACGATGACATCATCAACCTCACCGACGTGCCCACCTCGGAGCTTGAGGGACACACCGCGCTCATCGAAGGCCGCTGGCGCCCCACCTCTGACTCCGACTGGCAGGGCTTTCGCTGGACCTATGCCAGACATCGCATCGCTTCCACACCTCTCTTTAACCCCAAAGATGGCAGCGCTCCCCTGGCGCTGACCTCCCCCGAACAGACCGCGCTTTTGCTCGTCGACAAAACCCTTACGACGGACGACCTTCAGGCGGCCACCTGGTCGGCAGATGGCCCGGACTTCGCTCCCGTACTCGATCGAATCATCCATGCCATCCGCCTCTACCGTTTCGATCGCCCTTCCTCTCCCTGATGATAGCCTATGAGCTCCGCTAATCACCGCGCCGATGCGGCCGACGTCAACTCCCTGGTCGCCCTCCTCCCCGTTCCCTGGGGCCTCGACGGTCTGGAACTTCTGAGCGAAGTCCACCAGGAAATCTGGGCTGAAGATCTTCAAACCACCTGGGAGGAGCCTGGCCAACGCGCACAGCTTACCCTGCGCAACGGTCACCGGGTGAAGCTCATCGTCGATGAGCCGATCCCGGAGCTGGCCGACCTGGCTCCCACCTCCAAGCACCCCTTTGCGCCGGCGGAGATCCAACAGATCGAAAACCAGACCGCCATCTGGCGCCTGGTCCTCGAGGACGTCAGCAACGATCCGCGCCGACTCGCCGCATCCTTCGCGCGCCTACTCGCCACCGGCATCGAAGCCGGCGCGCCGGCGGTCTTTCTGCCAGCCTGCGTCCAGCTTCATCCGCCGATGCTGATTCGTCACCTTTCGATGGATTTCAATCAGCCTGAAGCCATCGTCAACCTCTTCGTCAATGCCTGGAACGACGACGAATGGATGATCACCCGTGGCATGACCGTCTTCGGCCTCCCGGAATTGGAAACACGCCTGGACCAGGGACTCAACGCCGCCTACTTCCGCCTGATGGACATCGCCGCCACCATGTTTCTGCAACAGTCTCCCTTCCCAGACGGCGCCCAGCTTCAGGTAGGTCCCCAGCTCTACGAAGCCCGCACCGGTCCGCAGGGGCCGGCCGATCCCCAGGTGCCCTTCTGCGGACATCACGGCACCCTGACCATTGGCCCCCTCTCCTTTGATACTTAAAGCAGAATACACCTGCCGGATTGACACCGCCGGGCGTGGCGAGCTACCGTTGGCGCTCCACCGCTTCGGGTTTTCAGGCACCACGCTTTAGTGACATTTTGTTGGGATGACCTGCACGCTTTTGAGGGCTGTAATGACGCCAGTTTCTCGCTTCACGAGATACCTCGCCACTTTGATGCTCACTCTGCTCACGCTTCAATTCGGATGCGGTGAGGGAGGCGGCGGTGACGAAGTCGTGTACTTCCATATCTACAATGGCTACGCCGGAAGCTCGCAGATGAGCCTCTATGGACCCAGCGGTACGCTGGTCACGGGCCTGCCCTTTGGCGCGCGCACCGAGGAGCCGGTGGCCTTCGATCGCAGCCTCCCCGGGACCTTAACGCTTGTGCTCGACGGCTCGCCGGCACCCATTGAACTGCCTGCCGAAGCCTGGAGTCTCTTCCCTCACGAGACCGCCTCGCTCTTCCTGATTCGCCGGGAAGGACAGGACGCGCTGCTGCAGCTCTACCGCCACGTGCCTTCCATCTCCCAAAACTGCCGCGCAGTCTTTGGCAACGCGCTCTCCACCCCCTCGGCAAATCTGGGCCAGTACAACTACATGGTGGGCTTTGAACTCCAGAACATCAGCTTCGGCGGCTACCTGAGTAACGACCCGCGGGGCGCGGACTTCCTGAATGAGGTCGCGGCATACCCCTACTTCTTCCTGGTTCAATCGGAAGACGCCGAATCGGAAGGCGTACTGATCCCGGTCTGGGTCGGCGAAGAAGGCACCGTCGACTTCCCGCGTGTCGACTTCCAGGCCGGCACCATCACCGCCGATCCGCCGACCGTCGAAGTTCTCGAGTGCGTGGCCGACGCTCAAGGCGATCCAGAAGCCGAAGCCGAGTGCTATGAGCAAAAGTCCTACCAGGGCATTGTCTTCACGCCGGGCGTGGAATCGACCTTCATCCACTACGCTCCCGAGAGCTTTGGCAACAACCCGGGGACCTGCGACGTAGATTTCCGCATCTTCTCGGACTTCAGCAACATCTTCCAGGGCCAGCATGGCTCCGGGAGTTTTGTCGACGGCTCCATCCGCGGAAAGAGTGCCGATCACCTCTTCTGGGTCCTCTACGGCTGGCCCTACGGCGATCCCGGCCCGCAGGTAGCCAGCTGGGTCTCCAGTGCCGCCCCCGAAGATGGTGGCTCCGTGCCTCTTCCCGAGGACTATCCCGCGACGCCCTGAATTCGCGCGACTCCACAGTAAAAAGCCCCCTGGCCTTGAGGCCAGGGGGCTTTTTTGTTTTAGTCCTCCCCTAATCTGAATCGTATCGCGACGTCAGGGGACGTCGACCCCCTCACCCGTGAGGCCTTCGCTCCCCCAATGCGCCAACTTGGCGCACTCCGGAGCTCTGAGCGCCCCCACCCTAACCGATCAGTTAAATTGGCATATCGATTGCACTCTATTCCCGACATTGAGCACTCACTTTTTTTCGAGGAACGAATCATGTCCTTGATGCAAACATCTCCTGCATTGTCTCGCCCCACATGGGTTATCTGGTCATCACACGCCCTGATCCATCTTGCCGGCGTGTGCGTCATCGCGCTGCTCATGGCCATCCCCTTCTGGAGCCAACGTACCCTTTCGCTGGCAGCCCAGGCCCGGGAGGCCGGCCTCACCGAAGCGCTGCTCAGCTCCCAGGCCCTGATCCACCTGGGACTGGCAGCCTGCTTCTGGACCATGCTCGTGCTTGGCGCGCGCTGGCTCCGGGAGACCCAACGAGAGCGCCGCGAACGCGCGCTTTCCCGACGACTGGTACGCGCCCGGGGCTCGGTGATCCTGGAGACCCTGATCGTGATGCCGGTCTTTCTACTGCTGCTCTTTGGCCTGGCCCAGTTCGCCGTCATGAACATGGCCAGCATGCTGACGACAGTCGCCGCGTTTCAGGCCACCCGTACCGTGTGGCTCTGGCATGGCGAGGGTAACGACCGTGACGACACCGTCCGTAAGGCCACCATCCAGGCGGCCACCGTCGTCGCTCCCGTCATCCCGGGAGAGTACGCCGGCAGCACCACCAGCAACGCGCCGGAGCACAGCCAGAACCGGGGCATCTTCGTCGCCTCGCAGTTTCCCTGGCCGGTGGCCGACTCCGGCTACCAGGGGCGCACCATCGGCGACCGCATGGCCGACGAAATCGCCGGCACAACGCCCCCCATCGATCTGGTCGCTGGCTTTGACACCTCGGCATTCTCCCACCGCACCGTGCGCAAGCTCACGGTGGGATACGACTCCATCGACGTAAGTTACGACGAGTCCGCCGAAAGCATCACGGTGACCACCGTCTACCATCACCTCAACGTCTTCCCCCTGGTCTCTTCTCTCTTTGGCGATCTCTACGAGCGCGCCGGACGCGAAGGATACCACGTCCCCATCACCCGCAAGCTCTCCCTGCAACGCCAGCGCTCCGGCCCCGACCGCAGCAAGTTCCCCAAAGTCACCTCCTCCAACCCCGTTGCGCCCTACCTGTTCTGACGCCAACGCCGCGATACCCGGGCCCTTTCACATTCCTATCTCCTTCTGAGTTCCCGAGACCACGATGATCACTCCCTTACGCCAGTACCGCCCCCTGCTCGATGGTCCTCGCCATCTCCATGAGCAGCAGCGCGGCGCCATCGCCATCCTGGCCATGGCCGGAGCCATGATCCTCCTGCTGGCGAGCTGGACCGTGTATGACACCGGTTCCGCAGCCCAGAAAAAGATGGACGCTCAGATCGCCGCCGATACCGCCGCGCTCAGCCAGGCCACGGTCAAAGCCCGCTCCATGAACCTTCTGGCGTACGCCAACGTCACCAAGCGATCCGTCTGGGGGATTCACACCCTCTATCCTTCCTACATGTCTGCCGTCGCACAGTGGATTCACGGCGACTACAGCCTGGGCGGATTCGACTTTGAGAGCTTCACCGGCATGAACGCAATCTGCACCGCCTGCTACGCGACCTCCGGGGAAGACGGCAGCAACAACGAGCTCTGCAACCTCTGCAACTACATGAATAACAATCGTGTCATGTGGAAAAACGTGGCGTGCAAAGAAAACGATTTCGAGACCGCCTGCTCTTCCAGCGATCCAGACTCCTGGGGCGACTTCTATCGATTCTCTGGCCACGACCACAACACCGAAACCCACGAACTTATGGAGACGGAGCAAGGCTCCGAATACCCCAAACTCATCGAAACCGATCTTGAAAAGAAGCTGCGCGACGGCCGAGAGAGCGGCGCCCCCGCTCCCTACACCTTCCGCGTGGGCGAAGACCCCAGCTGGTCGAAGAACTTCTTTGGTAAGGATCTGATTGCCATCGACAACTACCAGCGCTTCATCACCGCGATCACGCCCTGGTGGGGCTGGACCGAGCAATCCCTGCGCGCGGTACGCAACGGCGCTACCCTCTCCGGCAGCTTCCCGACACCGCCCGGCGTCCTGCCCGATAGCACCCGACGCATCACCGAAACCTTGATCGACCACTTCTCCGATGCCACCCCCGTCGGCAGCGCCGAAACCATCCACAACCACAGCAGCTACGTCGACGGGCTCCCGGTACGCCCGGGCAACATCGGAACCATGAAGTCTCACCTGGCCTCCGCGGTCAGCGCCGGGAACATCTTCAACGTCCTGAAAGCCTGTCTCGACGGTGGAAACTGCGCCACCGAGAACCCCTTCCTCCTTGAGCACATGCTCAACATCGCCAGCTTCCTCCTCAACTCCGAGGGAACCGTGGTGGGCTTCTCCGGCGATGGCGCCTTAGAGTTTGCTTCCAGCGTACTTGTGCATCTACTCGGCAGTCTCGAAACCTTCCGGACCCGGGGACTTCAATTCACTCAAAACTCCATGGTGCAATCCATGGGTGCAAATCGTATCGCCGCTGAACCCTGGGAGCTTCGCCCCTTCCGCAACACCGGGGAGTGGCAACTTCAGACGTCTAACCTGGTCCTGGCAATGGTCGCTGACTTTACGTCATTCAGCATCCTTCAGGGCCGAAAAAAGTATGAACTTTTAAACTCCGACTACATGCACAACGACGCAAAATCGGTGCGCTACCGCAATCACTTTTACGCCGAATCCTTCGCCGACCGACCCACGCCGATCGATCCCACCGCGATCAACGAGAAGAACACCTACCGCGCCGCTTCAACCTGGGCGATGTCTCGCGCCGAGATCTTCCACACTGGCGCCGATGGCCCCGATCTATGGACGCCTTCGTGGACATCGCGCATGCGCCCCATCGTGATCGGAAATGAGTGGCACCTCGCCGGCTACAACATGAATCAAGTCTACCACGATACGCTTCCCTACATGGTCCTTTCTCGAACCATCGGAGCAACCGGACAATGGCCCCTTAATCAGGTCGGCGTAGACATGCTTCGCATGGAAAAGATCAGCCACTCGATGGGCCCCTCGACCATTGGAGGCCTCACAAAATGATGATTACCAAAACAACATCCCTACGCGCACTTGCGCGCGATGAGCGTGGCGTATCCATGACGGAATTTGTCATGTTTACACCGATCTTCATCGTCATCTTCATCGGAATCTATGAGCTGGGAAGGGTCTACGACGCCTCGTTGCGCGCCCGCGGCATGGCCTTCGCTCAGACGATCGAGAAGTTCCGCACCGTACAGGACGCCTCCTTCCGCGACGCACTCACCTCCAGCGGCCCGGCGCGCATGGCGGTGACGCCGGTAAGCGCCTCCATCTCCAGCACGTCCCAGCTCTTTAGCACGCCTCCCAATCAACGCGGAGGCGCACGCCTGGTCGTGGCCAATCGCGAACTCAAAGCCTTCTCTCAAACCGAGGGCCTGGGCCAGCACGGCAGCCTTGGCGAAGCCCTGGGCCGCGTCAAACTCGTGCAAGAGGCAGACGTCGAGTTCCTCGGAGTCGATGCCATCCTCGACTACGACCTGACCACACTCTTTGGCGACTCGCCGCTGGCCATGGCGCTCTTCGATGACCGCCCACAGAATGCCATCTCATCCTCGATGAACACCTCCGGCCTGCTGGGCGCCGTCGCGCAGCGCGCCAACGAAATGATCAACTCCGCCGGCGCCCGCAGCGCCATCGGCGCCAATGTGCGCTACGGGACCCTGACCGGAAGTTTCCAACAGGAGATCGAGGCTGCCGGGATGGGCAACATCCCGGTCAGCGCCTGGTACAGCGTCCTCGCACCGACCTACGCCAATGACGATGATCGTAAAAACGGTCAGATGGCTGCCGTCGCGAGCCGCATCACATTCGAAGACGCTAACTTCAAACCCTACCAGGCAATTATGAGATACAGCATGACCCCAAAACTTCCCATCTTGCCTGATGAGTACAACGTCCCCAACCCGGTGGAAGAGGACCCCGAACAATTCTTCGGAACGCCTTTCAACTATGGTGACTCCTTTTACGAATAAAGCGAAAGGCTTGCTTCCTCCTCAAAAGGCTTTTCTGCCATGAAAAACATATCCGCTCAGCGTACCGCCATCAATCTCGCCAAGACGGCCGCGGCCGGCGCAATGATTGCCGCCCTGGCCTGGGCCGTTGGGGTCTTCGACATCGATGGAAGCGTGCAAGACAGCCATGCCGATCTCCTGGACCTTCGACCGCTTAGTACCATCGATCCCGTGGAGTCGTTTGCCCGCGAACTCGCAGAACTAGGCCATCCCGAACCTCGAACCTACGAACTCAACGGCAACACGATTTACTTCTCAGTTCGCAAGACCGATGCCCCTCCCCTGCAGGTACTTCAGACCTATCAACGGCAGTTTAAAAAGGCCCGACTCAACGATCAGATCTATCTCAATCTGCAACAAGACCAGAGCGAAGCGCGCATGATCACCGCGCTCACCGGCGGACTGGTACCCCATAGCGTCGAACCCAATCACGTCACAATGGGCGGCCTGATCACCCGTGGTCGCGCCCGCAACGCCGACGATATTCGACGAGATTTTGTCAACGCCCCCGATCCCAATCTGCTCTTCCGCGGCCACCGTTGGATTGAAGCCTTTCGCGAGCCTCACCACGAACAGACAACCGTCATCGCCAGCTGGAGCGATGATGCGTTCCTCTACGGTCGCATGCTCCCCACCGAGATGCGCGTCGGATACGGGGCCGGCGCCGACGATGTCGTACCGGCCTGTCCAGGATGCGTTCGCCTTAATCGAATGCGCGACCTGAGTGGAGATAAACATCAATTCCTCTTTGAGGGAAATGTTTACACCACAAATCACAGCCCCGAGCAGATCATCGACTTCTATCAACGCGCTCTCACCGCCCGGGGATGGACCGCGCACGAAAACAATAACGTGTTTTATGATGTCCAGATCGCCGTCGACTTTGAAGGCCGCCAGACCGACGTCCTTGCGTTTAAGCGAGACGATCGCTTCATCAAACTGGTCATCTACCGTCAGGAGGGCAAGACCTATGTACACTCTTCAATGACCCCTGAGGCCGAACCAAACTAAATAAAGCCAACGACTCTCCGCTAAAATGTGAAAATTCGAACCGTTTAACCAAACACTGCAGCAAAATATAAAAGAGAGGAGCCCCATGGATCAGACACCAGAACAACAGCGTCGACGCTGGACGCCACCGACATGGTTGGCGCTGCTCGGCCTTGGCGTCGTGCTGGGTTTTACCAGCGCCTGTGGCAACGCCGCCGACCCGATGGAGGCTTCTGACGAGCCCGACGCCATTCACCAGGGATACGAACCCCTCAACCACGGACCTCGCTACTTCGAGGCTCCGGAAGGCCCCTACTTCGATGATCCCGGCTTGATCGTGGTCAACCCCGACCCGATGGAGCGCGAACCGCTGATCCTCTCAGCGGAGTCTTACTGGTTGGCCGATGACGATGTAGCAGCCTCCACGGTCAAGGCCAACACCATCAGCTTTCCCCGCGAAGGCTACGAGCACATGCGCGGCTACCGTCCCGGGCATGTCGTGCTCTCCCGTACCGCGGTCTTCCGTCGCTTCATTGAACACGTTGAACTCACCGAGACCGAGATCATCTGGCACACCCGTGACGCCGAACTCGAAGAGGTCGTGATCCACGCGGAGTTCCACTTCGACCTCCTCCCCGGTACGACCCTCCCGGAAGACTTCGACATCGTCGATACCTACCTCTTTCCGAACTTCGAGGCGCAGCGTCACGAACTCTACGAGCGTCGTCTGGTGATGCATGACATCAACCGCACGATTCAAATGCAGCAGGCCACCACCTGCGAGCTCGACACCTGCGATATCCCCTGCGACCAGTGGCAGGCCGAAGCCACCGACCCGACGGTGAACTCCGCCGCTAATTGCATCGAATGGGTGCAGAACAATCGTCAGAGCTTCGAAGACGACCCCAACACCCCCATGCTCTGCCCCAACGGCCTCTCCGACGAGCAATGCGCCGGCGTGATCTGCTCCGACCTCTGTGAGCTGGATGACGGCGAAGACGAACTCACCCCGCCCAATCCGGCCGACGACGAGGAGTTTGATACCGGCGGCGAAAAAGGCCTCGGATTCACCTTCTGCCTCAACCCCTACGAAGAAAACGAAGTTGAGAACGCGCAAGATCCCAACGACGTCTGCGATATTGCCATCGAAAAGTATGACATGTTCACCTTTTCCGGGGAGACGTCTGGGGAGTTCGGAGGAGGAAACGGAAACTATACCGCCTCCTGGACCTTCGCTCTGATCCCTCGCCTCCAGATTAGCGTGGGCATGAAGGCCGGCGTGAAAATTAAGATCTGGAAGCCCGGTCTCAAAGCCTACGCCGGGTTCTACGCCGGGTTCGGCTACGGTGCGACCGTATCCCTGCAAGCGGAATTCCAGCTTCAATACAACTGGAACAAAACCTTCGAAGTGCCCATCATCCAAAACTTCGTCGTCGTATTTGTCCCCCTGAGCGTCTACGCCTATGCAAAAATTGATGTCAATTTTCGACTCAACCTCGAAGGCGAGATCACATACAACTATTACAGAAGCCGCGCTAACTACATGTGTCTTAAGATCTGCGTGGGGAGCTGCAAGCTCTTCAGCCTGAGTTCGTCTCGCTATAAGAAAGGGGAATGGGTCGATGGCGACGACTCCGCCCAGATCGAGTGCTCTCTTCCCCATCCGGAGGAGCTTGGACTAAACGTCGATGTTCCCGGAAAGTTTGACGCGGAGATCAACGCCGAAGCCACACTCAGCGCCGGACTCGATATCGGGGTTGGCCTGCGCATCGGGCCCGATCTCACGGTTCTCTCGGATCTCGTTGACGGCGGCAGCGCAGTCGGTCTGCCCGAAGCGGGCCAGTACCACATCTTCCTCCAACCGCTGGAACTCTCGTTTCAGGCCGGCATCGTGATCGCTCCGCCACTGTGCAACTACTTCGTCGGGCTTTATCTCGGGGGCTCGGTGGGCGCCGGTCTTAACATCCCGATTGTGGGTTGGAAGTCCTTCAGTGTCCGTATCTACGGTCCGCTCACGCTCTTCCGTATAGATGATCTTCTGGACCCCAATAACAGCCTGGGGATCGGATGCGGGCAATTTGAGATCTCGGAACCCTTCGAAGTCGAACGAGTCGGCTGCTCCAATGACGCCCACTGCCTGGAAGAGGCACCCGACGGCGAACTCGCGCGATGCTTCCAGCGTGAATGCATCAAGCATGACAATGTACGTGTCAGCCTGGGCTGGCTGGCCGAGGTCGATCTCGACCTCTACATCACCAAGCCCGACGACTCCATGGTTCAGAGCCGTATGACCCAACCGGAGCTCTTCAGCCGCCAGGATTGCGGGGATACCTGCACCACCGACCCCAACGGGGCCCCCTACATCGAGAACTTCACCTTCCCCAACGATGTTGAAGGCGAGTGGACAGCCTGGGTTGTGCTCAACGAAGCGGCGGACAACGCCGACATCAATGAGATCATCTACACCATGGAAGTGGAGTTCGGGGATGGCACGATGCGCCAGACCGTGGAAGGCAGCCTCGTCCGCGAGCAGGCCAACCAGTCGGTCTTCCGCTTCTCGATCTGCAGTCCCAACGCCACAACTCCGCGTTGCCAGGATCAGGACGACCTGATCAGCGCAGATGATGACGTCCTTGGTGATGACTCCGACGAGGGGCTGGATTGTGAGCCGGAAACCGAGGCCGAACTCTGCGAGAGCTACCACCAGGGGAACGCCTGCCAGCACTACCAGGTGACCGACAGTTGCGGAGGCCTTCGCGCCGTCTCCTGCGATTGCTGATGCTCCATCGCCCCGGCAGTGCCACCTCCCCCCTCCGCACGGAAGCCCCCGGCCCGGCGGGGAGAGGCACTGGCTCGCTCGCTTTTAATCTCGCTCCGTACGCCACGGAGCCGTACATAATGGATTCTCTCATGAAGACCCCATCTCTCGCTCACGCAGGGTCGCGGCACACGCGCCGGATGCGGAGCACAAGAGCACTGATAGCCGCCATGGCCGCCGCCTGTAGCCTGGTCGCCTGTGGCACCGAAGGTGAGAACGCGCCCGCGCCCACCTCCCACGGTCAGACATTGGTGGCGGTTGCTCCCAACGGTTCGTACCTGATCTTCCGCGACCACGTGGAACTTCTTGCCGACGACATCGCCCGGCAAGCGACGTTTCACGAGGATCGCATTGAGCTCCCTCTCAACCTTCAACCGAGCCTGCCGCAGCTGGAGCGCGGCGATATCCTGGTGGCTCAGATCGCAAACGGTTACTGGCGCCACATCGAGCGTATTGAACGCGCCGGCAACCAGGTGGTGCTGCACACCCGCGATGCCGAGCTCTTTGAGCTGGTGGAGGAAGGCGATCTGCTCATTGAAGTGGGCCCCTCCGAGGAACTCGGGCAACACCGCCAGGCACTGGGCGCAACCAACGGGGGAGGTGACAACGGGGGCACCGCCCAGATCGTCCGCCCCGGCCCCTCCATGCCGCTGGTCAATGACCCGCAGCTGCTTCAGATCGAAACGCTCAGCGCCGCCACCGGTCCCCGCTATTCATTCGAGCTCAGCGAGACCAACGCAGGTCAGGTCACCACCTCCGACTACACCATTGAAGCGGTGCAGGGGCGTGTGGAAGCTAACGTTACCTTCATCTCCCGGCTGAAGATCCTCGCCGGCCGCATCGTCGAAGAAGAAACCTCGGCGCTGGCCCACGTGGATACCGACCCGCAGTGGGTGATTGAATCAACCGGCGAACGGGCCGATCGCCACGTTTACCGCCTGCATAGCACCCACGACACCGAACCGATCATCTCGATTCTTCAGCGCCGCTTCTACTTCTCGGCGGATCTGACCCTGGCCTACGATGTGCGTACCGACGGAGAGACGACCCTGACCGCCGGTTTCGTAGGCCAGGGCTACAGCTTCGCCGGCGTGCACTGCGCGAACTCCGTCTCCGGTAACCAGAACTGTCGGGCTCTGGCTCGCGAAGAGCGCTTTGAGCCTTTCTTCGCCGAAGAGCGCGAAGCCCAAACCCTGGGAGAGGGCGCGATCAACTTCAGCGCCAACCTGGGCATCAGCGCCGGACTGGTGGATTCGCCGAGCGCGACCACGGCCAGCCTCTTCACTCGCCTGGAGCCCTTCCAGGCCTCCTTCAACAGTGAAATGACGGTTCGCCCGCCCTACTGCCCGCGCTCCGGCACGCTGAGTCTGTCCGGCCGCGCTACCAAGGCGGTCTTGACCGCGCCGACACACTTCACCAGTGAGTCGCGCCAGGTCTTTGAAAACCTGGATATCGTGCGCGACAACCCGACCTGTGGCGTCTTCAACGCCCAGGGGCCGCGCTACTGCGAGCGTGCCAGCGATTGTGGCAGCGATCCCGAGATGGCCTGCTTCCGGGGCATCTGTGACTACCGCAGCCCGATGCGTGTCGTGCTGGACTGGACCTCCAGCACCGATCTGGATCTCTACGTGGAGCTTCCGGGCGGAGAGATTCTCTCGGTTGCCGAGCGTCAGGGCCCCAATGCCACGATGACCATGGTGTCCAACGGTGGCGGAGAGTGCGAAGAGTGTGGGGTGTGCGCCGGCGATCTGTTCACCGACTGTGCCGCTGAAGATCCCATCGACGGTCAGTGCCCCGCCGGTTGTTCGCTCTCCGCAAACTCCAGCAGCTGCACCGGGGGGGTAGTCCGCTGCGGCATCTTCGACGCGACAACCTGCGGAGACATCTCGGGCTGCAGCTGGGCACCGATGGGCGGCAGCCTGCCCCCTTACCTGGAGAGCGTCTCGATCGATCGCCCGACCATCAACGAACTCTATCGCATCTGGGTGATCAACAACACGGGACACCACAGCGACCGACCCGACCCCATCCGCTACGAGATCCAGATCCACGGTCTGGAGGCACAGTCCGCGGCCATCACCGGCTACATCGAAGCACATCCGGGCGCCCGCTCAGTCACGTCGATCTATCGCTACGGCGTGATCGAAGACAGCGATGAATGCATCCCGGTCTACGACAGCCAGCTCTGCGAGCAACACGGCAACGTCTGCGGAACCTTCTCGGTGGTCGATAACTGCGGGTTCACCCGTGAGAACGTCGACTGTGGCCAGTGCGACGAGGGCGTGCCCTGCGAAAACAACCAGTGCATCTGTACCGAACAGACCGACACCGAAATCTGCGCCTCTCGGGGCTACGTCTGCGGCAGCCGCACAATCGTCGACAGCTGCGGCACCGAACGCATCATCGAATGCGGCAGCTGCGACGCCGGAACCGAGTGCTCCTCGATCAATACTTGCTGCGGTATCGAAGTGGAGGGCGAGATCTGCAACGAGCCCCCCGATTATGAGCGAATTGGCTGCACCTCCAGCGAATGTGAAGAACCTCCGGCTGACCTGGGCTGCGGCCGCATTCGTCGCCGCGACAGCTGCGGCATCGACCGCGATGTCGAATGCGGTGGCTGCGACATGTTCGACGGCTGGTACTTCCTCGGCGAGTCCGAGAACGACATCGTTCAGACCTGCTCGGGCCGAAGTGTGTGTGACCACCATGTCTATGAATATCGCGACTACCGATGCGCCGGCGCCAAGTGCCAGTACAACGTCACCAATCACGAAGCCCGTCAGATCGGCTGCACCGAGTGTCCAGCCCCCTTCATCGGTCCCTGGTCCGCCTGCAATGACTTCGATGACACCTGCGACCAGAGCGGCACCCGGGACCGCACCCACTACGACTTCCGGTGCGAGCAATCCGGAAACCTGGCGGTCTACCTGGGCTCAATGACCGCAAACGCCATGGACTCCGAAGCCAACCCGGACATCGCCGCGGTGCCGGTCTCGTTCTGCGAGGGCTTCGAAGACAGCGTTGAAGAGGGGACCTGCGCACGAGACACCCAGGGCACCTTGTGCCCCGGCAACGGCGTCTGCGCCTTCGGCGAATGTCTTACCACTGACTGCCAGAATACCACCGTCAGCTGTGCGAACAGTGGCCCTCCTCGCGTCTGCGCCGAGGTCATCACCACAGGCGGATCGCCCAAAGTCTGCCTGGAGGAGGATGAATGCTACGCCGACGCCGATTGCAACCAGCTTTCCAGCGCTGCGGACCCCGAACGCGTCTGTTCGGCCGTGGGCGGCAACGATCCGACGCGCAGATGCGTCGAGCCCAACAGCAACGGCCGCACTCCCGGTGAGAGCTGCTCGAACGATAGCCAGTGCTACAACAACCATTGTCGCAACGGAGTCTGCACGATCCCCTGCACCTCCCAATTGGACTGCTCGGGCTTCAGCATGAACTGCTCGCCGGAAGTGTACGGGGATAAGGTGCTCAACGTGTGTGTCCCTCTTCCCTGATGCCACCGGGAGGGCGGCCCCCCGGCCCCCCTCCTTCTACGCAGCCCGCCGGAGCGCGGGCTGCGCTTTGCCTCTTCTTGAATGACCACGGATACGACGTATGACGCTGCAAATGACGCATCTATCGCCCGGCACCGGCGCTCCGGCGCGACTCCTTGGCGCCGTGATCTTTCTTCTCCTCACCGCCTGTGGCGGCTCGACCATTGAGGTCGACAATACACCTGATACCGGAGCCGATGAGGAAATCACCGCGATCGATCCCCAACTCCGACAACTCTCCACCGAGATTCAAAACGCCAGATGCCAGGTGACCTTTGGGTGCTGCAACACCGAGCAGCGCCTCAACGAATTTGGCATCGATTACAGCAAAGAGGAGTGCGAAGCCGGCGCGAACAGCTTCCCGGTGGAGATCGGCCTGAGCCTTCTCAACGAAGCCATCGCCCGGGGCCGCATCGAAGTTGACTGGGAGGCTGCAGAGATGTGTGTCAATGCCTTCCGCACTCAAAGCTGCTCGGCATTCACCGAGGATGATCCCATCCGGACCACCTTCCCGGGCTGCGCACAGATGATGGTCCCTCAACTCGAAGAGGGCGCTGAATGCACTCTCGATGAGGAGTGCATCACCGGCTACTGCCAGCTCAATGTGCTCGATGCAGACAGCCCCGACCGCTGTGCTCAACGCCCCCAGGAGGGCGATGATTGCTCCTCCAACCCCTGCCCCTCCGGCATGTTCTGCGACGGCTTTGAAAACATCTGTCGGCGAACCCTCCGTGCCGGTACAAGCTGCTATCGCCCCGAAGAGTGCGCGTCGCAACTCTGCCTTGAAAACGAAAACGGAGAGCTTCGCTGCGCCGATCCCCGGCCCTACTGCGGCGGCTAATACGCCACACGCCCGGCCGAATCTGTCGCAGCCCCCGCCCTCCGGCCGCGCCTACAACGCGCCCCGGAGGACGGGGCGTGTGGTACGACCTCCTCTTACCCCTTCGTCACCAAATTGACCCACCCCCGGGACGCCTTAAGTTCTAGGCGTACGAAGTCAATCCCGCCGCAGGTCGCCCGGCCGCACAGGCTGCACCCGGCCTACGTTTCGCCCGTCGCCTTTCCCGGAGGTTCGCATGTTGTGGTGGGCACTCGCATTCTTCGTTGTCGCGATCATCGCGGCAGTTCTGGGCTTTGGTACCCTGGCATCGGCTGCAGCCACGATCGCGCAGATCATCTTCTACGTTGCGCTCGCACTGCTGGTCATTTCGCTCTTCGTGTACCTCTTTCGGGGCTCGCGCAGCGCGACCATCGCTTAGCGCCGAACAACGCCAACCCAGGGCCCTCAGGTCATTCAAAAAGGGCGGCGCTATCGCGCCGCCCTTTGCTTCTCTGCGCCCAGGGAGCGGTCTTTGGGGAGTTACCTCATCTCGACCTGAACCGGCGCCGCCCAATCCTGCAGCCAGCGCCCCAGCTGCGGCTGGTCACGAAGCCTCCCCAGCTGACCGGACTTCGGCCCCGACGCAAAGAGCGGCACCATATTGGCCGAATGCGGCCCCCCCAGCTGAACCCGACGGGCGGCCTCCTGGACGATCCAGTCGTACTGAACTTGCATCATCGGCGCGCCAAACTCGCCCTGCAGCTCGCGAGCAGCAAACCCCTCGGAGTTCGCGATCTCTCCGGCAACCACCGGCAACGAGATACCGTCAAACTCGCCACCACAGGCGCGCATCACCCCACAGAAGCCCCGGTGAAAACCATAATGGTTATCGAGCACCGAGAGTGTGTGATCATGATCCGAGGTTGCGATGACCAGCGTCTGCCCGTCTTGACTCGCAAACTCCAGCGCCACCCGCACCGCTTCATCAAAATCGTAAACCTCGGCCAGCAGGCTCTCATCCCGTGTTAGCCCATGCAGGGCCCAGTCGATCTGTCCTCCTTCCACAACCAGCAAAAATCCCTGGTCCTCCGAAACAAGCTCCTCAAGAGCCGCACCGGTCATCTGCGCCAGCGTGGGGAGTTCCGCGCGACTCGACCGCTCCGAGGCTGCGGGCAGCCCTTCCTCACCAAGCAGCACCAGGTCCGGTTGCCCGGCGGCAAAGCTCGGCGGCCAAGACCGGCTCACCGCGTACTCCTGCGCACGAAGACGTTCGAGCCGTTCCCCACCGAAGAATTTCGCACCACCGCCAATGGCCAGGTCCACGCCATGCCCGCGCCCCAGGCGCTCTCCAAAGCTGACAAAATCGTCGGCGATGCGCTCTTCCTCCCCTCGAGAAGACTGGTGCGCGTAGAACGCCGCCGGCGTGGCGTGGGTAAGCGACGTGGTAGTCACCAGCCCCACGCGTTTGCCTCCGAGCGCTGCGGTGGCCATCGCCGAACGTACCGGTTGAAGCGCCCCGCCCGCCGTGGCCGGCGCCATTCCCACCACTCCGACCCGACTTCGCCGGCCACTGGCGATCGCCGTCGCTGTCGCGGCCGAATCATTGACCACCCTGTCCAGGGCATGAGTTGAGAGCAATGCGCGAGTCTCCATCCCCAGTGTTGCCAGCTCCCCTCGCCCGTACAGCCCGGCGGTCAACGTGGAGAGCCCCAGACCATCGCCCACCATCAGAATCACGTTTCGCGGTGCAATCTCTTGGGTGGGCGGCGGCTCCACCCGAGTCGGCTCGGCATGCGCCGCCGCCAGCGCCAACTCCCGCAGCGTGGCTCCAAGTTCGGCGTTATCTCGGGCCGCGACCACGCGCCGGGCTGCCGGTCCTTCGGCCAAAATCGGCACCATCACCGCTGTATGCGTTGCCGAGTAACGCCCCTTTCCATCCCAGTAGGCGCGACTCCCTACCGATAAAAAGCCGAACGAGGTCGTCAATCGCGGCTCCCTCATCTCCACCGGTCCGAAGCGCCCCGTATTCGGTAGCGCGATATGCGTCACGGTGGGAGGCAGCGGGTCCTCCACGCTCTCCGCGTCGTAGCCCGCGGGAACCGAGAGGCGATACGCATGCTCTGCGCCTCCCAACACCGAGAGATAGCGATTCGCATAGCCCGGATCCAACACACTGAGGCCCCCGGTCTCATGATCGGCGGTGGCGACCACGAGCGTATCGGAGCGCCCGCGCGCATACGTCAGGGCATGGGCCACAGCCCGATCCAGATCCAGCGTTTCGGAGACAATCCCCGGACCGTCGAGGTCATGGCCGGCCCAGTCAATCTGGGACCCCTCGACCATGAGCACGTACCCCTGCGGCGATTCCCGGTCGAGCACCTGAATCGCCACCTCAACCATCTCCTCAAGCGACATCGCGCGCTCACCGGTCGCCGCCATAGGCATATCAGAGCGATGCATCAACCCCAGCAGCCCACCCTCACCATCGACCGCGCCCCGGACCTCGTCCGCCGTACGCGCGACGGTGTACCCCTCTTGCTCAAACACTTTAAACAAGTCGCGCCCATCGGAGCGCTCCTCAAAAAAGCGCGTTCCGGCTCCCAACATCACCCGCGGCTTGTAGCGCAGATAATCCAGCGCAATGTCTTCATACTGACTACGATGGGCTCGATGGGAAGCAAACGCGGCCGGCGTCGCATGCGTAATACGACTCGTCGCCACCAAGCCGGTAGCAATCCCCGCTTGTTCCGCTGCACCAAAAAGCGTGGGAAGCTGATGGGCCGCATCGGCCTCCTGCGCCACGGTCGTGCCCGGTCGAACGGATACTCCCTCAAAATGTGTCTTGTGTCCGGTCGCCAGTGCGGTCGCCGACGCCGCCGAGTCGGTGGTCACAAACTCATGTTCGTGCGTGGTGGCAAAACCGACATGCGGCATACTCAACATCGCCAGCGGCTGGCCGCCGGCATAGGACGCCGCGGTCAACGCGGCGTGTCCCATCCCGTCTCCGATGAACACAATGATTCGGGAGGGGACCTCCTGGTAGTCGTGTCGCGCCACAACCTCGAAATCCAGGGGACTGATTGGCGCCGGCCCCTCCTGCATCAGCGACGCTCTATCGCGGCGGGATGACTCCGGCGACGAAGACTGCACCTTGGGAGTCGACTGACACGCGGCCAACAACGCCAACCCACTCCACACCACCAGACGACGGACCTTCATCACCGACCTCGCACCTGAGCTCCACCACGACACGTGCGTCCAGGAACCACGCGCCTTCTCTTGATGCCTTCCTAGGCGAAATTCCCCGTAGACACAATCACCTGTGCGTGACGACATCGTGACAGGCCTCCCCCCTGCGCAAATATATCCAATCGCGGTGCAGGACTCGCCCAGGCGTCTTACTTTGTCTGATCCACCAGGCTCAAAAGAACATCCTGTGGTCTGGCAATCCCGGTCAGCTCCTCCAGCTCCCGAGCCGCTTGCGGAGCAACACTCTGCGGAGAGAGCAACACGTAGGTCGCCAACGCCTCCACGCGTTCCGACTCCCCTCCATCGCCTGGAACCAACCAACGCTCTCGGTAGGTCTCGAACGAGTCCGCCACCAGGCCCACCGATTCGCGCAACACTTCCTCGGCAAATGCCTCTCTAAGAGCCGCCTCACTCGGGAGAGATTCGGCCCGGCGAGCCAGACCCAGCACCGGCTGAGCGGCGTGCCGGTAGCTGACACTACTTTTTGCGAACGCAATCCCCTTCTGCTCGTCCACATCGGCCCCCACCACCTGCACCCGGGCGTCGAACGCCCCCTCCAGAGACGCCCACTGTCCCACTACCTCGTAAAAATGCTCGCTGTAGACCGGCTCCTCCACATAAGGGGGCACCTTCTCCAACTCGAGAAACTGGCGTTCCATACTGTAGCGCGCATCGATAAGCGATTGGTGATAGCGGGACAGTCTCCGTTCGGAGCGCTCAATATCCGACTCCACAAACGTGGTCGATTCCCCGTCCCGGGTTCTACGGCGAAACTCCCGGCGATACTCCTGAAGCCGAAGCTCCTCCTTCGCGATGTCCCGTTCGAGCTCCAGCACATCTTGTTCACGGCTGATAAGCGCCGACCGCTGACCGGAATGCACAGGGTTCTCCACCATCCGCGTTCCGGACTGATACTCCTGGGAGCGCTCCTCAACCTCTTCCCAGCGTTGCAGCTCAGCGGGGCCACCGAGCAAGAGAAACTCACCCGCGAGTTCAAAGCCCTCTTCGCCGCCAAAGTCCACCGCGGCAAGCGACGCCCTCGCAGGTAAGCTCGCTCTGAGCCCAACGGCATTTACCAACGACGGTTCGACCACCTCCAGCGTCCACCCGTAGGCCCGCCGCACCTCGCTCGCGAGTTCTTCGGGCACCCCAACTAAGTCCCCCGACGCCACCAGCGACCGGGCAACCGCGCCGTAGAGTGCCGCACTCCCTGGACGTCCCTGCTGCTGAGCGGCTTGCGCGCGCTCTTCAAGCACCACCGCCCACTGCCCCTCCAACTCCGCGATGGTGTCGCCTATCGAATCTCTAAGCTCGGGAAACGCACGCGCATGCTCCAGCGCCACCCGCTGGGCCGCATCCAACACGTCGAGGCCTTGGCGAAAGCCTTCCCGACCCGCCCGGGAAAGCCCGACCTCCACCATCACGTCCCCATACCTTGCGGCGACTTCGCGGCGAAACTCACCCCCCTTGAGCAAGCCGAGCACGGTATCGATCTGAGAAATCACGTTGTACACATCCACCTCCCCCCGGCGGGCAGCTTCCAGCCGCGACAGCGTATCCCGCGAGAGCGCCCGCTCCGCTTCGAACGCCCGTTGGGCGGCCTCCTGCGAGCCAGGCCGCGCGACCTGGGCGTCGCGATAGGCGCGCAATGCAGAGACGTAGTCTCCCTGTGCAAAGTGTTCATCGCCCCCCTTGATCGACCTGCTGTGGGCGCAGCCAATCGACAGCGACAGCACCAAGATCACGACCAACCGATTGAACCGTCCTCGCAGAGACATCCTCTCCTCACTTCGAATATCGCGATTAATAAACCCTCCTGCCATCGCGATAGACGCAATGCAGCCGGAGTTCTTCAACTTAACTCCGGAATCCCTTGCTCCAGAACCAAAAAAGCCGCCCTCCGATAAGGAGGACGGCTTCTCTGACAATCATGGCGTTCCGAGATCAGGCTTCGACTTCCGCGCCTTCTTCGGTCACGAACTGATCGCGGATGTGCTCCGGATAACGCAGCGGCTCGGTGCTCTCAAGCGTAGAGCCGACGAAGGAAATCCGGGAGATCGGCGCGTTGTCGCCCTGGCGGTTCCCGATCTTAACGATGCGGGTGTAGCCCCCCTGACGTCCGGCGATATCATCGCGCTTGGCCAGGTCATCGATGAGCTTGGAGACAAGTTCCTTGTCACCAAGACGGGCCAGGAGCAGACGACGAGCGTGCAGGTCGCCACGCTTACCGAGCGTGATCATCCGATCGGCCACACGACGCAGCTCTTTAGCCTTGGTGTCCGTGGTCTGGATCATCTCGTAGCGAATCAGGCTCTTGGCCAGGTTGTTGAAGAGCGCTTTGCGGTGGGAAGTCTCCCGGCCGAAGCGCCGTGCATTAACTTTATGTCGCATCTTATTCCTCTCGCGCTTGCGGCATCTCGCCGCGCTTCGCCCGATTCAGCTCTTAGCTGCCTTCGGCCGTCTTCTTATCCAACTCTTTCGGAGGCCAGTTGTCGAGCTTGCTGCCAAGCTCCAGGCTCATCCGCTCGAGGATCTCTTTAATTTCCTTGAGCGACTTGCGCCCAAAGTTCTTCGTCTTCAGCAGTTCAGCTTCGGACTTCTGGACCAGGTCACCCACGTACTTGATGCCTGCGGTCTGAAGGCAATTAAAGCTGCGGACCGAGAGCTCCAGATCTTCAATGGGCTTGAGCAGGTTCTCGTTGAACTCCGGAACGTCCTCTTCCACGATCTCCGGCGGCTCAACGGTTTCATCAAAGTTGATGAAGATCGCCACCTGCTCCTTGATGATCTTGGACGCAAACGCCACGGCGTCTTCCGGCAGCACGCTGCCGTCGGTCCAGACTTCAAGGGTCAGCTTATCGTAATCGGTCCGCTGGCCGACGCGCGCGTTGGTGATCTGGTAATTCACCTTGCGAATCGGGCTAAACAGACTGTCGATGGCGATCACGCCCAGGCTGTCCTCTTCCGACTTGTTCTCATCGGCAGGAACGTATCCACGGCCCGAAGCGACCGTCAGCTCCATACGAAGCTTGCCGTTTTCCCCCACCGTCGCAATGTGGTGGTCGGGGTTGAGCACCTCAACATTGTGCCCGGTCTGAATATCAGCGCCGGTCACCGTTTTGGGCCCTTCGACGTCGATGACCACCACCTGTGTTTCGTCGCCATGAAGTTTCAGGCGAAGCTCCTTGAGGTTAAGAACGATGTCGGTGACATCCTCCTTCACCTCGGGCAGGCTGGTGAACTCGTGCAACGCTCCGTCGATTTTGATCTTGGTCACCGCCGCGCCAACGATGCTGCTGAGCAGGATTCTCCGCAGCGCGTTGCCGATGGTGATGCCGTAGCCGCGCTCGAAGGGCTCGCACACGAACTTGGCGTACGTGTCGGTCTTCGAACGCTGATCGATCTCAACCTCGCGAGGTTTAATCAGGTCGCGCCAGTTTCGATACATTTCCATTGCCTCCGCACCACAGAATCATCAACCAACGGGCCCAACGCTCCAGGGCGTCGGGCCCGAGTGCATCCACCTTTACTCGAGCTCGTCGATCAGACGCGACGACGCTTGGGCGGACGGCACCCGTTATGCGGCAAGGGGGTCACGTCGCGGATCACGGTCACTTTAAGACCGGCCGACTGCAGCGAGCGCAGCGCCGACTCACGACCGGGTCCCGGGCCCTTGAGGAAGACAGAAACCGACTTCAGGCCGTGCTCCTGTGCTTTACGCGCGGCGTCTTCCGCGGCGATACCCGCAGCGTAGGGGGTCGACTTACGCGAACCCTTGAAGCTACGCGAACCGGCACTGGACCAGGACAGGGTGTTGCCCGAGGTGTCCGTCAGGGTGACGATGGTGTTGTTAAAGGTCGCGTGGATGTGCGCAATGCCGTTTTGGACATTCTTACGCACGCGACGCTTGGTTCGTTGTTTCGGCTTAGCCATGATCTTTCTCCTTCGCCCGCCGGTCCGCTCAACGCCACAGGGGGCCGCTCTCGCGGCCGCCCGATGACGCGACGCTCACCTGAATCGGTGCGATCGTCGTTTTCTTATCTAAAGTTTAGCGCTTCTTGCGAACCATCGCGCGGCGCGGGCCGCGGCGAGTACGAGCGTTGGTACGGGTACGCTGACCACGCACCGGGAGCCCACGACGGTGACGAAGACCGCGGTAGCAGCCCAGGTCCTTGAGGCGCTTGATGTTCATCTGAACTTCACGGCGCAGGTCACCTTCGACCTGATAGCCGCGCTCAATCACCTCGCGGATACGCCGGATCTCCAGTTCATCAAGCACATCGGTGCTCGTGGAGGGATCGACCTCGGCTTTCTCCAGGATCTCTTTGGCCAGCGTGTGGCCGATCCCGTAAATGTAGGTCAGGGCGATATCAACGCGCTTTCGGCGCGGCAGGTCAACACCAGCAATACGTGCCACGTTATTCTCCTATCGATCTCTTTGAAATCCGCCGCCTACCAGCGCCTCCTACCTCATACGAGGTGAAAGCCCGGCGCCGCGAATCAACGTCTTAGCCTTGCCGTTGCTTGTGGCGCGGGTTTTCGCAAATCACGCGAACCACGCCTTTGCGGCGGATGATCTTGCACTTGTCACACATGGGTTTGACCGAGGGACGTACTTTCATCGTCGACTCCTTTGGTGGCCTGGTCTCAGGCCCTACAATCCCAGCGTCACGCCCTCTCAGAGGACGCGGCTGCGTCTAATTATTTCTCGCGGTAAACGATGCGGCCGCGGGTCAAGTCGTAGGGCGAAAGCTCTACGGTCACCGTGTCGCCGGGCAGAATCTTGATAAAGTGCATCCGCATCTTACCCGAGATGTGTGCCAGCACCTGATGGCCGTTCTCCAACTCCACGCGGAACATCGCGTTGGGCAGCGGCTCGATGACTTTTCCCTGAACCTCAATGGCTTCTTCTTTCGCCATAGAATCGTTTCCTCGATGATGAACTATGATCTCAACATGCCCTCAATGGGCGCACTCCACCCTCGCAACCGGGGCATGGCAAGGGG
The DNA here is from genome assembly GCF_003260125.1 of Lujinxingia litoralis. Taxonomy (NCBI): domain Bacteria; class Deltaproteobacteria; order Bradymonadales; family Lujinxingiaceae; genus Lujinxingia; species Lujinxingia litoralis. Next base: position 511,524 of record NZ_QHKO01000001.1, read on the forward strand.
GCGTTTCATACACAGTGCCCTGTGGAAAGTCAAGCGACACACAACGCACGATCACTGCCCGGGCGCTCCCTCTGTGAGGAAAGCGACCGCGACAGTTCGATATACCCTTCGATCTGCATCTGATGATCTTTATCCGATCACTTTGCAGATCGATTCATTCACAGCATCGGGTGCCTGTTCTCCGTCGATGGATTCCAGGATCCCCACTTCGTCGTAGAACGCGATCAGCGGCGCGGTCTGAGCGTGATAGCCTTCGAGACGCTTCTTAATGGCCTCCGGCTGATCGTCATCGCGTTTAACAAGCCCTTGATGCCCGCACGCATTGCAGACGTCATCGGCATCCGGAGGCGTAAACGCTTCGTGGTACACCGCTCCGCAGGCCGGGCAACTGATTCGCCCGCCGAGGCGCCCGATGACCGCTTCATCGCTGACCACGATGTTTAAGACCGCATCCAGCGTAACCCCCATCTCCTGCAGGGCTTCGGCCTGGGCGCGGGTGCGGGGGAACCCATCGAGAATAAACCCGGCGCGGGCATCCTCCTCATCCAGGCGATCCCGCACGATCCCGATCACCACCTCATCGGGCACCAGCTGTCCGGCGTCCATGAATCTGGCCGCCTCCAGGCCCATCGTCGTTCCCTTGCGACGGGCCTCACGGAGCATATCTCCGGTGGAGATATGCGGAATCCCCAGATCTGCCGCAACACGTTTGGCCTGCGTGCCTTTGCCCGCGCCTGGTGGCCCGAGCATCATCAGTCGTCTCTTCGACATACGCTCCTCGTTGCGCTCAATGTGAGCGCGCTTTTAAATAGCGCAAGCGAACAAACCCACCGCAGGCGGTGGGTTTGTTCTTCGAGCCTTACGCTACAGCGCGCCCTTAGATGTTTTCAGGCTCATCCAGAGTACGCCCCTTAATCCGGGAGCTCCCCTCGGCCGAGCCCGGCCGCGCGCCAAAACCTTCGTAATGACGCGTGATAAGGTGGTTTTCAATCTGACCCACCGTGTCCAGGCCAACCACCACCAGGATGAGCAGACTGGTTCCACCGAAGTAGAAGTTCACGCCGAGCTCATCAATGAGGAAGTAAGGCAAGACGCATACCGCAGCCACATAAATGGAGCCCGCGGTGGTCAGGCGGGTCAGCAGTTGATCGATATACTCCGCCGTCTTCTTACCCGGACGAATCCCCGGGACGAAGGCATTGGACTTCTTCAGGTTATCAGCGATGTCCATCGGGTTTACCTGGACCGCCGTATAGAAGTAGCAGAAGAAGATGATCAACGCGCAGTAGATGACGTTGTAGCGCCAGTCCCCCGGAGTAAACACGGTCTGAATGAACTGACCGGCCGGGTGATCCTGGAAGTAACTGGCGATGGTCGTGGGGAAGATCAGCAGCGACATGGCAAAGATCGGCGGGATAACGCCGGCCATGTTTACTTTCAACGGCAGGTGGTGTGATTGCCCGCCGTAGATCTTACGTCCGACCATCCGCTTGGCGTACTGGAGCGGAATGCGTCGCTGAGCCGTCTCCATCAACACGATGAAGCCGGTCACGCCAATGGCAACCACCAGCAAGACGCCCACGGTAATCGTGTCCATCGCGCCGGTAGTGTACTGGGTGTAGGTCTGAAAGAGCGCGGTGGGGAACTGCGCGATGATCGCGCCGGTAATGATCAACGAGATACCGTTACCGATACCGCGTTCGGTGATCTGTTCCCCGAGCCACATCACAAACACCGTTCCGGCGGTCAAGGTGAGCACCGTCAACAGACGGAAGCCCCACCCTGGCGAGACCAAGAGTCCCAGCTCCGGATTCGAGTTGTGCATGTTTTCCAGGTAGAGCGAGATCCCGAATCCCTGAATGATTCCCAGAATCACGGTGCCGTAGCGCGTGTACTGAGTGATCTTCTTACGTCCCGACTCCCCTTCTTTCTTAAGACGCTCAATGGCCGGAACGACCACCTGCATCAGCTGAAAGATAATGGACGACGAGATGTAGGGCATGATCCCGAGCGCGAAGATGCTCATCATCTCCAGCGCGCCGCCGGTGAAAAGGTTTACAAGGCCCAGAAGTCCGCCCCCGTCCCCCGACATCATCTCTGACATCGAGCCCCGGTCTACACCGGGAACGGTAACGAACACGCCGATCCGATAGATCGCAAGGAGCCCCAGCGTAAACAGCAGGCGCCGACGCAGCTCAGGGATCTTCGGTATGTCTCGAAACTTACCTGCCACGTCAGATAACCTCTACACTGCCCCCGACGTTCTCGATCGCCGCTTTCGCGGACTTACTGAACTTGGCGGCTTTGACCGAAAGTTTCTTGGTCAGCTCACCGTTGCCCAGGATCTTGACGCCGTCGAGGTTTCGCTTGACCAGTCCCTTGGCACGCAGCGCTTCCACATCGACAGCATCGCCGTCGTTGAAGACACGCTCCAGGTCCTGAAGATTGATGATGGTGTAACGCTTCTCAAAGCGCTCGTTCGAAAAGCCGACCTTCGGCAGACGGCGGTGCAGCGGGGTCTGACCACCTTCGAAACGCGGGTGGACCGAACCGCCACTGCGGGACTTCTGGCCTTTCTGGCCTTTACCCGCGGTCTTACCCAGGGTGGAGCCGTGACCGCGACCGACGCGTTTGCGCTTACGGTTAGCGCCCTCGGGTGCTTTCAAGTTGCTCAAATCGGTCATGATTATTCCTCAATCGTTTCCACAGTCACCAGGTGCTGGACCTTGGCGATCTGGCCACGGGTGGTGGGATGATCTTCAACGACCACGCTATCACGAATCTTGCGCAGTCCCAGGCTATGGATGTTAGCGCGCTGACGTTCGGTCTTGCCGGCCAGGCCACGCAACAGGGTGACTTTAAGCTGAGCCATGGTTTGCTCCTGTCTCGAGAGATCACAGCCCTGAGGGTGCGAGCTCCCGGCTCATAGGTAAGGCCAACCGCACCACGACCGGACATATTCGCCGGATCGCGGTGAGGTTGCCCGAATCAGGCGTTAGCCTCTTCGCTGACATCCTGACCGAGGCGGCGGCGGTACTCATCCGGATCGCTGAGCTGCTTGAGCGCGTCCATCGTGGCCCGCACAACGTTATGCGGGTTGTTGGAGCCCAGGCTCTTGGAGAGGATGTTACCGACACCGGCGAGCTCGAGGATGGATCGCACGGCACCACCGGCGATGATTCCAGTACCGGCGCTGGCGGGCCGCAGAAGCACGTGACCGGAGTTAAACCGGCCCAGCGCTTCGTGAGGAATGGTGCCGTCGACCAAGGGTACCTTGATCATCGACTTGCGCGCCTGCTCGTTCGCCTTGCGGATCGCCTCGGGGACCTCATTGGCCTTACCGTGCCCGACGCCCACGCGTCCGTCGCCGTCTCCGACCACAACGATGGCGCCAAAACTGAACCGACGGCCACCTTTGACGACCTTCGAGACTCGGCTGATGGTGACGACCTGATCCCGGAATTCCGAGTCGGCGCTTCTTTTACGTCGTCCGTTTGCCACTGTGCCTCCCTATCAGAACTGGAGGCCCGCTTCGCGGGCCCCCTCGGCCACCGCCGCGACGCGACCGTGGTAGATGAATCCGTTACGATCGAAGACCACCTGCTCAATGCCCTTCTCTTTGGCACGCTCCGCCAGGAGCTTGCCAACTTCTTTGGCCTGAGCGGTCTTGTCGAGCTCGGCGAACTCCGAGCGCTTCTCTTTATCGTTACTTCCGGCGGCGGCCACGGTACGGCCATCGATATCATCGATAAGCTGCGCGTAGATACCGGCGTTCGAACGGAAGACCGTCAGGCGCGGACGCGCAGCGGTGCCCGTGATTTTCTTGCGAATGCGACGCTTGCGGCGAAGCCGGTTGCTCGCTTTATCGCTTTTGCTAAGCATGATGAAACCTCTTCAGTGAACCCGGCGCAGCGCAGCGCCGGGAGGCGATTAGGAGCCAGACTTACCAGCCTTACGACGGATGATCTCGTCGCTGTACTTGATCCCTTTACCCTTGTAGGGCTCGGGCTTGCGAAGGCTGCGAATCTTGGCTGCGACCTGGCCGAGGATTTCCTTATCGACGCTCTCCAGCGTAAGCTGGGTCTGGCGTTCGATCGTGGCACTCACATTGGCCGGCAGTTCGAACATGATCGGGTGGCTATAACCCAGGTCGAAACGGATGAACTGACCGCGCTGCTCTGCGCGGTAACCCACTCCGTTGATCTCCAGCGAGCGCTTGTAGCCCTCGGAGACACCCTGGACCATGTTCGCAACCAGGCTGCGCACCAGCCCCTGGAAGCTCCGCGAGTTGCGGGTTTCATCACGTCGGACGATGATGATTTCGCCGTCTTCAATCTTGACGTCGACTTCGGTACTCAGCTCACGGCTGAGTTCACCCTTGGGGCCTTTGACCGAGATGGTGTGCCCGTCGAGCGTGACGTCGACTTTCTCCGGAATGGTTACCGGCAGTTTACCAATTCGACTCATTTTAATCTCCCGAGGTCAAAGGCTCAGTAAACGGTGCAGAGAATCTCACCGCCGACCTTGGCCGCGCGAGCATCCGCATCCGAGAGCACGCCGCGCGAGGTCGAGAGGACCGCGAGTCCCAGCCCGTTCAGCACGCTGGGGATCTCGTTGACGCCAACGTAGACGCGGCGAGAGGGCTTACTCACTCGCTTAAGCGAGCGAATCATACCCACATCATCCTTGTCGTAGCGCAGCGACACGACGAGCTTGCCCTGGGGGCCCTCATCGACGCGCTCCACGCCGCCAACGTAGCCACGATCGGCGAGGATCTTGATGACCGCGTATTTCAGGTTACTGGCGGGCATCTCCACCGTCGCATGTCCGGCCTGCTGGCCGTTACGAATACGGGTGAGCATATCCGCTACCGGATCTTGCACCACTCCCATGATCACTCCTTGCTCAGTCCGGTTCCTCCAGCTCTCCGTGGAGCAGGCTCAGTGGGAGCCCACACCTCTGGCGAGGGGAAAGGAGGCCTGGACCGAAGTTTGCGCCTGCCTACGACCGACCCAAGGGGCCGATCAAAGCGTGCGCGTATTCAGGTCAACTTACCAACTGGCCTTGGTCACTCCGGGAAGTTCGCCGCGCAGGGCGAGCTCACGGAAGCAAATCCGGCACATGTCGAACTTACGAAGGTACGCCCGGGAGCGACCGCAGCGGGGGCAGCGGTTGTACTCGCGCACGGCGAACTTCGCCTTCTTCTTCGATTTTTCTACAAGAGCTTTGCGTGCCACACGTATCTCCGCGTGTCGGGCCGAACCAAACGATCAGGAGCGCGGGGCCTCGGCCGACCCACGCGCCCAACTTGCTTACTTGCGGAAAGGCATCCCGAGCTTACGCAGCAGGGCCAGACCGAGTTCGTCGTTTTCCGCGCTGGTCACGATCGTGACGTTCATCCCGCGGAGCTTGTCGACCTTATCGTAGTCGATTTCCGGGAAGATGATCTGCTCACGCACGCCCAACGAGTAGTTGCCGTGGCCATCAAAGGACTTCGGGCTGATGCCCTTGAAGTCACGAACGCGGGGAAGCGCCACGTAAATCAGACGCTCCAGGAATTCCCACATACGGTCACCACGCAGGGTGACTTTGACACCGATCGGCATGCCTTCACGCAATTTGAAGGTTGCGATCGAGCGACGAGCACGGGCGATCACAGGCTTCTGCCCGGTAATCGTCGCCAGCTCGGCGGCAGCGCCTTCGATGATTTTGGAGTTCTGGACGGCTTCGCCCAGGCCCATGTTCACCGACACCTTCTTGATGCGCGGAACCTTCATCGGGTTGGAGAGAGCATGCTCCTCCATCAGCGCGGGGACAATCTCATTTCGATACTTCTGTTCCAAAAACGCCATTTTGGTTCTCCATCGCTGGCAGGTTTCTGTACCACCAGCCTTGTACGGTTTTCGCGGCCAGAGCGCGCGCGCAGCCAGGCTGCACGGGCCCCGGAGGTTGGCGCCTCACAAAAAAAAGACGATGAAGACGACCTTCATCGCCGTACAGAGGGCGCCCTACTTAACGAAAGCGCCCGGGTGTGTCAAGCGCAACGAGCGCCCCGGATCCCCGGGGCGCTCGCTGTGGGTGTTACTTTAGTCGAAGATTTCTTCGGTCTTGGTGCTGTAACGCACCTTGGTGACCTTCGCCTCCGCATCACCGAAGCTGGCGACCGCGTCGCGCTTGGTGGTGAAGAGTTCACCATCTTTGCCGCGCCAGCGAGCGCTGGTGCGAACCGCACCGCCTTTCTTCTCGCTGTAGAGCGCGACATTGGACGCGTCGATCCAATTTTCCTGGTCGATGCGCGCACCGGCCTCCCCGGTGATGGGGTTGGGCTTGCGGTGCTTCACCATCATATTGCGACGGGCGACCTTCACCTTGCCGTTCTTGCGATCGACAGCGATCACTTCGCCGGTCAGCGAGCGATCTTTACCGGTGAGAATGATCACCTTGTCATTTTTCTTTACCTGCATCTCACTCTCCATCTTCCCGCGCCGGGACGCCGGCTGGCCACCCCTTAGAGGACTTCGGGCGCCAGGCTGACGATGCGCATGTATTCGCGGGCGCGCAGCTCACGGGCCACCGGCCCGAAAATACGAGTGCCCACCGGCTGGTTCTGGTTATCGATGATCACCGCCGCGTTGTCGTCGAAGCGGATGTAGGTGCCGTCGGGGCGTGCGATTTCCTTACGGGTACGCACGACGACAGCGCGCTTGACGTCGCCCTTCTTCACTTTGGAGTTGGGCAGCGCTTCTTTGACGGACACGATGATCGTGTCGCCAATCGAAGCGTAGCGGCGCTTGGAGCCACCCAGCACTTTAATGCACTGGACCTCACGCGCGCCGGAGTTGTCCGCGACGCCGAGTCGGGTTTGCATTTGAATCATGACCTACCTCGTCCGTCGAGGCCCTGGTCGCCCGCCGAAACCATCGATGATGGCCCGGGCGACCGGGGCGCTCAAAAGAACACTCCCAGGGGGGGCTTAGACCGCCGGGGCGCGCTCGATGATTTGCTTAACTCGCCAGCGCTTGTGGCGCGACATGGGACGAGTCTCTTCAATGAGGACCTTGTCACCGACGCCGCAGTCATTGGCCTCATCATGCACTTTGTACTTGAGACGCTCTTTGACGTACTTCTTGTACTTGGGGTGCATGTAGCGGCGAATGACGGCAACGACGACCGTCTTCTCCATCTGATTGCTGACCACGTGGCCGACGCGCGTTTTGCGCTGGCCACGCTCGGATGCCTGCTGTTCCGCTTCCATTTCTTGCTCCTAAACTTGGTACGCGTCGACGACGCGATCAGCCCTGACGCTCGCGCAGGATCGTCTCAACTCGGGCGATGTCGCGACGCGTCTGGCGCAGCTGGCTGGTCTGCTGGAGCTGACCGGTGTAGTGCTTCAGACGCATACGGAAGAGGTCATCGCGAAGCTGACCGGCCAATTCACGCAGTTCCTGTTCGTTCTTTTCACGCAGCTCTGCCGGCTTCATAGCACCTCTCCTCGCACGACGAACTTGGTCTTGATCGGCAGCTTGTGGCCGGCCAGGCGGAACGCCTCTTTGGCCATGACCTCAGGCACACCGTCCATCTCGTAGAGCACTCGACCGGGCTTGACGATCGAGACCCACATCTCCGGCGAGCCTTTACCTTTACCCATGCGGGTCTCGGCGGGCTTGCGAGTGATGGAACGGTCAGGGAATACGCGGATCCAGATCTTACCACCACGACGAATGTGACGGGTCATGGCAATACGAGCTGCTTCAATCTGACGGGCGGTCAGACGACCGGGTTCGGTCGCGATCATGCCATACTCGCCAAAGGAGACAGTACTCCCGCGGTAGGCCTTGCCTTTGGTGCGCCCTTTATGCGGCTTGCGCCACCGAACGCGCTTCGGACTAAGCATTGTGTCACTCCTTAAATCAATCTATGGCGCAGGGTCGGAAAAGGCCGACCCGGCGGCGCATCAGCGTTCGAGAACTTCGCCCTTATAGATCCACACTTTGATACCGATGATACCAAAGGTGGTCTTGGCTTCGGCGGTGCCGTAGTCGATATCGGCACGCAGGGTGTGAAGGGGTACCTGGCCTTCGAGGTACCATTCGCGACGGCCCATTTCGGCACCACCGAGACGGCCGGCGGCATTTACGCGAATGCCTTTGGCACCAAACTTCATGGTCGTCTGCACGGCCTTCTTCATCGCACGGCGGAAGCTGACGCGACGTTCCAGCTGCTGGGCGATGGACTCCGCGACGAGCTTGGAGTCGAGTTCGGCCTTACGAACTTCCTGAATGTTGACGAAGACTTCGCCTTCGGTCTTTTTCTGGAGTTCGTTCTTCAGACCTTCGATACCCGCGCCACGCTTCCCGATGAGGATGCCGGGCTTCGCGGAGTGGATCGTCACCTTGACCTTGTTGGCCAGGCGCTCGATTTCCACCGAGCTGATGCCGGTCGAGGAAAGGTTGGCGTTGATGTAGTTTTTAATTTCGAGATCTTCGTGGAGCCACTTGGCGTAGTTCTTCTCCTCGTACCACTTGGAGCTCCAGGGGCGGATAACCCCCAACCGAAATCCCGTAGGATGTACTTTCTGACCCAAAATCGACCTCCTAAAGACCGTATGGGACCGGCAGCGCGTTAGACGCGGGGCTGCAGGACCACGGTGATTTGACTGGTTCGCTTGTTGATCCGGGTCGCTCGGCCCTGGGCGCGCGGCATGAAGCGACGCAGGGTGGGGCCTTCATTGACATAAGCCTGAGCGACGTAGAGATCGTCGGTGTCCCAGTCGAGCTCTTCGCTGTTCATCACATTGTGAATCGCCGACTCAATGAGGTTGGCGACCAGCGGGGCGGCCTTCTTGGGCGTAAATTGCAAGATCTGCAGCGCCTCTTCGACCGGACGATTGCGGACCAGGTCGATGACGATACGAGCCTTGCGCGGCGCGATGCGAATATTCTGTGCGGACGCCTGGTTCGCACGGTGCGTCTTTCGTTTCGATTTGCTCATGGCAAAAACTCAACTCGATGAGCCGCCGCCCGGCCCCGAAAAAAGGGGCGGCCGGTCGGCGGAAAACTTGGCTCTCGTGACGAGGTATCGTGTGCACACATCAGGCCCGAGCTGGGAGACCAGCGCGGGCCAGACGGCTTAACGACGACCCTTGGCTTTGCGATCGGCGGCGTGCCCGTAAAAGGTACGCGTCGGCGCGAACTCACCGAGCTTATGCCCGACCATATTCTCGGTCACGAACACGGGGACAAACTCTTTGCCGTTGTGGACGGCAAAAGTCAAGCCGATGAACTCGGGCACGATCATCGAGCGACGACTCCAGGTCTTGATCGCGCGGCGGTCGCTGGTTTCACGAGCCTTGGTGACTTTACGCTGCAGACCCTGGTCAACGAAGGGTCCCTTTTTGACTGAACGTGGCACTGTGAATCTCCTTGGCGCAGGTCGCCCGACCCGCCGGCGTAAAAACGCCGGCGTAGGGCGAGCGATTTACTTGCGCGACTTGCGACGCTTGACGATGAACTTGTCGGTGCGCTTGTTGCTGCGCGTCTTCTTACCCTTGGTCTTCTTGCCCCAGGGAGTCACCGGATGGCGACCACCGGAGGTACGACCTTCACCACCACCGTGGGGGTGGTCGACCGGGTTCATGGCCACACCGCGGACCGAGGGGCGGAAGCCCTTCCAGCGGGTACGGCCGGCCTTACCGAGCGAGGTGGTTTCGTGCTCGCGGTTGGACACCGCGCCCACGGTCGCACGACAGGTCATCAGGACCTGGCGAATCTCACCGGAGGGAAGACGCAGCAGCGCGTACTTGCCTTCTTTGGCCATCAGCTGGGCCCAGGTGCCCGCGGAGCGAGCCATCTGGCCACCCTTACCCGGGCGCAGTTCCACGTTGTGGATAACCGTACCGGTGGGGATGTAGCGCAGACGCAGGGAGTTACCCGGCTTGATGTCGGCATGGGCGCTGGAGACAACCGTATCACCGACCGCAAGTTTCTGCGGAGCGAGGATGTAGGCTTTCTCACCATCAGCGTAGTGGAGCAGCGCGAGATAAGCGGTGCGGTTGGGATCGTATTCGATCGCCGCGACCTTCGCCGGCACACCGGTTTTGGTGCGCTTGAAGTCCACCTGACGGTAGCGACGCTTGTGGCCGCCGCCGCGATGGCGAACCGTCATGTGGCCCGAAGCATTACGGCCGCCCGAGCGGGTAATCTTCTCGGTAAGGGCCTTCTCCGGCTTGGACTTGGTGATCACTTCTTTGGAATCCGGAAGACGCAGGAAGCGCCGTCCCGGAGACGTGGGATTAAACTCTTTCATGGCCATCGTTATACCTGCCTTCTAAAACGCGATTGCGATATCCTGGCATCGGACCGAAGCGTCGGGGTCTCAGACCTCGCCGACAGCTTCCGTCCCCTCGAGCGCGTACAGGTCGATGGTCTGACCGTCGGCCACCGTCACGATCGCCTTTTTGAAGGCGGCGCGGCGTCCGATGTTTCGTCCCACACGCTTGGGCTTGCTGGGCATCACCAGGGTGTTGACCTTGACGACGTCGACACCGAAGAGCTTCTCGACTGCCTGGCGAATTTGGTACTTATTCGCTTTGCGGTCGACGCGGAACACGTACTGGTTGTGTTCGGCGAGTTGGGTGGTCTTCTCGGTGAGCGCCGGGCGAATGATGATGTCGTAGAGGTTGGTCATGACTGCAATGCCTCCTGAACTTGCTCGACGGCGCTGCGCGAGAGAATCACGTAGTCATAACGCAGGATATCCTCAACGTTGAGGCCCTCAGCCGCCAGGTACTTGGCGTCTTTGAGGTTGCGCACCGACAGGCGAAGATTTTCGTTGTGGGTAACCGAATTATCGCCTTCGTTGCGCGTGGTGACGTCGATAACCAGAGCGCGGGGCGCTTCCAGGGTATTGAGCGTTTCGATGGCGAGCTTGGTCTTGATCTGGTCGAGTTCCCAGTTCTCAACAACTTTGAGCTGACCCTTGCCCATCTTCATGCTGAGCGCCGAGCGCAGAGCCGCGCGACGCTTCTTTTTGGGCATCGAGTAGCCGTAGTCACGGGGGTGGGGACCGAACACGGTACCGCCGCCAACCCAGTGGGGCGCGCGGGTGGTACCCTGGCGGGCACGGCCGGTGCCTTTCTGGCGCCAGGGCTTCTTACCGCCACCGCGGACTTTGCCGCGGGTCTTGGTCTGGTGGGTGCCGGCACGACGCTTGGCGCGCTGCCAGTTGACCACTTCCCAGAACAAATGCTCGCGAACCGGAACCCCGAACACGCTATCCGCGAGTTCGATTTCGCCGGTCGCCTTGTTCTTCAAATCGACGACTTCAATTTTCATGATTTCTCCTGCGCCGCCCTGACTTGAGCTCGGACGGGCGAAAGAGTGGATTGATGGGCCCCCACTCGTGCGACGCGCAGATGCGTCTTACGAAGTAAGGAACCCGGCCATGGTGTTGACCGCAGATACGCTTGCCGGGTGAGGCAGGCGAAGCGCGATCAGGTCTTGATTTCGACGTCTACGCCCGCGGCAAGATCCAGGCGCATCAGAGCGTCAAGCGTCTGCTGCGTGGGATCGAGGATGTCGAGGATACGCTTGTGGGTGCGCATCTCGAACTGCTCGCGAGACTTTTTGTCGATGAAGGGGCTACGAAGAACCGTCCAGCGGTTGATGCGAGTGGGAAGGGGAATCGGTCCCGCAACCCGCGCACCGGTGCGCTTGGCCGTCTCAACGATGTCGGCTGCCGACGCGTCGAGCAGCTTGTGGTCGTACGCCTTCAGCTTGATTCGAATTTTCTCATTCGCCATGTCACAAACCTCGTCAACTGACCTGTCTTTAGGCCAGAATCTGCGAAACCCAGCGGTTAGCGCAAAATTCAAGGCTCCCTCAAAGCCAGGTCCTGCCTGTGGTCGAGGAGACTCAACCGGAGGGAACCAAAAATCCCGTAACACCGCGTCGTTGGCGGCGTTCAGGGCCGTCGTATGCGGTAAACTCCCCGGCGCCCAGGCTCAGGGAGTGCGGACCATACAGTAGGGGTTTTGCGAGATCAAGGTAGAAATCGCTTTTGTCCCCTGCCCTTGCGGTCCATCAAAGGATCAGTCCGGGTAGATTCCCATCATGCGGTTGATCAACGCCTCACTGATCGCTTTTGGCACGATCTCATAGTGCGAGAAGTGCATAGAATAGCTTGCTCGTCCCTGCGTGCGACTGCGCAGGTCGGTGGAATAGCCGAACATGGCGGCCAGCGGCACATCGGCGCTGATCACCTGTGATCCGGTACGAGGCTCCATGCCGCCGACCGATCCGCGTCGGGAGTTAATGTCTCCAATCACATCCCCCATAAACTCTTCGGGAGTAACGATTTCAACACTCATCATGGGTTCGAGAAGCCGAGGATCGGCATCGCGAATCGCGGTTTTCACGGCCATCAGCGCACAGATCTTAAAGGCCATTTCACTGGAGTCGACTTCATGAAATGCGCCGTCCACAAGTTCGACGTGGAGGTCGACCACCGGATAGCCAGCGATCGCGCCTGCTTCGGTGGCTTCACGCACTCCACGCTCAATCGCCCCGAAGAACTCGGCCGGGATCGCGCCTCCCTTGATCGATTCGGAGAAGGTGATCCCCTGACCACGCTCGTTGGGAGAGACCTTAATGGCGACTTCGGCAAACATGCCCTTGCCTCCGGTCTGACGTTCCAGACGCTCACGATGCTCAAAGGGCATTCCAACGGTCTCGCGATAGGCAACCTGGGGTTTGCCAACATTGGCGCCAACTTTGAACTCCCGCAGCAGGCGGTCGACAATGATTTCGAGGTGGAGCTCCCCTTGGCCGGCGATGATCGTCTGGCCGGTTTCCTCGTCGACTTTGACCTGGAAGCTGGGATCTTCGACGGCGAGCTTTTGGAGGCTCTCCGCAAGTTTGCTCTGGTCAGCGACTGTTGCCGGTTCAATGGCGATCTCGATCACCGGCTCCGGGAAGTCGATGGCTTCAAGCACCACCGGGTGATGCTCATCACTGAGGGTATCGCCGGTGGTGGTGTTGCGCATGCCGACCACGGCCGCGATATCGCCGGCGCGGACTTCATCGATCTCTTCGCGACGGTTGGCGTGCATCAGCAGGATGCGCCCGATGCGTTCCCGTTTCCCCTTCGTGGCGTTGTACGTGGAACTCCCCGAGGAGAGCACTCCGGAGTAAACACGGAAGTAGGTCAGGTGGCCGACGTAGGGGTCCGTCATGATCTTGAAAGCCAGCGCGCTAAAGGGCTCCTTATCCGTCGCCTCACGACGAATCTTATCTTCCTCACCAGGCTCGCCCTGCCCTTCGGTTAGACGTTTGTACGCGTCAGGCGTCACGCCCTCGATCGCCGGGATATCCGCCGGTGCCGGGAGGTATCGGATCACCGCGTCGAGGAGCGGCTGTACACCCTTGTTCTTGTAGGCGGAACCGCAGAATACCGGGACAATCGCCAACGCGAGGGTCCCCTTCCGAAGCGCTTGACGAATCTCGTCTTCTGCGATCGTGTCGCCTTCGAGGTACTTCTCCATGAGCTCTTCATCCAGCTCGGCACAGATCTCAAGCAGCTCTTCGCGTGCGAGCAGCGCCTCGTCTTTGAGCTCTTCGGGAACCTCCAGGATATCGAAGTCGGCACCGCGGGATTCGTCATGCCAGACAATGGCACTCATTGTGATCAGATCGACCACGCCGCGGAACCCATCTTCGATTCCTATCGGGATCTGCAGACGAACCGGACGCGCGTTGAGGCGATCCTCCATCATCTGAACAACCCGATCCAGATCCGCCCCCACGCGGTCGAGCTTATTGACAAAGGCAATGCGCGGCACCTTGTAGCGGTCCGCCTGACGCCAGACCGTTTCAGACTGAGGCTCGACACCACCAACGCCGCAGAACACGGCGATCGCACCGTCGAGCACGCGCAGCGATCGCTCAACTTCCATGGTGAAGTCGACGTGGCCGGGGGTGTCGATGATGTTAATGCGGTGCTTGACGTCGCTGATGGACCAGTAACAGGTGGTGGCGGCGCTGGTGATGGTGATCCCGCGCTCACGCTCCTGCTCCATCCAGTCCATCTCGGCCGCGCCATCATGAACTTCACCGATCTTATGCGACTTCCCGGTGTAAAAGAGGATGCGCTCGGTGGTCGTGGTCTTACCGGCGTCGATATGCGCCATGATTCCGATATTGCGGGTCTTTTCGAGAGGTAGACTTCGTGCCACGGTCACCCTGCCTGTTGAGAGGTCGCAGTTAGAAACGGTGAAGACAGACGCAAGGGCCCGTCTCACTTTGGGGATTGGATCTTGCCACGCCTTGCCCGAGAGCAAGCGAAGGCGATGAAACGAGAAAACCCGGTCAGGCCATATCGACTCAAGGGAGCGATAGGGACCTCACCGGGTCTTCGGGGGGCACCGTCCGATGCGCCTGATGAAACCTATGCGCGTCGGGGGTGCCCGGCGCTTATCTTACCAGCGGTAGTGCGCGAACGCGCGGTTGGCCTCAGCCATACGGTGCACGTTTTCTTTGTTGCGCACGGCGGTGCCGCGGTTGTTGGACGCGTCGAGAATCTCATTGGTGAGCTTATCGACCATCGTCTTTTCGTTGCGGGCACGCGCGGCCTGAATCAGCCAGCGGATGGCCAGGGCGGTACGCCGTTCCGGGCGCACTTCCACGGGCACCTGGTAGGTGGAACCACCGACGCGGCGCGAGCGGACTTCGACCATCGGACGCAGGTTGTCGATGCTGCGCTTGAACACGCGCAGGGGATCTTCGCCGCCGGTCTTGGACTCGATCACATCGAGGGTATCGTACATGATCTGCTCGGCGGTGGACTTCTTACCGTCGCGCATCATGACGTTGACAAACTGGGTGATCAGCTTGTCGTTGAACTTGGGATCCGGGAGGATCGGGCGCTTCTGAACCACTCTTCTTCTTGGCATGACTTAGGCTCTCAATTCGTTGGTGCGAAGGCCCGACACAGGTCGCTTAATACGCGCCACCGGGCAGAACTCGCGAAACATCCGGGGGCTAACTTTAGCGCGGCTTCTTGGTGCCGTACTTGCTGCGACCCTGGCGGCGGGCCTGAACGCCAACGGCGTCAAGGGTACCGCGGACGATGTGGTAGCGCACACCGGGGAGGTCTTTGACACGGCCGCCGCGGATGAGCACGACGCTGTGCTCCTGAAGGTTGTGGCCTTCACCGGGGATGTAGCTGGTGACTTCCATCCCGTTGGTCAGACGCACACGAGCGACCTTACGAAGCGCGGAGTTCGGCTTCTTGGGGGTCGTGGTGTAGACGCGGGTGCAGACACCACGCTTCTGCGGGCAGCTCTTAAGAGCCGGCGCCGTCGTCTTGGCGACAATCTTTTTGCGACCTTTGCGAACCAGTTGGTTAATCGTGGGCATACATGTACCTGTTTGGCGCGCCGTTTCACTGGCGCGGTGCACCATATTCGGAGACATCACCGTCGGAAGGGCTGCTTACCCTATCGGAGGGTGACGGGCAACTTGGAGCGGCGAATTTCATTAACAGAAGCCTCCCCAGACCGTGTGCCAGGGCACAGCGAAGGCCGGGCCGAAGGGCTTCGGACGGCGGATTATAGAAAGGCGCCTTTCGATGTCAAGTGTGGATCAACACTTCGCGCGGTGGCGGGGCCAGCAGCGCCGCTGAGCGCCTCGATGGGCTGGTAGGTGTGGTCTGCTCTGACGAAGAGGAGCTCAGGATCGGTCGGCGATCCGAGTTCCAGCCAGGCATGCCCTTCGAGGCGTGGTTGAAGGCGAAGCCCCACCTGGAGGCGAGCGTAGAGCCCGCGTCTGGCGAGCATGTGGCGGGCGGCGAGTGCACGGGGCGCGCAGCGCGCGTTGGGGATCAGGCGGGAGGCGCGCAGCGTGGCGCGCTCGATCTTGCGGGCGATCGCCAGATCGTACTCTCCCAGGTCCCTATCGGGCGCTCTCGTTGAGCCGGTGTCTTTTGCCAGGCGATCGGCGATCCTCCGCGCGCGATCCCAGCCCAGAGCTTCGATGCCCAGGTAAGCGATCCCTACGGTGGCCACCGCTTCCACGTGAAGCCAGGCAGTCATTCTCCGGGTCATGGTTGCCCCTTGCCCTCGGAGTCCGGCTTAGCAAGCAAGTGCTCAATTGCGGCGATCTGGCAGAGTGTGTGGGACGAGCGCCGAAACGCGATCTCGGTCATCGGAGTCTTGCGCAGTAAGCGCATCGCCCGGCGAAAGCGCGCGCGATCCTCGGAGTGCTCGGGCCGGGAGAAGCCAAAACACTGAGCCAGGCCGAGGGCCGCGACCTGCGCACCCCGTGGGGTATAGAGGCGATAGTCAGAGTCGGCGATCGCCTCGCTACTCAGGGCCACGATCTGGTGGAGCCTGATCGCACGCCCCGTGGAAGACGCCGCCGGGAGGCTGAAGATGCGTTTATGATCCGGAGTCGGTGTGGGGAAAGAGGCACTTGCCTCGGGGATGGCATCGTCGGCCAGGGCCAGTCGGAGGGCGGGTGCGCCGGCCAGGATGACCTGACGCTCCACATCGATCAGCACCAGATCATCGGCCAGAAGACTGGCTCCTTGTCGCCACAGGGCCAGCGCGGTGGTGCTTTTGCCCGCACCGGAGTCTCCAATGATGGCGATGGCCTGCTCCTGGGGGAAGTGCACCGCGCTGCCGTGCAACGCAATCAGCGGGCGTGTGGTGGTGAGCAACGCAATTGGCAGCACCACCCGCTCCAGCAGGGTATCCAGGCTCCAACTGCCACGCGCTGCGGGTTGATAGCGGATGTGCGCGACCAAAAGATCAAACGAAAAGCGCCAGCCCGCGTAAGTGATGGTGCCCTGCCCGGGCGCGCGCCGATGAACGATCAGGCGTTCTCCACCGGGGTGATCTTCGACGTCGTGGATGCACTCGCCCTCTCCTTCTGCGACCGGAGCCCGGACGATGTTCAGGATGTCGCCAGGAGCGTGGTGGGAGGTCACTTGGGCCGGAGCAAAACGCAAGGCCTGATCGCAACCCACGAGCTGATCGAAGATTCGGTAACTATGCATCCCGGGCATGATGTTAGCTCTGCTCGTCGATGAGACCAGCGTCGCGGAGCGCGATGACAAAAGCACTGGCATCGGCGCGGGCGCGCTCGGCATCGATCGCGTAGGCCTGCTGCAAAGCGTCGCTGAGTTCGACCAGGCTGGCATGATTGTCGCGCAGGTGTTGCCAGAGCAACACGCCCTGAGCGTTGAGGCCGAAGCAGCGATCGCCCTCCAGATCGAGGATTACGATCTGATCATCGATCGCCTCCACTACAAGATCGGCGCGCGCAATAAAACGCTGGGTATCGGTCAGGGTCATGGACGTGTGGCTCCAGAAGCATACGAGGACGCGGGGTCGGGGTGCCCGGGGGAAAGCCGTCCCCCTTCCATCCAGAAGACGTGCTCGGGGTTAAGGCCGGCCGGTACGCGGTGGCCCAGATAAATCAACGTAAGGCCGCGAGCGCGAAGCGCTTGGAAGATGCGCGCATTGAGCGATTCCTCAAGATCGGTGGCCATTTGATCAATGATCACCAGGTCGGGATGGCGCAAGAGCGCGCGGGCCAGCGCCACCCGCTTTTTCTGCCCGCCGGAGAGCTGCGCGCCGCGTTCTCCCACGCTGAGTTCCAGTCCCTCGGGATGAGAGGCGACCATCTCAGCGAGCCCGGAGACCTCTAAAACATCGCCGAGATGCGCCCCGGCAACGTCACGCTCCGCGGCGCTCAACCCTATCAACAGATTGTCGTGCAGGCTGCCATCAAACAAAAAGATCTCTTGCCCGACGTACCCCACACGCCGCCGCAGCTCCTTTGACGGCCACTGTCTGGCGTCGATCCCCTGGAGGGACACGCGCCCGCTCCGCGGCTCAAACAGGTTAAGGAGAAGCCTACCAGTGGTGCTCTTTCCCGCCCCGGAAGGCCCGAGAATTGCCGCGGCCTCACCGGGCGCCACGCTCAGGCTCAACGCTTCGAGCACCTGCGGGGCCTGGCCCGGAGCCTCATCCCCACTCGCCGGGGGCGTTCCGTAGCCAAAGGCCAGGTCTTCGACCTCGACGCCGATCGCGCCGGGCGCTGGCAAGCGAGCTTTTTCGGGGGGATGGACTCGCTCATCGACCGCGAGTAGCGCGTCCACCCGCTCGGCGGCCGCACGGGCCCCATGCCAGCTGTAGAGAATACCCGGCACACCACGAAGTGGTCCCAGACAACGGCTGATATAGAAGTAAAAGACCACCAACGTGCCCACGCTGAGCGTGTCGTTGATGACGAACTGCCCGCCGATGACCAGCGTGGCGAGCAGCACCAGCGAAAGCGCCAGATCGACCGCGGGCCCCAAACGGGCGCGGTGGTGGGCGAGTTCGAGTTCGGCATCCTTGAGCGCGGTGCCGGCGTGCCGAACGCGGGTAGCGAAGACCTTGCCGGCGCCCAGCGCCTGGATATCAGCGATGCCCCCCAGCCCCTCATGAAGTGCGCTGTGCAGCGCCGAGAGGCGCTCCAAACGCAGGCGACTCATCGGGCGCACGCGATTGCGGAAGGTCGCCAGCAGCAACCACCCCAGGGGAAGCGGGAGCGCGGCCAGAAAGGCCAGCCGAGGGTCGAGCCACCAGATGATGATCCCGGTGCCTCCTACGCCCACCAGCAGCGAGATGAGCGCCGGCAGGGCCGAGATCGCCAGCTGTTTGATCTGATAGGTATCGCCATAGATCCGGTTGACCAGATCTCCGGTACGCTGGCGGGCCAGGTAACTCAGCGAGAGGCTCTGCACGTGGCCAAAGACGTCGTCTCGCGCGCGCTGCCAGCAGTCTTCGGCTGCGCGGGTTGCCAGCCACTGGCCGGCGTAGCGAGTGAGGGCCCCCAGGACGTAGAGAACCAGCCCCCCGAGTCCGATGACCCAGAGCAGATCGGCATCGCGTCCGGCGATCCCCTCATCGATGGCGAGCTTGATAAGGTAAGGAGTGGCCAGGCCAATCAGCTGGGCCACCACCAGGGCCGCGGCTGCCAGGACAAGGCGTCGCGGTTGAAAATAACGGAGCAGTGCTGAGGGCAATGCTCCCTCCGGTAAGCGATGTGACGAGGTGAACTCAAGGAGTGACGAACTCAGGGGTCGCCAAACCCGGTACCTTCGCCGGCGCCGTCATTTCCCGGACCGCTGAACCCACGAATCAGCGCACGCAGCTGTCCCAGGTTTTCGAGGCGCGGCGGCTGGTAGTCCGGGGAGGACTCCACCTCCGACGGACCTTCGTGCACCTTCGGGGTTGTAGCGCTGGCGTCGCTACTTTTCTGTGTCATACAAGTGGTCATCAAAGTGCTCTCACGACGCCCCCCTGACGTCTTGAACGCACGCCAGTAGAGCTTTATCCATGCCCCGATTCCGAAGAATTGGGGCGAGATTCCGGGGCCGATAGTGTCTTAAGTGCCGGGTGATGTCAAATCGTCGTCCAGCGCCCGGACGTTGGCCAGCCAGGCTTCAAACGAGGTCGCGTAGCGTGCGATCGCGGCTTCATAAGGGCGGTCAGCCGGAGCGCCAGCGCGGAGCCAGGCTCGCGTACGACGAAGGTGTTCTGCGGACACCGGTGAGATGGCTGCCGGCGCCTCGGCTAACGTGCCTACGCCACCGGGGCCGAAGAGGCGCAGCATTCCCTGAGCGACAACCTCATCAAAGAGCCCGGACTTGGGTGCGAAGGTCACACAGTCCGGGGCGCGATGATGGAGAATCTGACGCAGGTTTGCTTTGGGTCCCGCGCCCCAGCGTAGTTCCAGCGGCGTTCTGGCGAGCATCTCCTTCCAGAGTTCCCGCTCTAAAAAGGGGAAGGCCAGGCGCACTCCGGTACTGCGGCGATAACGCTCAAAGGCCCGCATCGACGCCTCCCACTTCCAGCCTTCAATCACCTGATGACGGGGGTCCTCGGCCGGGCGGCAGCAGGCGCGCCACAGGGGCAAAAGCCCGACGCGCGAGCCCAGTATCCGAACGCTCTCGCGCAGATCACGTCGCGCGAACGCACCGCCGAGCATCCTGCGCAATTCGGCGACGCTGGCCCGGCCCGCGGCCAATTCCAGGTAGTGCGGCCAGGCGCTAAAAAGGAGCTGATCGGCACCAAATCCAAACACTAGCGTACGCGCATGCTCCGACGCCTGACCACGGATCTCCCGGAAGAAATGGCGCATGTAGGGCGCCTCCCAGATCAACACGGGCCCCCAGTCCTCCACATCAGGGTTGGCGCTCTGCGGCGTCCAGAGGTCGGGATCGCCAATGTCCACGTAGCGATGCCGGGTGCGCCACCGCTGAACCATCGCCTCGATACCGCCACGCTCATCAAATCCCGGATGTCGGGCAGATACCATCGAGGCGCTGCGCACCGCCGAGCTCCGACCGTCCCGGGCAAGCGCGACCAGCGTGCTGGAATCCAGCCCGCCGCTGAGCGTGTAAACAAGACCGGGCTCCCGCTCCACAGCCCGACAAGACCGCGCCAGGAGCTGGGCAAATCGCTCGGAATCCGGCGACTGCGGCGCGCGCTTCGCGCGCTCAACTGCGCCGTCGCGCCAGGGCCGGGCGACACTCCGCCAACTTCCCGCTCGCCAGCGCCGCTCCTCACCGGGGAAGATCCGCTCGACCCCGGGCCAGAAGTCCTCGCGCAGAGGCGCGTCGTTGGCCGAGGCAAAGGTCTCCCAGCTCCAAAGCACCCGGGAGGGCTCGCGCCAGGGGTGCAAAAGCGCCGGGCGCGTGCTCACCGCGGGCCCGGCGCCCCTCCCACCCGACGCCCCCCTCTCGACCGCCACCACCAGCGGCACCCGACCGAACATATCCCGACGCACGCTCAGCTCGCCGCGGTGCGCATCCCAGCGCAGGGCAACGGCCGCCCCGAGCTCTCCCAGACGCTCCAGCCCTCGCCCGCGCTGCACCCGGGCCAGCAATTCGTGCAGGCGCTCCAGACGTCGCGCGCGGGCGAGCTGCGGATCGAGAAGCGCTTCCACCGTGGTCGGTGGGCCGAAGATGCAGAACCATCCGCCGGGGGGCTTCTCAGCCACCACCGCAATCTGGTAGAAAGCCCCGCCGCATTGTGCCAGCGACAGGGTGTCAGTCGCGGATCGAAGCACCAGATCCCCTCCCGCGCCCACCCACCCCTGTGGCTCCCCTTCAAGGGGTTTCAATGTCATGCAACGATCTGAGCTGCACATCATCTGCTGCCTGCTCAACGGGTAAAACCACGGATTTGCACCGCATTTAAAGTCGCATTACTGTTCCGACCGCCAGGCCCCAGGGCTTGCTTGTTCCGGCTGCCCCGGCCCTGGCGTTTTGATGCTAAATGAACGCCTTTAGCCCTTCCTGCGCATCCCGCAGCCTCCGTTGGGCGTTCAAACCATGGACGATCGCAATGACACAGTATGGGAACTCTCGTATCACGGCTGACGCCCCGATGGGGCGATGGCGTGGATTCGCCTGTATCATGGTCGCGCTTACTCTGAGCGCGTGCAGCGGAGGTGATGACGATGTCACCGCATCGGCGCCGGCCTCGCTCAGCGTGAGCAAGCCGGAGCTTAAGCCCCCGGTCGACACGACGTCGAGCATCTTTAAGACAGCGGCCAGCCCGGCCGAGCTCGCCGCGGCCTGGCCTCAGGGCTTTGACCGCCACGCCGACCGCCTGGAGGCCACGGTCCTGGCGCTGGGCAACGTGGACATCGGCGCCGACGGCGCCGTGACGATCTCGCCAACCCCTGCGCTCCTGGCAAGTGGTAAGTCCCTGGAGCAGGACTGGAGCTACTCCTTTGAGTTGGCCCGGGCCGGTCGCGTCAACGCCATGGAAAAACCCGGCCCGGTGGAGGCTCACCTTCAAGAGGCCTCCCGGGCGCACCTCGATTATGCCGGCGGCCTGCGGGTGACCCTGGAGCACCGCTCCACCGGGCTCAAGCTCTTCACCACGCTTGCGGAGCGTCCGGAGGGTCAGGGGCCCCTGCGCGTAGATTTCGCCCATCGCGGGCCGATCAAAACGGCCATCAACGCCAAAGAGCAGCTCGAAGTCTGGCACCGCGACCAGGTGGTCTTCCACTGGTCGGGCGTGGTCGCTTACGACGCCAACAAGCGCCCGGTTCCGGTGAGCCTGCATACCGATGCCGACGGGTTCTGGTTTGAGGTCGACGATAGCAAAGCGGCGTATCCGCTGACGATCGACCCCCTGGCGAGCCAGCCGCTCTGGGAGGGCTCCTCCACCCAGCCCGGCTCCAAGTTTGCCGACAGCATCAGCCACCCCGGTGATGTCAACGGCGACGGCGTGGCCGACATTGCCGTCAGCCAACACGACTATTCGGTGAGTCACAACCTGCAGGGGCGTGCGCTGGTCTACCTGGGCAACGCCAACGGCTTTGGAAACACCGCCGGGTTTGTGGTCGTCGGAGACGAGCCCAACGAGCAGCTCAGCATCGGACTCTCGATCAGCGGCGATGCTAACGAGGACGGCTGCGACGAACTCGTGGTCGGCTCGCCGGGTTACAACGGCGGCTTCGGACGCGTGCTGATGTACCGCCCCTTTGAGTGCGCCTCCGGCGCGCTCAACCCCTCACCGCTGGTCTGGTCCCGAGAGTCGCCGACTTTGGCCGGCCTGGGTCGTTCGCTGAGCGTGGGCGACTACGACTGCAACGGTCAGGATGATTTGCTGGTGGGCGCTCCCAGCCAGGCCGCTACCGATGGCGGGATCACGTACTTCGTGGCCGGCGAGATTCAGATCTATCACCACGATGCCACCAGCGGCACCTACGAGTCGGCACCGGGCTTTAGCTACCAGGAAAACACTCAGGGACTCGCGCTGGGGTGGACCGTTCAGACCCTTCCCGATACCCGTGGCTCCTCCTCAACCTGCGACAGCTTCGCGGTGGGTACGCCCTATCCCTCGGGTTTCACCGGCGCGGTGTTCATCTTTGACCACGACGCCGGCAACGCCATCGCCCTGCCCCCCGCTCGCCTCGACGGCCCGAATAGCGGCAGCAGCTTCGGGGTCAGCCTCGATACCATGCCCAGCCCCACCGGCACCCGGATCAACGGACGTCGCATCGACGCCCTGGTCGTCGGTGCCGGCGGAGGCGGAGGCGGCTTCGGCTCGGTCTCGATCTATGAGTGGGACACCGCCAGCAGCGCCTACCAGCAGGTCTGGACGGTCAACGCTCCGCACGCCGGCGCACGTTTTGGTCAGCGCATCGCCGCCAACGGTGACTTCAATAACGATGGCCACCGCGACCTGGCCGTGGGCGCCTACAACCTGAGAAACGAAGCCGGGATCGCCGAGGGCGGCGTGCTGGTCTACCTGGGCTCGTCCTCCGGACTGCAGAATACGCCCGACTGGACGCTCCTCTCGGGGCAGGCCGGCTCCGAATTCGGCATCTCGGTGCGCGCGATCCCCGACCTGACCGGCGATGGCAGCGACGAGCTATTGGTGGGCGCCCGCTCCTACGACGGCCTGATCACCAACGGTGGACAGCTCTTCTTGTACCCGGGCCGCGCCAACTGCTTCATCGGCGGGACCTATTACTCCGCCGGTGATTTCAACCCGAATAATACCTGTGAGGTCTGCGACCCCAACCAGTCCACCGCGGACTGGTCGTCGGCCCCCGACGGGATGGTCTGTGGCGATGAGTCCGACTCCTGCACCATCGCCACCTGCCAGGCCGGTCAGTGCACCGGCTCGCAGGTCGACTGCAACGACGGCAACCCCTGCACCCAGGACAGCTGCGATCCGACCAACGGCTGCGTCAACGAAAGCGCGCCGATGGACGGAACCACCTGTGAAGACGACGGCCTGAGCTGCACCAGCAACGTCTGCGAGGACGGCGCCTGCACCCATCCGGTGACCCAGGGCTGCCTGATTCAGGAGAGCTGCTACCCGGCCGGCGCCACCAACCCCTCGGCGGATTGCTTTGTATGCGACCCCGCCCAGTCGACCACCGACTGGAGCCCGAAGGCCGCCGGCACCGCCTGCGACAACGATCTCTTCTGCACGATCAACGACACCTGCAACGCGGTGGGCCAGTGTGAAGCCGGCACCCCGCGGGAATGCGACGCGGTGCAGTGCTACGGCGGTGTGGTCTGCTCCAACGCCGCGCGCGCCTGCGTGCCCACGCAGCCCGAAACCGGCACCGCCTGCGACGACGGCGATCTCTGCACCACCGGCGACATCTGCCAGGCGGGCAGCTGTATGCCGGGCGACGCCCCCGACTGCAGCGCCGAAGGCAGCGCCTGCGCGACGGGCGTATGCAACCCGCAAACGGGAGCCTGTGAGAGCGAGCCCCTGGCCGATGGAAGCAGCTGTGACACCGGCAACGTGTGCACCACCGGCGTCTGCACCGACGGCGTCTGCCAGGAGTCGGCGCCCGAGACCTGTGACGACGGCAACCCCTGCACCGTCGGCAGCTGCGACCCGGTGGAAGGTTGCGTCTACGATCCGGCGCCGGCCGATGGCGCGATCTGCCAGGCCGCGTACTGCGCGTCGGAGTCGGAGGCGGTCCTGGCCAGCACCTGCGAGAACGCCGAGTGCACCATGCCGACCATCGTCGACTGCGCGCCCTTTGCCTGTGCCGAAGGCGCCTGCCTGACCACCTGCGACGATGACGAGCAGTGCGCTGGCGAGGCCTACTGCACCGAGGCTGGCGAGTGCTCCACCGAGAACCGCGCGCCCCAGGCCGACGCCGGCACCGAGCAGGTGGTGGGCTCCGGCGCCGAGGTCACCCTGGACGGGACCGCCAGCGCCGATCCCGACAACGATCCGCTGACCTTCACCTGGACCCAGATCGAGGGCGACACCGTCACCCTGGACGACGCCACCTCGGCCGCCCCGATCTTCGTGGCGCCGGTGCTGGAGCCCGGTGAGGAGCTCACCCTGCGCTTTGAGCTGGTGGTGAGCGACGGCGACCTGGACAGCCTCCCCGATGAGACGGTGGTCACGGTGACCAACGACGAGAACCGCCCGCCGGTGGCGATCATCGAAGGGCCCTCCGAGGCGTTTGCTGGCGAGTCAATCGAGCTCAGCGGCGATGCCTCCGAAGATCCCGATGGCGACACACTGGTCCGCTATCAGTGGAGCCTGGTCGATGGTCAGCCCTTCCCGACCATCTCGCAGACCGATCGGGAGAGCGCGGTCAACGTGACCTTCCCCGAGACGCTCACTGAGACGACGACCTACCGCTTCGGGCTGATCGTCAGCGATGGCATGGCCAACAGCCCCCGCGCGGTGCACGAGGTGGTGGTCGAGCCGCTGGACGGACCGGTGGAGCCCGGTCCCGACGCCGGCGACACCGGAACCATGCCGGACGGTGGCGACTGGGACGACGCCGGCGGGGACGACGCCGGCCCCAACGCGATGCGCGGCACGCTGAGCGGTTCGGGCTGCGCGTGCAGCTCCACCTCTCAGCAGGGAGACCCGGGCTTCTTCCTCTTTGCCGGCCTCCTGGGGCTGATGTGGTGGCGTCGTCGCGACGCCAGGAGCTAAACGATGCTCAGGTCGCATCCCTGGTACATCCCGGGTCTGATGCTTGCAGCCGGCGCGCTCAGCGCGCCGGGCTGCGGCCCTGAGCCGCGCGCGAATCAGGCGCTCACCGGTCAGGAGCAAGCCCAGGTCACCGTGTACAACCGCACCCACGAGGTCGTGCAGCTCCAGCTGCAGCGCGTGAGCTCCGAGCTGGCCGTCGACTGCGCGTTTGTGCGCGAGGCTCCGCAGCGCTTTTTGCGTGAGGAGCACCTCACCCCCCCCGGCACCGATCGCCTCTACTCCGGCCAGGAGCTGAGGCTCTACACCTACGGGAGCCAGCTCAACCCGAACCGGGGCTGCAATCTCAACGTGGCGCGCGTCGACGACGCGCGCATCGAGGACGTGGTGATCAGCTGGTCGCCGGGGCTCCCCTTCAAGAGCTTCTTCCCCGACGTGGACGCCCCGGCCGATGTCCCCACCGGCCCGCACACAGTGGTGCTCAGTGCGGACTACAGCCAGACGTCCCCCGACCAGATGCGCCCCTGGCGCGATCGGCCCTGCAATGGCGAACTCAGCACCTGCTCGGAAGAAGAGCAGCGCCAGGCGCTGACCCTGCCCGCCGGCGCCGAATACTCCTGGGAGGTCGAGGGCACCGAGCCCACGGTTCGCCCCTGGGGCCAGAGCACCTCGATCACCGAGATGCCCTCGGGCTCGGAGAGCGATCAGGGGAGCTGTTCCACGGGGATCACTCGCCAGGAACTGAGCTGGTCGACTCCCCCCACCGCCGGCGCCTGGCAGGTGGTGGAGGTCGCGCACGACGCCGACACCACCTGTGCACAGGTGAGCCTGAGCAACGACCAGGCGCAGGAGCAGACCTGGTCGGTCTGCGGAAGCAACCGCCTGATCAGCCGCCTGACGCCGGCGAGTGACTTAAACCCGGTGATCCTGCAGTTCTTTTTTGAGCTGGGGAGCTCGGGAACCCCAAACATGGTGAACTACGAGAACCTCTCGGTGGACATTCGCCGGGAGGATCTGGAGGGCAACCCGCTGGAGGTCGAGACCATCGATCTGGTGCGCGGCCGCCAGGTGCCCTCGCACCTGGGCCTGGAGATCGAGCCCCGGCTCAGCGAAGGGTGCCCGGCCCTGAGGGAGAGCGAGAGCTGCCTGCATGTCAGCGCCCCCCTCTCTCTGGAGATCACCACGAGCACCGGCCCCCTGATCCTGATCCCGGGAGAGACCGTCGCTCCGGCCAACGCCAGTCCGCGGCGTCTGGAGCTGGTGCGCGGGCTGCACCGTGCGGTGGTCGACACGGCCTGTGATGGGATGCAGTCCCAACTCGACCCGCCCCCGCTGGGCCCCTATCTGGAGCTGGTCTACTACTCGGGCGTCACCACGCTGAATCCCTGAGTCAAAAGCTCCCCGAGTGGGGGATCTGGGTTATCCAGATCCCCCACTTACGCCGTCGACCACGCGTTCTGCACACGCAGAGCCCCCACTTACGCCGTCGACCACGCGTTCTGCACACGCAGAGCCCCCACTTACGCCTCCGACCACGCGTTCTGCACGCGCAGAGCCCCCACTTCAGCCGTCGACCACGCGTTCTGCACACGCAGAGCCCCCACTTCAGCCGTCGACCACGCGTTCTGCACACGCAGAGCCCCCACTTCAGCCGTCGACCACGCGTTCTGCACACGCAGAGCCCCCACTTACGCCGTCGACCGCGCGTTCTGCACGCGCAGAGCCCCCACTTACGCCTCCGCGCCCCCCCTTCTCAGCCCTTCAGTCCGGTCACTTCGTGCCCCCGCGCGCGTGGCCAGGGGCGAGTAGCGGGCTCATCCCCACATCAGGGCCGTGCCCCAGGTCAGTCCGCTGCCAAAGGCGGCCATGATCACCGGGTCGCCGGGCTTCACCGTCCCCTGGCGACGCGCCAGATCGAGGGCCATCGGGATGCTCCCGGCGGTGGTGTTGCCCCACTGCTCAATGGTGTGCATCACGCGGGCCTCGGGGATGGCGGCGCGCTGCGCGACCAGCTCGTTGATCCGCCGGTTGGACTGATGGGCCACCAGCACCACCTGCGCCGGATCGAGCTGATGGGAGGCGATGATGGCGCTGACCTTCTCGCTCAAAAGCTCCACCGCCCGGCGAAAGACCGGTCGGCCGTCCATCTGCGCAAAATGACGACCGGCCTCCAGATCTTCGACGGTGATGCTGGGGTGGGCCGCCGCCCCGGGGCGGTCGCAGTAGAGCAGGCGCGCGCCGCGGCCGTCGGCGCCGAGTTCCACCGGCTCCAGCGCGCCCCGGCCCCGGGACTCCTCGGTGCGGGCCTCGACCACCACGGCCCCGGCCCCGTCGCCAAAGAGCAGGGAGACGTTTCGCCCCCGCGGGCTCATATCGAGCCCGGTGGAGTGCACCTCGCTGCCCACCACCAGCACCCGGCGGTACATCCCGCTGAGCACCCAGGCCTGAGCCACCGAGAGCGCGTAGAGAAAGCCCGAACACTGGTTGCGCACGTCGATCGCCGGGATGGGGGCCACCCCGAGCGCCTCCTGCAGGAGTACCCCGTTGCCGGGAAAGACCATGTCCGGGGAGAGCGTGGCAAAGACGATGGCGTCGAGCTCCGTGGGCGCCACCCCCGCATCGGCCAGCGCCGCCCGGGAGGCCTCCAGCGCCAGCGAGGTGTTGGACTCGCCAGGGCCAATAAAATAGCGGGTGTGAATGCCGGTGCGCGTGACCATCCACTCATGGGAGGAGCCCAGCTGACTGGCGAGTTCGGCGTTGGTGACCTGACGAGCGGGGAGCGCGCGGCCGGTGCCACTGATGCGCGCGCCTGAGACAAGGGAGCTCATGGTACGTCGATCCTCAAAAGCGGGGGCTTGCCCCGGAGTCCTGTGCAATGCGAGTTTAGCCGGACGGGCTCCGCGCGCCACCCTTTCCAAGCGACGGAGCGCCCCCGACCCTAACTGCCATCGCCGGTCGCTGCCACCGCCGGCTGAGCACCGCCCCTCCACGCTGGAGTCGTGCATGAGTGAAGAGCCCATCGATCTGGTCTACCACGTGGCCGTGGAACGCCCCCGCGAAGGCGTGATCGGGCGCACGCTGGCCTTTGCCGGCCGCCGCCCGGTGATCGCCGGCCTGACCTGCGGGGCGCTGGTGGTGCTCATCGCCGTGACCCGCGCCTATCGGGGCGTGGCCAACGAACCGATGGCCGCGCTCACGCTCTCGTTTAGCGTGATCGCGACCTGGACGGTGCTCTTTGTAGTGATGCGCAATTTCTTTAAGGCCCAGTCGATGCGGGTGGTCAGCGTGGCTCGCCGCATCACCTGGAAGGACGACGAGCTGGTCTGGAGTGAGCAGGGCCAGGAGCGCCTACGCCTGCGCTCGCCAGTGGCCGAGATCCTGACCACGGAGCTGCCGCTTAAGACTCCCACCCGCACCACGCTACCCTGGCCGGTGTGGCTGGTGCTCCGCGATGCGCAGGATGCGGAGCGGCGTCTGGTGCTGGAGTCCAAGGTCGACGCCTCGCAGCTGCGCGACACGCCGCGGGCCACCCCGGAGTTGCTCGCGCAGACCGACGAGACGCTCCCCACGCTGATGATGTCCCCCCTGCTCGTCCGAGCCCGCGCACAAAAGGCCGGCAGCTAAGCGCCCCGGCCCCCTACGGCCTTCAGGGCGCCCCGCAGCACTCTTCGAAGGCCCGGGTGAGCACCTCGAAGAGCCCCTCCCACTGCTCATCGGTGACGCCAAAGGGCGGCGAGAGCGCCAGGACATGGCCGTGCTGCCCGGAGGGGAGGAGGAGGTAGCCCTGATCGCGGCAGATGCCGACCAGCGCCAGCCCCAGCGCGCCGTCAGGCGCGCGGGTCTCGGCGTCGGTGATCAGCTCCAGCCCCAGCATCAGCCCGCGCCCCCGGACCAGCCCGATGCGCTCGGGCCAGCGCCGGGCCAGCTCCTGCAGACGCCCGCGAATCTCGACGCCCCGGCGCGCCACGCGCGCCGGCCAGTCCTCTTCGACCAGCACATCGAGCACCGCCTCAGCCATCGCGCAGCCCAGGGGGTTGCCCAGAAAGGTCGAGGTATGCACCGATTCGCCGGCGGAGTTGCCCCAGGAGTCCATGACCTCCTGGCGGCCGATCGCCGCCGAGAGCGGGAAGCCCCCTCCCAGCGCCTTGCCCACGCAGAGGATGTCGGGGATCACGCCCTCATGCTCACAGGCAAACATCGTCCCGGTACGCCCGAAGCCGGTGTAGATCTCATCGAATATGAGCAGGAGGCCGAATTCATCGCAGAGCGCGCGCAGCCCGGCCAGAAAGCCCGGCGGCGGCTCGATTTCGCCGCCGCGCCCCTGCAGGGGCTCAATGAGGATGGCCCCGATGGTCTCGGCGCCGGTGGCCGGACCGCTGAGCAGAGCCCGCAGGTGCGCCAGGGTCGTCTGGCTCACCTGCTCTGGCGAGGTGCCAGGCGCCAGCCCGAAGGGCGGGCGGTAGGTGTCGGGGTAAGGCACATGGGTGACCCAGGGGTTGAGCTGGGCCATGAAGGGGCGGCGGAAGTTATCGCGGTAGGCCGTGACGCTGAGCGCCCCGTAGCTCAACCCGTGGTAGCCGCCCCAGAAGGCCAACACGCCCGGGCGGCCGGTGTGCACCGCGGCGGTTTTGAGCGCGGCCTCAATGGCGCTGGCTCCGGAGAGCCCGAGGATCGCGTGCGTGAGTTCGGCCGGGGCCACCTCGGCCAGCTTGCGGGTGAAGCGGATCTTGGCCTCGCTGGGGTAGACGTCGCCCATGGCGTGGATCAGCTCCTGGGACTGACGCTGCGCAGCCTCGACCACCCGGGGGTGGGTATGCCCGATGCCGGCCACGGCAAAGGCACCGGTGAAATCGACGTAGACGTTGCCATCGACGTCTTCGACGTTGGCCCCCTTCGCGCGTTTCCAGACGATGGGGTCCTGCCCCACCCCGGTCTCGGCGGCGCGCCGAGCCCGGCGCGCGGTGATCGCCGGGCATTCCGAGCGGGCCAGCTCATCGACCAACGCCACCGAACGAGGTCCGGGAACCTCGGTTTTGATCGCGGGAAGAGAAGTACCTGTCAGCATTACGCGCCTCCCTGATAGGCGAGCATAAGAAAGGGGACCAGACGGGTCTGCCCCATAAAGCGGGTAAGGATGAGCGAGGTCTGGGCGGCGAAGCCGCCTTTCAAAAAGGTGGTGCCCATGCCCAGATTCATCGGCCCCAACACGTCGAGGCCGGCGCGGAGTTCGCCCTGGCGGAAGGCGGCGAGTTCGTCTTGATAGAGGGGGTTGCGGATGAAGAAGTCGTCGAGTTCCATGAAGGAGCCGGTGCCCGCGCCGGTGAAGGCCTCGATGTTGAACACCATCCAGTCGACCGGGTAGACGCTCAGCCCGGCAAAGAGCGCGCCCCAGTGCCCGCCGGCGGGCACCTCCCAGGTGCGGGACTGGCCGGCCACCAGGCAATCGCCCCGGCCGTAGTCGTAGCGGGTCTGGCAGGCGGATTCGTCGAGCTCCAGATATCCCAGCGCGGCGACGACGTTGAGTGCGCCCCCCAGCGAGACCACGCTGTGGTCATTGAGGGGGAGGTCGGCCACCACCTCCAGCCCCAGGCTCAGGTCGTGGGTGCCCGGATCGTAACCACTGCGGCGGTGGCGCAGCGAGGGGCCCCAGGTCAGCGAGGCGCGTGGCGAATCCAAGACGCGGAAGCGCGCCCCGGCGCCCACGTAGTACTGATCCAGGCCAGGCCAGGTGGAGCTGATCCGCAACTCGGTGGCGTCGGTGGGGCTGTAGTAGAGGCGGTGCTCGACCAGGGCCACGGTGCGGTAGGCCCACTGGCCCCGGGGCACCAGCGCGGCGGTGGGCCAGAGGATGGTGCGACCGGCCAGGGCGTTGGTCTGAGCGCGCGCGTCGACGCGCCCCACGCTCTGATTCAGCGGGTTGAAGCGCGCGTCATCGGGCAGGGGCTGCTCGCCAAATCCCATGTCCTGCGGGAAGGTTTTGAGGCGCGGGCCCTCGTCGGCGGTGGCCACACCCGCCCCGAAGAGGAGGGAGGCACATAGCATCAGGGAGAGCGCGCAGCGCCGGTAGCCTGTGGTCATCATCGGCATCCTGAGGTGGGAGGCGGCCGCCAGGTATCAGAGAGGATTCCATCCATTGGGAGCGCCGCACTTTGGGCCCGGCGCAAGCTGGCCTATACTGGCGACGATTACCCCGGGAGGCAACGCCCTCCAGAGACTCGCCAGGAGAAGTCAGGATGTACCAGATCGTCATCATGGATAAAAACGCCGAGATCGCCGTGGAGCGCGCCCGCTCCAATCACACGTTGCGCGTGCCCTCCAGGGGCGAGCACATTCTGGTGAAGTGGTCTGGCGAGACGAAGATCTGCGAGGTGGAAGACGTCTGGACCCACCTGAACCTCGACCAGGACTCGCCCTACCAGGGAGCAGTGCAGGTGCTGGTGCGCTGGTCGCGCGGGATGGAGCCGGGGCTCTACGTCAAGAGCATGGCCCGGCGCTAAGGCGCTTTAGCGGATCCACGTGAAGGCCCGGCCCTTCAGGTTCCCCCCCACGGGCTCAGACCACGGGCCCGGCTGGCGAGGTGGGCCGGGCAAAGGCCTGGCGGTGGCGGCGCACGAGGTCGCTCTTAAAGTGCTCCACCAGGTCTTCGGAGGCCACCTGGGCCCGAACCCGCACGCGCATCGGCTCGCCAGGACCGCCAGCGTTCACCAGGAAGACCTCGGGGCCCTGGCGAGGGGAGATATAAGGGGTGAGCGAGGCCAGCCTCTGGACGCGCTCCAGCGCGCGCTCCACCGGCAGCGCTTCGGGGAGCTCCAGCTCGATCTCGCAGCGGGCCTGCCCCCCGGCCGGGTGGCGGGTCAGGGGCCTGGCGAGCACCTCGGCCAGGGGAATCTCGTGCAGGGTTCCCTCGGCATCGCGCAGCTGCATGGCCCGCACGCCCAGCCCGACGACCTCGCCACGGAGCTCCCCCAACGAGATGACGTCACCGACGTGGAGACGCGCCTCGCCAGCGATGACCATCCCGGCCAGCACACTGCGCAGCAGGGTGCTGGCGGCGACGAAGAGGCCCACAAGCATGACCAGGAGCAGCGCCAGCGTGGTGGTGAAGCCCTGACGCGCGAGCACCGTGACGATCACCAGGAGCGTCAGGGCCCAGACGCCGACCTGCGCGGCCGGCAACCAGCGCAGCACCCGGGGGTCGGGCCCGGCGGTGGCCAGACGGCGCAGCCCGAGGCTCACCAGAGTCGCCGCGAGCACCAGGAGCAGGAACGCGGGCCAGGAGGTCGAAGGTGCCCCCCAGGCCACGAGTTCGGCGGGGGCAGGCGGTGCAGGGTTCACGTCATCCTCTCAGATCAGGTTCTGCCCGCGCAGCTCCGCGGCCACCGGGGCGCAGGCCGGGGCGCGCAGTCGGAGTTCATCGGGGCGGTCGAGCAGGGTTTCCACAAAGCCCTCGCGACGCAGCGCTTCGAGCTCGACGCGTAACCCATCGACGGAGCGCCCCAGCACGCGGTGGGCCTGAGGCACACTGAGGCTGCCGTGGGTGAGGAGCGCCGCCAGGAGCAGGCGTTGGGAGAGGGGGCGCTCCTGGAGCACGTCGAGGCGCCGGACATCGAAGGGGCACACGAGCACGCGGGCATCGTTGAGGGGATCGGGGCGCACCGCGCGCAGCCAGCGCAGCAGCGCGGCCTCGGGGTTGTGGCGGCTGTGCTCGGCCAGCGCCTCGAAGAACTCGCGGCGCGCGCTCTCCTGACCGGGGGTGCGCCATTGCAGGCGCACCAGACGCTCCAGACGGCCGCGCGGCGGGCTTTCAAAGTGCAGGTCAAACCCGCTGACGCGATGGCGAGCCATGATCATCGCCTCGAGCCAGCCCGAATCACTGGCCGGAAGCTCCGCACGCGCGGTGAGCGCGCGCTCCAGATCCAGATGGGCGCAAAGAAACTCGGCGCTCGCCAGCTCCATCAAAAGCACCCAGAAGATCGGGCCGGCGCTCTGCTGCACCATCTCAAAGAAGGCGCGGGCGCGCTCCATCCCCTCTTCGGTCCGCAAGAAGACGTGCTCGCAGGCCTCCAGGACCACGACGTGCCGGCCGGAGAGCGCTCCCCGCAGGTGTTCTCCGAGCCCGGCGAAGTCGGTGGGAGCGGTGCCCTCAAGCTCGAACGCCTCGTAGAGCGCCTGGCAGATGGCGGCCTCGTCGCGCGGGAACGAGCCCAGGTTGAGGGTTTTCAGGTGAAGTTCGCCGGGCTCGGGCATCAGGGCGTAGAGACGCGCGGGAAAGAGGTGGCGCACCAGGCTGCGCTTGCCGCTGCCCCGGGGGCCGCTGACCAGCGCGACCTCGGGAGCGCCCCGGGCCCAGCGCTCGGCGGATGCCAGCAGGTCGTGCTCGACCTGGCTGCGCTCGCAGTAGAAGTCCGGGATATCGAGGGGGTTGGGCACGAAGAGGCGACGATAGACCGCCGGCGCCCGGGAGAAGGCTACCTCCTGGTCGGCCAGGAGCGCCCGGCGGCGCTGATGGGCGTCGGCAGGTTTATGGGGGGCGCCGAGCAGACGATTCCATTCGTCTCGCAGCTCGTGGGCGCCCTGCCCCACCCGGGCGCGCAGCACCCGGTACCAGCGAAGCGCCGGGGCCAGGAGTTCGCTGGCCAGCGACTCCCCGCGGGCGACAAACGAAGCGGCCCCCTGGCGCGCGAGTTCGCGCTGCATCTCGGTCAGGCGGCGCTCCTCGATGGGGCTCAATGCCCGGTCGATCAGGCGGTCCCACTCCACCAGGAACCAGCGGATCAGCTCCTGCTCATCGCGCTCGGCCTGCTCCCGAGCCTTCGTAAGCGCGCGAAGCGCGCGCTCCACCCCCTGGCGCCCGGCCTCCGCCGGGCCCGGGGAGGCGGCCGACGCCCCCGGCCCGGGGGCTCCCGTGAGGGTCGGGCCAGACGCGGCGCGACGGGAGGTGACCAGGTGAAACTCCAAAAGCTGTTCCACGCCGGCCAACGCGACCTGTCGCGCCTCAATGCAGCGCGCGGCGCGTTCGTTGAAGTCGACCACCCGCAGGGCGACCTCGCGACCAACCTGGGAGCTGATCCAGTGGCGTAAGGGCAGCTCATAATGGGGCGCGTTGGCTGCCAGAGTGCGTTGAGGGTCGGCGCTGAGCACGGCCAGGCTCACCGGAAGGCGCTCGATGCGGGCCTCGACCAGCTCGCTGAGCTCGCGGGTGTCGCGGCCCTGGCGGGCGCGGGCCAGCAGGTGCTCCTGAGCGCGGCGCGCCCCCAGCAGGGGCGGTCGGAGTTCGCGGGTGTAGTGCTCTTCCCAGCTCACCGAGGAGGCGGCGTCTTCGGTCTTGAGCGCCTGATCGCGGCTCTCTTCGAGCGCCTCTTCCAGGCGCTCAAGCTGGGCGTGCCAGCCCCCTCCCAGGGCGCGCCGCGCGGCGCGTTCGGCGCGCACCCGGTAGCCCTGCGACCACTGCACAAAGCTGGAGACGTGGTGATCCAGGCGCACCCAGGCGCGGTAACCCCGGGTGATGGTTTCCAGGCGACGCAGGCGCTCGCGCAGGCGCACCGTGGCGCGCCGCGCAGCGTCAAAACGCGAGGAGGGACGGTAGCGCAACGCGGGCAACTCGGAGGTGCCCGCGCGCGCCGCCCCCTGGACAAAGGCGCCGTACACATGCGCCAGACTCTGACCAAAGCCCTTCAGGCTCACCTCCGCGCACCGGCGCGTCTGGTGGGCGAGTTCGGCGTGGCGCTCGGCAAACACCTCTTCGAAGAGGTTCAGCGCGTGGGCCGAGGTCTCCGATGCCCGGGTCTGAGGCGCCTCAGTGTCGGACTCGGCGGGCTCCAGGCCGCGGGCCAGGTCCTCTAAAAAGGTGTCGACGCTGCGCAGATGCGCCCAGATCGCCCGCCAGAGCGCTTCGTACTGCCCGGCCACCGCCGGCGTGACCTCCAGGAGCTGCACAGGCAGCGAGAGTTCGACGTAGTAGCGCCACAGCCGCCCCACGGGCACGGTGCGGTAGCCGGCACCGAAGATCTTGCGGCGCACCCGGCGCCCGGCCTTCACCACGCGCAGCACTCGGCCGTCGGTGGGACGGACGACCTCCAGCTCGCGCTCACGCTCAATACGATAGAGGCTCTGCCGATCTTCCATGGCGTGCAGGGCGTCGAAAAAGCCCTCCAGCGCCCGGGCGTTCAGGGGCGTGCCCTCGACGCTGAGCACGCGCTCATAGACCTGGTGCACCCGCTCGCCATGGGCGCGCTGCACACCCCGCAGCGCTTCCAGGGCATGTTCGCTCGCCAGTTCCCCGGGTGGATCGTCGATGCTTTGCTGCCAGCGCTGCAAGTCCTGGAGGAGGTGATCCACCACGGCCTCAAACTCGATGAGGGCGTCGATGAGGCCGTCGCGTTGGGCGCGCACCGGCCCC
This sequence comes from Lujinxingia litoralis, assembly GCF_003260125.1. Lineage (NCBI taxonomy): Bacteria > Deltaproteobacteria > Bradymonadales > Lujinxingiaceae > Lujinxingia > Lujinxingia litoralis. The sequence goes on from NZ_QHKO01000001.1 coordinate 547,415, forward strand.
TGAAAGGTGGCCTCGGCGCGGTCGAGGAGCGCGCGGCGCAGGTCGTCGATATGACCGCGCAGCCAGGCGTCGTCGAACTCGGGAGGCGGCAGGCACTCCACGAGTTCGATGGGCTCCAGCAGCTCAAACTCCTCAAGGCCCAGCACCCGCTCTTCGCGCAGACCGCGGGCAGGCCTGGTTTCGCCGGCGCGATCCAGCGCCACTTTGAGCGCAATGGGCCCCACCGTCAGGTACACGATGACCGTGGCCATGATCACGCTCTGGAAGGTCGGCCCCCACGGCGGGAAATTCACCGCCACGACCCCGGCCAGCACCAGGACCACGGCGTCCTGCGCCAGCAGCGCGCCGGGCATGTAGGCCAGGCCCGGCCGCGTATCGATGGCCCGGGCACAGGCGCGGCGCGTGGCCAGCATCAAGGCCCCCAGACGAGCGGCGATCAGGACCAGCACCAGGGGCAGGTAGCTCAAGGCAGCCTGAAGGTCGAAGCCGGCGGCCACCGTGGCGAAGTAGACCACAAAGACGGGCAGCGCCACCTGCTCCAGGGCCCGCACCATAGCGCGACCGCCGGCGGTGGCGTTCTGCACAAAGAAGCCCGCGACCAGAAAGACCAGCGTGGGCTCGGCCTCCAGGCGAAGCGCCCCCAGATAGGTTAAAAAAATCGCCAGGATCATAAAGATCAGCACTTCGCGGCGCACCAGGCGCACCCAGCTGGCCACGGCCACGCCCAACGCGATGCCCAGTCCCAGCGAGAGCACGAGTTCCAGCCCCAGCCTGGGCAGCACTCCGGCCAGACCGCCGGTGGTCAGCGGACCGGGGACCACGGCCACCCGGGCGCCGGCCAGCAGCACGGCAAAGAGCCCGAAGAGCAGAAACTCCCCGACAATCACCACACTGAGCGTGGCGGTGCTCAGGGGGCCCCGGGCGCGCAGGTCCTGGATAAGCGCGATCGTGGTGCTCGGACTCAGCCCGAAGGCCAGCACCCCGAAAAAGAGCGCGATCATCACGCGGGTGGCCCGCGGCTCGGTGGCCAAGAGCGCCAGCGCGTCGGGGAACACCTCCAGGGCCAACAATGCCGCCAGCGTGGTGAGTGGGATGACCGTCACCAGCACCGCGCCGGTAACCCGGGCGACCAGCCGCCCCTGCGCCCCCAGCTCCGAGAGGCGCACTTTACCCCCGGCGAGCATCCCGATGAGACCGACCACCAGGATCTGAACGCCTCCCAGGTCGGTGATGACCTCGGGAGTGATGAGGGTCAGGGGCTCAAAGCCCGGCCAGAGCTCGGCCAGGCCGGACCCCAGCACGATCCCTGTGCCGATGTACCCCAGCAATGCCGGCAACCCCAGGCGCCTCAAGAGCTCTCCGGCGACGTAGGCCAGCAGAAGCATCAGGCCGATGGCTACCAGCTCCTCGGCGGGCAGCCAGGGGCCTCCCAACGTGCCCGGGAGCATCGATCCCACCACCAGCAGGGCCACCACGATGAAGAGCGTCAGCAGATGGCGCATCACCCCTCCTCCTGCCAGCTTCCCCAGGGCGAGTGCGCGCGGCCCTGAGCATCGACGTCGGAGATATCAATGAGCCACCCCCGGGTAAACACGTAGGCCAAAAGGTCGGAGAGCAGCAGGGCCAGCACCAGCGCCGAGGCGATCAGCGGGAGGTCGGGGAGCCCGGCAAAGGAGCTGACGACATCGATCACGATCACCGCCCCCAGTGCCCCCGGCGCCCAGAGGGCGCGATGGGTCCCGGACTCCACGCGGAGACCGCTGAGCCGGGGGCGGTAACTGATCACGCCCAGCGCTCGCCCCAGAAAGCGAAGCCCCACAAAGGCCAGGGCCGCCCCCCAGACAAAGCTCGACGCGCCGCCTTCCCACAGCGTCCCGGCAAAGAAGAAGGCCAGCACATAGAGGGGGCCCCGCAGCGACTCCAGCGCGTGGGAGATGCGCAGGGACTCTGAGCTCATCGCGGCCATCACCGCCCCGGCCACCGCATTGACGACCACCACCGAGAGGCCGGAGTAGTAGGCGATCGCGCTCAAGGTTAGCCCCACGCCCAGTACCAGAGTGAGCAGATGATCGTCAGCGTTGCGCTCCTGGAGCAGCGCGCCGGCGATGACGCCCGGGATGCCCCCCAGGGCCAGGTGGAGCCCGGCCGCGATCAGGGGTTGCCAGATGTCGCCAACGCCCGGGTCGACGGGCGTGAACACGCAGAAGAGCAGCAAGAGCGCCAGGAGCGCGGCCAGCGTGCAGACCCGGGCCAGGGCCAGGGCCCGGTCCAGCGGAGGCGCATCGCCGCCGACCCGCCCGGCCAGTGCGCGTAAACAGGAGGGGTCAGCCACCATCGCCAGCACGCCCAGCGAGGAGATGCCCACCGCCCACCCCGGCCAGATGCTCCCGGGAGAGACCTGTTTAAGTACCAGCAAGGGCAAAGCGATGCTCAGCGCCGCCGTGAAGGCGGAGACCAGCACCCCGGCCTTGAGCGCCTCACCGCCGAGCGCGGCCAGGCGTGAGGCGCGCAGTCCCAGCCCGAGTTCCAGGGACACCGCCCCGGCGGTGAGCACCATCAAAGGCTCCAGCGCCGCGCCGCTGGCCGGATCAATGACCCCGGTCAGCGGTACCAGCACCAGCCCCAGGCCCCCGTAAAACGCCCCGCCGATAAGCCCCGACGCGCGCACCCACCGGGTGCGAGTGAGGTACGAGAGCGCGAAGGCCGCGGCCAGCACCGCCAGCGCCACCATCACCGGCCGCACGGAGCCCTGGCTGAGCACCGGCGCAAACACCCCTTGAGCCGCATGGGCAAACCCCGCCCCGACCAGCACCATCAGGAGCGCGAAGGCTCCCACCATGTATTTCCATCGCATCCGCATGGCGTCCTTCCCTCCCCGGGCGGGGAGCGCCAGCCCCTAAGGGCTCATTCAAAACATCATCGCTGCGAAAATACACCGGGCCCTGCGAAGTGTTCCCACTGACTTCACTTTGGAGACGCCGCGCTGGAGCGTCTGCGCCCCCTGGGTCTGACCTGCTCCGTGGGCCGCCCCGGGACTTGCGTTATGGACCACCGTGCGCCGATTCAGGTGGCCGGGCCGCGGTCGACGATCTCGCTGAGGATGGATTGATGGAAGAACTTCTCCACCACTTTGAAACGCCCTTCTCCGACCCGGTGCTGATCTTTGCCGTGGTCATGATGATGTTGCTGGTGGCGCCGCTGGCGGTCCAAAAACTCAAGCTCCCCGAGATCATTGGCCTGCTCCTGGCCGGCGTGATCGTGGGCCCCAACGCCCTGGGGCTGCTGGAGCGCGATGCGACCTTTCAGCTCCTGGGCACGGTGGGCCTGCTCTACATCATGTTCACCGCCGGGCTGGAGATCGATCTTAACCGCTTTGCCAAGTATCGAAACCACAGCCTGGTCTTTGGCTTCATTACCTTTCTGGTGCCTCAAACTCTGGGAACGCTGGCCGGGATGTACATTCTGGGGCTCGACTTCATGGTGGCGATCCTGCTCGCCAGCATGTTTGCCTCCCACACCCTGCTGGCCTACCCGGTGATCAGCCGGCTGGGGATGAGCAAATCCAACGCGGTCACAGCCACGGTGGGCGGCACCGTGATCACCGACACCGCCGCGCTCCTGGTGCTGGCGGTTGTGATGGGCTCCACCCGGGGCTCGCTGGACATGAGCTTCTGGCTGACGCTGATCATCGGGTTGAGCGTCTACATCTTCCTGGTCTTTTGGAGCATCCCGCGGGTGGGGCGCTGGTTCTTTCGCCGCGTCGGCAGCCAGGGGGTGCTGGAGTACGTCTTTGTGCTGGCGGTGGTGTTTCTGGCGGCCTTTCTGGCGGAGCTGGCCGGGGTGGAGGCCATCATCGGAGCCTTTATGGCCGGGCTTGCGCTCAATCGCCTCGTGCCGGAATCCAGCACCCTGATGAACCGGATTGAGTTTGTGGGCAACGCGCTCTTTGTGCCCTTTTTCCTCATCTCGGTCGGGATGCTGGTCGACGTGCGCGTGCTCTTTAGCGGCGCCGACGCGCTGGTGGTGGCCGCCACGATGGTGGGCGCGGCGTTGAGCTCGAAGTGGCTGGCCGCGATGCTCACCCGCAAGATTCTGGGCTACAGCGCCGATGAAGGCATGGTGATCTTCGGGCTCTCGGCGGCCCAGGCCGCGGCCACCCTGGCGGTGGTGCTGGTGGCCTTCGACGTGGGGCTCTTTGATGAGTCGGTGCTCAACGGCACCATCGTCATGATCGCGGTGACCTGCTTTGTCTCTCCCCTGGTGACCGAGCGCTACGGGCGGCGCATGGCGCTGACGCAGGAGCGAGAGGGGCCCGGCGAAGAGGAGGCGCCACAGCGCTTCGCAGTCCCGATGGCCTATGCGGCCAACGCCCAGGCTCTGCTCGACTTTACCTTTCTGGTGCGGGAGCACGGCTCCGAAGAGCCGGTCTTCCCCCTGTCGGTGGTGCCCGAAGACGGCGACACCGCGCAGACGGTGGCCACCGCCGAGCGCATGCTCTCGGCGGCCGTGGTGCACGGCGCCTCGGCCGAGGTCCCGGTGGTACCGGTCACGCGCCTGGCGCATAACCCGGCCTCGGGCATCGCCCGGGCGGTGCTGGAGCGCCGCGTCTCGGACATCGTCGTCGGCTGGCGCGGCCCCTCCGAGGATCGCCGGGCCCCGCTGGGGCGCGTGACCGAAGAGCTGATCGCACAGACCGAACAGCAGGTCTTTGTCTGCCACCTCACCCAGCCGATCAACACCGTGGGGCGCGTGATCATCGTCTTCCCTCCCCTCATCGAGTACCACCCGGGCTACACCCGGGCGATCCGCGACCTCAAACGCCTGACCAACGCCACCGGCGCCCTGCTGACCGGGCTCTGCCTCAAAGATGAGATGCGCCGCATCCGTTCGCGCTTCGATAGCCTGAAGCCCGAGATCGCCTCTTCTTTTGTGGGCTTCAACACCATGGAAGATCTGGTGCAGACCCTGGAGCGCCGTGTCGAAGACAACGATCTCCTGGTCTTTCTGAGCGCGCGGCGCGGCACCCTGCCCTGGTCCCCCGAGTTGGAGTCCCTCCCCACTCGCCTGGGCAGCCTGGCGAGCTACTCCAGCTGCTTTGTGATCCTCTCTGACATCGACATCGCCAACCTTCCCCTGCCCCGGGAAGAGGGATTGGCCGAGGCATTTAAAGCGCGCCGGGTGCTCACCGAGATGCCCCAAAACGGCGAGCGTGAGATCGTCGACGCGCTCCTCAAAAGCCATTTCGATGACGACGCTCCCGCGCGGCGCCAGGTCGTGCTCGACGCCCTGCTACGCGACGATCCCGGGTTCTCTCGGGAGCTGGCCGACGGGGTGATGTTGCTCAACGCACGCAGCGAGGAGGTGCAGCGCCCGCTGGTGTTTGTGGGCTGCTCCCCAGAAGGGTTTGCCACCGAGGCCCACCCGGGCGCGCGCGTCCACCTTGTGATCGTTGCGCTGAGTCCGGAGGAGGCTGACCTTCAAGAGCACCTGGAGCGCTTCTCCAAGCTGGGCCAGTTGGCCACCCGGGTGCTCGACCCGGCCGCGCTGGCCGCGCTGGACTCTCCAAACGAAGTGCTCGAAGAGCTCAAGCGCCTGATTCGTTCCCCTCAAGCCACCTTCCCTGATGTGCGCGCCGCCCCCCAGACCTCGTAGGGACCGGTCTGAGTCGCCGAGGGTCGTCGTCCACAGCAGCGAGAAGAAATGATGCCTAGAAGCGCCCGCTCAGCGCCAGGCTCCCCGGCCCCACGTGGAACGCCAGTCCGGGCTCATCGCCCGCATAGCTAACGAGCATCCAGCCAACTCCCAGCGCAGTCGCTCCCACGCCCACGCCCAGGAGCACCCACTGCGCGGTCTCATAGCTCTCGCCACGGCGCAGCAGGTCATTGTAGCGAGCCGGTGAAATGTCGCCCTGCGCGATTTCGGCGGCGATATCGTCTTCAACCCCGCGCATCAACCCGACCATCAGCCCGGCGCCCCCCAGGGCCACCACCCCGACTCCCAACGAGGAGTACGCCCCCAGCAGAGAGCGCTGACGAGCGGGCACCGGAGGCGCCACCATCGCCGTGCTCGCCGGTGCCGAGGAGGCCACAGCGATCGCAGGGTCGGTGCTGGCCGCCTCCTCCCGAGGCGCCGGGGTCTCGCTGGCAAGCGCTGCCGGAACCTCGATGCTCACCGGCTCACCAACCTTCAACTCCACCTCACGGGTGTAGGGCAGCGCGCCCTCGCGATGAATCTCCACCTGGTAGGTGCCGGGCGGAAGCGTGTCACGCTCCACCAGGCCCCGGCCCACCATCACGCCGTCGATGCGAATTTCGTCGGCGGACGCCGCAGCGCGAATGCTCAGGCGCGTGCGCTCATCAGGGGTCAGCTCGGCAAACACGCGCTCCACCTGCTGGCGGAATCGCAGCACCGGATCGTCGGCGGCCAGGCGACGCTCCACCTGCACCGGCCCCTTATCGCCGTCGCGATCAAAGATCGAAACGCTCAACCTGAACGCGTCGCCCTCTCGCCGCACATGGCCCGAGATCAACACCCGGGCTTCGACAAAATCGGCAATCTGGCTGAGGCACTCGGTGGTCTCCGGCTCACATCCGACCACCACGGCGACTTCGGCGCGTTGAAGGGGCGTGGCGCTGACCAGGGCATAGCGCGGATGCTGCAGCGCCTGGTCGCGCAACACCGCGCTCAGATCACTCAAGAAGGCCGCGTCCAGATCGGCGCCCTCCACCTCAAACACCACGGCCTCCAGCGCTACCGAGGGTTGGGCCTGGGCCGTGACACTCCCGAGCAACATAGCAGCAAGTAGTAGCGTCCCCTGCATCAGAGCAAAGCGACTCATAGGATAACTCCTTATCATCTCAACCGCCCGGCGGCGGGCCGCGACCGACGCGAAGCTCGGTCGCCATCGTGGCGCGTGGATGAAAGGAGTATAAGAAGCCTTCGCGCTTAGTGCATGCGCCAATCGCCAAAGGGGCGACCAAAGTTCTCCCGGTTCTGCTCCCCGTAGAGCGGGGTTCCCGGCGGCGGCGTGTAGGGCTCTCCCCAGATCGCCCCCGGCGCCAGAAGCTGCCCGTCGGCCGTACGCAGCTCCACAGGCTTGCCCCGAAGCGCCGAAAGCCATTCCGCACGCTCCCCCAGGCGCGAGGGCCCGGCGGAAGACTTCTTTAGCGCGGCCTTCAATTCAGGCTCCTCGGTGGCCATCGCAGCGAGCGATTGCTTCTCCACGCGCTCAGCCCCTGCCACGTCGGGCGCCGCGTGATAATCGACCACCACCTGCTTGCCACGACCGGCCAGCCGAACCATCTCCACCCGTGGCGAGTGCGGGCGCAGGGGCACCACTCGCACGCGCCCGGCCGTCTTGACGTACTCGTAATCCACCAGGCGAGAGCGGAAAAAAGCCTCCAGCTCCTCCAGGGTCATGCGAGTGTTGACGGTGACGAAAATCTCCGAGATCTCGATGCGATCGAGGTAATCCGGAGGCAGCGGCAGGCCAAAGGCCTCCCGGGCTTCGGCCTCCACCGAAGCCTCCGGGGAACGCTCACTGCTCCGCTCCTCCGGAGTGCCTTCCCGGGGCGTCCGTTCCGATTTTCGGCAGCCCACCACCGCCACCATAAGCAGCATCGCCAGGATGCTGGCGCGCAGACGAAGGTTCATCAGTTCCCCACAATCGTCCAGCTCAACGGAATCGAGTGCGTCGCCGGCGGTTCGAGCTCAATATTGAACCCACCGATACCACCGGCGTCCCCGGAGCCGCCGCCGGGCACCGGATTACCGTCGCTGTCGTTGCCTACCGACGTAAAGGTCAGCTGTGGCTTGCGCGCCGGCGACTCCCGCACGGTTTGCCCCAGCGTGGCATCATCGACCACATCGTTGCACACCGGCCCCATGGTGATCGAAAGGCCGCGGATCAGCGTGGGGGTGGACGGACCGAACCAGCGCGGCACGCCGGCGGCGTCGCCACCGTCGAGCAAAAAGAGCGAAGGATCGAGTCCGGCGGCACCGCCCCCGGCATACTCGGTCCAACCCCCCTTGGCTTCGACCCCTTCCTCTCCCCCCGCATAATCGTAGGGGAACCCCTCCAGGCGATAGATGCGCGAGGTGCCCGCCAGACAGGCCGCGTCTTCTTCCACGTACGTCGTAAAGAAGACATCTCCGTCGAAGACCACCGGTTCCCCGGTCAGACGCTCACGCTTACTCAGGTAGTAGCGCCAGAGCGGGCGAGGCTTGATGTTATCGACCGTCTCCAGTCCTCCGGCGCCGGCGACCTCCAGCACCTCGAAGTCTTCCTCGATCGCCATCACCATCTGCACGGAGTTGGTCTCGCTGGTTTCGCCACGCTCCCCCAGCCCGTAGGCAACCACCAGGTTACGGTTCTCATTCATAAAGAGCGCCGGGCGGTAGGACGCCGGCCCAAAGTTTGAGAAACCGTACTCCCCATCAAGGTCGATCATCCATGGCGAGGGTTCCGTAGCGGGGTCAAAGAAGAGCTGAACCTCCCAGTCCTCCGGGTTGGGGCGCGTCATGTCGATGCGGTACATCCGCCCCTCGGCGTCCCCGATAAAGCCACGGGTCGCCACATCGCCCGGCGAGCTGCTGTAGAGCGCCGGCGACCCCACCATCTCGGCGGGGAAACGCTTCATGGTGTCGGAATCGTCGCGGTACTCAACGAAGCGGCGAATGATCATACCGCTCTGCAGATCGACGACGTAAATCGCCCGGCCCGTGACATTGTCCACGCACTCCTGAGGCGCTTGAGAGCGCTCGGGCGTCGAACCACCGCCGAACACCGCCACCGGGCGCTGCAGAGACATCGCCCCCTCGCCCAGCTGCATCGCCACCATGCCCATGGCCGGGTCGCTCACCGAGGTCCCGAGCATGCCCAGCCCCCAGACATCGGGCGCCTCCTCGCCATCGTCGCATCCCCACCAGCCGCAGAACCACTGGCCGAACGCCGAGTCTGCCAGCGCACTGCGGCAGGTATCGAGCTCATCGTCATAGCCCGACATATTTTCCGGACCGTAGCGCCAGTCTTCCAGGCTCTGCATCTGGTGCTCTTCCCACTCGCGGGTGAACTCCCAGAGCACGATCGGGTCGGGCGCCTCGGTCGGCGAGCCGGTACGGGTTACGTCGAGCGCGAAGTAGCCCTGACCGACCGCCCCCATGCCCTGAACGAGCACCGTGCGCCATTGCGCGGCCTGCGGCACCTGCGAGATCCACGCGCCACAGGCCTGCCGGTTGATGTTGAGCGCCGGGTTCGCGTGGCACAGACGAATGTCTCCCACCACCGGACTGCCATCCATCAGCTGGGCGGCGCGCTGCATGTTGGGGAAGAGCTCCTGATGAAGCATCGAGGGCACATAGGCCCAGGCCTCCCGCTGGTCGGCCGCCGGCACATGGTCACGCTCCGAAATAGTGGACCCCAACCCGCTGGGAAGTTCGCGGCCTTTGACCTCGTCCTCCCCGGTGTGAATCGCGTGCAGCTGCCCATCGAGTGTGCTCACGTAGAGCATGGTGCGCCGGTTGGCGTAGAGTTGACGGAAGGCGCGGTAGCCATCGTTGAGCAGATCGAGGTCCGGGGGGCCCACCGTCACCGGGTTCGAGGTGTAGATCCCTCCGAGCACGCGGTCGGCCTTTGGCCCGATGCGCCCGCGATATTCGTCGACCATGTCGTTCATAAAGATTTCTACCGCGATCCCTGCTTCCGCATCTTCGCTGATCCCCCAGTAATTGAAGAAATCTTCGTCGGTGAAGCTGTAGGTGTCGAAGACCTCTTTGAGGTTCCCGGACTCAAAACGCACCCGCGTCCCCACACTCTCACTCAGGTTCACGGCGCCGGGCAGCGTGGTTTCGATAAACTCATCGGAGCTCGCGTCGACCTTGCCCAGAGCGTACGTCATCGGGAAGAAGGTGGACATCGGCCCGGTCACCGCTTCGGAGTCGGCCTCCATCTGGAAGCGCGGCATCGACGTGAACACCCGGCGCCGATCGGTATCCACGCGCTCGCGCACCACCGGCTCATCCAGCGGCTCCCCGATGGCCTTGCGCAGCCGATTGATATCTTCATGCAGCCCGTCGAGATCCGCGCCACTGGTCACCAGCGAGACGCTGCCACTACACCCGGAGAGCGTGCGGTTGAGAATGCCTTTCCAGAACACATTATCGCCCTGAATCTGCACCCCCGAGAAGAGGCGGTACTGCCCCTGGGCGCCATCGGTATCCAGGTAGCTGGTGAGCGAGGGGCGCGTGCGCGCGGCCAGCCCGGAGGACCCGGCGATCTCGTTAAAAATCATCTGGAAGGCGCTCACCAGCGACGCCTTGCTGTTGTTGTTCAAGATCAGCGCGGGATGTTCACAGTTAAAGTCATCGCCGCCATCCGGGGGATCAAAGGTGTAGCCCAGGTTCTGAGGCACCAGACAGGGCTCGCTCAGGTCCTCCGGATCACACGTCCCGGGCTGCAACGCGCCGTTGATATCACGCTGACCGCTGAACGAGCCCAGCGGCACCATCTCCGGCGGCAGGTAATACTGCGCGCAGGTGTTGCCTCGCATCGCCATCACCGCCGACTTCTGAATCGCGTTGGTGCGTCGCTCGCTGTCTTCCTCCAGGTTGACCGCCAGCACGTGCACCCGGGGCGCAAAGCGCTCTTCGATCTCCTGGTTGTCGTTGGCCGCCCGCATCTCCGCTTCGATCTGCGTGAGCATGTCCATGATGGCCTGCTCGGTCACATCGTAGGGATAGCGCGCCGGGTCGTAACCAAAGGCCGGCGCCAGACTCTCACTGCCGATGCCATTGCCCGCTCCTCCGGGAGCTTCGGGCTCGGGGAAGCCGTCGGTGAAAAAGACCACATGGCGCGGGCGACAGGCCGCGTAGCGATCCTCCTGGAAAGGATTCAACACGCCCGGAGAAGCCCCATCCCCGGTGTCCTCAAGCTGACCATAGCTGTAGAACTGCTGCAGATCGTGGAACACCCCGGCAAAGGGGCTGGCCATGCTGATCGGCTGCTTGCCCAGCGGATAGTCAAAGATAGGAATCTCCCAGTTCCCCCGCGCTCCCTTGGGCCGCTTCTTCTTCTTGCCGTCTTCATCGGTGGTCTTCCCTGAAAGAAACGCTTTGCGACGGTCCAGCTGACCGGCGTTGACGATGGCCTCCTGAACATAGAGCGAGGTGTTGTCCATCTCGTCAGCGGTCAACGAGAGCTCCGTCGGTCCGACAAAGCGAAAGAGCCCCAGGTTGTAACAGGGCCCGCCGGCGCACCCGGCCCCTTCTGCGCCCCCGGCCACGCCGCCGAACTCGTCGGCGACGACGTCATCCATCGGAAAGTCCCACCCGCCGGCCCCCTGACCATCCCCCCGATAACCGTCAAACATCACCACCGAGAAGATGGTGGTCCGCCCCATCGCGTCGAGCAGACCGTTGGAGTCCTGCTCGTTGTAGACTTCCTGATAGTGAGGGCGCGGATCATCATAATCGATGAAACGATCAAAACGATCCCCGGTGTTGTCACACGACCAGCTGCTCTGATCGAAGTTCCCGCAGCAGACCTGCTCATCGGTCGCCGCCCCGCGCGAGCGCGGCACAAACCAGCACCCCGGCCCCACCTTCGGCTGGTCGTCGTAGCGCAGGTACATATCGCCGGTGAGGATCTCTTTGATCTGAATGTGACGCGGCTTGTTGCCATCGGTCAGCCGCATCAGCTCATTGTTGCGCATATCCTCCAGCGTGTCGCGCTGCCGATTGGTGGTCTTGCCCTCCTCAAAGTCGTCGCATTCCGAAAACTCTCCGCAGGCCGGCGGGCGCACATAGTCCTGACACTTATGGTTGCTGCTGCCATCAAAGGGGTGCCAGACCATGCACGGGCCCACCGTGGTCACCGGCGTACCACTGACCGGGGTGCCATCCACGCGCGCCGAGCCCGGCAGGTTCAGCGCACTGCCCGGACGCCAGGTATCCATATGGTCCCCCGAGGGATGAGCCCCCGAGACGGACGCGAGCTCCGGATAACGCCCCTCGCCGCGCTCGGTCCACTCCATACTGGCCGAGGTGTCCATCACGATGGTGACCACCGGCGACTGCGCAATGCCCAACTCCACCGGGCTCTGGCTCTGCACCTCACGCGGGGCACTCATCATCACCATCGCCGCCCCGGCGACGGTGACCAGACCCAGCCCGCTGACCAGAAGTTGTCGTCTCGTGTCCATGGATATCACCTTATGCGTTTGGGGGGCCTCTCAGCTCCCGGGCAGCGCGTTTATGCAGAACAGTCTCAAGGGCCGGCGCGGGTTAGCGCGACCCGCAATCAATCGGACCCATCATCGCTTCGGAAGAGTGACGCCCCATCGCGCGCTGACGGCGACGATCGGCCTCGGCCTCGGGCACATCCCCGAGCACCGCTTCCGAAGCGATGGTAACTTTTTTAAAGCAAAACTGACCCGAATACCCCGGCGCCGGGGGGCCATCCACCGGGTCACGCACGATGTAGCGAAACGCCACCGGCATCTCGCTATCCTCCTCCAGCGAGGTCTCGCTGCCGGCCCCGATCAACTGCCCCGAGGTCAACACATCGGAGAGCGTGGCCTGGCCCCCGCCCGGATCGGCCTCGGGAGTAAAGATCTGGTAGCCCCCGCGCCGAATCGCCCCGATGCGCTCATCCTCGCTATTCAACGCGTCGAGATCGACCTCCGCCCGCGCCTTAAGCATCTCGGCATAAGAGGGCGCCCGCACCCCGGCGCGGTACATCCCAAACTGCACCACCGCATCCGAGTACACCGTGGCCTGCGCCCGGGTGCGATGGCTGGAGGAGAGCCACACGCCCTCGGTCGTCGAATCCAGCGCCACCATCCCCAGACCGGTGAGCACCAGAATGACCAGCAACACCACGACCAATGCCGCGCCACGTTCGTTGTTGAGCTTCACTCCCATCACAGCCCTCGCATCCGAAAGTTGGTCAGATCCACGCTGGTCTGAACCGTGATCACCGAGGCTGCCCCGGGGTGTTGTGGATCCACATCGTAGGTGCGCATCGTGCCGTTAACCTGCTCAAAACCCAGCCACTGGGCGTTGCCACTCACATCAAAATGGGGCCGGTTGGTACGCTCCCTCTCCGAGCGCATGGAAAGACGCAGATGCGCCACCCGCGCGCGGTGCGGCTGGGTCCCATCGACCGGATGATCCAGACAGGCGCCGCTCACCGGGTTCCAGCCCACCATCAGCGGCCCGCCTTCCAGCGCGCCCGCGGCGTTCGCGCAATCAAACCACACCCGAAAGTCCGCCACGTGGTTGGCGATCACCAGCGTGTTCTGCTCGCGCTCGTCGTCAGTAGTCCCGGCAATCGCACCCACTAAATCGGCCGCCGTCGGCGAACCCAGCCCCTGCAACGCGCCGAAATCCAGACGATGACGGACCAGCTGAAGGTTGTTGCGATCGTAAGGGTCCACCCGCACCCGGAACCAGAACGCGTCGAGCATCGCCGCATCGTAGTCGTTATCTGCGCCATCGATGCTCTCCAGCCCGCTCATCCGCCCCGGGCCCCGAAACGCAATCGGCTCGGTGGCCAGAACCACCGCCCCCATGGAAATCACCGCGTCGTTGATCGGCACAAACTGCATGTACCCCTGACGATCGCTGATGCGCAGCCCCCGAAACTCCGCCGCCTCCACCACCGCCTGGGCGCTCGGGTCAGCATCGTCGAGAAGCACCTCTCCGTTGGTCGCCACATCAAAGGGATCCACGCGCAACAGCCGTCCCACGCCCCGCTCCACATTCTCGATGCGCGCGCTGGCCGGAGCCACCTCGCTGATCAAAAAGCTCTGCGGAAAATCGTACGCGCCCACCACCACCAGCCCGCTAAACGCCGACTGCGGATTGCGATTGCCGATCTCCTGCAGCGTCGCGTCGCCCGTATACACGCTGCGGTCATTCTGCCAGTCCGCATAGGGCATCAACGCATACAGCGGCGAGTCGTTGGGGCGCACCCAGGGGTCCACGCTGGCATTTGGCGTAGCCTGAGCACCGGCCGATTGCAGCTCGTTGCGCATCATCTCCAACGCAAAGCGCGCCTCATCGGTCGAGCCAGACATCGCGTCCACATCGATGAGAGCGTCGGAGGTCCGGGCAAACATCCCGTAGATCGCGGCCACCAGGCTGCCAACGAGCGCCATCGCGATCATCAGCTCCACCAGCGTAAACCCGCTCTGGTGCCCGCGGGCTCGGATCTCTCGGTGAGGTCGTGCTTGCATCATCGGCTCCTTAAGAGCGTATTTCATCATCGCTGCCTGCCTCTTAGGCATCGTCGCCGGTCTCATTGCGGACGAAGCGCCGTCCCGAAGTAACTGGCGCGCAGCCCCTGCATCTCCAGAGCCAGCGTCGGATCCCCCGGCACCAACCACGCGGTATTGATCACGTCACAACGCCCGTGGAGATCCGCGCCACTCTGATTGGGAAAGGTGCCCTGAGCCCCGGGATACACCACCGCGATCTGAACGCTCATATAGGGCTGCGGAATCGTCGCCTCCACCAGCTGCTCGCCCACCGCAAACACGCAGAATCGCGCACTCCCCTGGTTGGCCAGGCGCTGGTTCACCGGCGTAGCGTAGAGCGGGACCCACGTCCCGCCGGCCTGCGCGATCTCGGCCAGATACGACATCGCGCGCCCGTCGGCATAGACCGGCGGGACGGTGTTCACCGGCGTCGCCGCCGTCCAACCCAACGCCTCGGCTCGCAGCCGCGACTCCACCACCCGCGCCATCTCGGTCGCACCGGTGACCTCACGCGAGGTGGTGTAGCCCCCCAGCGACACAAACTGCATCGCAATGGTCGCCATCACTCCCACCGCCAACAGCATCATCGCGATGAGCAGCTCCACCAGGGAGAACCCCTTCTGGGTGCGCCTCGTTTTCTTGCTCATTGGATCACCCGCGCCTGACCGTTAAAGGGGACATGAATCATCGTGAAACTCGAGAGCTGCCGCTGCACGCGGAGGTCAAAGAGCACATCGTCGCTCGCGCCACGCGCCGGGCACTCCTCCACGCCGGCGTCCAGCGTCACCTCCGGGTCCGCCAGCCAGAACCGAAAATTGTACCCCGGGCAACCACCATCGCTGTGCAGAATCCGACCGTCGCGATCGAGCACCCGGCCGGCCGGAGAAATGCACAGCGGACGCGCCACCGTGCCTTCGCCGGCCGGATCCACGCCCGCAATCGCCAGCCCGGTCCCCGAGGAGACCAGCTCGATCTCGATCATCGCCGCCCCGGGCGCCGGCACCGTAATCGCGGCATCGGCGCAGCTCATGGCCTGATTCGTCGAACGAAAGAAGCGCACCCGGCTATTGGCGTTATCGCCCTGCTCCACCACCGCCAGCATCACCTCCCCACGTCCCATCGCGTACGAGCGCGCGTCCTGAAACGCCTGGGCCAACTGCCGGTTGAGCCCCCGGCTGCTATTCTGACGCACCGCCTGGGACACCGTCGGCATGACCAGGGCGGCCAACAACCCCACGATCACCACCGCGATCATCACCTCCACCAGCGTGAAACCGCGATTTAGGGGATGCAGCACTCGTCTCTTTGGTTTGCCGGGCATCGCGTCTCTCATCGTTGCATTCATCATCGGAACCGGGGGATGCTCTACCACAGCCCCCGGCATCCGCAAGATTCGTACCACCGCCACACACCGCCCCTCACACCCCGCGGCGCCGGTGCTTCGCCCCACCACACCACGGCGATCCCCCCCTCGAACCCGCCACGCCCGGGCCGAGCGCCTCGCGCGCGGCTATGAAATAATTTCATACCCTTGAAGTAATTGCACAGCCCTTCACGATTCGATAGCACTGCGGCGCTGAGCTTTTCCTCTCTCCTTCTGCCGTCCGGAGCATGCTTTGGCGCCACTGTGGCCACGTCGCATCATCCCCCGGCGCCCCCTCATCGGCGTGGGCGTGCTCCTGATCGTGTGGCTGGGCCTGGCCGCCGCCTTCAGCCACGACGCCCGCGCCGGCACCTACCGGCTGCGCACCCAGTCGCGCGCCCGAGCCTCCCAACACCTGCGCGCCGATCAACGCTGGGAGGCCTCCCGGACCTGGACCCAGGCCCTGCACTTAAGCGCCTTCGATCTCCTCGATGACGCCTCTTCCAGCCTCAACGCTCACTTAAGCCTGCGCTACTTCACCGACGCCGCGCTCGATGTCTCCCTGCGCGAAGATGCCCGCGCCTTCCAGCGCTTTAACGCCCTGACCCTGGACCGGGCCTACCTCCACTGGCGCCCCTTCGACGCCCTGGAGGTCCGCGCCGGACGCCACTGGACCGCCTCCGCCCTGGGCGTGGCCGACATCGACGGCATCACCACCGAGCTCCAGCGCCCCTCGGGCAACCTCCGCCCCTTTGCCCGAGTCTGGGCCGGTCGCCAGGTCCACGCGCAACTCGGCGCCTTCGACCCGGGCCTCTGGGACGTCCAGGGACTCCCCCTCAACGATCCCTACACCCACGCCCCACAGGCCACCCTCCTGGGAGCCGCCGCCGGCCTCCACGACCGCCGCGATCGCCGCCTGGAAATCGCCGCCTCCCGCTCCTCCCGCGCCCGGCAGACCACCGATACCTGGGCCGACACCGCCCCGCCCCAACACGAGCATCGCCTGGGCGTCAGCGCCACCACCCGCCACTTCCAACGCCTCCACTTAAGCACCCTCCTCACCTACCACGGCCCGGCCCGCGCCCTGGACCGCGCCCTCCTCACCGCCTCGCTGCGCCTGGGAGAGGCCTCCTCCATCTCCGCCGGCCTCGACCATCGCCTGCCGATCTTCGACGCGGCCAGCATCTTTAACCTCTTTGGCGCCGCCCCTCGCCAGAGCGCCTTTCTCACCCTCTCCCATCCCATCAACGCTCTCCACACCACCCTCGAAGCCCGCGCCTGGGCCCGCGCCTACCACGACCACCCCGCCAGCCCGGGCATCCCCGACGAGCTGACCCCCGGCACCGCCCTGGCCTCTCGCAGCCGACTCACCTTCTTAAAACGCCCTGCCCTCCTGCACACCCAGCTCAGCTATCAGTCCGCCGGCCCCGCCCACACCCGCGGGGCGCAGCTCCTCTTTGACGCCTCTCTGACCCTGGCCGCCTCCCCCGGGCGCCTCTGGCTCAGCGCCCGACACCTCACCCTCTACGTCACCCCGGACGCCGCGCGCCAGAATGCCGCCTTCGCCACCGGCTCCAGCCTCGGCGCCGAGGTCGGCCTGGGCCAGGCCGCGCGCCTCTCTCTGCTGGCCGAACATCGCCGGGACTCCCACACCCCATCGCACCTGCTGCTGATGGCCAACCTCACCCTGGAGCTGGGACCATGAGCCGCCCCCACCCTCGCTTCATCCCCCATCCCTCGACCGCGCCACACACGCCGGGCCACGCCAGCCCCCGGGCGCTGGTGCTCCTCCTCTTGGCCAGCGCCACACTCAGCGCCTGCCAGAGCCGCCAATCCTCCCCGGCGCTCCCTCCCCTGCACCACGCCCCGACCTACCGCTCCGTGCTCCCGGCTGACCACCCGCCGATGCCCGGACTCCAAAACGCCCTGCTCACCCCCGAAGACCACCGCTTCGACTGGCTTAACCTCCACGGCCCTCAGGCCCGCACCCGCGCCAACGACTGCCTCACCTGTCACCTCGAAGAGGACTGCACCTCCTGCCACCTGGAGAGCCTCGCCAGCAACACCTCCCTGCATCCCCCCAACTACCTCGTCGTTCACGCCCTGGACGCTCGCCAGGGCGTCCAGGACTGCGCCTCCTGCCACCAGGCTCAGACCTTCTGCACCTCCTGCCACCTGGAGTCCAAAGTCGCCCCGGAGGCTCCCCCCGAGCTCCAGCCCCCCTCCGGCTTCGCCCTGCATCCCCCCGGCTGGCTTGACCCGGCCTCGCCACGCAACCACGGGATCATGGCCCGCCGCGACATCTTCGAGTGCGCCAGCTGCCACAGCGAGTCCGACTGCGTGAGCTGCCACACGGGAATCAACCCTCATCCCCCGGAGTTCCGCTTCGAGTGCCGCAGCTGGCTCAACACCAACCCGGCCCCCTGCGCCCGCTGCCACCTGGAGCCCGCCGCGCTGGAGGCCGGCTGCCTCTGATCCTCTCCCCCCAACCCCTCACCTTTCGGTTTGACACCCGGCGCACTTACTGCGATGGCCTCTGCTGGCCTTCGCCTTCCCCCCTGTTCGAGCGCTCTGCCATGGCCCACCATCCTCCCCCTCGGCCTCTCCCCGAATCCCCCGAAGCCCCCCCCACCTACGCCGACCCCCGCACCGCCCGCATCGTGCTGATCCTGCTCTGCTCGGTCGTCTTCTTTGCGGTGGTCAACGGCAACATGGTCAACGTCGCCCTGCCCTTCATCGGCCGCGACTTCGGGGTCTCCGAAGGGGTCTACGGCTGGGTCGTCACCGGCTTCTCGCTCACCTTCGGCATCTTCAGCGCCATCCACGGCCGCCTGGCCGACCTGGTCGGCCTGCGCCGCCTCTACGCCCTGGGCGTCGCCTCGCTGGGCCTGACCTCCATCCTGCTGGCCCTCTCGCCAAATATCGAGTCGATGATCGCCCTGCGCTTTCTCCAGGGCGCCGGCAGCGCCGCCACCCCCGCGCTCGGCACCATGATCATCGCCCGCGTCTTTGCGCCCCACCGCCGCGGCACCGCCATGGGCCTGATCATGGGGACCGTCGGTCTGGCCGCCTCCATCGGCCCCTTCCTCGGCGGCATCCTGGTGGAGCTCGCCGGCTGGCGCCTGGTCTTTGCCGCCACCGCCCCCCTGCTCTTCTTCGCTCCCCTGGCCATGCGCCTGCTGCCCGACAACCTCGATGAGCGCTTCGGCACCTCCTTCGACACCATCGGCGCTACCCTGCTGGGCCTGGGCGCCAGCGCCTGGCTCTACGCCTTTAACATCGTCGAGCAAAATGGCTTCGGGCTCCTCTTCTTCGGGCTCCTCCTCGCTGGCCTGATCCTCCTGCTCATCTTTGCCCGACGCATCCACCGCGTCGACGAGCCCTTCGCCCAGCCCGAGGTCTTTAGAGACCGCCGCTACCTGGCCAACAGCGCCGTGGCCTTCCTGACCAACGCCACCCGCTTTGGCACCATCATCCTCGTCCCGATCTTTTTGATCGAGGTCAACCACGTCGCCCCCTTCACCGTCGGCGTCGTCCTGCTGCCCGGCGCCCTCCTCATCGCCATCATCTCCCCCTTTACCGGCCGGCTCGCCGACCGCCTGGGCGCTCAAAAACCCATCGCCCTGGGCATGGTCCTGGTGATCATCGGCAGCCTCATCACCGCCTACTACGCCGGCGGGAACATCGTCGGCGTCGCCGTCGGCATGGGCCTCTACGGACTGGGCTTTGCCCTGATCCAGAGCCCCATCGTCAACGCGACCAGCCAGATCCTGCCCCCCCGCCTCACCGGCAGCGGCATGGGCATCTTTATGATGATCTTCTTCTTGGGCGGCGCCTTCGGGGTCGCCCTCAGCGTCACCGTCGTCGAACTCCAGAGCGCCACCCCCTCCAGCTGGCTGGGCTTTGAGCCGGGCCCCGGCGTCCCCTACTCCAACGCCATCCTCGCTCTGACCACCCTGGCCATCCTGGCCCTCGCGCTCACCCGGGGGATCCCCGGCCTCAACCCCCAACCCATGGAACACTCCTGATGTCCTTCTCCCCCTTGCAGGCTCGCCTCTACGCCGCCACCCACCTGGGCACTCCGGGCGACCTTGAGTACTACCAGCTCCAGACCGCCGGCGCTGCGGCCGTCCTCGAACTCGGCTGCGGACACGGCCGCCTCCTCCAGGCCCTGGCCCCGGCCACCGACCGCCTGGTCGGCCTGGACCAGGAACCCGAACTCCTCCAGCTGGCCCGCGCCCGCAACCTCCCCCACACCGAGTTCCTGCAGCGCGACCTCCGAGACCTCCCCCACTCCGAGGCCTTCGAGCACGTGATCCTGGCCTACAACGGCCTCTACTGCCTGCCCGACAGCCAGGCCCTGCTCGACACCTTCCAGGCCGCGCACCGCGCCCTGATCCCCGGCGGTAAATTCCACCTGGACATCTACCCCACCGAAGGCCTCGACGAAGACGCCGAAGCCATGGACATCCCCGACAACGTCATCGTCGACGACCCCTCGGCCCCCACCACCGAGCTCGACGTCGACGGCGTCCACTACACCATCTGGGAAGGCTCCCTCTGGGACCCCCATGAGCGCACCTTCGAAGTCGAATTCCGCTACGTGCGCGACGATGAGCCCGACGAGGGCGGCGTCCCCCTGACCATCCGGCATCGCTACTGGCCCCTGCCCGAAATTATCGCCGCGGCCCACGACGCCGGCCTCCAGCTCGTCGGCCAGCGCGAGGGCTTTGGCGACGACCTCCCCGACGACGCCCCCCCGCAGCACGTGCTCACCTTCGCCCGTATCGACTAAAAACGCGCCTCCCCCCCTTGCCAGCGCCCGGAGGCCGAGCCCTGTGGGCTCCTCCTCCCTCCAAACCCGCCCGCGCTGGCGCCGGCGGGTTTTCCTGTGCTAGCTCTTCCCCCGCTTTCACCTGCTGAATGCCGGGCCTCCCGGCGCGGTCGGAACCACACAAGCTCGCCATGCCCCCCGGGGCAGGCCGGCCGCCGCGCCCCCTCAGGCCTCTGACCTTTTGCTTAAGGATGATCTCGATGATGATGCCTCGACTCTCTGCCCCTCGACAGGGCGCCGCGCTCCTGGTCGCGATGACCCTGGCCCTCGGCCTCGGCGCCTGCAAGTCCTCTCCCCAGGTCGAAGAAACCAGCGTCCAGGTCCAGAACCGGCCCCTCGCCGCCGAAGACCTCCTTCAGACCACCGACACCCTGGTCGCCGCCAAGATTCGCTTTGGCGGCGATCTCCCCGACGTGCTCCTGCCCCTGGTCGACGACGCCAATACCGAGCTGGTCGTCCGCCTGCTCCGAGACCCCATCACCACCATCCACGAGGAAACCGGAGCCCGCGTCGACCTCAGCGCCCTCGACACCGAGCGCCCCCTCTATTTCTCCATCTCCAGCCTGGGCAACGAGGCCTTCTTGAAGGCCGCCGTCCTCGGCCTGCCCGCCCGCGACGAGGAGTGGCCCGCCTTCACCCTCTACCGCCTGCTCGTCCCCACCGACGACCCCGCCTTGATGAGCCAGCAGCTCTTCACCGCCATCCAGGACATCAACGACAGCTCCCGCGGCCCCGACACCGCCGCCCTGACCTTTGAGGGCCCCGACTTCGTCCGCCTGGAGGTCGCCGTCCCCACCAACGCCCATCACATCGATAAGGAAAACTCCGCAGCCCAGGCCCTGACCTGGCTCCAGAGCATCAACCTTAAAGATCTGGCGCCCCCCTCCCCGGGCCTCTACCGCGCCACCGCCGCCTACAACGCCTTTGTCCAGGCCGAGAGCGAATTCGCCGCCTGGGCTCGCCTGGAATCCATCCCCATGCTCGGCGCCCTGGAAGCTTCCATGAGCCCCGAGGTCAACCGCGCCTTCACCACCGATGACCCCGGCGCCGGCGCTCGCCAGCGCCTGCAGAACATCAGCCGCCTGGCCACGATCTCGGCCCTGACCGACCCGGTCGCCGCCGAAAATGAAGACATCTCCCTGCACCTCGACGCCGCCGAAAATAACGAGGTCTTCGTCGACGCCGTCCTCACCCGCACCTCCCAGGGCGCCCGGGTCTATCAGGCCACCGACGCCCCCATCACCCTGCCGGCGCTGGCCGCCAACGCCTTCTTGTCCGTGGACTGGTCCATGAACCTGGCCGCCCTGGCTGACACGGTGATCGCGCCCTTCTGGGAACTACAGTCCACGGAGTCCACCGCCCCCACCCTTGAAAACCTGGGAGGCAACCCCGCCGGGCTCGATCCCTCCCGCTCCAACCTCGTCACCTCCGCCGTCGTGGTCGCCCAGTACCCCATGGCCCTGGCCAAGACCTCCAGCGAAACCCTGAGTGGTTTCGCTCCCCTGCCGCGTGCCCTCAGCCTGCGGGCCTTCTCCGTGCCCGCCAACCAGACCTTCCCCCTGGGCGTGGCCGGCGCCCTGATCTTTGACAAGCGCCCCGGCGTGCGCGACCAGCTCCAGGGCCTCCTGAGCATGGCACAGTCCATGAGCCCCCAGACCCTGGACGCGGCCCTCATCGACCGTGACGACGACCTCCTGGAAGTCCGCCTGGCCATCGGCACCACCGTCAGCGCAGCCTTCGCCAACGCCACCGACCAACAAGCCTCCGCGCTGGACGTCGAGCTCGACCTCAACAAACTCGGGGAGTTGCGCGCCTTCATCCCTCCCAGTGAACTCTTCGGGTTCCTGCAGCGCGTCACTCTGGCTTCCCACAACGAAGACGCCTACCACAGCCACCGCATCGCCCTGAATACCCACGGCGCCACCGAGCCTCTCCAGGCTGCCCACGACGCGCCCCTGCTCACCGCGCCGACCTTCCGCTGCCGCACCGAGCTGGCCCACGCCGGCTTCGTCCACCTCGAAGACCTCTCCACGGCCGCCGAGGCCCGGGTCGACGCCTACCTCGACACCTTCTCGGAGCGCGCCGCCCCCTGCATCGAGCCCACCAACCCCTACGCTCCCCAGGCCGCCGCTCGTCTGGAGCTGGTCCGCCAGTGGGCCGCCGAACTCAACTAAGCTCCCCCCTTAAACCCAACGCCTGATCCCGGCGCCGAGCCCTCTCCCCCGAGGCGCTCGGCGCTTTGCGTTGGCCCCCGGCCCACCGCGCCTAGCCACTGGCGCGCGGACCAGCAGGATGGCGAGCCCCCCGGAGCTATGATACCCCTGCCAGACCGTACTCCATGCTTCGGCAGGTCTCGCCAGACGCGCGTGCTTGCCGCTTGTCGTGAATAAAATTGGAGAGTTTGATGCGCACGATCCCCTCCCTTTCGATGGCCCTCCTGGCGCTGAGCGCCGCGGCCTGCACCGCCCACGCCCCGGCCACCGCTGACGCCCCGGCCACCGCTGACGCCACCGCGGCCTCCACCAACGCCACCACCTCCCAGGCGGCCCCCGACTACGCCGTCACCTTCAACGGCCGCGACATCGACCTGCGCCCCTACGTGCAGGGCTTCCCCTACAGCGGCTTCGCCCCCTCGCTGGAGCACGACTTTTTGCTCTACTTCGAGGCCACTCCCGAGGGCACCTGGATGCGCCACATCGCCGGGCTCCCCACCTCGGGGCCGGTCGACTTAAGCCAGGGCCGCAAGCTCAACGACATCGACTGGTCCACCCGCAATTTCTGGGGCGGCGAGTTCAACGCCACGCTTAATGCCTTCATCTTCCGGGGCGATGAGAACAACAACGAGCGCATCAACATCTACACGCTCGACCTGGAGACGGGTCAGGTAAGCCCCCTGACCGACGTCGACTACATCTACGCGCTGGGCTTCTCCGACGATCAACGCCTGATGGCCTACGTCGTGCGCCAGGGACAAAACGAACCCTTCAACAGCTGCCTGCGCCTGCGCGACCTGAGCACCGACGAGGAGCGCGAGATCTGGTGTGACCAGGGCGGCGCCGACCGCCTCACCTGGTCGGGCATCCTCTTTGCCCCCGACAACCAGAGCCTGCTGCTCAACCTCCAGCACGACGGCGACCGCCGCACCTCCAACCTGGCCCTGGTCGATCTCAACGCCCCGGCCGACGCCGACGACGCCCCCCGCCAGCTTTTGGAGCGCGGCGTCAAACACCTGCGTCTGGCCATCCTCGACGACTCCTTCGACGGGGAGCGCTTCATCTACCTCTCGGCCCACACCGGCCACGACGTCCTCTACAGCTACGACCTCGCCAGCGGCAGCGCCACCCCCCTGGCCGACCTGGAGTACGAGCTGAGCGGCTGGACCCTCGTCGACGTCGAGGGCACCGAGCGCCTCCTGGTCCTCCTCGACCACCCCACCGGCTCCATCGCCGAGCTCCGAGACGCCGCCACCGGCGAACTCCTCCAGCGCGAAACCTTCACCGAGCGTCTCGCGCTCACCGACGCCCACAACGACGAGCTGGCCCTGCGCTCCAGCTCGGTGCGCACCCCCTTTAAGCTCCAGCGGGCTCGTCTCATCCCCACCGCCGACGCCGCCCGGCCCTACACCCTGACCGCGCAGCCCCTGGCCATGCTCCCCCCGGAGCTCGTCCGCGCGCTGATCCACTGCGACGTGGCGCAGGTCAGCTTCGAGACCTTTGATCAGGTCGCCGGCCAGCCCCGCACCCTGCACGCCTTCTATTTCACCCCCCGCAACTCGCCACAGAACCCCGACCAGCGCCTGGTCCGCATCACCGCGTTCTACGGTGGGGGCAACTACTTCAGCACCTCCAACCAGATCATGTGCGAAGCCGGCGTCGCCACGCTCAGCCCCGCCCCGCGCGGCTCCTGGGGCTTTGGCGCCGAGTTCGCCGCGCTCAACGACGGCGACCTGGGCGGCGACGAGATCATCGACCTCTTCTACGCCGCCCGCTGGCTGGAGGCCCACCACGGCTACACCCCGGCGCAGATCGGCGTCTACGGCTCCAGCCACGGGGGCTACGCCACGATGCGCGCGCTGACCTTCCCGCCCGAGACCAACCAGCGCCACGAGTCCTACAACTTCGGCTTCGGCTTGAGCCACGCCGGCTTCAGCGACATTTTGAGTTTTTACGAGACCAGCAACATCCCGGACTGGGTGATCCTGGAGGCCGGCGACCCGGCCACCCAGGCCGACAAGCTCCGCGACCGCTCCCCCCTGACCCATATTGAGCGGCTGCAGGCCCCCCTGCTCCTGACCCACGGCAGCAACGACAGCCGGGTCCCCGTCGAAGAGAGCCGCCAGCTGGCCCGGGCCGCCCAGAGCACCGGCGCTCCGGTGACCTTTGTGGAGTTCGAGGGCCAGGGCCACGGCATCAACGGCCTGGAAAACACCCTGCGCTACTACCGGGCAATCTTCTCCTTTTTGGAAGACCAGGTGCTGCCCCGCGCCGAGAACCCGACCCACGAGGCCTCGGCCACGCCCTGACACCGCTCGCCAGCCAGAGCAGTGAACGCCGCGGGAGCACTTCCCGCGGCGCCCACCTTCAGGTGGGCACCTCCCGGAATCCGCGCCCCCTTCGGGGGGCGCTCTTTTTTTGCCCGCGCCCCGGGCGCCGCCACCACCATTTGTGGATCTCGATCGCCACCACCAGCGGCAGCACCAGCGCCAGCAGCAGCAACCACATCCGCCAGCTCAAGGGCGACACCTCCAGGATGCGCTGCGTGGGCTCAAAGTACATCGCGCCCACATGCAAGAGCTGGGTCGCCAGCACCGCGGCGATCAGAAGCGGAGAGCGCAGCGGGCTGCGCGCCAGAATCGAGCTGCGCTCGGAGCGGGCATTGCCCACGTGGGCGTTTTCAAAGAGCACCATAAAGAGGAGCACCGCGTTGCGCGCCGCGACCTCGCTCACCCCGGCCTGGAGTAGCCAGGCAAAGAGCCCCACGCCGATCCCCCCCACCATCAGCGCGGTGAGCACGATGCGCTCGACCATCACCCGATTAAAAATCGGCTCGTCCGGGTCGCGCGGCGGCCGCACAAGCTCCCCGCCCTCGGCCGGCTCAGCGGCCAGCGCCAGGTGCTGAATCCCGTTGGTGACCACGTTGAGCCAGAGGATCTGCAGGGGCAGCAAGGGCAGGGGCAGCCCGGCGGCCAGCGCCAGCGCCAGCAGCACGATCTCGGCCGCCCCCGCCGACAGGAGCACAAAGACCACCTTGCGGATCGTATCGTAGGCCACGCGCCCCTCCTCGATCCCGGCGACGATGCTGGCGAAGTTATCATCGCTGATCACCATCCCGGCGGCCTGGCGCGCCACGTCGGTCCCCCCCTTGCCCATGGCCACCCCGATGTTGGCCGCCCGCAGCGCCGGGGCATCGTTGACCCCGTCGCCGGTCACCGCCACAAAATGCCCGGCGGCCTGCGCCGCCCGCACGATCTTGAGCTTGTGGTGGGGCGCCATCCGGGCAAACACCCGGCGCTCGTGCACCAGACGCTCCATCTGCGCCTCATCGGCCTCCTCCACCCGGGGGCCGGCCACCACCTCATCCGGGGTTTCGGCGATGCCCAGCTCCCGGCAGATCGCCAGCGCGGTGACCGGATGATCGCCGGTGACCATGAACACCTCCACCCCGGCGCCGTGCGCCTGCTCCACGGCCCGACGGGCCCCGGCGCGCAGGGGATCGATCATGGCGACAAAGCCCAAAAAGCGCAGCGACCCGGGCTCGGGCTCGGGCGGCGCTTCCCCGGCCGCCGGCGCCCGCTTGAGCGCGCCCCGGGCCAGCCCCAGCACCCGATAGCCCCGCGCGGCCAGCGACTCGGCCTCTTCGGCCCGCATCTCGCGCTCCCCCTCCTTAAGAGCGCACATCGCCAGCACCCGCTCCGGACCGCCCTTCACATAGAGGCCCGCGCCCTCCGGCGACCGGTGCACGCTGGCCGAGTAGCGCCGCGCCGACTCAAAGGGA
Organism: Lujinxingia litoralis; assembly: GCF_003260125.1. Lineage (NCBI taxonomy): Bacteria > Deltaproteobacteria > Bradymonadales > Lujinxingiaceae > Lujinxingia > Lujinxingia litoralis. The sequence continues at coordinate 573,861 of NZ_QHKO01000001.1, forward strand.
ATCATCGCCTGCACCGGCTCCGTGGCGCGGATCTCCGCGCGATCCAGCCCCAGCTTCTGCGCCGCGCTCAAGAGCGCCACATCGGTCGGGTCGCCGTGCCAGCTCCAGCGCGCCGGCTCTTCGGGCTCGGCTGTAAGCTCCCCCTCGTTGTTGAGCAGCGCCGCCTTAAAGAGCTCATCCAGCGCCGGCTCCGCACCGGCCTGGACCACCTCCCCATCCAGGCGCACCTCGCCACGGGGGGCAAAGCCCTGCCCGCTGAGGCTGCCGCGGCGCCCGTCGGCCAGCAGAAACTCCCGCACGGTGAGCGCGTTGACCGTCAGCGTACCGGTCTTGTCGCTGACGATCAGCGTGCAGCTCCCCAGCCCCTCGACCACCGGCAGGCGCCGGGTGACCACATGACGGCGCACCATCCGCGTGGTGGCGATCGCCAGCACCACCGTCAGCCCCACCGGCAACCCCTCGGGAATCGCCGCCACTGCCAGCGCCACCCCCAGAAAAAACATCTCGCTTAACGCGTAACCCTGCAGCCAGCCGATCCCGCTGGTCAGCACCACCAGCACCACGACCACCACCGTGATCATGCGCACAAAGCGGTCCATGCGGGCCACCAGCGGCGGCCGGGCCACCGGGGCCTCCAGCACGTCGCTGGCGATCGCCCCCAGCGCCGTGGCCATCCCGGTGGCCACCACCGTGCCCGCCGCCCGGCCCTGCACCACGCTGGTGCCGGCAAAGACCATGTTCTGACGATCGCCCAGCCCCTCGGGCGCCTCGGCCACCCAGTCGGGGCGCTTGCCCACGGCCACCGACTCCCCGGTGAGCAGCGACTCATCCACCTGGAGCCCGGTCGCCTTGAGCAGGCGCAGGTCGGCCGGCACCTTATCGCCCGACTCCAGCACCACCCGATCCCCCACCACCAGACGCTCGGCATCGATCCGCCGGGTCTCCCCCTCACGCGTGACCGAGGCCCGGGCCTTGAGCATGGTGCGCAGCGCCACCACCCCCTTCTCGGCCCGGGCCTCCATCCAGGTGCCGATCAGGGCGTTGACCCCCACCACCACGCCGATAAAGGCCGCATCCAAAAACTCCCCCAGCACCAGCGCCAGCAGCCCGGCGGCCAGCAGCACATAGATCAGCGGGCTCATAAACTGCCGCAACGCCACCCGCCAGATCGGCGTCGGCTCCGGCCGCGGCAGCGCATTGGGCCCATCGCGCTCCAAGCGCCGGGCGGCCTCCTCACCGCTTAAGCCCTTGGCCCCGGCGCTCACCCGCTTAAGCGCTTCCTCAATGCTCAGCGTCTCCCAGGCCGGCGCCTCCTTTTGCCGCCCCTCCTCCCCGGCGGACCCTCTCTCTCTGCGCATCGCCTCTCCCCCTCCTCCCAAAATACGAGCCCTCTAAATCTGCACACGCCGGCCCCCGCCACCACGGCCGGGCCTTGCCCCCGGCCCGACCACCCTCTAGCATCGCCTCATTCGTACTTTCCGCAGTCGCCCCCGGGGAGGGGGTGGGAATGGTCGGTTCGCCGCCCAACTCGCCACCGGGGCGCGTCGGGAGTGCTGGCGAGCCTCCTTCAACGCTTCGGGCGCCCCGATGCGCGCCCGACGTCCCACAGGAGTCAGCGATGCAGAACACCATCACCGAGTTTTTGAGCCTCCGCCGGATGCCCTCAAGCCGCGGCGCCTACGCGATGCAAAAGACCCTGGAGCTCTGCGACCAACAGGGCGTACCGGCCCCGCTGCGAGAGCGCGTAGAGCAGGCCTGCCAGGTGGCCCAAACCACCGTGGAGCTGGAACTGGACTGGGAACAGGCCCGCACCCAGACCAGCACCGCCCGCGGCAACGCCGCCCAGATCGACATGAAACTCGACCAGGCCATCGCCGCCATCGGCCGTATCCTGGATGGTGAGCTCCTCGGCCCCGACGAAAGCCCCCATACCCAAGCCGCCCGGCAGATTCAGAATGTGATCTTTCCGGCCGGAATCTCGGCCGTAATCCATGTCTCCTACGAGCATCAGCACGTGACGATCGACGCCCTTGTCGCTCGCCTCCAGAACCAGCTCAAAGAACAGGTGGCGCTCCTGGGCATGGAGCGCCACGTGGAGCGCGTGCACGCGCTTAACCAACGCTTCGGAAAAGAGCTCGACCGTGACGAACGCCCCGCCCTCACCTATGACGAGGTGGTGACGAGCCGAGAAGCCCTGCACGTGGCGCTCTGCCAGGTGGTCGCCGCAGCCTTCGAGCACCTGCGCGCCGACGCCGACGCCCCCACCTTAAGCGCGGTATTGGCTCCGCTGGTCGAGCAACAACAACGCACCCACGCCTACGTCAGCCGCCGCCGGGCGGTGCCCCCCGTCGACCCCGGCACCGGCGCCGAGCTGCCCGCCGAACACGAGCCGAGCACCGAACCTCAGCTCGATCCCGCCGGCGCCTGACCCACAACACGCGCCGCGCAGCACCCACGATCACGCCCCGGGACGCCTCCCGGGGCGTTTTCTATCTCTGGAACTCGCCACCACATACCCCACACGGGGGTTGAACCCCCTCCCGCTCCGCCCTCGGGCGCCCCCTTTTATGGTGTCACCTCACCACCCGGCGCCCCCGGGCGGCTCTTCTCCCCGTCCAACCCCCTCCCGCTCCGCCCCCGGGCACGGTCCCTTCATGTGCCTTCACCAAAACGCCCGCCCCCGGGCACGGTCCCTTCATGTGCCTTCACCAAAACGCCCGCCCCCGGGCACGGTGCCTTCATGTGCCTTCACCAAAACGCCCGCCCCCGGGCCCCAAGCGCTGACCCTCGCTCACCTCGCAGCAAGCACGAGAGCGACAGCGAGTTCGAGCACGAGCACGAGAACGAGAACGAGAACGAGAACGAGGTCGAGCACCAGCACGAGTACGAGCACGAGGTCGAGGTCGAGACCGAGGTCGAGCACGAGGTCGAGGTCGAGGTCGAGGTCGAGACCGAGGTCGAGCACGAGGTCGAGGTCGAGGTCGAGGTCGAGCACGAGAACGAGAACGAGAACGAGAACGAGAACGAGAACGAGAACGAGAACGAGAACGAGNCGCGGTGGGATACGCCGGGGGACGCGGTGGGATACGCCGGGGGACGCGGTGGGATACGCCGGGGGACGCGGTGGGATACGCGGTGGGACACGCCGGGGGATGCGGTGGGACACCCGACCAACGCCCAAGAAAACAAAAAGCCTGCCTCCCTTGTCGGGAGCAGGCTTTTTATACCGTTGACGCCTCCCCGAGAGGGGGCGTCCAGGACTCAGGCGTCCTGATCGTACTTGACGTACTTGGGAAGCACGCGAACCTTCTTGTGCTCCTGCACCTCAAGCTCAATGGTCTCCTCGATCGGAACCATCTGCTTGGACACGAAGCACATGATCTTTTCGCCGCTGAGCTTGGTGGCTTCGCCCTCTTCGGGGGCGTTGGTGGTTTCTTCAGCCATGATATTCTCCTTTATATCTTTATCACTGGGCTTAGAACGCCTCCCTCACAACGAGCGAGGGAGAACGGGTCAGGCAGGCCGGATGAGCTAACAAGACTTAGGCGTCGCGTCAACTCTGCACCGCGCTCAGAGCGGCGGACGCACCGGATCGTAGGCGTTGAAATACTCGGCGTCGTGGCGGGCCACGTTGTTATTCTCGCGACTCATTCCACCGGTGATCAGCACCTGTCCGTTGGAGGCCACGTCGGCCGTAAAGTCGTAACGCTCTTGATACAACGAGCCCAACTCCTCGACGGCAAAGGGTGGTATGGCGCTGAGCCCTTGGAAGACCAAACGCTCCGCCGAGGTCACCACCTGACGATCCGGGTCCAATCCGCCAACAATCAGCAGGTCACCGGTCTGGGGAAGCTCTACCATCGCCGCCACCCCGCGGGCCGACTCCATACGCTGTTCCGACATCGCGATCCACTGGTCCTGGAGCGGACGCCCCAGCTCATAGCTCGCGCTGGCGCCCTCGCTCAGGCTGGTAAAGCCCCCCACCATCAGCACCAGATCGCCGCCACCACTGCGCACGCGGCGAGCGGAGGCACCGTAGCGAGCCCGCCCCAGATCGACGCCGGGCTGGCTCATCGAGCTCGCTCCGGCGGGAACGAGCAACTCCGAGCTGTCGAGCACCTGCGAGCGAGTGCGCCCCCCGGCAACCCAGACCGTTTGTCCGTCGTGCAGAAGCACCGCGCTGTGCCCTACTCGTGGCGAACTCATGTCAATCGGCAGGCTGACTTCGGCGGCTCTAACGTTGACGACTTCAAAGGTGCTCAAGACCTGATCCTCGCGACCAATCCCACCGGCGATGAGCACGGCGCCATCCGAGGAGCGAAGCGTCGCGGTGTGATGGGCACGCGGCGAATTCAGACGCACCGGGTTGCCGTTAAAGTCGATGATGCTGCGCACCCGGGTTCCAGGTGGCTCATTGAGATCGATCAACTCCAGGGTGTCGACCGGACGGGCCACACCGTCACGAAGCGTAAAACCGCCGGCCACCAGATAGCGATCTTCGCCCAGCGCGGTGACCGTGTGAAACGCCCGGGGCTCGGCGAGCTTGTCACGCCCGATCATCCCGACCGCTTCGGAGGCATCATCCTGAGCCAGGCTGGTGAAGTAACCGGTCACCGGAGAAAAGACCTGAATATCATCGTACACTTCGGTGAGGCTGGGCGTGGTGAAGGGCTGATAGAAGCCGGTCGGACTCCCCCCTCCCACGATCAGGATCTCCCCTTCGGAGGTCGCTGCCGACTCATGCCCGATACGCCCGAGCCAGCTTCGGTCCTCACCACGATAGTCAAAGGCACTCTGCACCAGACGGGTCTGGTCACTCTCGCTATCGAGGATCAACGATCCCACCGGGGCCGCCTGGCCCACCGGCGAGACCATCGCCCGAAAGGATCGCAGCGGACTTCCCGGCTCAAAGGTAAACATCGGGGTCGAGCCGGCTGCCAGCAGCTGATTGTTGGCGTCGAAGACCTCCACATCCAGCCGAATGCGCTCTCCGTAGGTGATATCGGGCAGCGAAGCACTGCGCGAGGCAAAGGCAAAGCTACTTCGCTCAAGCACTCGCCGATCGTTGGGCTGAGTGACCTTCACCGTGACGGTCTGAGCGCCGGGGTAATCGGGCAGACCGGTGACGAAGCCCTGCCCGCCCTCCCCGTTGGGGCCCCAGCCAAAAAGACTCACCTGGACACGGGGACTGGCCTCGTCGGGCCCGCAGCCAGCCGCGCCGACGAGCGCCGCCCCCAGGACCAGGGGCAGAATTTTTTGTTCCCACAGATTGCTCACCACTCCACCTCCGCCTCAAACGCCGCGGGCTGCGAAGCACTGCTGCGCAAAATCAAGTACAGGGTCCCGGCGATCGCGCCGCCGGCCAACACCGCCGCTCCGCCGTAGCCCAGGTAACGCAGCGTGGAACTGCGCCCCTCCGAGGGCATGGCCGCCGGCGGCGAGATCACGTTCTCATCATCGACCACAGGTCCCGGCGTGGGCAGAGGCGGTCGGACAGCCACCGAATCATCCTCAACCACTTCGCGCACCCCGGAGGTGCTTCCCTGGGCGAGTTCCCCGGGCGCTTCGGCGGCGGCCACCGGCTCAGGCGCCGGGGCCAGGTCTACCTCGGTTACCGCGCGCTCGGCGGGCATCTCCCGCACCGCCGCGGCCACCTCGGTGGCCAGCCGGCTCACGCCCACCCGCAGGTTGGACATCTCCATATTGAAGCCCACGCTCTCGCCCTGAACCAGCAGGCCGTCGCGAGCGCGGTAGACAAAAGGTGCCGCGGCGTAGCCGCGGCCGTCTCGCGTCATCACGATCCAGGCCACGAAGTCCGCGCCGGTACGGGTGGTCAACTCCACCAGGTAGGGGCTGAGATCGGCACCGAAGCGGCCCGTTCGCAGGCGTTCGCGCAGGTCGAGGTAGTAGGCCGGCACATCATCATCGGCCCCGGCCCGGTCCTCCCTTGGAGCCCCGAGTTCGACCGAGATGGCCTGTTCGTTACCGCGTCCGCGCACGCGCACTTCCTGAGCCCACACGCTGCCACCGCCGCGCACCACCAGATAGTGGTGACCAAATCCCACATCATCGATACGTGCCGGGGCGACCCCTTTGAGCTCCCCGTCCAGATAGACCTGAGCCCCCTCCACGTTGCCCACCACCGCGAGCACGCCGGGGCCAGCTTTCTCCACCCGATCGACCTCTTGCGCAAAGACCTCTCGAAGCTCCGCGGGGAACTTCTCCGGGTCGAGGGTCGCCTGCGGTCGAAGCTGCGCGTAGCGCTGCATCAGTTTGCGGGCGTCCAGGTCGAAGTCTGTCTGGAAGTAGGCCAGCGAGAGGTTCGCCAGGGCATCAGCGTACACATCGAAATTGAGCAGGTCGGCCAGATGTTCATTCATCATATCGACCGAGCGCTGAAAGGTCTCGGCGGCACGCTGCGAGTCGCCGGCAGCCAGCAGCCCGATGCCGGAGGTGTAAAGGCGCTCGGCCTCGGCCACCGCGGCGCTGGCGTTTTGCCCACCTCCCAGGCGCTCCTGAAGCTGGCGATACGTGGGCAAAAACTCCAGCCCACGCTGCTCGGCCACGCGGGCCCGCGTGCCCTCATTGACCCGCTCCGGGATGATGCTGGTGAGCTCACCGCCGACGCTGTCGGTGGGAAGCATAAAAAGCCGGGGCGTGGGGCCCGCCGGCTCCGGAGCCACCTCCTCAGCTGGCGCCTGGTCCGGGGCCTCTTCAGCCCAGACCGGCGCGCCCAGCGCCAGCAGCCCCACAGACAGAAGCAGCGCGCCCACGGGATGGCGGGCGCCGCTCGCGATCGTAACTCGTTTCATGATACCTCAATCCTCCGTCCCCAGCCCCTCTCAGGAACTGCGGGCACGACGACCTGCGCGCATCACCGTAGCCCGGAGACTACCGGTGAGCGACGCCTTTAAACGCGCGACTCGCGTTGACAAAAGGTCATCGTAAGTAGCACGGGCGCTTTTTCAGCGTCAACCCAGGCCCCTCAACCCGGTGCGCGTCGTCGGCGCCCGCCGCCCTTCCCGGTTCAGATGATGCGCTTGAGCCTTGCGACCAAAGTCTTCATCGCCTTTGCGGGCGTTACCATTGTGTTCAGCGCGGTGGTGATGTTCGGGGTCGAGCGCACCCAGACGCTCTACGGCCAGCTGCGCGCGATCAATCACCGCATCGTCCCGCTGGGCCTGCACCTTAGTGACGTGCAAAACGATCTACGTAGCTTTCACGTCGTGCTCAACGAACGGGATCCGGCCGTCCTGCGGCGCACCCTGCAGCTGACGCGCTTGCTCAACGCGCTGCCCGAAGATCTGGACGACGATCTGACGGAAGCCGCGCTCCTGGCCGACTTCAGCGATCTGGATGAGGTTTCGCCTACGCAGGCCGAGGCCTTCGAAGCCATTCACAAAGATCTCCTCACCCTCCGCGAGCGAGGCGCGAGCTTTTCTGATGCGGCGATGGATTTTACCCGCCAGGTCCTCTCGGAGCGCACACAGAACGCGGAGGCTGCCGACGCCATTGAAAAACTCCAGAATGAACTCAGCGCCGAGGCTCGCGCGCTGGACAATCGCCTCACGATGTTGCGCGCCGAATTGCGCGTGGCCACCGATGAGGCTCTGGCGCGCGCCGACGACACCGAACGCAGTTCGGTCTACGCGCTGGGAGCGATGAGCGTGGCCGCGCTCCTGGTTGCGGCCACGCTGATGATGGTTGTCGCCTGGACGCTGCGCCCGCTGACGACCTTGACCCAGGCCGCGCGCCGCATCGGCGCTGGTGACTACCGCCCGCTCCCACAACCCACCGGGCGCGCCGGCCACGATGAGGTCGCGCTGCTCACCGCCGAGTTCAATACCATGGCGCTGAGTCTGGCCGAACGCGACGCCCGGCTGCACAGCCAGCACGCCGCACTGCTTAAGTCAGAGCGTCTGGCGACCATCGGCCGCATGACCAGCCTGATCACCCACGAGCTGCGAAACCCCCTCTCCAGCATCAACCTTAACGTCGAGATGCTCACCGACGCTCTGCAGGAGCGCGGCATCGGCGCCGCCGACGACGACATCACCCCCCTGCTTGAAACCGTCATCGAAGAAGTCGACCGCCTGCGCGACATCACCGAGGAGTATCTGGTCTACGCGCGGCTTCCCTCCCCCAAGACTCAACCGGAGTTCCTCGACGACATCGTGCAGGGCCTGGTCGATTTCCATCAATGGGAATGGAGCCAGCACGGCGTCGACATCGAGCTCACCCTGCCTCACGAAGCCGTCCAGGTCGACGTTGACGCAAACCAGATTCGCCAGGCCCTGCTCAACCTTATCAAGAACGCCGTCGAGGCCAGCCCCACGGGCTCCACCGTGCACGTGCGGGTGCAGCCTCTAAACGCGCGCGCCCGGGTCGAGATTATCGACGCCGGCCAGGGGATCGAGCTCGAAGCCCGGGAACGACTCTTCGAGCCTTTCTTTTCGACCAAGACCCGGGGAACCGGCCTGGGGCTCCCGATGACCCAACAGATCATTGAAGAGCATCATGGCCAACTTCAGGTCGAGAGCACCCCGGGCAAAGGTACACGCTTCTATTTTGAACTCCCGCTGCGCGCGACCTAAGCCGGCGACGTCTCCAACCTACGCGCCGGTTAGCGCAGACTCGCGAGCGCTGACAATCATCGCTTCGAGACGGTCCAACCCGGCTTCCAGCTCCGCCTGGGGCGGCCCAAAGCTAAAGCGCACGTAGCCTTTGAAACGGCTATAGCGGTTGGCGCGACGCTGCCCCGGGTTCACGTCAAAAAACTCGCCAGGCACGCAGATGACCTGACGTTGGAGGGCTTGCTTGAAGAAGTCCATTCCGTCGCGAAGCCCGGGCGGCAAATCGCTTAGATTCCCCCACACATAAAACGTTCCCTGCGCCGGCAAGTCGAGCTTGATCCCCATGGCCCGAAGGCGCTCGATCATCATCTGGCGTTTGGCCGAAAAACGCTGCCGAATCGCGCAAATCTCGGCATCGGTGATGCCATCATCAAGCAGTTTCACCGCCGCCCGTTGGAGCGGGCGAGCAGCGCCACCGTCGAGAAAACTCCCGGCGCTGGCGACTCGTTCAATGACCTTTTTGGGCCCCACCGTCCAGGAGAGGCGCCAGCCGGGGTAGCGCCAGCTTTTGGTCAGCCCGTTCACGATCACCGCCGGATCGCGATCCACATCCTCGACGTATCGCGCCGCCGTCGCCTCCTCGACCCTCTTGCCCCAGACATAGTGACTGTAAAACTCGTCAAAGATCATAGAGCACTCAAGCTCCCGCGCCACGCGCAGCCACTGCCCCAGCTCATCCCCTCCGACCAGCTTCCCGGTCGGATTGCAGGGGTTGGAGAGCAGAATCGCCGAGAGGCCTCGCCCCTTAATCTCATCTTCAAGCTCGCCGGCGCCAAAGGCGTAGCCGCGCCGCGGGTCGAGAAGAATCGGGATGGGGTTGAAGAGGCGAAAGAGGTCCAGAAGTTCCTCATAGGCGGTGTAGTCCGGCAGGAAGTGCCCCAGGTTAATCGGCCCCAGCGCGGCGGCCAGACGCGAGAGCGCGGTGCGCCCGCCCCCGCTGATGGCAACATTCTCCGCCGAATACTGACTGGCCATCCCGCGACGGTAGCGCCGGTTGTAGTGGTTGGCCACCGCCTCGCGCAGTTCCCAGATTCCCGTCACCGGTGAATACTCGTGATCGTCTTCAGAAATGGACACGCTGTCGATGCGCGGAGCGGCGTGCTCCAGCATGCCGGTCTCCGGCTGCCCCTGCCCCAGGTTCGTCCATCCGGGGTCGCCCGGACGGTAGCCCTGGCGTGCCGCCTCACTCATCACATAAATCACCCCGGTCTTGGGCACCGAACGAAAGGCCCCATGCGACTTCTTTCCTGGCGAGCGCGACTCCACCATACTGCGACTCCGAAGGCTCCTGCCTCACCGAGTGAGGCTGTGTTATCCAGCAGACACGACGAGCCCTAACACACTTACCCCCCGGTACAAATTTCTGGACCTCACCATGACGCAAGCGCTACGCCTGATGACCTACAATATTCGCCTGGGCATTCAGCAGGGACTGGAAGCCATCGCCGACGTGATTCAGACCTACGCGCCCGACGTGGTCGCCCTCCAGGAGGTGGGCCACCACTGGTCGATGGGCCCCTCCGGCGACTCCACCGGGCGCCTGAGCCAACTGACCGGTCTGCACTACCACAGCTTCATCCCGGCGATTGTCCATGACATCCCGGGACGCCAGCCCGCCCGCTATGGCCAGGGCCTGCTGAGCCGCTGGCCCATCGCCGAACTCAGCATTGACCCGCTGCCACAACACAACGACGAGCCTCGACGGCTGGCGCGCGCCAGCATCGAGAGCCCCGCCGGCCCGATCGAAGTCTGGTGCACGCACCTTTCCTATAAGGAGAGCGACCGCCCGGCCCAGGGCGCGCACCTCGAAGCAAGTCTACGCCAGGCCCCGGCCTGTGGCGCCCCGGGTGCCCCGCTGGCGCGTTTTGTCATGGGGGATTTTAACGAGCCGGAGCCCGTCGACTGGATGAGCGGAATCTGCACGCTCTGCCTGGATCCCGGCGCGCCGGAGGCCACATGGACCTTTCCGGCCGACGCCCCCGACCGCCGCATCGACTTCGTCCTCGGCCAGGGCGCGCGCCCGCTCTCCCACCGGGTGCTTGACCACCCCCGAGCCTCGGATCACCGCCCGGTGCTCAGCCTGTGGGAGGTTTGAGCACGCGCCTCAGACCTTAAGCCTCGACCAACTGGCGCAGTTCGTCTTCCAGACGGTCGCGCTCCAGGATGATTTCGGCCAGCGTGGTCTCCAGCGTGGTCTTCTCCTCCATCAGCCGCGCGAGCTCTTCATTCGCCGGCGCGCCCTGAGCTTCGCCCGAGGCCGCTTCGCGGGCCTCCAGGGCCTGCTGAAGCTCGGTGAGCTCGGCCTGAAGCTCATCACGCTGCGCCTGGGCGGAGGCCAGGCTCTGCTGGACCTGAGTCAGCTCGGCCTGCAGCGCCTCAAACTCCTCCAGCCCCACGGCCGATTCAGCGTCCACCCGCTCGGCCTGCGCTGCGTCACGTTCGGCGCCGACCCTCTCCAACTCCTGCTCGAGCCGGGCCACCTCATCGCGCAACGCCTCCAGCGCCTGACCGGAGTCAGCATCTCCTTCGGTCAGCGCAGCCTGCAGCGCCTCCAGCTCCTCCCGAAGCTCGGTCTCCCGCTCGGCGAGTTGATCGCGCTCCTCGGCGATCTGCCCCAGGTCCCGGGTAAGGTTGGAGGCATCGCTCTCCAGCTCCTCAAGCTGCAGGGAAATCGACTCGATGAGCGCATCACGCTCCCCAAGCTCGCTACGCAGCCCCTGGAGCACCTCGTGTGTGGGGGCCTGCTCCAGCTCCTGACGGGCGCCGGCCAGCTCTCCTCCCAGACGGTCGTTTTCTTCCACCAGACCGCGCAAATCTTTGGAGAGTTCTTCGAAGATCTTGCGCTTCTTCTTGCGATCTTTCTCCAACTCCTCGACGCGAGCTTTTGCCGCCAGGAGCTCATCGCCCATTTTACGCCGTTCGACCTGCAGGTAATCGGTCTCGCGGGCAAAGGCGGCTTTCTCCTGCTTGAGACCGTCTCGCTCGCGGGTGAGCTGATCGCGCTCGGCGGCGACTCGACCGTGGCGCGCCTCCAGGTCCTCCATCAACTGGCGTTGCGTGGCGAGCTCCGCATTCACCGCCAGAAGCTCGGCCTGAAGCTCATCGCGCGCCTGGGTCATCGCCCGCAAATCAGCATCCAGCGTGGTGGCACGTGCCACCAGCTCGTTGGCCTCGTCTTCCGGCGGACGCCGACTCAGTTCCTCTTCGAGCGCGGCGATCTTTTCACTGAGCTGCTGGCCGTGTTGCTGCTCAGCTTCCAGCGAAGCGGTCAGCGCGACAATGCGCTCATCACGCACCTCCAGGTCATGCAGGCGATTGGCGAGCTCCGACTCCAGCGAATCGCGCTCCGCCTGAGCAATCTCGGCGGCCTCTTCCAGCGCTTCGACGCGCTTCAAGCTCGCGCTGAGTTCCTCGGTCACATCATCAATGCGCAACAGCGCCTGATGGTAGCGATCTTCGTAGCTCTGCATCTCCGACTGCAGCTCGCTGACCTGGCTCCCCAAATCGGCACGCTCCGAGTCGACCAACGCCTGAGACTGGCGATGCGCCTCCAGCTCTTCGTGCAGCCCTTGAATCTGTCCGTGAAGCGACTGCTCGCGCTCCCCGGCCTCTTCGAGCTGTTGTGCGCGACTCTCGGACTCCCGGGTGAGCGCCTGCACCTGTGCCTGTGCCAGCGCGGCCTGCTCCTGCGCCAGGCCGAGCGCTTCTTCAAGCGCCTGGACCGTCTGTGCGGTCGGCGCCTCATCCAGCGCCTGGCGGGTCTCCTTGAGCTGGCGCACCAGATTGCGGCGCTCCTCGGTGAGACGATCGCGCTCGCCACGCATCCGCTCAATCTGCATGTCGGTGGAGTCGGCGACGCCCGCATCGAGCATCTGGCGCAACGAGGCGACCTCGCTGCGCAAGGCCTGCAGCTCCGCCTCCCGCTCACCATCATGTCCGCCACCGCCCCCACCAAAAGGTCGTTCCTCGGCAGCGTTCAACGCCTCCGACACCTGGCTCGGCGACGCCACCGAAGCCCCTGTATCCGCGGCCAGCTGCTCGAATTCGCTGCCGCTGTACTCTCGCTCCCAGCTCTGAAGGTTCAGGGCGTGACCGTCGGCCCGCTGGGTATGATCGACCTCCACCTGACCTTCGCGCGAGGCCGCTCGCAGGGCGGCCAGGCTAGCGGCGATCTCGGCACCACCATCCACCGTATCGTCCCCGAAGGACTCGGGCTCCAATGCCGGATAAAGCTCATCAGGGTCGAGCACCTCGTGAATCTCGTCTTCCCCGAGCATCATCGGCTGGTCGTCAATCGACTCTTCGATCAGCGAGGAGGCGTCGAGCTCGATCTCTTCCTGACCGAACTCATCCATCCCAAAGCCCATGCCCATCGCCGTAGCACTGGCCATGGAGGCAATCCCCGGACTTTCCGCCTGGTGGTTCAGGGCAGCCTGCTCATCGGCATACTCCAGCGGGAACTCCCCCACCCGGACCAGGTCGCCATGCTCCAGGACCTGGCTCTGGATACGCATGCCGTTGACATACGTTCCGTTGGAACTGTTAAGATCGTAGAGCGTGCAACGTCCCGCCTCGTAGACAAACTTGGTATGCCGCCGGCTCACCGAGGGGTTGTTGATGCGAATGATATTACCGGGGTTTCGCCCGATGGTAACTTCGGGGACCTCCGGGGTAATCTCAACGATGACCTCGGTCCCGATTTCGGGGTCCTGATAGATCAGCTTGGGCACGTGTTCACCTTCGGCTCGATAGGGTCGGCGCGGGCGTTTATCGGATAACAAGTCTCGGGTACAGGGCTTCTCGGAAACGCCCCCCGGCAGAACTCCTGGGAAGTCGCCGCGGGCAAAGAAATTAGGGCCGAGAAGCGCCCCTAACCTAACCCGCGCCCGCCCCCTTGCCAAGTCACGATCGGTCGACCAAGATAGCGCGCTCACGGTGGGCTGGCAGGCCCATGACCCCCTCGTTCCACGAGACTGCACCATTGAATCAGATCGCGCCCCCACTGAACCCCAATCGCCCCCGAGTCATCACCTTTGGTGGAGGCAAAGGAGGCACCGGCAAGAGTACCCTCTGTGCCGATATTGCCCGCGCCCTGACCCGCTACCAGGGCCGTGTGCTCTGCATCGACGCCTCCTGGCACACCCCCACGCTCAATATCCTGCTCGGGGCCAATGAACCCACGTTCGACTTAAGCGACGACGGTCCTCCCTGCCTGGGCGAGGAAGGCGCACATATCGCCGACTTCATCGTCAGCACCACCTACGCCAATGTCTTTCTGGCCTCCCTGGCCTCAGCGCGACGCTACCCGTTTACCCGTGCGCGGGTGCGCCCCGAAGAGATCATTGCGCAGCTTCACCAGCTCGACTTTGACTACGTGCTCATCGACCTCCCCCCGAGCCTCTCTCCCTTTGATGTGGGACTCTTTACCCTGGCGGATACGCCGATTCTGGTGGGCACTCCCGACCCGGCCTCGATCCGCACGCTGACGCAATTTTTGAGAGCCTCGCTCTTCAGCGCCATCGGCTACCATCCCGACGCCGGCGACTTTGAAGAAGAACTTATCGAAGTCCTCTACAAGCAGCCCCTGTGGCTTAACACCCGCTCACTGCGCTACGACGCGCCCTCGGCTCAATCGCGCGCGATCATCGATGAGACCGCCAAGATGCTCGAGGTCTACATGGTCGTGAACATGGTGCGCGAGGGCGCCGAACACGATCTGGGCTTTGTCTTAAGCCACGCCCTCCACCGCGAGTTGCAAGTCTTTCCGCGGGTCCTGGCGAGCATCGACTACGCCGACCGACGCTGGTTTTATAATCGTCGCACCACCGGCACCGGCTCCTCCCGTAATGAAGACGGCTTGAGCAACGACATCGAGCTGCTCTCGCGCCACATCCGCGACATTAACCTGGTCGACCTGCGCTACCCGCGCCCGGTACCCACCCGCGGCGATGCCCACCCGGCGCTGATCATGGGACTCAACCCCGAGCTCAGCCGCAACGAGGTCCGCCAGTACTGCCGACGCCTCTGGGAGGGCTACCGCCGGGAAGCCTCGATCAGCCTGGTGTTCACCGACCCCACCCTCCGCATGGAGATCGCCGAAGAGCTCGAGGGCCTCTACCGCCACGTCTTGACCATGCCCAGTGAGAATTTCTCCCGGGCCGAGGTCGACGAGGCCGTACGCAACTACGAGCGGGAACGTCAGCCCTTCCCCACCCCCACGCGGCAGGAAGAGCCCCCGCCGGAGCCCCCTCGCCAGCCGGCATTTACCCCCCCGGCAGCCCCCGAACGCCCCGAAAAGACTCCCCCGCCGGCCGAGACGAGCCCGGAGCCCGCCAGCGAACGCCCGCCCGGGAAGTCTCCCGGCGATGCCATTGCCGCGCTGCGCCGACGTCACGGGCTGAGCCTCCAGGAGTTGAGCTCCCGCACGCACATCGGTGTAAAATATCTGGCCGCCATCGAGACCGTCGATCTCAATGTCCTCCCCCGACAAGTCTACCTGCGTGGCTACCTGCGAGAGGTCGCCCGGGTCTTCGATGTGCCGGCCCAACCGCTGATCGAAGAATACTTCCGCTTCCTCGACGAGTCGTGATAAGGTCCGCCCGATATCAGAGGGGCTCGCTGCCTCTGCCGACTCCCGATGTTCCACCCCGACCACTCCCCCACAGGAGGAGCGTATGTCCAAGATCACCGACCCGAAAAAGGCCGCTCAGCGCGCCCGTGTCATCGCTTCCGACCTGACGATCTACCCGGACATCCAGAAACGGATCGAAGCGGGCATTAAGAACGACAACCTCTTCGACGAAATCGACGGAATCTGGCGCGAGGCGCTCACGCACATGCGTCAGTACGTCGATGAAGACATGTTGGAAAACACCAACATCCTGGAAAAAGCTTTCATCGATATTGTGTTCGCCAACTGCGGCCATATTGAAAGCTCCATCTGGTAACGCCTCTCTTTCCCTGCGGTCTGCTGGTTTGAGCGCCACCGAGTTTATCTTTCAGATCGAACCTGAAGACGCCGGCGAACGCCTGGACGTCTACCTCGCCGAGCAAGACGATCCGCCGATGACGCGCTCCCAGGTGCGAAAGTTCCTGGATCGCGGCGAGGTCCGGGTTAACGGCCAACAGGTCAAGGCCGGCTATAAGCTGCGCGATGACGATCGCATCGTCTGGGCGCACACCCCTCCCACCGAACCGACCATTGAAGCTCAGGCCATCGCCCTGACCCTCCTCTATGAGGACGATCAGCTGGCCGTGGTTGATAAACCCGTGGGCATGGTCGTTCACCCCTCGATCGGACATCCCGATCGCACCCTGGTCAACGCGCTGATGCACCACTTCGAAGAGCTCCCGACCATCGGCGGGGAGTTGCGCCCGGGAATCGTGCATCGCATCGACAAAGATACCTCCGGGGCGCTGGCGGTCACCAAGACCGACCGGGCCCACCATCACCTGGCGGATCAATTTCGCGAACACAGCATTGAGCGCGTGTATCACGCCCTTGTCTTCGGCCCGGGACTCCCCGACCAGGGCACCTTTGACACGTTGCACGGACGCGACCCCAATCATCGCATGCGCTTTACCGGTCGGGTCACCAAAGGCCGCCGGGCCGTCACCCACTACAAGGTCATGGAACGCTTTGTCAGCGGCGCGGTACTGGTGGAATGCCGTCTGGAAACCGGACGCACCCATCAAATTCGCATGCACTTCTGTGATGCCGGCTGCCCGCTTCTGGGCGACGCGCTCTACGGCGGCAAACGCACCGGGCAATGCCGATTAATCGATCGCCAGGCGCTGCACGCCCGCACCCTCGGATTTGAGCATCCCGACGGCCACCGCGTCTTCTGCGAGGCGGAGTATCCCGAAGATTTCGCACAGGCGCTCCAGAGCCTGCGCGCCGGCGGCGACTGGCGCTGACCACCGGCCGTAGTCGACCGGCCTGGGGAGCTATCCCTCGGTGCTCGCCAGGAGAATCATCTGACTGAGCGGACGGGCCAGGTAGGCCTCTCGCAGCGCTGGATCGGCGATGCCAGCGGCCCGCTCATCCAGCACCGCCCGGGCTCGCTGCAGCGCCTCGCGCCCTTCGCTCTCCGGGGCCTGGTCCCCACAGGCGGCCACGATGCGCGCGTGGTAGACATTCACTTCGTCTTCGCCGTAGATCTCAATCGCATCGAGCAAGGCCAGCGCCTGCCGGGAGCGCGCCAGCGCCTCCAGGGGCGCTCCCATCGCCAGGTACGCGCGCGCCATCAAACTCAGCGCAAACGCGCGCCCCCAGCGCATGTCGGCCTGCTCCGAACGCTCCCGCGCATCTTCGGCCTGCACCAACGCAATCGCCGCGTCGGCCGCTTCCTCTCCGGCCAGCTTTACCTGAGCCAGCGCCAGGGTCGCGCACACGGCCAGATAGGCATGAGGAATCGAATCCGCCAGACGAAGTCCTTCGTGAAGCGCCTGCTCCGCCTCCTGAAGACGGCCCAGCTCCAGGAAACACAACCCCAATGAGACCTGTCCGTCGGCCTCCGTCGCCGTGGTGCTGGTGCGTCGCGCCAGATGCAGCGCGCGCTGAATCTCCGCAATCGCCCGGGGCGTCTGACCCAGCAAATAGGAGACATGACCGATGTTGACCAGCAGCAGCGCCTCGTCGCGCCGATGCCCCAGGCGCCGACACATCACCAGCGCGTGCTCATAACGCTCCAACGCCTCGGTAAAGCGCCCCACATAGGCCAGTGCCAGGCCGGAATTCATCAGAATCTGGCGTTCCTGCCGGGGCAATTCCAGCTGACGAGCCCGGCTCAGCGCACGCTCATAGGCAATCAGCGCCTCGCGATGGCGCCCGGTCTGCCGCAACACCACACCGCGGACGTTGTGCAGTTGAACCGCCGTCTCGCCAGCGCGTCGGCCACTGGCGCCGGTGGTCGGAGCCTGGTCCAAGGTCAGCAGTCCCTTCTCGACCACCGCCAGCGCTCCCTCCCGGCGCCCTTCCGAGAGTTCGATCACCGCGCGCAGACGCGCAACCTGAGCCAGACTGATGGCATCTTCAAGGTCGACAGCGTCGTTTTCAGCGCGCTCCAGATGCTCGCGCGCCGACCGGAAATCGCCCTGCTGAAAATCATAGCGTGCATGGCGAAGCCACACGTCCACGCGGAACTCACAGTCCGGGCACTCCTCAATGAAACGCCTAAGCCCCGCCAGCGCGCTGCGGGCCCCCTGCTCATCGCCGAGCTCCTGAGAGGCCTCCTCCTTGAGCAGCAGCACGCTGAGACGTTCCTCGTCGGGAACCGGCGCAAGTTCCAGCACCCGGTCGCAGAGCCGCACACAGACCTCGGCCCCGACAAGACGCGCGGCCTCCCGGGCGGCACTGACGTAGTAGCTACGCGCCCGCTCCAGGTCGCCGGCCGCCTCCAGGTGGCGCGCGATTCTCGCACAGCTATGTGCCGCCCCCTGACCGCGGTGGGCGATAAGATCGGCGGCAATCTTCGCATGAAGCTCCGCTGCCTCCTCCGGAAGCAGGCAGCGCGCCGCCACCTCGCGGGTCAGCGCATTACAGAACCCGAATCGCCCTTCTGTCCCGGGCCCCAACCGGCGCAAAAACCCGGCTTCAACCAGCGCATCCAGTGCCCCCTCACAGGGCTGCCCCAGCAGGCTCTGCGCCCGGGCCGCGCTAAAGGAGGTTCCCAGCAGTGCCAACCGCAGAAGCACCGCGCGCGCCTCCAGCTCCAGGCGATCGAGGTTCGCGGCGATGATCCCTTCCACGCTGGCCGGCAACCAGTCTTCGTCGCCTCCGAGCGACGCCGGCAGCTCAACCTTCCGCTCTCCGAGCGCCTCAACGACCTCGTGAATGTAGAGCGGATTTCCACCGGTCTGGTGCAGCACCCGGGCCACCAGCTCATCGCCCTCCCCGGGCTCCAGCCGTAGCAGATCGCGCACCAGACGCTCGGCCTGTCCGCCACGCAGCTCCCCGACGCTCTCCCGGGCCACAAACCGGCTCTCCAGCAGGTGCTTCCAGGCCCGCACCTCGGTATGCGGACCGGCATCTCGCGCGGTACCCACCATCAGCACCGGTACAGACTGCTCGCTCGCAAAGTAGCGCGCGGTGAACTCCAACATCACCGGATCGACGTGGTGCATATCATCGATGGCCACCACCACCGGACCGGCGGACGCAAAGGCCGTGACCACTTTGCCCAGGCTCAGGAAGGTGCGGCGTTCGCGTTCCTCACGCTCCAGGCGCACAAAGGCCCGGTCGGCCACCGGCACGCCGAAGATCGCCGCCATGGAGTCGAAGATCAGCTCGCGCTCCTCGGGCTCCTCGTCGGCGAACATCGTGGCGATGACCTGCTCCAGGCGTGTGGCCAGCTGGCGAAGATCATGACGAGGCCCCAGCTGCAGCGCTTCGGCAAAAAAGGCCGCCGCGCTGCCCAGGGGCAAGTCGCGTACATCCGGCGACGCCACCGCCCGGAGTACCCGGACCTGGCCGGTGGCCGCCAACCCACTCAAAAAGTCCTCCATCAGGGTCGACTTTCCGACGCCGGCCGGCCCCATCAAAATGACCGCACCGGCGACCCGATCCATGGCCACGCGACGATACGCCTGACGGAGCACGCGGCGCTCCACATCGCGGCCATAAAACGTACTCGCCGCCCGCCGCAGCTCCCGAATGCGGTCCCGCGCGCTCTTAGGCCCCTTAAGCCGGAAGGCCTTGGCCCCCTCGCTGCTCTCCGGCGAGTAATCCCCTCCGACCACCGGGCGGATGGCTTCGCAATGAAACTCTCGCCGCACCCGCTGATGCACCTGAGAGCCGATCACCGTCTCGCGAGCCAGCGCCATCTTAGCCAGGGCCTCGGCCGGGGCCGCCCCCCGCTCCAGGAAATGCCACCGGTAGCCTCGATGCAGTCCGCCGGTGTGGTGCTCGATCACCACCTCGGAGGTGGCGATTCCCAGACAAACATGCAGCGGCACATCCAGGCTGAAGTTCATGCCCACCACCGCCTCATGCAGGTCATGAGCCACCCGGGCCGCACGAACCGCGTCGTTATCGCTGGAGACCGGCACCCCGAGCACAATGACAAAGCCCCGCGCATCGACCCGGTGGAGAGCGCCCTCATTCTTAAAGGCGATCGCATCGAGAATGCGCGTCATCTCGGCGACCAGATGTTGCCAGCGCTCGGCGCTGAGCTTGCGTTGAAGCTCACCGAGCCCCTCCAGGCGACCGGCGATGGTGACGACCTCCTTGCGGCTGCGCGCCAGCGCCGGCGTCGTCTGCAGGTCCCCCGAAGCCTCCCGGGCATGGTGAGACGCCCCGGCCCGAGCCACCCGGGTGCGCCCTACCACCGTCGACGAAGACTCCTCCAGCCCGACCCGGGGCGCCCGGGCGTCGGCCTCGCGCTCCACAAGCCCGGACGAAACGTCCCGAAGATGCTGCGCAAGCGTCACCTCATCGTGAATCTCGTCGAGACCGTAGAGCACCCGGGTCATCGCCCGCTGCAACTCACGCGTGCTCTCGGGGCGCTCATCACGGCGCACCGAGAGCGTCTTGTACAGCAGGTGCTCCAACTCCGAGGGGAGCGCCGGGGCCAGCAGATGGATATCCGGCACCACGGCGTTTTTCACCAGACTGAGCACATCATCGGTACTCTGCGCCCGAAAAAGCGGTCGGCCACAGAAGAGTTCGAACATCACCACGCCCAGACTGAAGACGTCGCTGCGCTGGTCGACCGGCTCACCGTGGGCCTGCTCCGGACTCATGTAGCGATATTTCCCGGTGACCAGGCCGGGCCGATCCTCATGCACGCTGGTCGCTCGGGCGATGCCGAAATCAAGGAGTTTGACCGCCCCTTCTCTCGAGATCAGCACATTCTGGGGACTCACATCCCGGTGCACGATCTCCAGGCTCTGACCAAAGCCGTTGGTGCGCCGATGCGCGTAATCCAGGGCCCGGGCGATCTCAATGGCCACAAA
The DNA here is from genome assembly GCF_003260125.1 of Lujinxingia litoralis. Lineage (NCBI taxonomy): Bacteria > Deltaproteobacteria > Bradymonadales > Lujinxingiaceae > Lujinxingia > Lujinxingia litoralis. The sequence goes on from NZ_QHKO01000001.1 coordinate 594,449, forward strand.
GAGGGCATCCCCCAGCGGGAGCGCCCGCGTGGCGCGCTGGCCAGCCCGTAGCAGGCGCCCCAGATCCACGCCGTCAACGTGCTCCATCGCCAGGTAATAATCCTGGCCTACCTTCCCGAAGTCGTAGATCTGCACCACGTTGGGGTGGTTGAGCCCCATCGCGATCTTGGCCTCGGCGATGAACATCTCGACAAAACGCGCGTCGCTGGCGAGCTCGGGCAGAATCTTCTTGATGACCAGCGTCTTCTCGACACCCTCGGCGCCCACGCTGCGCGCCAGATAGACCTCGGCCATCCCTCCCACCGCGATCCGGTCGATCAGCTGGTATTTTCCAAACGACTCGCTCACGTCGCCTCATCTACGTCCGATTCCGCCGCGAACGCTTCACCCCTGCAGGGGGTCCCAGTCCAGTTGACGCATTGCGTCATAAAGCACAATCGCGCAGGCGTTCGACAGGTTCAAGCTTCGAACCTTATCCGTGGTCGGGATACGGAAGCATCGGTCCTCGTAGCGCTCTCGAACATCCGGCGGCAAACCCTTGGTTTCCTTGCCGAAAACCAACACACTCCCGGGCGTCCAGTTGGCCTGGTCATAGGCACGTGTGGTCTTCTTGGTAAAAAAGTGCAGGCGCTCGCGCGGGAAGATCGCCTCGATCGCCTCAAAATTCTCGTGAAGCGAGATTCGCACGTGCGGCCAGTAATCGAGCCCGGCCCGCTTCAGGTAACGATCGTCGAGATCAAACCCCAGGGGCTTCACCAGGTGCAACCACACATTGGTCCCGGCACACAGCCGGCCAATGTTCCCGGTATTCCCCGGAATCTCCGGCTCGTGAAGCACGATATGCAGACGCCGATCGTCCGGGCCACCGAACTCCGCAAGCGGCTCTAAGATATTAAACTTATAGGGATTTTCCAAAACAGACCTCGTGGCCACCACATCTCGGATGGCAAGTTTAGCCCCCCCCGCGCAGATGTTGCGCAACGTAACACAACTGGCGTAACAGCCCAACCGTCGCCGACGCCTCTTCAGCCTTCGCGTGCGCTCCGGCGCTGACGGGCCGCGTCCAGGAAGTCCTCCCGCAGAGGACCGGTCGCCAACAAGTCGCTCTGAGAACGCTCTTGAAACTCCGGGTGCCATTGTACCCCGACCACCCAGCGGGAGGGATCTTGGTAGCTCACGCCTTCGATAATGCCATCCTCCGGACAACGCGCGCTCACCCGAAGCGCAGGCGCAAGCTCTTGAATCGCCTGATGGTGCACGCTGTTGATCAGCGCCTCCTGGCGGCCGTAGAGGCGGTGCAACCAGCCTCCCTCTTCAAGGCGCACCGGGTGAATCAGACGGTGATAACGCTCGGCGCTGCGATGTTCCCGGGCGCCCTCCACCTGGGTAGCAATGTCCTGAAAAAGCGTCCCTCCCAGCGCCACGTTGAGCATCTGGTGGCCCCGACAGATCCCGAGCAGCGGTCGATCATGCTCGATGGCCGCTTCGATCAACGCGCGCTCAACCCGGTCCCGGGCGCGGTCGCCGGACCACTCCGGGCGCAGCGCGTTCTGACCATAGCTTCCCGGCCAGACATCGGCTCCGCCGGCGATGATCAGCGCATCGAATGACCTGACCATCTGCGCGGCGCTCACCGCCACCTTGCGACCCGGCCGAGCCGCCGGTAGCATCACCGGAATCGCTCCAGCGTCCAGCAACCACTCGCCCATCGACTGCTCCATGTAGAGCAGCGTGCGACCGTTGTAGACCGTGCGCGCCGGGTCCGCGTGCAGCCAGTTGGCACTCACGCCAACCAGCAGCGCTTTTTCTGAGGGGTGACTCATAAACGACTCCTGAAATTGACCTTTCTCCGGGGGCACCGCCCCGGCCCCATCGGCGCCCGGCCCCCGGAGACATACCTAGTTCACCGACGAGCCGTCTCCGAAACAACAGCGGCCGCAGCGACAATCCGCCGGTCGTCACCGCGGAGGTCACCGCCCAAAAAAAACACACCTATCCTCTCGTTTTCATTGACTCATCGCCGCTACGTGCATAATTTTCGCCCTCCCGTTTTTTTTCCAAATTTTTCCAACCCTACGAGGCCCATCCCGCTTGACCCCTTCATCCTCCCGGCTCCCCCTTTTCTGCCGAGTTCATCATGCGAAGCGCTGCTCACCTGCCCCTGCCGCCGACCTCCATTGACGGTGTCGAAGACGCCATCATCGAGCGCGGGTACGCCTGCGTGCCCAACTTTCTGCCGCCCCCGGCGGTCGAGGCCCTGGCCAGTGAAGCTCGTCACATGTGGGAGGATGGAGCGTTTGAATTCGCGCGTATCGGCAGCGGTGCCAACCGTCAGCGCTGCCCCCAGGTGCGCAGCGATCGCATTCTCTGGCTCGACACCGACGCGCTCAGCACGGCTCAGCATCGCTACTGGCGGGCTCTCGACGAACTCCGCGGGCGTATCAATCGCGCCACCATGATGGGGCTGGTCGACTGGGAGGGACATCTGGCGCTCTACCCGCCCGGCACCTTCTATCGCCGCCATATCGACGTCTTCGCCAATGCCGCCGAACGCCAGCTCACCACAATTCTCTACCTCAATCCCGACTGGCAAAGCGGCGATGGCGGTGAACTGCGCCTCTATCTTGACGGCTCCAACAGGGAGCCCTACATCGACCTGGAGCCCCGCGGTGGCACGCTGGTCACCTTCTTAAGCTCGCGCTTCTACCACGAGGTTTTGCCCGCGCACACCGAGCGCCTGAGCATCACCGGCTGGTTCCGAGTGCGTTCCACTCGCCACTTTTAGCGCCCCGGGGGGCGGTGCTATAGTCCCGCCGCTTCGGCACCGCCCCCAGAACTCCATAGCATTCAAGGAGCATCCATGGCTGGACATAGTAAATGGGCCAACATCAAGCACAAAAAGGCCGCCCAGGACAGCAAACGCGGCAAGGTCTTCAGCAGACTGAGCAAAAAAATCTCGTCGGCCGCACGTCGCGGGGGTGGCGATGAGGACACCAACCACGAGCTTCGCCTGTGGGTCCAGAAGGCCAAAGCGGCCAACATGCCCAATGACAACATCGAGCGCGCCATCCTCAAAGCAACCGGCCAGCTCGAAGGCGTGACCTACACCGACTTCACCTACGAGGGCTACGGCCCCGGTGGCGTGGCCTTCATGCTCGAAGGCTCCACCGACAACAAAAACCGCACCGTCGCCAACATCCGCCATTTCTTCAGCAAAATGGGCGGTAACCTCGGCGAAAACGGGTGTGTGGCCTGGATGTTCCACGACACGGGCGTCATCACCCTGGAGCAGGATCAGGTGGAGAACACCGACAGCCTCATGGAGGTCGCGCTGGAAAACGGTGCCGAAGACTTCGAGGTCGAAGACGGTGTGATCACGATCACCAGCGGCCCCGAGGAGTTCATGCCCCTGCGCGACGCCCTCAACGCCGCGGGCTACACCGAGTTCATCAGCGACGAAATCACCAAGGTCGCCGAAACCGACCTCTCACCGGACCTCGCCACCGCACGCAGCAACATGAAGCTCATCGACCTGCTGGAAGAGGACGATGACGTGGAGAACGTTTACCACAACCTCGAGCTCTCCGATGAGGTTGCCGAGGCGCTCGGAGCCGAGAGCTAAGCTCCCTCGCCAGCACGCCGCCCCGTGGCGGCTCGAACGTTGGAGTCCCACCGGCCACCGCCCTCCCCTCTTTGGGGGAGGGCCTTTTTCTTGGGCCGCCGCGTTGCCCATTCCCGCCCGCGCAGGCTAGCCTTAGCCCGCTCTGCCGACTCAACTTCCCTGACGTATGTTCCTCTCTTGAGTTCGGCCCTACCTTCTACATGACATTTTCTCGACCAAGGGAGCTCTCCTGATGCGCGTACTACTGGTTGGAGCGGGTTCGGTTGGACAACTCTACGGCGCCCACCTGGCGCGCTCGGGCACCGAGGTGCACGTGCTGGTACGCCCGCGCTACGCCGAGGAGGCCCGCGGCGGCTTTCGAGTCTACGAACGCCGCCGCGGCTTAGAGCACGGCGAGTTGTTTACGCCCGACGGGGTCTGGACCGAAGCCTCCGACGTGCCCGCCGGACACTTCGACGCGGCCATCCTCTGCATCCCCTCCACCGGACTCAACGGCCCCTGGCTTCCGACTCTCTGCGAGCACCTGGGCTCAGCCACGTTGGTGACGCTCACGCCCGGGCTCGACGATTTTCAAAAAATCGCCGCGTACCTGCCCGAGGAGCAGATCGTGCGCGGGTTGATCACCTCGGTCAGCTACCCGGCCCCGATGCCCGGAGAATCCGCCTCCGAACCGGGAACCGCCTACTGGATTCCACCGCTGACCCCGGCACTTTTCGAGGGCTCTAAAGAGCGCACCGAGCCCATCCTCCAGGCGCTGCGCCAGGGGCAGATGCCCGCCCGTCGGGTCAGCGGCCTGGCTGCGCAGGCCGCCTTCGGCAGCGGTGTACTCATGCCCGTGGTCGCCCACCTGGAAACCGTCGACTGGGAGATGGCTCGTCTCCGCGCCGAAAAGCTCCCCGAACTCGCGCGCACCATCGAGCAGGTCCGCGGGGTCCTGGAGCAGACCCTGAACACCCGCGCTCCCCTTACTCTGAGGATGATCGGGCCACGCTCCCTGGGGCTTATCTCACGCTTTGCCCCGCGGATGACGCCCTTTGATCTCGAGATGTACCTCAAGGTGCACTTCACCAAAGTCGGCGCGCAGACCCGCATGTTCCTCGAAGACTACGTCAGCAAAGGCGACGCCCTGAACCTCCCGACCGACGCCATCGCCGAGCTCCGGGCGGCGCTCGGCGACGGCGAATCCTAAAGCTCCGGAGTCCCCCCCGGGCGCGCCCGCTTACCCCTGCTCCTCGGTGAACGCGCGGCGCGCCTGGTCGAAGTCGGCTGGCCAGTCGCAGCGCACCTCCACCAGATCACCGGAGTGCGGATGCGGAAGCTCCAGACGCTCGGCATGCAGCATCACCCGCGTAAAACGCTCTCCTCCCACTCGCCGCACGCCGCCGTAGTCCTTATCCCCCACAATCGGCAGGCCTCCCTCGGCCAGATGCGCGCGAATCTGGTGCATCCGCCCGGTGACCGGACGCGCTTCGATCAGATGGAGCGATCCCCAGCGCTCCCGCACCACAAAGCTGGTATGCGCGAAGTCGCCCCCGGCGCGAACCTCTCCCTGGCGGCGATCCCCGACCTTGCCCAGGTGATTCTTGACCTCCCAGCTCTCGCCGACCTCCCGCTCCAGCTCCGGACGCAGCGCCCGGGCAATGGCCACGTAGGTCTTCTGAGCCAGGTGCTCCCGAAACGCCCGCGCCATCCCCTTGTTGGAACGCCGGGCCGTGACCAACGCCAGCACCCCGGAGGTTCCCACATCCAGACGGTGATGAATCGCCACGTATGGCTTCTTCTTGCCCTTCGCCAGCAGATAGCGCCGCGCCACCTCCACCGCGTGGTCGCGGCCCGGATCGCGGGTCCCCTGGCTGGGGAGCCCGGCCGGCTTGGCGATGACCAGCAGATCACCGTCCTCCAGGAGCACGCTCGCCGGGCTCAACTCAAA